>CACOUL010000013.1 GCA_902630355.1 Planctomycetaceae bacterium
AAGCTTTTTTGCATTTCTGCTGCCGAATTTGCCATGTGGTGTATCGCATCCGCCGCGACCGCCAGGTCGGCAAGCGTCGATTCGACCGCCGGCATCGTGTGTACCGAAAGGGCCAACAGTTCTGCCTGCCAACGTGCCTGTTTGGGAAGATATTCAGCATAGAGTGCCGAAAGTCGCTGCATCTCCTTGACGTCGTCCTGCATCGACGCAACCACGTGCAGCATATCGTGTTTGGGCGGGCGGATACTTTCAATGTTTTCGGTCGCCAGCGGGGTGCGATCGAAATAGAGATTGCTGAGCGGATGCTGCCTGGCCGTCTCCTCCACGAACGATTCGACAAATGCGTTTTGGGAGTCGAGTTTTTGGTTGATTTCGATCAGCCGCGCATCGAGTTGTTGGCAGGCGACGATGGCATCTTGCTGCCACGGTCCGAATTGTGGGTCATCGGCAGTCTCGAACAGATGCATCATTTGACGCGTGAGAACCCAAAGATCGAAATACGAACCCAGCGGATCGGGGCGGGTCGCTGCACCAAAACCGGCAGATATCGCGTTGATTTTCCAGAGCAGCGCGTTCTGGCGAATCGTCCTGTCCTGGGAGTTGGCGAGTATGTTATCGGCCGTCGATTCAATTTTATGGGCGTAACTCGGCACGTACTCCGAGACCATGATCCGTAAATTCCGCGACGAGATTTTTGCATCGGGAATTTCTGTCTCGAGCAATCCTTGTTGCTCGGGAACAGCGCTGCAGGAAATGCAGAACGCCACCAACGGCCCGAGAAGCCCGATACACCGAACGAAGAATTTCATGCGGGCTCACTAGCGTTTTATGCAGAATCGAGCAAGATCGAAGCAGTGCTATCGCTGCTTACGCGCCCGCAGATTGCTCGATGGTTCGATCACAACTCCGTGTATTTATCGCTCCGACCTTTCGCCTTTTCGATCGGATATTTTTTCGCATTCTTTTCGATTTTCGCCTCGATGGCAGCCAGCAGATCGACGTTCAGATTGTCGGCAAGTTCCAGCAAAAACATGCCGATGTCGGCCAATTCCTCTTCAATCTGCTCCCGCTTCGACTCAACAATCGCCATCTGCTCTTCTTCAGTCTTCCAGAGAAACAGTTCCATTAACTCCGCCGCTTCAATGGCGATACCCGCCGCCATTTCTTTGGGATGATGAAACTGCATCCAATCCCGTTCGTTCCGGAACTTGCGGATACGTTCGACCACCTGCTGCATATCACGCATCGTTTTGCACCTCCCAACCTCTTTTGCCGCTACTTCGAGATGACTTTCGCGATCCGCTCGTCGCTGGCGATTTTCTCCATCACCGCCTGTCCCTTTTGAGGGTCAAGCTGCAGCTTGTCGTAGAGAAATGCCACGGTGTACTCGAGCGTCGGAATCCACCGATACGGTCTTCCTGAAAGATTGAATTTCAGACCGTTGACCTTCGTTAAGTGATACATCAGTTGTTCCAACTGTTTGCCATCGGTCCCGGCGATGGCGAAGTGATTTGCATCGCGCACCTCGACCAGCGTGGCGGTCCGCGCATGTTTATAAATAGCAGCAGAACCACCGTGCCAGTAAACGTCTGCTCCGGGGCCGAAGATGAAGGGCATTCCCGCCTCGGCCATCTGATCGGCAATCTTGTTGGCGAATCCGGGCAGTGGTATGGGAAGGTCGACCGAGACGTTCTCGGCGGCCGTGGATGCCCCCGAGCAGGGGCAAAGCTTATCGGAGTTGGAACAAAAAATGAGCAGCGGCGCGTTCAGCTTCGAAACCTGCGAACTGGGGACCGGACGCGCGCCATTCCACGGTGCAATTCCGACAACCGCCTTGACGAACCCTGGCTGTTCCGCATTCACGCTGACCCCGACATCGATCGAAACGCCTCCTCCCATGCTGTGTCCGACCAGCGCCAAGGCATCGGGATTCACATCACTGCGCGATGCAAGGTAATGGAGATTTTTTTTGATATTGCCGGCCATCACCGACGAGTCCACACAGTAGCGGAATTTACCTGCGGACTGCATCGACTCGATGGGATTGCCGATATTCACCACGCCACAATCTTCCTGCTCCTGGTTCGCGATCACAACAAAGCCCCACGAACAGAGTCGTTCGAGCGATTGCGAGTAACTGCGTGCCGGGCCGCAGAGTCCGTGGCCGAAAACGATCCCCGGCCATTGTTTTTTTGCAGCTTTGCCGTTCGCCGTGTTGCCATTCGCATCGTGCGGTACGAGCAGCAAACCCTGTCCGGACACTTCCGACATGCTCACCCGGTAGGGCCCTCTTTCACCGAACGCCGTCACGGGAAAATCGGCGCGTGCCGCTTGGCTCACAGCCACAAGTAAACTGAAGCCGCAAATCCCCAGCAGGTGTTGGGCAGTCAATTGAAAGGACATGACGTACTCCTCAAAAATTTTAGCCCCGAGGCGACCGAAACACGATTGCGAGACATTAGACACAACATCTCCGCAGGAACAAGGGATAATCGCCGTACTCGCGCAAAGAGCGTTCCGCGCAAGCGGCACGGCCTCAACTTTGCCGAACTTCGATCACGGTCGTCGCATTCAGCTTTCAGCGACCCCAATAGTGGTAATAGACATTACCCTGCTGGATGTAACCGCCCCCACGACGGTGGTAATAGGTGTTACCGACCCGCCGGGTTGAATTGCCATCGTTGTGGTAATAGAGATTGGGCGACACTTGGCGAGTCACTTCGCCATTACTGTGGTAATACCGGTTACCGCGGGCCACCGACACCGCGCCGTTGCTGTGGTAATACACGTTCCCCACCCGAACCGTTACCGCATCGGGCGATCGGTAGCCTCCGTAACCATAGCCGTAGCCATACTGCGCTTCTGCCGTATGGGCCCCAAACAAGCAAAGACCACATGCCACAAAGATTGCAAACCGTTTCATGCTGAGTGCCTCCTCCTCAAGTGAACGACGGTATCCGATTGCAGAATCTTACCGATTGCGAAAAGAATGGGCAAATAAAAAATGAGGCAATTAAGAACCATCGCAAGCCCTGCAATTCGCCTCTCTTTGCGAAATGGGCGAAAGTAACTCGTTGCGAGGCTTATCTTTTAAGCGAATTACCGTCCGAGTCGCGCATCGATCCGATACCAACCAAAATAAAGTCGACCAGATTCCAAATGCCAAATCCTCCACAGGTCAACAATTTAATAATACCTAAACCAACATACCCCAGGTAAAAGCGGTCGACCCCAAAACTCCCTAGTAATCCCGAAAGCAAGTATGCTGCCGCTTGACTCTTCCGCGGGGTACCTGCCACATGCACGCGTAACAGCTTGCCGTTACCATCACGCATGACGCCGCAGCCAACCAAAAAAGTATCGACCAAATACCAAATCAGACAGCCACCTCCGGTGACTAGCTTGAGAATGCCAAGGAGCGGTTGACCGAGATAAAATCGATCAATCCCAAAGAAACCCAAAAAATACGATAAGAAAAAGGCGGTCGCTTGATCTCGAGAGCCCACGTTGCCCGACCTGCCAGTCCTACTGCCGGTCCTTCGCCGACTGACCGAAGATGAAGTTCGGCCACTCGATTGCACCACCGGAAACCCACCAGACTCTTCTTCCACAGGCTCCGGGAAGGCAGAGGCAGACGGCGTTGTCGATTGCTGAGTCGGTCGCGGAGGCGGCTTTTGCGATGGCTTCGGACGGGAAGGAGCTTGCGGAACAGACCGCGTTTTCGAGGAAGCCGGCGACTTCGTGGTGCCTGATGGCCGTCCGGTGACCGAAGCCCCCTGCTGCGGGCGTTGCGCCTTCACCTCAACGAACCGCACCGCTTGCTTGCATCCCGGGCAGCGCAATGTGCGGCCCAGGTGCTTTTGTGTTCCCTTGCCCACCTTGCCGCACTGCGGACAGCGAATGCGAACTTTTTGCTCCGGGCTATCACTCATTGGGCACTCATTGGGCTGAGCTCATCTGGACCTTGATTGTTTCAAGTAACTTTTCCACATTCTGTCGTTTTTTTCCCCAATCAACAAGCTGCAGCGGGAAGGCACATGCGCTGCAGACCGATATCGATCCATTCGGCAGAAACTGAATGGTGATTTTCTCACCCCACGACATGACGCTCAGCGTTGCCGATGCGACAATCGTTTGGCCGGTCTCTTGACGGATCGGCCAGCCCAACACGTGCAAGCTCGCCAGCACCGCGCTGCGCACATTGACCGTCGACCCACCAGCAATGGAAAACTGAATGCCGTGCTGTGCCGGAATACCAAACCCCATCACTGGTACCTCACTTCCTTCGCTCGCTGCAGTCGCATTTGATTTTCGCTGCCAGCATTTTTACTAACTTGTCTTTAGGCTTCAGACCATTCGCCGGTCGGCCCGTGCCACAACCACGCAATCAGTTACTGGCTCTGATCCGGTTTCGGGGTCGGTGGCATCGGAATAGCCTCTCTTGCTTTTTCGGTCGCCTCAACGAGCTTTTGGTACTCGGGCGTATCGCGCATTTTTGGGTTCTGGTACGCCCAATCCGCAGCGAGCACATCCGTTCGCTCATAGGCCAGCGGATCTGCACCCGCAGCGACCAGCACACTGAGAATTTTTGGGTCGCTCCCATGAAAGGCCGCTAGGTGCAGAGGAGTCCAGCCATGCTGGTCTATTGCGTTGATGTCTGCTTGAGCGGTAAGCAATGCTCGAATATCAGATGCTGTCGCCGCAGGCGAGGCGGACCATTCGAGAAGTACGTAGTCTTTATCCGCCTGACTCAAGCGGCTTAAGGGAACCGACGAGGCTTTACCGCCTTTTAATTTCATCTTCACTTTGCCGCCATCAAAACCGACAAAAGCGCCCTCTCGCCGGTGCTGACCGCTATCATCGGTCCAAGTACGGAGCGGATACTTTCCCATCGCGCGTTGAATTTGGACTAACCCAATGAGATAAAACGCTTCTTCGAGTTCATCCACTTCCTCAGCGTTTGCATAGGCGGAGATCGCCTGCTTTTGTAGTTCCTCGGCCTTGGCAAGCTGACCCTGACGAAAGTGGGCAGCCGCCAAATTATTCAGCACAATGGCTAAATCTGGATGACCCGGATTGCCCAATCCCTCCTTCGCAATTGCATGCGACTTCTCATACAGTGCCACGGCATCGGCGTAACGCATCATATCGTGGTACATAAACGCAAGGTCAAACAGGCCATCTGCATACTCGAGGCTATCGCCACCATGAGCCTTTTTGTAAATCTTGATCGCTCGACCATAAAGCGGTTCGGCCGCGGCATATTTGCCCAAGGAGGCATACGTATCTGCGAGGTAGGTAACGCTTAATCCCGTATCAGCGCTATCCGGACCAAAATGCTTGTCCGCAATGGCAAGGGCTTCTTTGGCAAGCGGCAGGGCATCTTCAACCGGACTACCCTGCTCATCGATTTGATGGATGCGGTCAAGCAAACTCTCCCAGTGAGCAACCACTGGATCCTCAGCTCCAGCGTCCGGTTTGGGCGTGGGCGGTGCGGGCACAGCGGCCCCGGCGGCCTGATCGCCATCGTCTCCAAACGGGTCGGCAGAATCGCCATCATTCTCCAAGTCAGAAAATATATCTTCTTCTTGGACCGCAGGGGCGGCATCGCTATCGTCACCAAAGGGATCTTCGTCCTCCGCCAACGCAAGCAATGGAACGAGACACACGAGCAGCAATGTCGCACAAAATCGCATCCACCACATATCAGTTCCCCTATAGCTAGCAAGCAAAAGACAAGCAAAGAAAAAGAGCCGCCACTCTTGTTGACCGAGGTTTGCGACAATTCTATTTGGCTCAAGCTATGAGGAGCCGAGACGATAAACAATCCCCTATTCACCCCGAACTGCGCAAAAAACGGAACTCACTGGGGGTTAACCCCCACACGTACACACGGCATCGGCTCGCTGCTCATCGGTTGCTGCGGTGGCGATGAGGGCCGCCTGCAGCAAAACCAACCGGCAAAAATTCGAAAACAATTAGAGGCCACGATCTCGGCAGGTACTGCAGACTGCGTGCGTCGGTCCCGAGGGCCGTCCAGAAGAATCAAAGTCGCGGAACATTGCGACAAATCGTCGCTTGCCGCAAAGCGAACAGGTTTTCCATGCGCTCGAATCATCTTTACCCCGAGTCTTGCGCGGTGGTGGGCCACCTGGGGTCTTCCGCGCTGGTGGGATAAAGTGTTTTTCGTCTCCCGGCTTCAGCGGTTTTCCGTGCCTCCACGCTAGGTCGCTTGCGCAATGCATACACTTGGGGTACTCTCCCTCTAGCCGTCCGCCACAAAACGGACACTTGGGCATCTTATTCTTTCGCTCTTTCTCGCGACGGGAACGCTCCTGCTGACGTCGTATGGACGAGAGTTCAGATCGCGATTGCTCCGAACTTTTGTTGTTCTTTTGCAAACTTTGCATCGCGAGCCAAAAAAGAAAGAGTGCTCCGAACGGTATGCCGAAAACGGAAGGTTTTTCCCAAAAACTCTCCGCAACAATTACCGGAAATGCGGCAGCCCCATGGCCTAAAAGTGTTGATGAAAAACACATCTTCAGTGCGGCCCCTTCCTCACGCTTTTTGAGGTACAAATCGCTGAAATCCTGCTCATGTTATTGGCTAAGCTCTTCGGCCTCTACAAACTCAACACGATGCATGTTGTTTAAATTCAACGGACTTCCCAACGCCGTTTCATTCCACCAATGAAGCGCAACCGGATGCTCCTCGAGGTTGCGGCCCTGATTTAGAACAGAGAGCAATACGTCGCCAGCGATCTGTGAATCGGGTCGGATTCCTCGCAAACGATTTTCCTTACCCCTCAGCATCTCCGAATCGAGACGGGGGCAAACGAGATCGATCGCTTCTGACGTATCGCTCGCAGTGAAATCAACCTTTTGCGTTGTTACTTTTGCTGCCGGGCGATCCGCTTTGCGCAACAGCGGACCCCATAAACTTGCCAATGCCGTTTCTTCGGAGGAGACTTCAACGAGCGACTCGCGGCGATGAGAAAACGCGCGTGGTTCCAACGCATTGGACCCAACCACCTGATCGATCAATTTAGCCTGAGCGTGCTGCTCAATTTCACTGTCAATCTGCGCAAAATATTCCTGCTCAACCAGGTTGTAAGGCCCATCGCAGCCGACAAGCGAGAGCAGCAGCAAAAACAAAAAGTAGCGCATAAGCGAACACCCCAAATGGTTCAGCAAAATATTAGACCGAAAACAGTCCCACAAGAAAAGTGGCGGTCGCCTACCCTCCGCTTTCATTGGTAGACTTCTACGAAGACTCGATTCGTGTCAGTTTCCAAACTTTCACGTCGAGTTGTTCTGAGTAGTGGAGTAGCGGTGCGGTGTCGGCAACTTGCACGCCGAGCGATGCGGCAATTTCATTCACGCGAAAATCAGCCGTCGCCGATTGAAGTGGCCATTTTTGATGGTGGATATCTCCGCGATAAATCGCTCCGGACCTCGCTTTGGTAAAAAAACAGTACCGCTCGGTCAGCCACTCGGCCAGATCACCGGCACTCGTCTCAATTCGCTCTTCACCCCGATACGTGCAGTCCAGCGTGGCAGTGGGCACCCGGGCATGGGTTCGTTGACTCTCATACCGGATCGAGCCTTCCTCAGAGCCAATCGACATCCGACTGCGAAAGTAGGGGAGATGAAAAAACGTGCGGGCCGCCCACACGGCAATCGGTTGATTGGCATCGAGCGAAAAGAAATAAACCCCCGACCGTCCTCGATAGCGGATGTAGGTCCGCAGATTGAGTTCCAGAAAATGGGACACGCCCGGCACCGGGGGAAGTCCGCGGAAGCGAACACCCGACATCACAAACGGCACCACCCCCACCCAGGCGTCGCCATCGAACGTTTCGAGTTCAAATTCGCTGGGAATTTTTTCGCGAAGATTCTCATAATCTGCAGGCCAATGCGCAAAGAGCAATTGGCCCCATTGCTGCCGACCGATCCAGCCCCGATGATTTTTTGGTGTATCGGCCATACCGTGCAATGTAAATAAAATAGAGTATCGCGAACCCGAGTCGTTATAGTAGCTTGCCGGCAATTGCCCACAAACAGGAATGCGACGCTTGGATCGCTCTTTCGTGATGATCAGATCACTCATAATCCTACTCACCCTCTCGCAACTCTCCGCTGCAGGCGAGTCGTGGCCGCGTCATACGATCGACAATAGCTCACTCGGTGCCGATGGCGTGCGGCCCGCCGACGTCAACGGCGATGGGTTGCTTGACCTGGTAACGCCCTGGGAGGAGGGAGGAATAGTGCGGGTGTATTTGCATCCCGGCAAGGATCGCGTAAGGCAACCGTGGCCGCGGGTGACGGTAGGCAAAGTCGCATCGCCGGAGGATGCCGTTTTTGTCGATCTCGATGCCGACGGCGCAATGGATGTGGTGAGTAGCTGTGAGGGGGCGACGAAGACCATGTTTGTTCACTGGGCGCCCAAATCACCGAGCGATTACCTCAAGGAAGAAAAATGGAAAACGGAGCCGATTCCCGCAACCGCTGGCAAACAGGCCTGGATGTTTGCGCTTCCCAAGCAGATGAATGGCGACCGGCAGATCGATCTGGTCGTCTCTTCAAAAGGAGCAGATGGAAGTGTCGGTTGGCTGGAGTTACCGGAGGATGCGCGCGATTTAGATTCCTGGAAGTACCACCGCCTGATCGGTGCCGGCTGGATCATGTCGCTGCTCGAAGCAGATATGAATGGGGATTCTTTGAGCGACATTCTCTTGAGCGACCGCCGTGGCGAAGCCCGCGGGATCAAGTGGCTCGAGCACTCGGGCGATGCGGCAACGGCAAGCCGGCCCGATTGGCCAGCACACCCGATCGGTGGCTCGGACCATGAAGTCATGTTCATCGACCATGCCGATCTCGACGACGAGGGTGAGAAGGAGGTAATCGCGGCGACGCATCAGGGTGAGATTCTCATCCTGACACATCACAAAGATCGAGAGTGGAAGGCCACAGCGATTGCGGCACCGTTCGGTTCGCACCGCGGCAAATCGGTTTGCGCGGGCGACATCAATTTGGACGGGGTGGTCGATCTGGTGCACAGCACCGAGCCGAATCCCGCGCCGCGTCGTCCGGGCATCAGTTGGCTTGAGGGGCCCCTGATGCGAGGGAAAGAACCGGCAGTTCATCCGATCAGTGATCTTGCGGGGAGCAAGTTCGATTTATTGCAGCTCATCGACATAGATCGAGATGGAGACCTGGATGTGATCACGTGCGAGGAGCGCGAGAACCTGGGGCTGATCTGGTACGAAAACCCGGCTCGCTAGAGCAACGCATACTGGCTCGGTGCGGCTGTCACGTTGCGTCATTCGCTACGGCCGCAGGCGGTTGCTTCCGGCACCAGGGCAACAGCCCTCCAAAGGCCAGCACCAACGAACTCAGTGCTGACAGGACCACTGCGGTGATCGTAATGACCTGGAGGTGGCCTGCCACATCGGCTCGGGCCTTCTCCTTTGCCTCTTCCTTGATTTTTGCGGTATCGGGCGGCGAAGCTTTTGATTGCTCTTCCACGGCCGTATCGACCCCGACCACAAAGCCGATCAGGAACGACCCGCCGACATAGAAAAAACAGAACAGCAGGACAAAACCGATCGCAGCGGTGAACAGACGCTTAACGAACACAGCAACCCCCTTTTTCCAAAGTAACGGATACCTCCATTATGCATGTGAGGCATGGGAGAGGAAGACTGGGGGGTAGTCTCACCACCTTCCTATGGGTTATGGGTAAATAGATTAGTGCAAAATATACAAACCGTTAGAGGACTGAAACATGCGATGTATCATTCTTTCTTTGGCTTTTATGATGAGCATTTGTTTTTGCCAGATCGGATTCACTAGCCCGATTTCTTTGGGAGCAAAACACGACAGCAGCACGCTGCTGAGCCGAAAACAGGTAACGGTCCACAACTGCGACAGTGCGGGCGAGGCCTTAGCAGAGGCCGAGAGCAGAAATCCGGGCTGGACCGCCTACAACGCCCGAAACGTGGGCGGCAGAACGTGGGTCGTTTCAATGAAACAGAGTTGACTGCAACCAAAAGCATTTGATTGGCTGCAAAGCCCTGATGAGAGTGAGTGCCGAAGAGAGGACTCGAACCAATACGGGCTAATGCCCACTAGGTGCCGAAACTCGCCTCACGACTTTTCGGCCGACGCAACTGCAGAGCCAGTCGTTAAATACCCCACCCAAAATGACGGATGCGACGCACCGTTTGAGCAATCGGTCAAGAGCAGACTTTCTCTAGTCCTCAGAAGGAGCGAAAATCAGTTTTGAAAAATCTGCATCTGAGATGAGCTGTATATCACAACCGTCCGCTTTTAATTCCTTAAATTTTGCAATCTTGGATACTTCCGTCGCGCCTTCTGCAAACCTCCTCTCATCTTGTTCACCAACCACCAGGTAATCTGTGTTTCTCGAAACACTATTCTTTGGAAAACCACCAAACAATGAGATAATTTCCATTGCTTGCTTTCTCTTAAAGTGAGTTAAAGTGCCTGTAAAGACAACGCTTTTCCCATAGATCGGATGGCAGGAAATGTCGTAATCGTTCGGGATTTCAATTTCTAAATCGTCCCCACCTTTTTTTTTACGTGGTGCAGATGATGGTGACCATTGATCGCAAGATTTTATTCTTCCAATTGACACGCCCGCTTCGCGTGAAACTTCTTCGATTGAATTTACACACAAACATTTCGCCGCTAAAAGCATCAATTGCGCCGAGACAATCGCATCACTTAGAGCGTCGTGATGCTCCAGGGAAAGGCCATGATAGTGAGCAAGTATTGGCAAACGGTGCGAGTTCAATTCCGGCCATGCGGCACGGGAAACATTACAACTACAAATGTAAGAAATCTCTGGTGGCACAATCGCCGCATCGTGCATGCAATAGCGTAACACACTCATATCAAAAGACGCATTATGGGCGACGACAACACTATGCTCAAAAAAAGGCAAAAGCCGTGACCACAAATCCCCAAAAATGGGTGAATTTGATACGACTTCAGGAGTGATGCCGTGAATGCCCACGTTTATTTTTTCAAATCTCATCTCCAGGGGTTTTATAAAAAAATGTTGCTTATCAACTATCTCACCGCCCTTTACCTCGACTATCCCCACCGAGCAGGCACTACCCCTCTTTTCATTAGCCGTTTCAAAATCGATTGCAACAAAATCCATCTGATTAAACTCGCTATATGAAACACAAAAACATATTGTGCAGATATTTCTCCCACATGCTTTAATCAAGCCAAATTGTATTTCGTTGAATCTGGCGTCAGGACCACAGTTTGCCCAGTCCTTGAACATATCCTTGTATGCTCTTGAGACAGATCGATGTTCAGGTCCTCCGCTTTTATGCCCTGCAATTCGGCAAGATAAAATAAGCTTCCATACTTTACTTTTGTTTTTAGCTTCTTGATGATGCCGCCTTTCCAATCGAGAGGTGGCAACTCGCCTGCTTTTACTCGTTCACGAAGTTCGGGCTGTTTATCACCACGCGCCCTGCCTGTTTCCCAGCATTGAATAAACCCCTGGTCTTCACCATTCCATCGCTCGTCCCACGAGAGATTTGTACGTAATGGTTCGTCGATAGCGAGATAGGCTTCGTTACCCATTTTCGCAACTCCCGTACTTACAAGGATTAGGTTATCAATGACATTTAACACCCCTGCAAAGAAGAAATAAAGACTGGGGGGTGCCCCCCAGTCTCCTGCAACAACTTTGCGCATTTGCTACAATCGCCATTGCTCACTCCACACGAAAGGGGCTGACAATGGCTGGTTATTTTTTGCGGCGGGGGAATAAGACCTTAGGACCGTTTGACCTTGCAAAAGTTAAAAAAGGATTGGCTTCCGGACAGGTATTAGAGTCCGATGGAATTGCGGAATCGAGGGAAGGACCCTGGAACTTGGTTCGCGATTTTCCGGCACTGCAAAGCCATCCCAATGCAGCAAATCCTTCACCCCCACCGATTCCAAAGCAAGCCGATTCACTATCACCTCAGGCATCCATGCAGCAAGCAACTGCTGGTGGCATGGAGTTTCGCGCGGAGTCGGAATATGTGGCTCTCGTCCATGGCCCCTATGATCTCGCATACCAGTTAATGCGCGATGCCATGTCAAAAACCAAGGGTAAGATTAAAACCGACTCGGCATCGCAGGGTAGTCTTTTGGCAAAGTGGCGTTATGGAATTAATCTGTTTGGCTTGAGTGTGAGTGCGGTGATGCGAGATGCGGGAAACGGCTGGACACGCGTCGAAGTCAAAGGCTTTTTCAGTGATGCGGTGGACACCTTCGGTCATGCAAAAAAGAAAGCCCGCCTCGTATTAAAACAGTTTAAGACACTGGTAGAGGAACACTCATCGGTTGGATCGAATCCAATGCCATCTTCGCGTCCAGGACCCTCTGCCCCCTCAGCGCAGTCGGCCGGTTCGGGAAAAAGCTATTCATCCATGGCCACCGCAAGCATGATTTGTGGCATTGGCGGCCTGTTGATCTGCGGGCCTGCGGGAATTGTAGCAATCATTTTGGGGATTGTCGCCTTAAACGGAATGTCGAGCAGCGGAAACAACGCCGGGCATGGCAGCGCAGTAACGGGAATCGTTCTCGGGGGAATCACCATATTAGTTTGGGGACTCATCGTAGCAGCGAATATGTAACATTGCCGCCGTCTAAGATCAAAACAATCAGCTCTACTCGTCTATTACCAACCTCACGCAACATGTGCATTTCAAGATCATATGAGGCGAAAGGGACGATTTGCTTTCTTATAAAAACAAATGCCGAGTGACTCAAATTTCTTGAGAATAGACAACTCTAAAAGAAACGAATTTCCATGGCTGTAGAGTGGTTCATCCAGCACAACGATAAAGTCTTGGGGCCCGTTTCTTCAAAACAGCTTAAAGCGGCCGTGGACCAAGGCAAGGTTCACCGTGAATTTCGGATCTGTCGCAGTGCTGAGGGGAAGCCTGATGAAAAATGGGTCAAAGCCGAAAACGTGAAGGGGTTGTTTAATTCCAGCAACAACCCAACCCCACAATCGCAAATAGCTTCCCAAGGCGCAAACGCGGCAACCACGTATCCCGACCCTCCCGCAAGAGAGGAAAATACTCAACTTGATTTTACAGACGCTCCAGAGCAGCAGACTTTAGTTAAGAAGTGGTATGTCGCGATCAATGATGAACAATCGGGGCCTTTTTCAAAAAACGAACTCGCCGAACTTCCGCTGTCCCCCGATAGCCTGTTGTGGTCAGAAGGTTCTGCTGACTGGATGCCCTTGCGTGAAATTGCCGAGTTAAGTCACCTTACTTCAGCGATACGCTCCGCGCAGGCGGTGCCCATCCAGTCCGCCCCCCAATCGCATCCACCGAATACTATAAGCACGACGAGCCATGAAATTGATTACGAAATATTCGGCGCTGAACTGCAAATTGTTGAAGTCGAACTCGATCCGAATGAAACAGTAATCGCCGAAGCTGGCGCGATGGCTTACATGGATAGCGGCATCAATTTTGAAGCACGGATGGGTGACGGCTCAAAGCCCAATGAGGGATTTTTCGGGTCATTGCTTGCGGGAGCCAAGCGTGCTGTTTCGGGCGAATCATTTTTTATGACTCACTTCACAAATATCTCCACCGACAAAAAACGGGTCGCCTTTGCTGCCCCTTACCCGGGCAACATTATCCCCATCAATTTACTGGACTTCAATCGAGCTTTTACTTGCCAAAAAGATGCTTTTCTTTGTGCTGCAATGGGGACCTCAATTGGCATTGCCTTTGCGAAAAAGCTTGGGGCCGGCTTCTTCGGTGGCGAAGGGTTTATTTTGCAGCGCATTGAAGGTGACGGCCTCGCCTTTATTCAAGCCGGGGGTACCGTGATCAAAAAAGAACTGGCGGGCGACAGCATCTTGGTCGACACAGGTTGCCTTGTGGGCTTTACCGATGGCATTCAATATACGATCGAGAAGGCTGGAAACCTCAAGTCGATGATCTTTGGCGGAGAGGGGTTGTTTCTGGCAAAACTAGAAGGGCATGGGACTGTCATGCTGCAAAGCTTGCCATTTTCGCGACTGGCCGATCGGATCATTGCCAATGCGCCATCCATCGGCGGCAGTTCGTCTGGCGAGGGGTCCATCCTCGGGGGCATCGCGGACATGTTCAGCGATTAGTCAAGGCGCAGCTTCTATGTCGCTTTCAGCGTGCGCCCTCTCGCTCGCCGTTTTCGTAATGGCCTTCGATCTAATATGAATTTTTCGCTACCACTCGTGTTTAAAAACACCGAGATAGAAAACACAAAGCCAACTGCAACTTTGCTCCGTAATTTCAAATTGCTCGGCTAATCGTCTTCCTCGGGACAATTTTCTTCACCATCTTTCTGCCCCTGTGATTTGCCCGCCGCATAACCATCGGCATAAGATGTAGCGCCCTCATTCGGTTTGGGGATGGGCGGAACAATCGTGTCAAAATTACCGCACCACTCGATATATGCCTGCATGTAACCGGCAACAAATCCGTGCTCATACTGCTTTTGTCTACTCAAAACTGACAAAAACGCCCTTCGCTGTTCTTGAACGCAACCCTTGTCGCACGCGTGCACCCCGATCGTCTGCTGTTGCAATCGGATTCCTACACTTTGATTGTCGTCGTGGGCCGACAGCGACCCCGCAATTCCAACCGCAACGGTTCCCGTAAAAGTAAAGATTCCAACGAACTCGAGTTTCATGACTGTGCCCTCGCATAGCGAATCGAACTTTTCACCATTATCCCTGCAAAGCGGCCGAGAGAAACTGGGGGCAACCTCAGTCGAGTGCGCCAAGAAGGGCGCAAAGAGGACGAAAATACAAGTGAGTGCCGAAGAGAGGACTCGAACCTCCACGGGCAAATGCCCACTAGGTCCTGAATCTAAATTCACCGTTCTTCGATGTCGCAATAGCCTGTAAAACAAGACGTTTCTGAATGAACGTCCTACACAAAAACTCAAAACTGCACATCGAATTGTGTACAAATTGTGTACGACGATCAAGTGCAGAGCGAAAAGAACGAACGCACCATCAGTCGTGGTAAGGGAACCCTTCGGTTCTCAGCTTTGAACCGACCCCCCACCCACAGCGCGCATCACGCTACATATATCCTTCGGGGTGCGTGAGCAATTCTTAGATGTGAAGATGATTGATCATCCACCGTTAAGAGGAAATAGAATTATAATCTCGGGAAGCTTTGTCGCAGGCAATGCATCTCTTGAAACTCTTGTCCATGTACTTTTTCCATTCAAACGCACCAGTTCTCCGTTAGTGTTGATTGCCCACCCCTTATTAAATGAGACCTCTATGTCACCATCTTTAGGCAATAGTTTCATTTTAACTTGTTTCGCTTCAAGTCTTTTTTCCAAGTGCTTCTTAAATACTACTGTGTAATTTTTTGCGGCAAAAACCTTGCTTTTCTCTCTTCTGATAAATTTAGCATGCAGACTTTCAATATGATGACTATCGATAAGATTAATAAATATCCCATTAACATTATCAGATATCTCATAAAAGCTGTTTGAATCGCTTCTCCAATAACCGGTCATATCAATTATAGCCAAGCCGAATTTCTGACGTGCTTTGCGTCTGCACTTCTCATTTAATTTGTTAATTGCCACCTTTCTTGTTGCGCCTGCAGCATTCTGAAGAGTGATTGTTCCATCTTTTTCACACGAAATAGCTTCTCCAATATATGGTACTTCATCTTCTTTAAACCGCCACTCTTCTCCTGAACAAGCAACATACGACGATGTTAATGAACAGGTAATGACGACGATTTTAACAATGCGCAATCGACACATATTTCAAAACATCCAAATTCTTAGATTCACTATCCCATTATCCAAACTCAGCAACTAATAGAAAGACTCAGGATCACGTTAAAATTTAGGGGCAGCCCTTTCTTCGGGTCTGGCCCATTCTGGAAGTCCCGTTTTTATCGAGTCGTTAAAAAAGCTATTTAAGAAAAACTTACGCTTCGTAAGACTATTCCCCGTTTGCTGAATTAACGTTTGTTTTAGAGGATGATTGCTGCCGATTAAAAATTCATTTCTCGTGTGTAATCTCTCAAGCAAATCAATGCACGGTATTTTAGCGCCCTTTTCTTTAGCGCCATTACAATCTTGGCAAGACAACACAAGGTTCCAAACACCATCCACGATTGAGCTAAATCCTCGTGACTTGAGTGTGTGCGGAAAAAAGTGGTCGACGTCAGGGAACAGTGAGCCTTTCTGGTCAATTCTGATGTCGGAATAGCAGTAGAAACATTGGCCCTTTTGATAGCCATTCAATGCTTCTCGACTGCCAGTTACTGGCTTTCGTTGCTGACTCTTACTCAGTGAAAATAAAAACTCGGATTCATGGTCATATTCAATTGACAGAAGGCTTCTCGATACCCCTAATTCCCACGACCGCTCTACTAACTGCCACCTGGACTCCACTTCACGCGGAAGATTGAGGCTTTGTTCTTGATGGAGTAATTGAGAAAAGTCATCCGTGATAAGGATGCCTTTTCTGGCATTCCTTTCGTCCATAAAAAAACGCTTCGGTGTTTCTTGGCCTCCTATCACATGAAACGCATCTATGACATTCACAAAACCGTATCGCACTGTCGTGTCTAATAATGCGTCGTGCGTTATTTTGTTTGCGTTAAATTGCCGACAGGCGTCAAGAAATTTACTGCTTTTCGAAGTTCCTTGCTTGTCAGATTTCTTTAAATGCTCAGTAATATGTTTCACGTAGACGCCAGCTAAATCATCTAGTGTTACCAACTGGCCAGCTTGCGGCTGAAGTTCAAGCAACGCGCTTGCGAGCGCAAATTTATAGCTGGCAACATTCAGGCCAAATAAAATGATCCCGCGCCAGTAGTCCTCTAGGCTCGGATCGACTGAAATGAAGTTGTTAGACATATCTTGTGTAATCAGCCTTGAGGGGAATCACTCCGCGCACTCCACCTCTTGGGTTGCTATTGTCACCTTCTCTTCTCGGAATGAGATGAATGTGACAGTGGAAAATTGTCTGCCCTGCAACGGCACCGGCGTTCATGCCAACATTAAATCCACATACCGTTTCATCTTCCTTCAAGATTGCTTCCTTAAGATCACAAAGCAACTGATTGCAATCAAGCAATTCATCTTCCTGTAGGCCAAAATAGTCCTCCACATGTCGCTTCGGGATCACTAGAGAGTGCAGCGGTGTGACCGGATAATTATCACGTATTGCGTAAGCATGTTGATTATCTGCTATTCGTGATGCAGGTGGCATGGCACAGAACAAGCATTGGTTCTCTGTGTCATTCATGAGGTCACCTTTTTGTGGCTGACGAGGTTGAGCTTATTATCAGATTCGAGCAGTCTCAACGCCATTGGGGGCAACCAGAGGGAGATGATCCTGGGATGTCTGACTTAACACCATGCCCCCACCCCTTTTTACGCAACATTCCACTAGGGAATACGAAGGGAACACCCAACCTCAAAAGTGAACCAACCCCCGACCCCTTCTATGCTTACCCCTCATATATATCTAAGGAACGGAACGACCTATTTTCCACTTTCAAAATAGGCAAAGGGAGTTGGCAAGCAGAAGAGTGGGTAAATCTAATGCGTGAAGGGGATATCAAAAGCGGCAAGCAGGCCGCGTCTAAAATTACCTTTCCTCGCGAGCCGCCAGGGATTATTTCTCTGACTTATCGGTAAGTAGCTTGGCCATATACCGCAAATATTTCAAAGACTCATCATTGATTTCATTGGCTTTAATTTGCGAAATCCTCAGCCCACACAATTCTTCGTGAATTGAAAATACGGCAAGAATCATAAGGCACGTAACAATTCCACCTAAGCCTGCTCCAAACATGTACCCCACAAAAAACCAGTTCTTAATTACCAAACCAACAGGGATGCATGCGACTATTGCAATAACATTCAAGAAAAGCATTATCAACGTAAGAATCTTTCCAAATCCGCATAATCCATTTTGAAATTTTGTCGCCCCTGCAACAACTTTTCTTTCAATTAAGTACGACATCCAACACCCCCTTTTGAATTGATTAGATAATCGTCGCATCCATTATCTTAAAAAACATTCCGCACCGACTAGCCCTGACAAAACCCGGTCAGTAGCGGTTAACCCCCAGTCTTCCTCTTCGCGGCTTTACGTAGATAATGATAATTGCCGGTAATCGGTAATTAAGTCATCTGAGATTCATCAAACGGGGGCCAAATATGAGTAACGCAATCAAGGTGGCAGTCGTCGCTGCGGTTTTCGCAGCAGCGCATTGTTTGATAACGAACGCTGTTTTTGCCTACGGACCACGTACCTGGCAAAACGACGAAGGCAAAAAACTGGTTGCGACCTTCGTAGATCTTAAAGTCGTTGAAAAGAATGGAGAAAAGATCGAGGTGGTCTATCTCAAGAGAAAGTCAGACCAAAAACAATTTGAAGTTCCTCTAAAGACTTTAAGCAAGCCCGATCAAGATATTGCAAGAAGATACGCAAAAGAAAATGTTCCAAAAAAACATGAGGCGAAAAACGTTTTGCCAGCTGATGATCTTTGGGTATCTGACCTGCAGAAAGCAAATCAACTCGCTTTCGTGGCAGGGCAATTGGCCAAGAATGGGCAATACAAAAAAGCAATTCAATCTGTTGATCAGGCGATGCTCGTTTTAGGGACTGAGAGCGATCCGGCAAAAACTGGCTCTGACTATATTTTTGACCGGGTAGACTACTTTGCAGCGCTCGGCAATCATAAGCCCGCACAAGCGATCAATGCATACGAGAGTGCCTGGGAAGCTGCTAATCGCGGTCAGTATAAGCTTGCCAAAGCAGCGTATCACAAAGCAGTCAAACTGGACCCTCACTGGTTGTGGTCACAGAATAATCTTGCTTGGCTTTTAGCAACTTGCCCCGATCCATCCGTGAGAGACGGCAAAGAGGCCGTCAGGATTGCAAGGAAGTGCTGCAAATTATCAAAGTGGCACAATAGCTGTTTTATCAACACGTTGGCAGCCGCGTATGCCGAAGCAGGACATTTTGAGCAAGCCGTGCTTTGCGCGGAGCGTTGTCTGCTTCTGGAGAAGCGAGAGAATCATGACTCGCAGCAAACAAATACCATGTTAAAGCACTTTTATTCCAACCAAGCGTATCGACAACAATAACAGTCGATCCACGACTGTTTTTCACGCGTTCTTGCTCTGCGTTTTTGTTCACAGATATGCTGGATGCAGTCCTGCTAACACTAGGCGATCACCCCGGGGGATATTTTCGCCCCGTATGCTGGAAGGGTCAAAACACTGAGGGCAATTCTATGGCGAAGAAACAATCAAAGCAGGAACCAAGAGAAGTTCCCTTAGATGAACCGAGCGACGCAAAAATCCGGAGACTTTTAGACTACCAGATGCTAACCGAAGAAGGAGAGGCTTACTGAAACGCAGCAAGTGGCATGGCAGACTAAATGGTGAGGAAAGAGGAAGAAGATACTGGCGATAATGACTGAAGAGGGCAGAAAGATGCCAGAAGAGTTGCATAAACAGCCACAGGAAATCCTCGTTGAGGATAAAAAATCTGTCTTGAAAAATGTTTTTAGTTTTGTGGGATTTCTGTTTAGGGCAGCTTTTATTTATCTAGGGAGCATGTTCGTAGGATGGTATTTAATAAAAAATTATCTACTAGGTGAACAGCGACCGCAATTCTATTTGTCTGGGACGCGAAGCTTCATCATTTCCGCAATTATAACAAGCCTTCCCCTTCTCTTCAGTGCATTATCATTGCCCCGTTTTCGAAGATCCATTTGTTGTATTTTAGCCATTTCTTTGTGGCTAGTTACTCTCCTGCCTAAGGCCTTTCAAGAAACAGAACCATATCCTGCTACTGAAATTAATTGGCTACTGATTTCCTGTTTGTCTCTGATTAATTTGATCTTTATTGGGGCAATATGCTCCGACTCACGGTTAAACCGAATAAAAGAATCATTCCATGGCAGTTCGGCTAAAAATAAACCCGATACTAACGCTGAGAAAATAGTAGACAAACTTACTGCATTGGGTGTGAATCTCAAACTTAAAGATGAGAAAATATATGCCGTACCAAGGTCAAAGGTTACGCCTGAAATGCTTCCTCAGATGAGAGAGCATCGTGACGAATTGGTTGCACTGTTGTTAGAGAAAGAAGACAAGGCCACGGCATTAACTAAGTACGGTTTATTCAGCCGATACCACTACATCGTCACTATGCTATTTCTTGGGATCGGCTTGGCATGGTTTTGCGAAGATGTAGTAGCTAAATTTGGCACGGCTTATTTTTATTTGTTATGCACAGGCGTATTTTTAGCCCCGGTTTTTCTTCGAATAAAAAACATCGGCTACGATAAACGGTGGTTCATTTTATTTTTTATTCCAGTGGTGTCCATTTTTGTGCTTATTGATTGTCTATTTCGACCCGAGGGTTACGCTGATCGCAAGCCTACCACATCAGGCTAACCCCCAGTGCTGTACTCTGGCACGTCCTGTTTTCGCCCCGTATGCTGGAAGGGTCAAAAACACTGAGGGCAATTCTATGAAGACGTACAGCAGACTCTCGCTGGCTTTTCTATTAGCGATTCTTGTCACATTGCATGCGAGTGGACAAGAGCAAGAAGACCGAGACTTTCTCTCCAAGGAGTCTGTCCAGAAATTCCTTAACCATCATCTATCGGATAAGCCACAATGGTATGGGCTCTACGCAAACGACAAAAAAACAGGGTACATGAAATGCTGGCTACGCAATCTTCCCAAAAACGACCCTCCCGCAATCGAGTTTACCATCGACGCCCTCATACTAGGTGAAAGCGAAGGGAACGTTATCGAAAGCAAGTTTATTACAACTGAAATATTTGCTGCTCAATTCCCACACGAAGTGCTGCATATTTTGGAGAAAAACACGTCTGGCGATTTTGTTGAGATTATTGATGTGCGCCGGGTCGATGAAGGCCAAAACTTCGACGTAAAAATTACCCAGGACGGGGAAACGCGGGGGGAATCAATAAACTTCGATTACAAGTTAACCGACAGATTCAAGCTTGATCTTTGGTGCACTACTCCTCGTGCAGTCGGCGAAAAAATTGCGTTTAAGATTTTTGATTCATCAACACTTCAAACGAAAAATGAATCGGCACGCGTCACACAAGTCAGCGAAAAATCTTCCGCTGGTGAGAAGGTCGGTGTGGTGAAATGTGAGGTTGTCGATGAAGACGGATTTACTTACGAAGATATTTTTCTGACAGATGGAACCGAAGTTGAGTTTGGAGTGGGCGATAATTTAACTTTTCGTCTTGAAGATGAGAACACTGCAAAATTATTTAACGACAATCTCGTTAATCCGCAGGCGGATACACCCGAACCACCGCCGCCGCCACAGATGAATATTTTATTTATTTTCGCTGTGGCGATCATTGCTCTAGTGATCATAAAGGCGTTTCTGCGCAGGACAGACTCATTCTTTGGCGGGAAGGAGCGAAAACGACTAGAGAAGTATGGAAGAAAAAGCTATCAACTGGAACGTTCTGACGAGATCAGAGACCAATGGCTCAAAGACGGGTTGTGTCCGGCATGCGGGGTGCCAGATGAGTGGGATGGCAATAATTGTGGTCGCTGTTCGCACAAGGATGGGGAAACCATCAGTCCGCCCCCCGGCGACCTCTCGGGTGACCAACACGGAATAGAGACAGAAAACCAGGGTGGTTTCCGTCGCGAAGGCAAGTTTTTGGTTGCGGCAATGTATGCACCGTTTCCCGATCGCTGCGTGAAATGCAATTTGCCAGCAGAAGATTATCGCATAAGGCGAGAGCTAATCGCTCCCGATGATTCAGTTATATTCCCGCGCTCGCCCTCGCTCATTCTTTTATTTTTTTGCTGGCCTTTGTTCATTATCTCCATAATCGCATCGGCCCTAAAGCCAACAAGAGCGTCAGCATCGATTGCATTTGGCCTTTGCCCATCGCACAGGCGCACACGACGCAACACTATTTTAATTGGTTGGTGTACCGCCTTGGCCCTGGTGGGATCATACGCTCTCGCCCGAAATTCTGGTCAAACTATTTTCATGTCGATCTTTCATTTCATACTCGCCGCTAGTCCGATTTTGGCGATCTACTGTTTTATCCGTTTGCGACTTCTTTCGCTCTATGTAAAATCGTTTTCGAGGGATTTTATATGGATAAGAGGCGCGGGTAAAACCTTTCTTGAGTCACTTGAAAATGGTGATACAGACGCAATAGCAAAGTCGCGCGAAGATCGTCCAAGCATCTAAACTGGAGACGCCCAACCAGTAGTGGTTACCCTCTATTGCTGCACTCTTCCGCGCCCTGTTCTCGCCCCGTATGCTGGAAGGGTCGTAAACACTGAGGGCAATTCTATGAAGACGTACAGCAGACTAACTCTGGCTTTCTTACTTCTGCTTCTCGTGGTGCCGCAGGTGCGTGCTGATCAACCGCCGAAGAATGGCAAGCACGTTGAGTACTATGAAAACGGCCAGAAGAAAGTAGAGGCCACGTTCGAAGATGGAGTTGGCGTTTGGACTGAGTGGTACGAAAACGGCCAGAAGATGTCGGAGTGGCATTACAACGAGGAAGGCAAGAAAAATGGCCCCTACACCCTTTGGCATGAAAACGGTCAGAAAGGACACGAGGCCTCTTACAAGGACGACAAGCCAGAGGGCCTTTGGGAAGGGTGGTACGAAAATGGGAAAAAGAAATCAGTGATCGATTGGAACGATGGCCTTATTACTACATGGTATGAAAGCGGCCAAAAGAAACTTGAGGGCCAACTAAGGAATGGAAAGAAAAATGGGCTGTGGACCAGTTGGTATAAAAATGGCGAGAAGCATGTGGAAAAAAAATACAAGGACGGTGAGAAATGTGACCGTTGGATCTGGTGGTATCGAAACGGCAAAAAGGCCAGGGCAAAAGTTTACAAGGACGAC
This sequence comes from Planctomycetaceae bacterium, assembly GCA_902630355.1. Classification (GTDB taxonomy): domain Bacteria; phylum Planctomycetota; class Planctomycetia; order Pirellulales; family UBA7805; genus UBA7805. The sequence goes on from CACOUL010000013.1 coordinate 22,984, forward strand.
AAACTAATAAGCGGAGAATGGTTCTGACGTACCTCACGCCAACTTTCGATTATTCGGTCTCGACGAGATGGATTTGGCCCTAAAAGAGCAAGACTGACGTTCGCCATTTTTTTAAATAGCGGAAATATTAATCATGTTAAAAGCGTTTCTTTTCCTAGGGGCCTGTATCGGTGCTGTTGTTTTTCATTTCTATAGTTGCACCTGGAACGTCGGCACTAGCACGCATGAGACCACGATGGCAACTTTGCCTGGACCTGGCAGCCAAAACGTTACTCTCTCGCCCAGTCACAACTTAAAATCCAGCGGAGGATGGTCGCGCAAACAAAAGGCGGTAATTTATGGGATCGTTGTTCCAATTGGATTATTGGCAATCGGCTACTTTATTTGGGCAAGTGACAATGCGAGGAACGTAAAAAATTATTCGGCGGGTGATGCCAAGGGCCGACATGAATATATTCATCGCAAATCAAATGGATTCGCAATAACCGGATTCATTCTCGGACTTACTTCGATTTTTTTGGCGTTCATCGGAATGCTGCCCATCTTGGCCGTCGTCTTTAGTGCCATCGGCTTGTTTACCTTTAACCCTATGACACAAAAAAATCGCTGGATGGCAATCACCGGGCTAATTCTTGGCGTCCTATACACTTTCAGTTACCTGCAAATATATGACCACATTCCAGGGATGGAGTAGAAATTTGATCTTTTCTGACGTGTGGACTATTGAACGTCACCTGCAAACGAACCCGCCCCACATCGAATACACGCCCAAAATACAGCAAACCTTCCAAGCTAGATCAAGGCTAACTGAGGCTCTCCCCCAGTCTTTCTCTCTGCTGCTGTGTGGGAGAAAATATCCTTTTTTCTCTCGAAGCGCGCGTAGGTTCCCCTACCGATATAAGGAATTTTGTCTTAAAAATTATTTTTTTTGTTGCCGCCGTACTGATATCGTGGTGGCCGTCGGCAACACATGAAATATGCCCCGATTAAATCTGTCTCTCGTTCTTTCAAATGATGTGACAAAGCATCTTTAAGCACACACCAACTCGCGCCTGTCACCGAATCGTTAAATCGCATCCTGTGCGACATCAGCCGGGATCGCAAATCTTCCGACTCACCCAGATATACCAGCTCACTTGCGTTAAACAATCGATACACACCCGCAACACGTGGGCTTTGATCTGTGGCTAGGTCTAGCGATAACATCTTTGACCAATCAAGCCCAAGCCAATCTGACTGGAACGGCTCGCCTACGAATGCTGCAGGTGGCAAAGAATCATACGCCGCAGAATTGGCAGTTACGCTGAGACGCTCCATGCAACGGCCATTTTTCTTGTTGCTCGGCCGTTTCCAATGCGGATGAAACCTCCCATGATTGGCCAGAGTGCTTTCACCCGTCTCCAGTCGATAAGCATACAGCAGCATATCTTCCACGCATTGGCGGGTGGGTTGATCTAACTCTGCTGGGGTTACCGAAACTTCATAACTTAGCCCCTCTTCGCGGCGATACGCCCACAAACACGGGGCTGCGGTATGGGGATCGTTCCAAGGCGGGGAACTTTCACTACTGTAGGTGTGCTTCGCTAAAGATCGTGTCCGTTCTCGTAGATTACGTCCCGTTTGACCGATGTAGGCGAGTTTCGCGGAGTCACAAATTCGGACGCGATATAAGCCCGGCAAAGCCGTAACGGCCTCCTTGTAATTGCGGATATCGGCATCGAGTGGAATCCATGGGCCCCACTTAAAATCTTGCCAGAGCAAATCACAGAAATTTGGCAAAGCGAGTGGGCCCTTCAATCACTTCATCGCCTCACAATAGGAGTTGGGAATGCACCGTACACAAACGGTACACAATTTTTCAACTCAGTTATTGCGCCACCAAAGCGCCAGTAGGTTGCGTAAATCCTTACGCTCAAGTGAGTGCCGAAGAGAGGACTCGAACCTCCACGGGCTAATGCCCACTAGGTCCTGAACCTAGCGCGTCTGCCAATTCCGCCACTTCGGCCCGAAGTGAAAAAACTATTCTAAATCATCAACCCGTCGCGACAAGTGCGTCAGCACATCGGCTGAAAGTAAGCAGCGAGTGAACCGCCTAAAATCATACGCCTAATACGTGGGCACGCTCGGGTCGATCTCCTCGCTCCACGCCGCAATCCCGCCCGCCATGCTCTGCACCCGATCAAAACCCTGCTCGCGCAGCCACTGCGTTACCTGCATACTCCTGCCACCCAAATGACAGTGCACCACCACGTGCCGCCCCCGGTGCGGCTCAAGCTCGGCAACCCGCCCTTGAATCTCACTCATCGGCAACAGCGCCGCACCAGCAATCGACGCGGCTGCATGCTCCTCCGCCTCGCGGCAATCGAGCAAAAAGAAATCGGCCTGCCCATCGAGCAGTGCCTTGACCTCTCCTGGTGAAATCTCCAGCGGTAACGGTTCCGCACTCGCTCTATCTTCGCTCAATTTTTGCTCCTCCCGCACCGAATCCGGACCACAACCGCCCGCGACCAGCAAGACCAGAGACAAAATGGCTGGCCACGAAGCGCTGGAGTGGGGATTTTTAAAATGAAACACCCTCGCATCCTGACCGGAAGCGAACCGCGTGTCAACGCGCCCGAAAGGAGGCGGCTTAGCCGCCGGTGGCAAGATAGCTCGATGACACAGCGTTGTCGTCCTCGCTGCGGGTGATCATCGCCTTGAGAACCTCGGGCTCCACATCTTCGCTGATCGTCCGGGCACTTCCGTCATACAGGCAAACGGTCACCATCTGAGGATGCTGACTCGAGATAGAATAAGTGCCCGTACTATCGGCGATCGCCTCGTCACCCTCGACGTCGCGGTTAATCAACGATTCGCCTTCGGGTGAAATCCCCCACACACAGGAACTTGTCCCATCGGCCCAGGCGGAGAAGTGACTTTCGCGGGTCTCGGCCAGCAAAAGCGTCGTACCGCTGACACTCTCACCACGTGACTTCCCATACGGGTGCAACACTCCGGCACCCTGCCCTGTATTATCCACAGCAGTCGACTGACATAGGGTTGGATTACAGAGCGTTTCCCAGTCGGTTGCCCCGGTTGCCTTGAAACTGGTGATCGCCGGTGCCATGGCAAGCCCCGCATAGTTACTCGCCACCGAGTGCAAATCGCCCTCATAGCTCGGACAGATCAACGCAGGGAGCGGATCGTGCCAGAGGCTCGCATTGGTGTAAGCAACGCCTGTGATTTCGTCCGTCTGCGTGACGTCAGAATCGAAGGGCGCAAGATCAAAATTCACCCGGTCATAAATATACTGATATCCGAGACGAGGCAGAAGTTCCACGTAAAAACTAAAGGGCGAGTAATCTCTCTCCGTCGCCTGCGACCCCACTGCGCCCGTCTGCCCTACCTGTAGGGTCTTATAGTCACCATTGACATATTGCCGGCCCCCGTCGGTCGTTTGATAAAAACAAGCCGCGGGCAGCCGTCCGTTGGCCTGCTCGCTGGTCTTCAGCGCCAGTGCCAACTGTTTCTGCATTGCCACGCACTGCGTGACGCGGGCCGTCTCGAGAACCGTACTGAGCGTTGGCAAAAGCAGCGATACCAAAATGCCGACAATGGCGATCACTACCAAAAGCTCAACCAGGGTAAACGCCGAACGAGTTTTGTCTGACACGATGGAAAACCTCACGAGCTTTCAATCACGAATGATCGTGCTCCGACGGCACAACAAGGATAACTGTGAGATGCCCGTGCGACCCCGCTCCGAAATAGCATACGCTCACATAAAAAGATACTGGCAGCACTTGAGTCTGCTCGATGCTTGCAGGGTTGTCAAGCAAAAACTTTACGGACGTCGCGTTTTACCACAGCCCGCCAGCTTAACGCCGCTGAAAACCAATAAAAAAAGCGCTGGCCCACAAGTGAGCCAGCGCTTCTGGTTATCGCATGCACAAATGATGTGCCCCAACAATGAGGGTTAGACCTTACTGTTGGTTCTGAGCCCACCACCGGTTTGCGGCAGCATCGTCGCTCTTGTCCTTCGTAATCAGGGAAGCCCACTCGAGAGGATCAATATCCTGATTCACCGAAACGGTCGAGCCACCTCCGAGAACAACATTCACGGCTCCCGGGTGACCGGAACTCGGGCCATTCTGCATGGCACCACCGTTGAACTGCGTGCCACTTGCCAAGTAACCGGTTTGAGCTGCATCCCGGTTGGCACCATTGATCTCGACGTTGCCATTTGCATCAAAGCCGTACAGGCAGAACGTCGCACCGTCGGCCCACACAGCATATTGCGGCTCATCGGTTTCCACAAACAAGATACTCATCGTGCTGGGATTTTTGGCCGACGAATAGGGGCTCATCAATCCAGCGCCATGGAAGATATTGTTTGCGTCGGCAGCGGCAGCCAATCCCGTGATGGTATTGTCCGCCAAAGTCGCGCTGTTGGTCGCGCCCAGTCCCTTGTAGTTGGTGAGGGCAGGCTTATTACTTCCCAAGATATTTACCAACGCGCCGGTGGGGGCCACGTAGCCGGCATCAGCCGCCGTGGTGAACTCACCTGCGTTTTGCCGACTCGGGCAATACAGGCTGGGAATTGCCTGGCCGGTCGCGACCGAATTGGTCACCTGTTGGCCAGAAATCGTCTTCTGGACACCCGCAGCCGTAGAAAACGGACCCACAGACTGATCGATACTGTCGAAGATCGCGTTCATCTCCATATCGGGGAGCAACTTGACCAGCGCGCTGTAAGCACCGGTCGCGTCGGTCGCGGCCGCAGCATTGGTGCTGCCGGTACCATACTGATTGGCCAGGGTGCCGTTATCCGCAAGATGCGCACCAGCCGGCATCGATTTCTTACGCGCCAGATAGTTCTGTGCGGCCTTACCGAGACCCGCCATGTTATTTTTACAACTGGTGTTGTTCGCCGCCTCACGCACGGCGTTGAGTGAGGGTAAAAGAAGGGCGATCAAAATACCGATGATCGCAATCACCACAAGCAATTCGACAAGGGTAAAGCCTCGTCTGGTCAAACGGGTTTTCATAACCCACCTCCTCAAATAAATGGAAAATAAGAAAAAGTCATTTCGACAACCGAAGCCGCCGCTACATCCATTGCAGTTCTGTTCCGTAACTCGCCATTTCCTCCACGCGGAATCGGCAACGCATCGGCCGAGCAAGAACCCGCACATCTCCGGAAATCGAGTCGAACTTCAGAAGCCTCTTCCGAATCAGCACACGCCGCCCACCGGGCATTTCCGTTCCAAAATTTGTCCCGCCATCGACTTACGACAGCAAGGACTTTGCCACGTTTTGCCACGAGGAAGTGCAAAACACCGACTTCCCCAAAAGCGGGAGTCAGTCTAACAGTTTGTTCAACAAACTGTCAAATATTTAATTGAGTTTTTTTCGCATTGGCCCTCTGCGCACGCAGTATGCGACACATTTTGTCCCGGTTTCATCCGCAGATGCGCAGATGCGTTGCCGGTTTGCTCCGCCGCCGGTCGCGGCATATGGAAGTCGAAATCGGAGTGAGGCGTACTCCCTTCCTGGAAAACCGGCCCCACCGTAGTGAAAAAATCGTGTAAAAACGGTCGCGTAGGCTGAATCGATCTCTTGCCGTATCATGGCGTGAACTCCGGGACGCTCGGCTTTGCTTGCCACGGCAACGAAGCGAAGCTGCCTCCGTTCATCTTTCCACGACTCGCCCCATGACACACTCGCCATCCGAACCAGAAATGCTGCACCGATTCGCCACCGGAGTCGCCAAGCGACTACGCAGTGAGGGATTTGAGACATTTTTCGCCGGCGGCTGCGTTCGCGATCGATTGCTTGATAGAACTCCCAAGGATTACGACGTGGCAACCAGCGCCACCCCGGACGAAGTCGAGGCCCTCTTCCGCACCTCCGATACTTTCACCGTACCGGTCGGTGCGGCATTCGGCGTGATCTGCATCGTCGATCCGGCCACCAAGATGCAGGTGGAAGTGGCCACCTTCCGCTCCGATGGCGCCTATCTCGACGGACGCCACCCGGTGGGTGTCACCTTCAGCACGGCCGAAGAAGACGCGCAGCGCCGCGACTTCACCATCAACGGACTTTTTCTCGACCCGGAAACCGAGGAAGTGATCGACTTTGTCGACGGGCAGGCGGATCTTGAGAACAAGATCGTACGGGCGATCGGCGACCCGACCGCGCGGTTTACCGAAGACAAACTGCGACTGCTCCGCGCGGTCCGTTTTACGGCGACACTCGGATTTCAACTCGAAGAAAAAACGGCAGCAGCCATTCGCAACATGCCCGAAGCCCTGCGCGTCGTCAGTGCCGAGCGGATTACCGCCGAACTGGACAAAATGCTCCTCGACGCGAGTCGCGCAAAGGGCCTGCGAATGCTCCTCGATCTGAAACTTTTGCCGACACTTTTCCCCGAATCGATGCCCATGCCCGGAGAGCAGCAGTTTACCAACCTCCTGGAAGTTGAAGCCGAACTGCAAACCCCCTCCCTACCCCTGGCACTAGCGCCCCTGCTCGCTGCGATCACCGACGCTGAGGGAGCCCAAGAGGTATCCAAACGATGGCGACTCTCCTCGCGACAGGCCAACCGCATCGCGTGGCTCATCCAAAACCAACGCGAACTCTATGGGGCCACCGTCAAAAACTGGTCTCAACTGCAGCGACTGCTCGCCCACCAGGGACGCGAAGAATTGGTCGGTTGGTTGGCGGCGGAGGTTGCCTGCAAGCGGGCAGAGGCGGATGACCTCGCGTATTGCCGCGAGCGGATCGCATGGCCGGAAGAAAAACTCAATCCGCCGCCCCTGCTCAGCGGCGATACACTGATTGCCGCCGGTTTGGTGCCGGGCAAAAATTTTGCTCACCTGATCGAATCGACGCGCGATGCCCAACTCGACGGACACATCTCCACGCCCGAGGAGGCGATCGAGTATGCTAAACAACTTGCCGATCGCGAGGCCTGAGACCCCCGCTTCACGCAGCCGCTTCGCGCTCAACACCTTTTGGATTAAGTTCCGGTTGCGGTCGCAAAAAAACCAAGATGAGGTGCTGCCCGATGGATAAAAAAGCGAAAAAGCGAATCGAACTGCTCAACAAGCGGCTCCAGAAACTCCGTCAACAAATCGCCGGCGTCCGCCAGCAGCTCGATGAACCGGAAGAACTGGCTCGACTCGAGGCAGAAATCGGGGCAGCCGAGGCAGAGATTGTCCAACTCAAGGCCTCGTAAACCGCCCCACCGCTGGTCGACGCCGTGACGAACGCTAAAATCGGGGACCGAGGAGGCGAAAGCCTGAACAATGAGTCGCAAGCCCCCCCCCGCACGGCACACCACACCGCCGCTGGGCGGCCTGGTGGATCGGCTGCAGAGGCATCAAGACTACATCGCGTGGGTCGGCAAAGTCCAACCGGCAGCGCCGATCGGCGCGAGCGGAGTCTGGGGATCGGCCTGCGCGCTGCTGGCCGCCGCGCTCACCGCAAGCGGCGTGCGACCACTGCTCGTTCTCTGCGAACAGACGGCACGCATGGATCAACTGATCGACGCCTGGCCGCTCTTCAGCGAGGACGCAATTGCGCGGTTCCCGGCCTGGGATACCGATGTTGGTGACCGCGTTGTCTACGATGAAATTTTTGCCGAGCGGCTTCGCGTGCTAAAGTCGTTGGCGCGCGGTGAGGGCAAGCCGATCATCTTTACCACCGTGCAGAGCGTACTGCAAAAAGTGCCGACGACCGAAACGATCGGGGAGGCCACCCGCGAGATTGAACTCGGAATGCAAATCGATCTCGACGCGTGGGCGAGGTGGATGCTCGAGGCGAACTTGCATCCGACCAGCAGCGTGGAGCTGCCAGGTGAATTTGCGCTACGAGGAGGCCTGCTCGATATCTTTGCACCCGATCACCTGCAGCCCTATCGCATTGAAACCTTCGGCGATGAAGTGTCTTCGATCCGTCAATTCGACATCGAAACGCAGCGGAGCCTGCAGAACGTCGATCGAATGACCGTCACCGCGCTGGCACCGCACGAGGGGCACACCGGGTCGCTCACCGATTATCTACCTGCCAATTGCACCCTTCTGCTCAACGAGCCGCAGCAACTCAAGGACGCTGCCAGCGACTATCTATCGCGTACCGAAGCGGTCGACAAACATTTCAGCTACAACCAATGGCTCCACGGGGCGAGTCGCTGTCCGCTCGTGACCGCCGAGTCGATTGCCACCTCGAGCGGTTCCCTCGCGCTACCACTGCAATCGGTCGAACGATTTACCGGCGACATCGGACGGGTGAAGCAGCAACTCGACGAGCGGGCGGCCGAAGCCGAAGTCGATCTCATTTGCTCGACCGAAGCGGAGTGCGAACGAATCGGCGAAATCTTTGCCGACTCGCGGACGCTCGGCGACGGGCGATTGCATCTGATGCGCGGGCGACTGCAGGAGGGCTTCCGTTGGAAGGACAATACGGATGGAGAGTTTGTCGAAAGAATCGTCATCGGCAGCGAACAGCTCTTTGCGCGCGAGGAAGTACGCCGTACCGCACGAAGACGCTTGGGACGTGCCATCGACAGCTTCACCGATCTGCGGAAAGGAGATCTGGTGGTCCATTTGGCACACGGAATCGGTCGCTATCTCGGCCTGGAAACGATCGCGCGCGAGCACCAACGCGAAGAACATCTCAAAATCGAATTCGATGGCGGCACAAAAATTTTTGTTCCGGCCTCGCGGATTGCCCTGGTGCAAAAATATGTAGGCGGCACCCGCAGTCGGCCCCGACTCGCGAAGATCGGCGGCCAACGGTGGCTGCGGCAGAAGCAGGCAGCCGAGAGCGCGGTCAGCGATATGGCCGTCGAAATGCTCGAAATGCAGGCGACCCGCCAGACGCGACAGGGCATCCGCTTTCCGGACGACAGTCACTGGCAGCGCGAATTCGACGCGGCATTTCCCTATCAGGAAACGCCCGACCAACTCGCTGCGTTGGTCGCCATTAAAGAGGATATGTGCAACCACCGCCCGATGGACCGCCTGCTCTGCGGCGATGTGGGATTCGGTAAAACCGAACTTGCGCTGCGGGCAGCATTCAAAGCGGTCGACAGCGGCTATCAGGTGGCCCTGCTCGTCCCGACCACGATCCTCGCCGCACAGCACCTCAACACGTTCCGACACCGAATGGCGGAATTCCCCATCCAAATCGAATCGCTCAGTCGCTTCAGCACCCGCAAGGAGCAGGCGCAAACGCTCGAGCGAATGGCAGGGGGCGAGGTCGATATCGCAATCGGCACCCACCGGCTGGCTCAGAAAGATGTGCAGTTTGCCAATCTGGGCCTGGTGATTATCGATGAAGAGCAACGATTCGGGGTCGAAATCAAAGAACGACTCAAAGCGGTACGACAGACGGTCGATGTCATGACCCTCACCGCGACGCCGATTCCGAGGACGCTCCACCTTTCTCTATTAGGCGCACGCGATATCTCCAATCTCGAGACACCGCCGGAGGATCGGCTTGCCGTGGAGACGCGCGTGGTCCGCTTCGATCCTGATCTCGTCCGTCGAGCGATCGATCGCGAACTGAATCGCGGCGGGCAAATATTCTTCGTCCACAATCGCGTCCACGATATCGAGTCGGTTGCCGACCGCTTGCGCGAGATTGTGCCCGATGCCACGCTCACGGTGGGCCACGGTCAGATGCCCGAAGGAAAGCTGGAACAGGTGATGGTCGACTTCATCGACGGGAAGTTCGACATCCTGGTGGCCACCACGATCGTCGAAAGCGGTTTGGATATCCCCAACGCCAACACGATTTTTATCGACGATGCGGACCGCTACGGACTGGCCGACCTCCACCAACTTCGCGGGCGCGTCGGGAGAGCCGGAAAGCGGGCCTATTGTTACTTGCTGATCGATCAGCGCAAACACCTTTCGCCCACCTCGTCCCGTCGTTTGCGGGCGATCGAAGAATTCAGTGAGATGGGAGCTGGATTTCAAATCGCGATGCGCGATCTGGAAATCCGCGGAGCAGGCAACATCCTGGGAACTCAACAGAGCGGTCACATTTCCGCCGTCGGTTACGAACTTTACTGTCAACTGCTCGAACAGGCGGTACTCCGCCTCCGCCGACAACCGCCCCGCAAAATATGCGACGTCGATATCGATCTTCCGGGCGAGGCGCTGCTGCCGGAAAGTTATGTGCCGGACATGAAAAGTAAGATCGACCTCTATCGTCGACTGGTGCGGATCGCAACACCCGATGACCTGGTCGATATCCGCGAAGAGATGATCGATCGCTTCGGTCCGCTCCCACCGGTTGCTAGCAGGTTGCTCGATCTGGCGGCACTCCGTATCGCCGCTACGCTCTGGGGAATCGGCAGCGTACGGATGGAAAACCGCGCCGTGGTGCTTCATTATCAGGATCGCAACCGGATAGAACAGCTCAAAAGCCAAGCTGCGCTGCCGGTGAGGATCGTCGATGCCAGCAATGCTTATGTCCCCTTGCCCGCCGCCGCCGACGACGGAGATACGATCCTCGAGACAGTAAAATCTCTGTTGCAGGCCGAGGGGTTGCCGCTATAATCCCGCCGCTTTATTTCGTTCGGTCCGGTCCCTTTCGTCCTGGTCCGCGGCGCGGGTAGCCGCGCTTCGGCGGAGAATCTGTGTTGACTTTACCCTTGCCTCGGGTCTGGTGCTTACTGCTGGCAGCGCTCATGCTCAGCATGCCTTCCGCTGCGCGAGGACAGGCGGCGAAACGATCGAACATTCTGCCGTTCAAACGGTACGTCGACCCGACGCAGGCACGGCCACGGCAGGAGAAGGATCCGAATGGCCAAACCGTGCAACCGCAGGCGAAGAACGGTGGCGGCGGGCAGCGACCGTGGGAGAGTAACGAGCAGCCGCTCGATGCTCAAACACTCGAAAACGCACAAATTATCGCGCGGGTCGGTTCCGAAGTGATCCTCGCAGGAGAAGTGCTCTCGGGGGTCGACAAAGTGATGGAAGCAAATCAAAAGCAGATTCCTCCGAGCAAGTGGGATGAGATCCGTCGGCGACTGATGCAACAGATGCTCATGCCGCTGGTGCAACAAAAATTGATCGTCGTAAATGCGATGGAGGTTATTCCCGAGGACGCGCTGCCGGAAATTGAAAAACAGGTTGAGAAACAGTTTTACGGTGAGCAGATCAAAGAAATGATGAAATTGGCGGAGGTCAACAGTTTGGCCGCCCTGGAGATCAAGCTGAAGGAGAGCGGTTCTTCGATCGAACAGCAAAAAAGAATCTTCTTCGAGCGAAGCCTGGCATCGCAGTGGATGCATCAACAGGTGGTCGACAATCGAGCCGTCACCCACTTGGAGATGCTCGAGTACTACTCCTCGCATCTCGAAGACTATCAACAGCCGGATCGCTGTCGCTGGGAACAATTGACCGCACGCTTCGATAAATTTTCCTCACGGGAAGCTGCCTGGCGGGCCATTGCCGAAATGGGGAACGCGGTGGCAGACACAGGAATCCCCTTCGGGGCCGTAGCAAAGGAAAAATCGCAAGGGCTGACTGCATCGGCCGGAGGCACGCGCGACTGGACCACGCGGGGTGCCCTCGTCTCCGGACCGCTCGATGAGGCTCTCTTTTCGCTTCCGATCGGTACCATGAGCCCGATTATCGCCGATAGCACCGGGTATCATATCATCCGCGTCGTCGAGCGGGTCGACGCGCACTGCACGCCCTTTCGGGATGCACAAATCGAAATCCAACAATCGATCGTCGAGGGCCGGCGCGAGGCAAAGCTTGCCGAATATCTTGATTCGCTCCGCGAAAAGACCTACGTCTGGACCATCTTCGATGACGATCCCGCCCCAGGACAGGAATCCGGGAAGGGCTCGGTTGCGATGGCGAAGGAAAAGGCCGTCGCCCGCTAAATCGGGCCGCCGCACATCAGAGGGACCTCTCTAGGTTACCCAGCCTTCTTCCACCCCCCGGTGCGGTGCGACCTTGGGGACTTCTCTGCTGCCGAGGATGGGAAGTTTCCTTAAATTTTAACAAAAAAGGGCTTAAAAAAGTGAGATCATCCCGTCTCGCCGCGCGGTGAATTGAGTCGTACGCCCCGGTACGTTACATTGTCGGTCCCAGAACGAGTGACGACCGGCAAGCGGCCAACAGGGTGCTGAAACCTTCTCTGGGAATAGGTGCTGACACCAAGCGGTAAGAAAACAGGAAGCCGGGAACGCAATGCAAAATTCGACGATTGAAGAGAGGAGAAACTCGATGGAGGATGTCTCTACGCTCAAGATTGGGGATCGGGAAGAAACGCTACCCGTGGTCACTGGCACAGAAAACGAGCGTGCGGTCGACATATCGAAGCTCCGAAGCGAAACCGGGATGATCACCCTCGACGAGGGCTATGTTAACACCGGTGCAGTCGCCAGCTCGATCACCTACCTCGACGGTGAGCAGGGAATCTTGCGATACCGCGGATATCCGATTGAGGAAGTCGCAGCAAATTGCGATTTCATCGAGACAGCTTATCTGTTGATCTACGGTGAGTTGCCGACGGCCGAACAACTCGAACATTTTCGTCACTCGCTGCGACGGCACACTCTGCTGCATGAGGACATGCGGTCGTTCTACAACGGATTTCCTCGCGACGCCCACCCGATGGCCATCCTCAGTTCCGTGGTCAGTGCCCTCTCGACCTTTTACCAGGATTCGCTCAATCCGAGCGATCCGGAACAGGTGGAAATTTCGATTCAGCGTTTGATGGCGAAGTTACCGACGATTGCTGCCTTCAGCTACAAAAAATCGATCGGCCAGCCCTTCCACTATCCGCGGAACGACCTCGCCTACTGCGAGAACTTTTTGCAGATGATGTTTGCGGTGCCGACCGAACCGTACGAAATCGATCCCGATTTTGTCGAGGCACTCAACCTACTGTTGATTGTTCACGCCGATCACGAACAAAACTGCAGTACCTCTACCGTGCGGATGGTCGGTTCTTCGAACGCTAATATTTTTGCTTCGATCGCGGCCGGTATCGGCGCGCTTTGGGGACCACTGCATGGTGGTGCCAATCAGGCGTGCGTGGAAATGCTCGAAAGTATTCTCGCCGATGGTGGAGACGTCGACAAATATGTCGCGATGGCCAAAGACAAAGACAACCCGTTCCGCTTGATGGGCTTTGGTCATCGGGTCTACAAGAACCACGATCCGCGGGCGAAGCTGATTCGCGTTACCTGCGATCGACTCCTGGCAAAAATGGAAAGGACCGATCCCATCTTCGACATTGCGAAGAAACTCGAAGAGGTTGCCCTGCAAGACCCGTACTTCATCGAAAAGAAGCTTTACCCGAACGTCGATTTCTACTCCGGTGTCATCTATCGGGCCATTGGTATCCCCATCCAAATGTTCACGGTGCTGTTTGCCATGGGACGCCTTCCGGGCTGGATCGCCCATTGGAAGGAGATGCACGCCTCCCCGAGTAAACGAATCTGTCGACCGCGGCAGGTCTACATGGGCCCCACGGAACGCCAGTTCGTTCCGCTCGACCAGCGTTGATGCGGCCTTGAACTCGGCCTGTGGTGAGGGAGATGCATGCCCAGAATATTGGTGGCAGACGACGATGCGGATGCGCGTGAGCGAATCGCTGCCATCCTTCAAAAGGAACCGGTACTGTCGGTAGTATTCGCGACCGACGGAACCGAGGCCATGGCCGAATTCGATAAAGCGAAGCCCGATTTACTTCTCACCGATCTACGGATGCCCAACATGGACGGGCTCGATCTGGTCCGCGCAGTCCGTGATCGTTGCGAATCGACACCGATCGTGATGATGACCTCCCACGGCGATCAGCAACTTGCGGCCCAGGCGCTTTCGGCCGGCGCTGCCAGTTACGTTCCCAAGTCGGAAGCTGACGAAGAGTTACTCAACACCGTACAGCACGTGTTGAATCTTTCGACGCGACGTTCGCTGCGGCCCTTTCCCGCAGAGTTGAAGCAGAGTCGAATGGTCTATGTCATCCACAACGATTCACAAATGATCACGTCGCTCGTCGGACACCTGCAGGAAAACATCCTCCAAGTGGGGCTTTGCGATGAATCGGAACAGATCCGCTTCGGCGTTGCCCTGGAAGAGGCCTTGATCAATGCGATGATTCACGGCAATCTCGAGATCGATTCGAGCATTAAGGAAAAGGATCCTGCGCAGTTCGACTCGCTGGTACAACAGCGCTGCAATGAACTGCCTTACAAGGAACGCAAGATTGAGGTCGAAGTCGAACTCTCAGCCGAACAGATTGTCGTAACGATCGGCGATCACGGTCAGGGATTCGACCCCGCGACATTGCCTGACCCCACGGAACCGGAAAATCTCGAAAAGGTCAGCGGACGCGGCGTGTTGCTGATGCGCTCGTTCATGGACGAAGTGCAATTCAACGACGCCGGCAACCGAGTCACAATGATCAAGCGAAAAAAGTGATCGCGTCTGTTGTCGGTAACCTTGCGGGGTCGCTGGCTCGCTCAAGCCGAATCGATTTCTCGATCCTCCCACCACGCTTGCAGCAATTCGACCAATTCTATTTTTGCCCACTCGACTTCCTCGATCGACGCACCTTTGCGAAGGCAACGAAAAACGCGCTCAAAGCGGTTGCGTAGCGAGGGAGCAAATCCCGAGACGAGTCGACGGGCCTCCGATCCGCCGAGTTGAACGTGACCGCGAAGGGCGTGCGGTTGGCGAGACACGAAATCTAAAAGCAGTAAGCAGCGATCGAGTAGCACCCAGGGAAATTCGCGATTCGACATCGGTCCGATTTGCAGCAACTGGCCGCCGAGGGGAATCCCGCGGATTTTCACCTTCGGCAAACTGCGCGAGGCATACCAACTCGCGCCGCCTCCGACGGCTGCCCCCACCAGCGCCGCGGCCCCGAGTGCTGTGCCGCCCACCGCCAAATCAAGAACCCCTCCCGCAGCGGCTCCGGTGGCGGTTCCGGTGGCAATCAGTTGAGTTGACGTGAGCCCTAGATGATTCCAGAGCGAAAGATTGAAAAGATCGTCGTCGACCTGAGCCAGTTGGTCCTGTTCGATCTGTAAACGGCCATGCCCGAACAGTTCCTTGAGTCGGTCCTGCGCCTGCGACTCCAGTGCCCGTATCCTGTCAAAATACTTAGTCGCCAGTGGTTCGCGGTACGGCCGTGGTTCAGCCTCCACCGGTAGCCGCTTCTGTTTCGTCAGCGAGAGAACCTCTACCACGAGATGTGCGATTACGGTAAACGATTCGGAAAGATTGTCGCGACGATCTGTCTTCAAGACACCGATCGCACGGTCGAGCGGCCCGCGGGCCGATTCATTCACTTCACCGAGTGCCCGCAGTAGTTTGATCCGCTCATCGAAATCTGCCCTTTGGGCATCAAAGGTGCGCACCAAATTAAAATATTGGTCGAGTACCACCCGCCATGCCCCCGAATGATCCCGGGTGCCAATACGGTTGAGAATCGCCATCCGCGGCCTTCCGGTCCACCGCAAAATCTCCATCTCCGCCTCTTCCTTGATGCTCGGCGGACGCGACACATCCACGACGTAGAGGATAGTTCCCCCCTCGAGTATTGACGGGATCAATTCACACTCCTGGGGGAACGCATCGCCTGCGCGATGCAGATCGACAAACGCCCAGACCACCTGCGCCCGCTCCGCGGTATGCGTTTCGTGATCGCGCATCCAGGCCAGCATCTGGCGAGGCCGTTCGAAACCCGGAGTATCGACGAACTCCAGCAACACTTGCTCCCCCACGCTCATCCGGTAGCGGTGGCACCGCTGCGTGGTGCCGGGCATCGCATCGATATCGATCGACGCATCGGCCGCCAGCGTGGAAACGACACTCGATTTACCGCGATTCACGTGGCCGACAACGACAAAACGGGGTTCGGTCATGAGGCACGATCTCCCGTCTTTTCTGCCAGGCGGTTGATGCTCAGATAGGGGTCTGAGGCGCGATGGAAGAATGCCCGCCAAATCGATTCGGCGCGGGGTCCCTCCCCCTGATGCAACGCGTCGGCGTCCGGCCCTGCCGAACGATCGACCAGCACCAAAACAATCTCCGTCGTCGGCGTCACCGCAGCACGGAGTTGGAGTACGAAATCCAAATAGTCGGCGTCCGGCGATTCCCATCCCTCGACCAGAAGAATCACTCTTTGAGGAGAGGGCTCATTTGCCAAGGCGGAAAGTGCCTCACGATCTCGCGACGGGTCGGCCTGCCCCACCTTCCGGCAACACGTCACATCGACCCGAAAGGCCTCACCGAGTTGCGCCCGCACGTGTTGTTCGCTCCAGTCGATCCCCGCCCACTGAAACACGGGAACCGGGCCGCATTCTGCCCATCCACCCGCCTCCCCGATCTCGAGTTCCGACGTGGTGCGGGCTGTGCGCTGCGACTCATCGACGTCGCCGGAGCAGATTACGCGCTCTCGCCGCAAGCGGCGAAGAAGGCTTTGGACTGCCAACTGCGATTTCCATCCGCACTGCCGATAGCGGCGTAATTGCAGGTTGCTGATTGTGAGGGTGACCACCCGCGGGAGCAGACCGTAAAAGCAGAGCGAGGCAAAGAGAAAAGGCCAAAGTTCCGACCACACACTTAAGAATGCAATTCGCTGCTCGGGATTGAGTACGATCTGTAAATTTTCTCTGCTGGAAAATTTGACCGCTGCCACTTCGTCGAGCGTAGGCACAGCGGCCGGCCAGAGGCCGGCGAAGGGCCATGCAAGCCACTGTATAATTTGGTGCATCTGCTCGCTGGAGAGCAGCGTGCTTCGCCATCCGAACGTCGGATCGCTACCCAAGGAAATCGCAACGAAAGAAAGAATCAGGCCGAAATTAAAGGCCACCGCAAATCGTTGCGAGGACGCCACGGCAAACCAGCGCATCAGACTGCCAAACCACTGCGTCGGGCCCTGCAACTGATCGGCTGCCATGCGCATTTCGCGACGAAACTTTGGTGAGAGCCGGCGGGCAAAGAACAGAAAGAGATTCAGCGGAACGCGTCCGAGCAATCGCACGGCATGCTGTAGCATTGCGCCGCCCGGAATCCAAAGGAGCCAGCGACTCGGCAACGCAGCAAGGACCCAAAGCACCAAAAGCATCAGTTGGGAACCGATCAAAATCATCCAGAAGGAAACCACGTTGACCGGACTACTGAAAACGAGCGACGAGAACATGGCCGCAATCCCCAGCAGCAGGCCGACGACGTGGAGCCCACCGTGCACCCATTGGATCAACTGGCTTGCCCGCTCCCCCGCTGAAGCATCATCACTGGAGGCCCCCTGCTTCTGTTCGGCAAGCCATGCTTCGATAGCGCATTCGTCCGGGAGCCCTGCCGCCCCGATCTTCGCACCGATCACCGCATCGCGGGCGGCGAGTCGCGCCGGATCGACCGCACGATCGCGATAAATTTGCAGCGCAAGATCAATGAGCGTAGGGAACTGCATCGAGTCATCCTCTCCCGTGTCTTTTTTCCGGAAGAATGGCACGGGTATGGAGCGTGGGGCCCCGAGGGGCCGGTGCGTTCTTTCCGGCCCGTCCATCGTAACCGACCAATCCGTCCGACACATCGACGGGATTCCAGTCGCTAACGGCGCGCAGAAGGACTACTGGAAATTACCCTGTAAATCGTTATAGTACCACACGTTGAGGCTGTAGCTCAGTTGGTAGAGCAACGGACTTTTAATCCGTAGGTCCAGGGTTCAAGCCCCTGCAGCCTCACTTTCTTTCAGTCGGGCAAAACCTGCAGTCAGGAAATCGGGTCTTTTGCCGAGGGGATATCTGAAAGACGCTGTTTGTGGGCCCAATCGACGGGGAAGGCCCTCCTGGCCGGGGCACGTCGTCGCAGCGATACGCACTTCCGCCACCATGAGCATGTGACGGTGGGGGCGCCTTACGGCCAACCGCTCCTCCCAACTAGAGAGGCATCCCCTCTTGAGGTCGCGACTTCAGTTGCCTGCAGGGATCGGGGGCACGTCAGCGGCACTACTTTCTACCCCGATACCGCTCTTCGGCGACTGTTCCGCCGGCGCAAGGAGCTGCCAGGCGGCGACGCCCAATGCGCGACCAATGTCATGAAGCCGCTTCTCGGAGCCGACCCACCGCTCTCCACGCTCCAACTTGTACCAGGCATCGTCCGAAAACCCGGAGGCCTCGGCAGCCTGCTTCACAGTTAAACCAGCCTCTAATCGTAGCTGACGCATATTTCTTGGCAGTTCCATCTCACTCCCTTTCGTTTTACCAAAACTCAATCACGTTCAAACGCTCCCGCCGCGAGGACCCACCTCAGCGGCCATATCCGCCACCGCTTTCCGCCCAGACGAAATCCTTCGGGCTCACGTCTCCCACCCACTTCAACAAGCACACGCTTCCCGACTCTGAAGCGGCAACAAATGCCTTCGCCACTGATCCACGCGAGCACCGCGGCACGCTGAGGGACGTTAGCAATCGAGCGAAGACATCGAATGAGTGATCGCAAAGTTGCGAACCTCACATCGATTTCTTTCCCCGATCCGCAAACCTTTGCTGCACTTCCGTCCATCTCGATCGTCAGACGCGCTTCGATCTCCATCGAATTAACCTTCCGTCGCACCGTTCCCGTTACGAGTGCGGATCTTCAAGAGTCCATCGAGTCGCCAGCGGGCGTGGGCCGCATCGACCCGGGCCGAACTGGGAACGTCGAGATGAAAATCTGAAAACTCGTACGAGATTTCCGCGTCGCGTCCGGTCAATTTGTCGTAAAGGGCAACGGCCAGGGATGGCCAGTCACGGGTGTCTGCAGCTTCCATAGAAATCGCTCCTTTGCTCACAGTGAACTGTATTTAAGTGCCCCACGCTGAATTCGTAGGCGGCAGCACCCGTACGACCAGTCTTCGAGTCAAAAAACTCGAAGGGGGAGGTAGTGCAGAGGCTGGCCGAAAAAAAACCACCGAATTTGAGGCCGGACCTCCCCCCCGACTGGGCATTTTTGTAGACGCACCAATCGACTTATCACCATGGCGTAAAATGACTTACGAAATAAATCGCCACCGAGAATGGTGTTCAAAACAAAAAAAGTTGGAAAATTCACTGGCCAAGGGTGAACGTTTTGGACGTTTTATGATATAACGAGAGTGAACGTTTTGAACGTTTTTACAAATCGGGAGAAAATTGGGAGAGAAACGATGATCGCCGAGAACATGACCCCCGTCTTAGATGAGACCCGCCCCGCCATCTCTGAGCAACTCAGAGACCGGATGCATGGCGCGCTTCAACGAGAGCTGTCCTTCGTCCCTAATCCTCTCTTCACGAGGGAGAGAGAAGCAATGTCGCTCACCGGGTGCCAACGCGTCGATCAGGTGGAGTCCGAAGGCCGTGGACCGACTGTCCAACTCAGGCCAGGACTGCCCGCCCACTTGCTTCGTCTGTGTGAGACAAGCCTGATGACGGCGGAGGAAGAAGTTGCTGCGTTCCGACGCATGAACTTTCTAAAATACTTTTACAACCATCTGCGGATGCGGCTCTGCGAGACTACCGTCTCCGAGCGCCGGATACAGGAGATGGAAGATTTGCTCGTGCGAGCCGAGCGGATTCGCAACGACATCGTGTGTTCGAGTGTCCGCCTGGTCATCTCGATCGTAAAAAAGTATTGCACGCCTCATTGTGTTTTCGACGATTTACTCAGTGAAGGAATTATGTCGCTCTTGCGGGCGGTGGACAACTTTGACTTCGAGAAAGGTTTTCGCTTCAGCACCTATGCAACGCGTATCATACACCGTGATCTGTGGAGAGCGATCGGCAAGGATCAGAAGAACCGCCTGCGCTTCAACACCGGGAACGATCCGGTTCTCGATGGTCGTAGCGACGAGACGACCTCGATGGTGAGTGATCGAAATTCCACCGAGGTTTTGGGGATGCTCGATCAGCTCCTCGAAACTCTCGATGAACGGGAGCGGGTTATTATCTCAGCGCGGTTCGGCCTCGAAACGAGCGGAAAAAAAGAGACCTTCACCGCCCTCGGGAAGCAACTCGGTGTCTCCAAAGAGCGAATCCGCCAACTTGCAGAGCGTGCCCTAAAAAAACTGCAGGATGCGGCGAACCAACTCGGATTGGACGAGACCCAGTGGGTCGCCTAACCCGCCACCAGTCCCACACCATCCTTGCGTCCATCCTAAATCATGACAGCAAACGAGCAGGCCACCGAGAGACGACCCCGGGTGCTTCTCACCGGCGCTTCCGGGTACGTCGGGGGCCGCTTACTGCAGCATCTCGAGCGGCGTGACATTACTCTTCGCTGCTTAGCACGTCGGCCTGAGTTTGTCCGTGCGAAAATTGCGAAGAGCACCGAACTGGTCCGCGGTGATGCGTTCGATGCTGCAAGCCTGACGACCGCCTTGGAGGGAATCGATACAGCTTACTACTTGATCCACTCGATGGGATCGCTTGGAAATTTCGAGGAGCAGGATCGGATCGCAGCGAAAAATTTTGCCGCCGCCGCCCGTCATGCCGGGGTACGGCGAATCATCTACCTCGGCGGGCTTGGCGTAGAGAGCCCTGGGCTCTCCCCTCATCTTCGCAGTCGGCAGGAAGTGGGCGACTTACTGCGGGAGTCGGGCTGTGAGGTTATTGAATTTCGAGCATCGATTGTCATCGGCTCCGGAAGCCTCTCGTTCGAACTGGTTCGTTCCCTCGTGGAAAAACTTCCCGTGATGATCTGCCCACGGTGGGTCAGCACCGAGGCACAGCCGATCGCGATTGAAGACCTGCTTCTTTATCTCGAAGCAGCTCTGGAGCGACCGGCCGAAGGTTCACATATCTTTGAAGTCGGTGGGCCCGATCGGGCGACCTACGGGCAGATCATGAAAGAATACGCAAAGCAACGAGGGTTAAAGCGTCTGCTGATCTCGGTTCCCGTGCTGACCCCGCGTCTTTCGAGTTTGTGGCTAGGGCTGGTAACCCCGGTCTACGCCCGCATCGGACGCAAGTTAGTCGAAAGCATGAAGAACCCGACCGTCGTACACAATCGGTCGGCTGAGGCTTGCTTCGGCCTGAAGCCGCGATCGCTCGAAGCGGCAATCGGACGGGCCCTGGCTCACGAGGACCATCAGTTTGCCACAACCCGCTGGTCGGATGCCGCCTCAGCCAGCCTGGGAATCAAAACGTGGGGCGGGGTTCAGTTTGGACCGCGAGTGATGGATTCGCGGCGGATCGAACTGCCGCTGCCTCCGAAAGATGCGTTTCGCCCGGTTCAGGAGATTGGCGGCTCTCGGGGATGGTATTTTGCCAACTGGCTCTGGACACTCCGCGGTTGGATCGATCTGCTTTGCGGGGGTATCGGACGGCGTCGAGGGCGGCGAGATCCGCAGCACGTCGCCGTCGGTGATACGATCGACTGGTGGCGAGTTGAGCAATACGCACCCGGGCATCTGCTTCGTCTGGCTGCTGAGATGAAGGTTCCGGGGCGAGCATGGTTGCAGTTCGAAGCAACCGCTACGGAACGAGGAACGGAACTACACCAGTTGGCCATCTTCGATCCCGTGGGAATACTGGGGCGACTCTACTGGTACAGCCTCTATCCTCTCCATGCAATTATTTTTCATTGCATGCTCACGCAGATCGGTCGACGTGCGATGGTCGACGCAAGATGCGAACCATCGAGCGATTCAAAGCCCATCGATCCGCTCAAAAAATCGGCTTAGAAGACCTCAGCGGCTACCGGATCGAAGGCCCCTAGGACCCGATGGTGCGGCGGGCCTCTTCGGTGATGCTTGCATCGCCATCGCGGGAAGATTCGCTTTGCAGCGGAAAAACACCTAGTTTCTGCCCGTCGTTTCGCTGCTTTTCCATCCGTGCCACAAAGCGGGTAAATGCTCTTGACGACAGATCAGCGGCAAGCTATTTACTCCCCCGCTTCTTCGTCCTTCCTCTCCAAACGAGTCAACCAGCGGGAGTTAACGGAAACAGCGATCAACGTTGCCGTCGTTTTTCGTTGTGACGGACCTGTAGTTTAACAAAACCTGATTGGCCGCTGCATACGAAACGGTATGCAGGGCAGGCGGCCACACCTTTGATTCACTAACAAAGAACATGCATCGCACCAAACATTGTTACCAAAAGATCGTGCAGCAAACACGTTTTCTTGACGCAATTGGTCTGCGAGCGACCAGTGGAGTTCTTCGCGTGAAAGGTATTTTCTACCTATTGCCTCTGAGCCTGGGCCTGATGTGTAGCGGTATCGGTGTTGCCGTCGCTGCGCCCGTTGTCCAACCGGTACTCGCCATTTCCGCACAGGGACAACTCTTTTCGCGACAGCCCAAGGAAGATCCTTTCAAGCAGGCAAATGGTAGCATTGACCGCCTGATGCAGGAAAAGAAACAGCAGGCACGGGAGCACCTTCGACAAGCAAGGAAGGGTTTGGCTCAGGGTAGCATCAAGACCGCCCGATTCCACCACCAACGCGCAGTCACACTCGATGTCAAGTTTGGCGGAGATGAGGATAGTCCGGAAAAACTTTTGGCCGATATCGAGGCCGTCGAGAAAAGATCGCAAGCGGCATCAACGACCGTAGGGTCGCGACCCACCTCTCCTCAAGCAGGCAACAGCTCACGGCAGACCAATCCGTCCGCCGTTCGTCCCACGGCAAACAACACGACAAACAATACCGAGAACCCCGCGGTCGCAGGCAAGCGAGCCCTGTACAATCCACAGGAAGACACCTCCTTCAACCGGCAAGCGACCGCAAGCGGAAACGATTCTCTCTTCGTGCCTCCCACCCAGTCGGCACAGCCTGCCGATACGATTCCGCCCGCAACGAATCGCAAAAATACACTTCGACCCCAAAAGGCCTCGGGGCCAGCAGCGGGCAGCAAGGTGCCAGTGGCGACAGCGAGTGCCGACCAGGGCGACTCTGCTGCGGGGACGGTCGTACTTGAAGCGGACACCGGGCAGAACCAGAGACGATCTCAGCAGGCACAAGAGCAGAGTGATACGTTTCTTGAGGAAACGGGGCTTGCGGAGCAGCGATTGCGACAACAAGTCATGGCAGAGGTAGCGCGACAATCGCGTAAAGCACTCGACATGCGTGCCGAAGACCCTGTGGGTGCCATCGGTGAGATGCAAAAGACGCGTGCCATGATTGAGGAATCCTCGCTCAAGGCGAGTGACAAGAAGATACTCCTCGCACGCGTCGATCGACTCTTAGTTGAAATGGAAAACTATGTCGAAAAACACCGCGCTGAAATCGAGCTCAACGCGAGCAACCAGCAAGTGCTCGATGAACTGGCAAGAAAGCGCGAGTATCGCGTTGAAGTTGACCAGCGGCTTGCGGCACTGGTGGAGGAATACAACCAACTGCGCAATGAGCAGCGATTCTACGAAGCGGAGGTCAAGGCCAAGCAGGCACGCACACTCGCTCCCGATGAACCGGTCGTCGTCCAGATGTTCGAGGAAATCCGCTTTTATCGGAGAATGGTCAACAACCAGGATCTGCGAGAAAAGAAAGATGACGCCGTCTGGGGAACGCTCAATGCAGTTGAGGTCGCCAGCGTACCGTTTGGCGATGATCGCGAACCGATGCAATTCATCGATCACGGCGACTGGAAAAAGCTGACCGAGCGCCGTGCCCAGTTCTCCGGTGATCAGGAGCGAGATCGGCATCCGACCGAGATCGAAATCGAACGGAAACTCACTACCCCCGTGTCGCTTAAGTTCAAGGATGCGCCTTTGAGCGATGTTGCAGCCCATTTGAAAAAGATCGGCGATATCAACATCTACCTCGATCCCCAAGGCCTCGCGGAAGAGGGCGTCCACAGTTCGACTCCGGTCACGATTGACTTGAGCCAGGAGATATCGCTCAAGAGCGCTCTGAATTTGATCCTCAGTCCGCTCCATCTCGACTACGTCATTCAAAATGAAGTTCTCAAGATCACGAGCGAACAATTACGGGATCGAAACGTTTACTCGAAGACTTACAACGTGGCCGATTTGGTACTCCCGATTCCCAATGCAACGGAGCACAACCAACTCGGACTTCCCGACTCGCTCGCACGTGGTTACGAGCGAACCAATCAGAATCTTGCTGGGGCCAACGGTTTTCGAGCGCCCCAGATGAATGTCACCACGCAGTCGGGAGTCCCCGGAATTACTGATATTGGTGACATTCCCTCAGGCACGCTCGCCCAGTTCGGTGGTGGAGCCGGC
This sequence comes from Planctomycetaceae bacterium, assembly GCA_902630355.1. Classification (GTDB taxonomy): domain Bacteria; phylum Planctomycetota; class Planctomycetia; order Pirellulales; family UBA7805; genus UBA7805. Next base: position 47,150 of record CACOUL010000013.1, read on the forward strand.
GGCATCGGCGGTACGGCAGGTGGCGGCGGTGGTGCTGGCGGTGCCAATCAGGCCGATTTCGAATCTCTGATGGATTTGATCACCAACACCATTCAGCCCGATACGTGGGACGATCTCGGTGGCGAGGGCCGAATCTCACCGTTTGAAACCAACATGAGCCTGGTCGTCAGTCAGACGCAGGAGGTTCACGAGGAAATCGCCGATCTCCTCGAGCAACTTCGACGGCTTCAGGATCTTCAGGTCACGATTGAGGTCCGCTTCATCAACCTGAGGGACGATTTCTTCGAACAGATCGGCATCGATTTTGATTTGAACATCGACAGCAACGTCTCGGACAACAACTTGCCGAATAACGATAATGGCCGCAGCACCACGATCGGCTTAGGATTCGACAACGGTGGTAATCCGACCAATCAGCGTGCCGCCGGACAAAATCCGATTACCAACCTGATTAATGGTGCCAACGATATTCAGATACGCCAGGGAAGTTTTGCCGCGGTGCAACCCGGATTCGGCGGTTATGCGGCAAACACGGCCACCACGATGGGCGTGGCTATCCTCAGCGACTTGGAAGCCTATTTCTTCGTACGGGCGGTCCAGGGAGACAAGCGGACCAACATCCTGCAGTCCCCGAAGGTTACCTTATTCAACGGACAAGCCGCCAGTGTGTCGGATCAGATCCAGCAACCCTTCGTCACGAGTGTGACCCCGGTCGTCGGTGACTTTGCGGCCGCTCAGGCTCCGGTGATTGTGGTCTTGGCCGAGGGCACCTCACTCTCAGTACAAGCGGTCGTCTCACCCGACCGACGCTACGTTCGCCTGACGCTCGTTCCCTTCTTCAGTGAGATCCGCGATGTCGACGAATTCACCTTCGAGGGAAGCAGCACCAGCACCGAAGACCGGACCGACTCCAACGAAGAAACCGCTGCCGGCGGTTCGGCGAATTCCTCGTCCAACAACTCGACGAATTTCACGCAGGGTACTACGATTCAGTTACCGACATTCGCCTTCACGACCGTGACGACGACCGTAAGCGTGCCGGATGGCGGTACAGTCCTGCTTGGTGGCGTCAAACGATTGAACGAACAGCGCGACGAAATCGGAACGCCATTCTTGAGCAAGCTCCCTTACGTAAGCCGCCTATTCAAAAATGTTGCCATCGGTCGCGAAACCGAGAGTCTGATGCTGATGGTCACGCCGAGAATCATCATCCAACAGGAAGAAGAGGAGTTGCGTGGCATCGCACCTCCCTAATGCGGATCTCTGCTGGCCGAGTCGACTCTTCCTCGTACTCTCTGGCGTCTACGGTGCGGTCGCGGTAGGGCTGAGTGCTTACCGGGCGCACGGACTGAAAAAATCGCTCGAGACCGCCGGAGTTGCCGCTGAGGAAATTACTCAGCGGGTGGCAAATCTGGGGACCGCCGTCGACCTGACTCTACTGCACACCGTCGCCCTGCTGGCGGTCATCGCCCTTGCCGCGGGACGCCTGAAGCACGCAGTCTGCCTCACATTTGCCGTCGGCATCTTCCTCTTTGGTGGCTCACTTGCGCTCCAGAGCGTCTGGGGCATCGCAGCACCCGCTTGGGTGCCTCCTGCCGGCGGCATCTTGCTGATCGCCGGTTGGCTCGGATTGTTACCGCTGGCGTGCTGTGGCGCGGGTGCAAAAAGTGGGTCAACCTGTTAGCCTGAAGAGAACCGAAACGCATTGCTTTCGAGATTTTCTACCGCGACGGAACGGTTGGATGCCACGGAAAAATCTCCTCATCTTACTGATCGCAGCTGGGCTCTTCCTGCTCTGCTATACCCAAGTCTCGCGTCTGGCCAGGGCGCGGCAACTCGGGGCAATTCTGGAAGTGATCCGGAACAAAGGGTTGCATTCGGCGGACGAACGTGACCTGTTTAACGTGGCGGCGTCTGCCATGGCGGAATCGCACGATCCCCATTCGAGCTATATACCGCCGCCGCATACCGATCGCTATATCGGGATGCTCGATCAGCAACTCACGGGTATCGGAATCAGCGTCCGTCGCGATCCGGAAACCGACGAATTGATCGTGCAGTCCCCCATCATCGGCAAACCGTATCCGGCATACGATGCCGGCATGCGGAGCGGGGATCGGATCATCCGTGTTGCGGGAGAAGCCGTCGCAGGCCAATCACTCCAGGAGGTAACGCAGAGAATTCGTGGCAAGGAAGGAACGGCCGTGGAAATCGTCGTCCGACCGGAAGGGACCGAGGAATTGAAAACGCTTGAGGTGACCCGATCCGAAATTTTGGTCGACTCGGTAGTCGGCGCGTTCCGCAACCTTGACCTGAGTTGGACTTTTTTGCATCCCACATCACCGAATATCGCTTACCTGCAAGTGACCGACTTTGGAAAACACACAGTCGATGAACTGCACGCGGCGATCACCGAATTGCAGGCCATGGATCATCTCGACGGAATGATCATCGACCTTCGCGATAATTCGGGAGGGTATTTGGATATTGCCGTCGATGCCAGCGATCTATTTCTCGATTCCGGTACGATTGTCACCACGCGGGGTCGCAAGAATGTGATTCGCGAAACTTATGAGGCGAGTCGCAGAGCGGCACTCCGCGATGTGCCGATGGCGATTCTCATCAACGGTGAGACGGCGAGTGCGAGTGAAATTTTCGCGGCGTGCATGCAGGATCATGGGCGAGCCAAGGTGATCGGAAGTCGCTCCTTCGGCAAAGGTTCCGTTCAGCAGATGATTCCTCTGCCCGACGGTGGCTTGTTGAAGTTGACGACCGCCACCTACCATCGACCGAGTGGCGTGAACATTCATCGCGAGCCACAGATGGGAGAGGAAGCGACCTGGGGGGTAAGTCCCGACACGGATCTCGAAGTTCCGCTGAGCGAAGAACAGGAGTCGCAGTGGCGTTTGCGACGAAGCGAGCAGATCGCGACACCGAAACGGGCCAAAGAAGCCGCCAACGTACCGTTGGCCGACCCAGCACTCGAAAAGGCAATTGAAATCCTTAATGCAGAAGAAAGTAAACCTGCATCCGACCCCCAAACCGGGTCCCACAAACACCACGCCTTAAACTCAGCCTCATTTACCTGATCCCTCCCCGGGATACCAAGCACATTGAAAAAATTGCACGTTTGTCGTACGAGCAGACCACCCCGCCTTGTCGCTTGCGTTTTTTCATCATCCCTATCTCATTAATTATCAATGACTTAGGAATTTTATTTTGAATTTGCACTTCACGAAGCTCCGTTTGGCCCTAAATGTGCATATGCATTGATGTGTTGTTCGCCTTCGTGATTCGGGCGAACGGCCGCAATCAAATTCGGTTTTTTGAATGAGTAAAAAGGAGGCAGCCATGGAAGACCGTCGCATTTTTCAAACGACCATTTCGAACACGCCCTATGCGGGCACCGACCACCCGGTGGGCGGCACCACCCTGCTTGAGGAATACGATCCGTACATCGCCGGATTGATCCGAAAGTTGCAAAAAGAGGTTCGTACCGAGCGCAATCGGTTCCGCAAGAGTTCTGCCGGCGCGCGGGCGTAAAAGCGGAAGCAGACATCCGGTCGGTCGCGGTCACCCCGCTCCACTTCAGATCGCGAAACCGACCGGTTTACATTCGTCCGGCTTGGCGTGGGCCAAGGGGGAGGGAACTGCTTGGTGAGCCAAGGGTCGCATGTGGGCGGCGATGAAAAACGAGCCGGTCACACAAATCGACCCCGTCTCGCCAGCGCGATCAACCGCAGCACACCAGGCCGTGCTCGGATCCTCCCGCACCTCCCACGTGGCGTTTATGCCGTCCCCTTCGCCGATGACCTGATCCACGATCTGACCCAGGAACGCCGGATCAGCTGCCCGACTGCTCTCCGGGTAGCGGGTCAGGATAAGGTGGTCGAAACGGGGAACCAAAAGCCTCAGCATGCCCTCGAGGTCTTTGTCGATGGAACTCGCGAAAAGCAGAGTACGCGGCTGCTTGATTTTGAGTTGCTCGAGTGTATCAAGCAGTGCCCGAATCGAGGCCACATTGTGTGCCGCGTCGATCACCACGAAGGGATGACGGGAAATCAACTCGATTCGTCCGCAACATTGAGCCCGGGCAAGACCTCGCTCCAGCGCCGGCGGTTCCCACTTCCAGCCTTCTGCGGCCAAAAGATCGACCGCCGCCAAGGCCAGCGCGGCATTGCTTGCCTGGTGGCGACCGAGGAGTCCCAATTTCAACCCGGTGCGTGTTTTGAGCGGCGATCGTAGCGATTTGAAATCGAAGGTCGACTGCATCGTTCCCGTACTCGGTGGAGTGTAACGGGCAACCTCAAAGTCCCGATCCATTTCCCAAAGCACGGCATCGTTCTCTTGCGATTGTTCTCGAATCACATCGCGTGCCGCCGGTTCAACGACGCCACTGATCACCGGAACCCCCGGTTTGATAATCCCGGCTTTCTCCTGGGCGATCAGCGGCAGCGTATCGCCCAGCTCGCGGGTGTGATCGAGACTGATACTCGTGATGACGGTCAGCACTGGATCGCAGACATTGGTCGAGTCGAGTCGTCCGCCCATACCGACCTCCAACACTGCCAAATCGACATCTTGCTGCGCAAAGTAGAGCATCGCGACAGCGGTCGTTACTTCAAAATAGGTAGGGCCGCGTCCCGACTCGCGATCCATCGCCTCGACGAAAGGCCGCACCTCCCAGAGCAGGTCGGCGAGCTGCGATTCGGTGCAGGGTTTCCCATCCACGACGAACCGTTCTTCGACGTGGTGCAAATGGGGGGAGGTGTATAGGCCCACACGGTAACCCTGCTCGCAGGCCACCGCACTGATCATCGCAGCGGTGGATCCTTTCCCTTTGGTCCCCGCAATGTGGACGATGGGAAACGCGTTCTGCGGATCACCGAGCCGCCGGAGTAGATTGCGCATCGAATCGAGTTGAAACGACTTCACTCCGCGGGCACCACCGCGCTCGTAGTTCTCGCGATTTGCAAGAAACTCCATCGCTTCGCGGTAATTCTCTGATTCGCGGTAATTTTGAGCAGTCGTGTCGGTTTGCATTGCAACGTGTGACGGCTGTTTCCCTGAACTGAACGCGGGCATCGCGGGCGACGGCGCACGAGAAAATCCCTCTCTTTTTTATCGACTGGGAGCGAGAAACTCCAGCCCCACAGGACCGCTCGCGACGGTGTGCTTGCATCGCAAAGTTACGGATCGCACGGGCAGAATGGAGACTTTAGGATGTGCCTTCTTGCTTCTTCTTGCTCAGCATCTTTCCAATTTTTCGCAAAGCGTCGGTTGCAGCAGAGCGGGTATCGACCTGCCCTTTGGCATCGACCTCCTCGCCTACCCCTTTGCCCTCCTCGCCCCTCAGGTGCTCCGCGTCATGTGCGGATTCCATGCGGTGAGGATCGATTCCCGCAAGCGGAGATTCTTCGTCCCTGCCCGCCTTGTAAGCCGCTCCCGGATCGGAATGATCGAGCCAATCGTCCACAATCTCCTCACTTCGCAAGGAGGACGAGGGCTGCTTGACCACGCGCTTTTGCTTTTCCCGCGCATCGTCGTGACCGCTGATCAACCTTGAGGAGGGCGAAGCAGTCCATTGGACTAGGAATCGAAGTGGCCCGACGGCAAGCAGACTCCCCGGTTGGAGCGGGCGTTCGCGGTCGACCCGCACGCCATCGACATAGGTTCCGTTCTTGCTACTGAAGTCGATCACTGAAACGTAATCGCCCTCGACGATCACGGCACAGTGATGCCGACTCACCACGTCGCTGTTGCAGCGAAGATGACAATCCCGGTCGCGACCAATCACGAACTTGGGAACATCGACAACGACCTCTTCACCCTTGCGAGGGCCGCTGGCAACCACCAGTCTCAACCGCACCTGCTCTTCTCCTCATTCTCGGCAGTTGCCCCACCCCTGATAGCCGCATCGCTAGAGCATGACAAAAAACAGCATGGCAAAAAACGACCAAGCACGCAAATTTTCATCAAACCGCACCTGGCAAGATGAAGGTACGGAAGACAAGCCAAAACGGTTTGTTCGCTCTAGAACCAGTCGCTATTGAGATACATTCTCAATAGCGACTGGGTACCGTTTTACGATGCGCCTGAAAACGCAGCAAGAGGGTCAAGGAAATTTTTTTAAAAACTGGGTTCATACCGCACCCTTCCAATCCGTCGCGACTCCGGTATCCAACTCCCCGCGGAGCGGCAGCACACCTGAATGCTTGCCGGAGCGGTAACAGAACCCTATATTCCAATCCTTCCGCTGCGCAACTGCAGCCCTCGCCGCCGAGTGCATCCCTTGGACATACGGAGATTTTCCATGGTTTCCCCTGCCCCACGCAACGTGGTCATCGAAACGCGGAATCTTTCGAAGGTGTATCGCGACTTCTGGGGGCGACAGAAAGTACGCGCCCTGCGGGCCCTGGACCTGACGGTCGAGGAGGGGGAAATTTTTGGCCTGCTCGGTCCGAATGGTTCGGGGAAATCGACGACGATTAAAATTCTGCTCGGGCTGCTTTTTCCCACCGGAGGCGACGCCCTCGTCTTCGGCCAACCGGCGACCGAGGTCTCTAAGAACCACCGGATCGGCTACCTCCCCGAGGAATCGTATCTCTATCGTTTTCTCAACGCATACGAAACGCTCGACTTTTACGGTCGGCTTTTCAATATGCCGGCTGCCGAGAGAGAAAAGCAAAGTCGGCAGTTGATCGAAACGGTGGGCCTCTCCCACGCCGCCCGGCGTCCGCTCAAAGAGTACTCCAAGGGCATGACGCGGCGCATCGGACTTGCCCAGGCGCTGATCAACGACCCGGATCTGGTCTTACTCGACGAGCCGACCAGCGGCCTGGATCCGATCGGGACCAAGGACATGAAGGACATGATCCTCAATCTCAAGGAGCAAGGCAAAACCGTGATACTCTGCAGCCACCTGCTGGCCGATGTCCAGGATGTCTGCGATCGCATTGCCATTTTACATCAGGGAGAACTCAAAGAACTCGGCCGGGTCGATGCCCTGTTGCGCAAACGCGACCTGACACAAATCCAGTCGACCCAACTGACTCCGGAAGTGGAAAAAGAGGTCTGCGATCTGATTCGCGAGCGGGGCGGCCAGGTGCTCTCGACCGAAAACCCCACCAGCACCCTCGAAGACTTGTTTCTCTCGATTGTCCGGGAGAGCGAGGCAAAACCGGGCAAACGGGCAGCAAGCGAAAAATCGGAAACGCAGCAGTAGGACGCGTATCGGACCAAGATCATGGTCATTGAAAAACGGATATTGCCCACCTGGGAGTGGCTTTGGGGCAGCGCCGAGACGGGCAACCGGGGCGCCGCTACCGAGTTTCTGATTGCCACCCTCGTGCTGATCGTCCTTGGGCTGCTACTCGGCCTGTTGGTCAGCATCTTCCGCTACGGGCCGGCCCGCGGCTGGAAAAGCTATCTGCTCGTCTTGCGTCAAGCGCCGCGCGATCTTCTGGGCATCTCGCCGCGACGCGTGATCGGTCTGGCGGGTCTGGCGGTTCGCGAAGCGCTCCGACGACGCATCTGGGTAGCACTTCTGCTCTTTTTTGTCGTGCTCATGTTCGCCAGTTGGAACCTTGCCCCCAACAGCGAGCAACCGGCAGTCATTTATCTCAATTTCGTCCTCACGGCCGCTACCTACATCATGCTGCCGGTCGCCGTATTCACCGCCGCGTTCAGTCTTCCGCAGGATATCAAAAATCACACTATTTATACGGTGGCAACTAAACCGGTGCGCCCGAGCGAAATTATTCTCGGTCGCGTGCTCGGCTTTTCGCTCGTCGCGACGGTGCTGCTTGCCGCCATGGGACTCTCGAGCTACGTCTTTGTTATCCGCGGCCTGAGTCACTCGCACCAACTCGAAAAAGGCGACCTCGTCTCCGAGACGCACCGTGGCCGCATCATCCGCGACACGGGCGAAACGAGTCTAGACGATCGCCACCGTCACGAAGTCGACATCGAGGCGGGCGGATTTTTTCCTGAGATCGAATTCGCCGATTCGGGCAGAATCACCCGCGTTGGCGACTCGGCCCGCACGGCCGGCCTGCGGGTGGGCGATCGGATCACGGTCATCGACGGCACTCCGTTTTCGAGTGAAAACGTGGGACGTGCCATTCGCACTCTCGCTGGCACCGCCCGCAGCGAGGTGGCTCTCGAAATCACACGAGGCGGCGAAAAACTCCAGATTGCCGCCCCGCGGGCGATCCTCGAGACCTTCACCGAGACCAACCGGGGACACAAACACCGGATCGTGGCGAAGGAATCAAACGATCCGGCGGAACCGCGACAGTACACGCTCGGTGCGGCAGAGGGAATGTTTCTCGCCCGCGTCCCGCAGTACGGCTCCCTGCGATTTCGCGACAGCAAG
>CACOUL010000014.1 GCA_902630355.1 Planctomycetaceae bacterium
ATTGAAATGTTTAAGACCCGTATTATGGCCATGGCAGAAAATGCCGAATACCGCGATAAATTCGAAACGTGGGCGATGAGCATCCAAAACGAGGATGGAAGTTTCAGTAATGACGAATCCGGAGTGGGCCCTGCCTTTGCCACTTCCTGGATGGCGTCGCTGCTTGCCGCAGGCCGCTTTGAAAATCTGCTTCCGTGAGTTACGATCTCGGCGGCGGAATCCTCCTACCAGAATAGATCGCTTTCCGCCCAGCATTTTGCAAGAGAGAGGCTTACATGCGGCACCGTTATCTCACGCTGATCTGGTTGCTCTCTGTGGCCACGTTACCCTTTTCCGGCTGTAGTTGTTCGGGCGTTTCGTCTCAGAACAACTATGCGGAAAACATTAGCGATTTAGGAGGAAAGGCTGAGCTTAAAATTGATCTTTCGGGTAGCGATGTGACCGACGACGACTTGAAGAGTATGGATTTCCCCGACAGCCTGGTGGAAATCAATCTTGCGAATACGGCCATCTCAGACGAGGGTGTCGAAGAACTGAAGAGGGCCAACAATCTGAACTCGGTGATCCTTGCGCACACGAAAATCACAGAAAAATCGATCGATCACCTCAAAGAAATGCCTAATCTCCGCTCGGCCAATATTGCCAACAAAAACATTCCCTTTGAAAGCATGACGGAATTCACAAAACATCTGAACCGCAAGCTTCCCACCGCCGAGCAGCTCGACGACTATGAGACAAGCGTCTACGGTCCGCCGCCCGACGCATCGCAATAAGTGTCTCCTCTGGCAATTCAGGTCATTACGACAACTTCAATGCTTTCAGCCCTCCGAGTCTGAAAACAGCTGTGGGTACCGCCTCCACCGCCCTACGGACGAGCGATAGATCTCTTCTTTCACCTGCTGATTGCTGGCCGTAAGTGTCGTGCGCGAGGACAGATCGAACTTCAGGCACCGCTCTTCCCAAAAGAGCCCCAGAAAATCGAGCATGCGCGTCACTTGCTCCCTCGGTTGCGCAACCAACTGTTCATACTCCCACTCGAGAATGGGCAGCGAGAGCACCTGCTGCCAGTGCCGCATGAGCCGCGTGTAGAGCTGCTCATAGTGCAACACGTGCTCGATATTGCCGGCCCACGGCGCGCCGGTTTGGAACTGCTGAAAGAAACAGGAAACCGCCACATCGCGGCGGTCGCGGCGACACCAGATGACGCGAGCCTGCGGCAACAACGAGGCGAGGGCATCGAGGTGCAAAAAGTTGCCGAGTTGTTTGTCGGTGATTCGCAGATGGTTCCCATCGATCCCTCGGTAGACCGCCAGAAGTTGCTCGCTCACTTGATTGACCAACGGCTCGGCAGTCAGGTCGAGGGGAACGAATCGCTCGATCAGGCGGCACTCCCCGAGTGGGCCGACGTGCGGGTGCTCTCCCAGGATTGCCTCGGTCAGCGAGGTACCGGAGCGGGGCATGCCGAGAATAAAAATCGGCCGCGAGGTATCACCACCGGCACGCGCGAGCCGTGCGATCCCGGCGGGCGACGTACTGCCAATACGGGCTTCAATAAGTGCTTCCGCCGCTTTGGGATCGTAGCTCGAGGGTGCCAATGCATGGGCCCGCTCGCCAAAATCAAGAGCCTCGTCATAACGGCCCTCCGCATCGAGCAATCGTGCCAAGAGCAAACCCGCCTCATGGCGGATACCGACGGGCACAAGGGAATCTTCCACTAACGCTGCCAGCCGCGTGATCGCTTCGGCCGTGCGACCCACACGTGACGCAACGAGTCCAAAAGCACAGATCACCAAGGGATCTTCTTTGGCAAGGAGCGGATCGACGATTTCTATCGCTTCGTTGTACTTGCCCTCGAGATAAAGCATTCGCACCAGCAGATGGGTTGCCTGATGCCAATTGGGATGGGCTGACCGTAACTCCTCGAGTCTGCCTCGAGCGGCAGCAAAGTCACCATCCGCTTGAAAACCGAGCGCCAGACAAAAAGATATCATCGGATGGGCCGGGCCTGCCTCTTTGATTTTCCTGAGCAAACTCCGCCCCTCGCGCACATCGCCGTAAGTGAGCAGCACGTTGCACCAGGCGAGTGCGATTTTCTCATCCGCCACATCTTGCGCAACCGCCTCGCGGAGGATCGCTTCGGCCTCTGGCCAGCGGCCCTCGGCTAGCAGGTGCTCGGCTCGTTGCAGGACAGAGACGTTGGAATCCATGCTTCGATTCACACTACGGGCGGCCCTGAGGAAGAGTTCGGGGACGACTCTGCGGCCGTCGCGGCGGTGCCGGCGGCAGTTGGACTTGTGAATCGCGGCCCGGTAAAGCGACGCGCGAGACTAACTGCTTGGACACTTGATCAGCGCGAAACGGACGCTGCACATCGCGAATGGGAATATCGATGCGATAGATATTGATCCGCAGCGGATACTGCCAATCGCCAGCTTTTACCTGCGGCAGAATGTCCTGGTTAATGAAGTTGGTCCAGATCACAGGATTGGCCCGACCCGCCGCAAGGCGGACCCGCGTTAAACCGCGACGAATCTCCTTCACATCCGCCGGGCCGAAATCCAACGCGCCGTCTGCCGCGAAAGGATACAAAAAACCCTTCTTTCCCTCGCGATCCACCACCTCAAAAATGACGAACTGAACCCGCCGCACATATTTGCTCGGCACCAGATCATAGGGGCGATTGCCGGTGATCCTTGCCATCCACTCAGCCGGTTGACGCAGCAAAGGGACCGGACCGCCGGCGGCCACAGAAATAAAATAAATTTGCGTGACGGCAAAGAGAAACAGGAAGGCGATCAAGAAATTTCTCGTTCGCGGCCGGGCGACTACCGCATCGTCTTCCACTCCCTCCTCCATCCCCTCGCCCGGTTGCTGCCCGCGACGAAAATAGTAGGCAAAGTCATCCCAGAACAAGAGCGAGGAGGCGATCATAATCTCGCTGAACCAGCCCACCCGCATCGAGAGGGCGATAAATATGTGAAACAGGAGTGCGGTAGTCACAAAAAGCACTCTCAACCGCCGCGAAAGCAACGCCAGGGGAGCGGCCAACTGCCAAACGGTCGTCAGATAGGTGAGCCCCTCCAAAAGCGGCGGACTCGCTGCCATCCAAGACGCAGATGAGTACGTGAGAAACGGATGGGCAAATGTGAGTTCGAGTGCCGACCCGTCGAGCCAAACCGGATCAAAAAGCTTTGCTACTCCGGCGCTGAAGTAGATGAAAAGAAAATTGATTTGTGCAAGCCTCAGAGGCCAAACTAAATCGGTATCTCCCCAGTGCCCGTTAGACCAGTGCGGAAACCAACGTTGCCACAGACTGTAGTGGCGGTCGGTGGTCATGAACATCAGATAAAAGCCCATCGAGTGATAGACCCAATCCGCACCATGTCCGACGAAAACCCCCCGCAATTCAAAGAAGTAAAAGAGCAATGCATAGTTAAAGACGGCCATCCAACGGGTCAGCCCACCGATCGCCACCAGCAGCAACACACCGATCCAAACGTAATAGAGTGCATTCACAACGCTTGGTGCATAGAGCGAATCGAAGGCCGTGCCGACCGATACGCCCCGGTTGGAATATAGAAGTCCCCACTTACCGTATTGGAACAGCAGATCGGTAAGGAGGATCAACGCATAGCCAATCCGAAAAAGAGCCTCTGCTCGTCCATCGGATTGCGTGAAAAAGAATGCCTGAAACTTCGCCTTACATGGTGCTAGCATAGGTGTCCCGTTATGACGCATTCCCCCGGGTGTGCCTAGCGAAGTTGTCCGGCCCCCGCAACTTGGAGTCACTGAATCTGACATCAGAATGCCCTGATCCGCCCGGTGCAGATCCCAAAATCTTACGGGACCACCAGAAAACCCATTAGACTATCTAAATTATTTATAAGTGTAAGTCTTTTCATACCAGCACCTTACGTATCTATATCCGCTGATTTTAAAAAATCCGGTACAAAATGCTTGCAAAAATTGGCTGTGTCCCGTTTAATAGGCCTCAGTAACAGAGGTTAGGTCCCATCCGGTCCAAGGTCCAGTTAATGAAATCAGGGGTTATGAAAGAGATGATTCGGTTCCGAAAGAAAGCGTCTGTAGCTGCGTAACACCGTGTGGTGGCTATAGGCGCTTTTTTTCGTTGACCCAACCCAATAGGTTGCGAAAAGAAGATTGGTTTTATTGACAGTTTTGGAATCGTTTTTATTTCGAGGAGCCAATGAACATGGTTACTGAAAACAAACTTGGTAAGCTCAGCAAAAAGTTTTGCGCTTACTCGGCAGCGGCTGGTGCTGCTGCAACTGCCGGTCTGGCGGGCGATGCCCAAGCCGCTCCGGTGATCTACGACACAGAAGCGAACCCGATTCAGGTTCACAGTAGCTTCAACACTCTGCCCAATGGTCAGAACCAAGCTGCGATCGATCCGACGGCCTTGAGTGCCAGTGCCACGAGTGCATCGACTACAGCAACTGCTGCTGGTCTGCTCGGTCACGCCACCGGTGCTGCCGATAACGCGGGAATCACCAACGGCCAGCTCGCTGGCACGGTTTACTTCCGTTACGAAATTTTCGCCGAGCCCAGTGCAACTTGGGGCAAGAGCGGAACCCAATTTGGTGTTCTCACCGGTGCCGGTAACGGCCTGTATGCCGATGAGACTGGTCACTCCCAGCGACCTGCTGGTGAAGGTGGCACGATCGGTTTTGTGGAAGGCGACGTGATTGGCGATGGTGACAACCTGCTCACCGCCGACAGCGTCACGAGCGACCCGATTACCGCTGCCTACTCGATGGGCCCCGGTGCGGCCGTTCAAGCCGACCTTGACGGCTTTGGTGGTTTCGCCACTGGTAGCCATTACAACATCATCGGAACCGATGATCGCTTCCTCGGCTTCAGCTTCAACAATCGCAATGGTTTCGTGAAGATCAACTTCAACGCTGGTCAACGTAACCGTTTTGATATTCTCGGTTGGGGTCTTGAAAGTGATCCGTTTGTGCCGATCACAGCTACGCTGACTGCCACTGGTGGTTCCCCTGGTAGCGGTGGTGCCGTGCCTGAGCCGGCTACCCTCGCAATGCTCGCCATCGGTGGAGCTGGTCTGGTGGCCCTGCGTCGCAGACGCAACAAGTAAGGCCACTAAAGGTCTTAGATTCCAGACTGTTCATGACGGCGGATGTCAGGCTTGTTCCTGGCATCCGCCTTTTTTTTGGGGCGACTCAATATGATGACTGAAGACAAAGTTGGCAGACTCGGCAAAAGGGTTTGCGCTTACTCGGCAGTCGCGGCCGCTGCTGCCACGGCCTCTCTGGCGGGAGATGGTCAAGCCGCTCCGGTAATCTACGATACAGAAGCTTACCCGATTGAGGTTCACAGTAGCTTCAACACGCTGCCCAATGGTCAGAACATGGCAGCGATTAATCCAATGGCGCTCAGCGGCAGTGCAATGGGTTCGACCACAACTCCCACTGCAGCCGGACTCCTTGGTGCTGCGACCGGTGCGACCGATAATTCGGGGATTACCAATGCGCAGTTGGCGGGCACGGTCTACTTCCGCTATGAGATATTCTCTGAACCGAGCGCCACATGGGGCAAGAGTGGAACGCAATTCGGCGTACTCACCGGTACCGGCAATGGCCTTTATGCGGTGAGTGACGGGGCATCGACGCGTCCGGGGCCCGGATCCCCCGGTGATTATGGTTTCGTTGAAGGCGACGTCATTGGTGACAATGACAATCTGATCGCCAGCAATACCGTTGGTGCCGATACGATTACGCAGGCCTATAGCATGGGTCCGGGCGCCGCAGTCCAGGCCGATATCGACGGGTTTGGTGCATTTGCAACCGGCAGTTCCTATTCAATTGTGACGGGAGTAAAGTATTTGGGATTCCAACTGAATAGTCGAAACGGATTTGTGAAGATGCAGCCGTATACCGGTCAGCGCAATCATTTGCAAATCCTCGGTTGGGGACTGCAAAAAGACCCGTTTGTCCCGATCATCGCTTCGCTGAATCAGCACGTCGATCCTGGCTGGGTACCCGAACCGGCTTCCATCGGGATGTTGGTAGTTGGCGCAGCGGGCCTGGTGGCCCTGCGTCGGAGACGCAACAAGCAGTAAGGCCACCGAGGCTTCGACTGCAAGCGGTTGATCGCTGCGACTTTCAGTACGATGCCCCAACACAAACGGAAGCCGCCAAACCGATAGCCGAGCCACTGTGGGCGGGATAAACGCGTGTAAGTTCTTTAAATTAAGACCTTTACGTGCTAACATCCGAGAATATTCGCAGAGTATAAAAATATCTAAAAAACCTGGTAAAACGCTTGCAAGAGGAGCACTTTCCCCTTTTAATAGGGGGGTCGGTTGTAGCTTCAACGCATGGGAATTCGTTAGTGAAATAGTTGGATGGGTCGCAAGATGGTCGTTCGCGAAAGAAAGCGCCTGTAGCTGTGTCGCCTCGTCGGCAGCTTTGGGCGCTTTTTTTTGTAGACCATTTTATTGGGGCACAAAAAAAAGACTGACAGTTTTTTGGAATCGTTTTTTATTGCGAGGAGCCAGTGAACATGGTTACTGAAAACAAACTCGGTAAGCTCAGCAAAAAGTTTTGCGCTTACTCCGCTGCGGCTGGTGCTGCTGCGACTGCCGGTCTGGCGGGCGATGGTCAGGCCGCTCCGGTGATCTACGACACAGAAGCGAACCCGATCGTGGTTCACAGTAGCTTCAACACCCTGCCCAATGGACAGAACCAGGCTGCGATCGATCCGACAGCCTTGAGTGCTAGCGCAACCGACGCCTCGACGACGGCG
This sequence comes from Planctomycetaceae bacterium, assembly GCA_902630355.1. Taxonomy (GTDB): domain Bacteria; phylum Planctomycetota; class Planctomycetia; order Pirellulales; family UBA7805; genus UBA7805. The sequence goes on from CACOUL010000014.1 coordinate 6,787, forward strand.
ACTGCCGCCGGTCTACTCGGTTACGCTACCGGCGGTGCCGATAACTCGGGAATCACCAACAGCCAGCTCGCTGGCACGGTTTACTTCCGTTATGAAATTTTCGCCGAGCCTAGTGCGACTTGGGGTAAGAGCGGAACCCAATTTGGTGTTCTCACCGGTGCCGGCAATGGCCTATATGCCGATGAGACTGGTCACTCGCAACGCCCGGTTAACGGTTCCAGTGGTACCGCTGGGTTCGATGAGGGTGACGTGATCGGCGATGGCGACAACCTGCTGACCGCCGACAGCGTGACGACCGATCCGATTACCGCTGCCTACTCGATGGGCCCCGGTGCGGCCGTTCAAGCCGACATGCACGGATTTGGTGGCTTCGCTACCGGTAGCGAATACAACATCGTCAGCGGCATCAAGTACCTTGGCTTCATGCTGGATAATCGCAATGGATTCGTGAAAGTCCACGAGCGGTTTAATGATCGCCGCAACAACTTCAAGATCCTAGGTTGGGGTCTTGAAAGTGATCCGTTTGTGCCGATCACGGCCACACTCACCTTCAGCAGCGGTGGTGCCGTGCCTGAGCCGGCTACCTTGGCAATGCTTGCCGTCGGTGGTGCTGGCCTGGTGGCCCTGCGTCGCAGGCGTAACAAATAAAGGCCCCAACGGCCTTCGATTCCTATCTGTCAGTTTCTGACGGGTACCGAGCCACGCTCGGTACCCGTCTTTTTTTGCTCTTTTGCCCGCTCTCGGGCCCTTGGAGTATGATGGGGAAACCCGCACCGTCTCGCGGCAATCTCCCGACCGCACAAATCGCTCATGCTCATGCGACTCCATCCACACACCGTTACGTTGATTGTTGTCGCCCTGAGTATTCTCGGCACCTCCTGCAAGCAATCAGGGGCGCCCGGTGAGGGCATGCAATCGACCACCAATCAGACCCCGTCTGCGGCAATCGCGGCTGACCCACACAACCTCTGGCAGAGGTTCGATGATCCCTCGCTGGATGGCTGGTCGAGCGAGGTGTTTGCCGCTGCTGCTGCGGCGCAATTCAAACAGTTGGGTAAGTGGATCGAGAAGCCCGACACCATGAAACCCGCCGAGCTTACCGAACTGGCCCTTCCTTCTTTCCGCTGTGGTCCCCTGCTCCCGACCTCGCCAGAAACCGTTTTTGATTCTGCCGAGTTTGAGGTGCAGCGGGCTTTGACCACCGAGTCCACGGCGGACGCGACGCGATTTGCTGGTCCTGAAGGCCTGGGAGATGCCATCAGACAGTTGGGACGCGGCTTTATGGGCGCTAACGACCTCCGAAGCAAATTTAAGATTTTCAAGGTACGCCCCCAGGGCGACACGATTGCGACCGAGCAGTACGTGGAACTTTCTGCAAAAGTGTCCGAAGGTTTCCTTGAGCAGCACGCCACGTGGCGGGCCGTATGGGAGCGGAAAAGTTCCACAGCGCCCAAACTGCTCTCGCTGCAACTTATTGAATTTGAACAGACCCGCTCGCCACGGGTCGAAGGCACTCTTTTTGCCGACAGCACCGAAGCGGTGATCGGACACAACTCATCTTATGAGCCACAGCTGCTTCGGGGTATGAACCACTGGCTGCTGCGGATCCCCAATTCCGGCTCGCTCGCCAACTTTGGCCATCCGGGGCTGGCAGTGGGCGATGTGAATGGCGATGGCCTGGAGGACCTCTATGTCTGTCAGGAGCAGGGGCTTCCCAACCGTCTGTTGCTGCAAAATGTCGACGGGACGGCCAATGAGGTCTCAGCAAAATGGGGCGTTGATTGGCTTCAAAATTCCCGCAGCGCGCTGTTGGTCGATCTGGATAACGATGGCGATCAGGACCTCGTGCTCGGAATGCTCGGCGGCATCGCAGTGGCCTCGAATGAAAATGAGAAGGCATTCCAACTGCGGCAAGTAATCCCTACCGGCCGCGATGTCACCTCGCTTACGGCCACCGACTTTGATCAAGACGGAGACCTCGACCTCTATGCTGCGGTCTACTATGCGGATGATGTGATTTTTTCCGCAGATGAAGCTGGCGGTCCCGCTTCGGCGCAAAATTTGGTCTATCACGATGCCAACATTGGCGGCCGCAATGCACTGCTCCGCAACGAAATTGCGGCAGACACCTGGAACTTTGTGGATGCAACGGAGGAAAGCGGTTTGGATATGAACAACCACCGCTACAGCCTGGCGGCGGCCTGGGAAGATTTTGACAATGATGGCGACCCGGATCTCTACGTGGCCAACGACTACGGACGCGATAGCCTGTACGAGAATAACGACGGACAGTTTCAAGATATCGGTGCGGCAGCAGGAGCCGAAGACGCTGCGAGCGGCATGTCGGTCGCCTGGGGCGATTTGGATCACGATGGCTGGATGGACGCTTATGTAGGGAACATGTGGTCATCGGCCGGAAACCGCATCACGTTCCAACCCGAATTCAAGGCCGATGCCCAAGGGGAAGTAAAAAACCGATTGCAACGCTTTGCCCGGGGAAACACCCTGCTTCAAAACAATGGCGGCAAAACGTTCCGCGATATCAGCGGCCCGGCAGGCGTGGCGATGGGACGCTGGGCCTGGTCCTCGCAACTGGCCGACATCAATAACGATGGCTGGAAGGACATCCTCATTGCTAACGGATATTTGACTGGCAACGACTCCGGGGGCGACTTGTGAAGTTTCTTTTGGCGACAGGTCGTGTCGCGATCACCGGAAGATGAAGCTGCCGGTCACAATCAGCAGCGGAACCAGGCCAATCTCCTCTTGAATCAGATGATGCTCGAGGGCCGCTCCTTTAGCGGGCACGAACGAAACTGTGCGTATCTCAACTGCGGTAGTTCCCCAGAGGCACGAGGACGGTTTGCGAATGTATCGGCTGTGAGCGGGATTGATTTTCCCGATGATGGCCGCGCACTGGTGACGACCGATTGGGACCAGGACGGTGATCTCGACATCTGGATCGCTAATCGTAACGCACCCCGGATTCGCTTCCTACAGAATCAACTGAGCGAACCCCAGCGATTCGTTAGTTTTCAGCTGGTGGGCAACGGAACGACCGTGAACCTCGATGCGATTGGAGCGCGGGTTGAGGTCGAGTTCGAATCGGAACACGAGACTCAAGAAAAAACAGAGACCGTGACGCGACGGCAGTCGGTCCGGGCGGGAGAGGGTTTTCTGTCGCAAAACTCGAAACGACTTCACTTCGGCGCAGGTCCACTTGAGCGGATCGAACGAGTGACTGTTTACTGGCCGGACGGTGAGAGACAGCAATTCGGTTCGCTCGAGATCGGCCGGCACTATCAAGTGACTCAAGGTTCAAAACGGGCTGTTGTCCTCCCGCCACGGAGTCACGACGCAACCCTGACGGCGAACCTGCAAAAAGTTCCCGAAGCCGACCAGCAGGCGGCACTGCATCCGCTGAGCCCGTTGGCGTTTCCGCCGCTTACCTATCGTACGCTGGACGGGGACAGACAGCGGATAGCGACCGAAGGCAACCGAGCGATTTTGATCAACCTGTGGGCCAGTTGGTGTCAGCCCTGCCTCAAGGAACTTGTCGCCTTTGCCAAGCAGGATGAGGTACTTCAAGACGCGGGGTTGGACGTGATCGCGCTGAACGTGGACGGTCTGGGAGAGGACGAAACCCCACCAGAAGCCGCTACCGCTTTTGCCGACCGAGTCCAACTTCCGTTCACGCTCGGCCGCGCCGATGCAACCTTGCTGGACCAACTCCAACAGTTGCACGACATGCACACCACACTCCGCCCTCCTCTGCCGCTTCCTACAAGCTTTCTCATCGGCCCCACGGGAGACTTGATCGCAATCTACAAAGGCCCGGTGACTGTGGAGACGATCCTTACGGATCTCAAAGAGGCAAACCCATCCGACCGGGAGGAACGCTTCCGCAGAGCGGCAGGCCTGCCGGGGAGACTGCTTCGGTATGATGGGTTAGCAAAGGCATTGGAAGCGAGTGAGGTGGAGCGAAGATTTCAATATGCCGACTGGCTGCAAACCCATGGTTTCATTGCAAACGCGATCAAGCAGTACAGCGAGATCCTACAACTCGATCCTGATTCGGCCAAAGCGCAAATTGATCTGGGCAGTGCGCTTTTAGCGACCGGCGGCCTAGAGAAGGCCGAAGCAGCTCTCAAAAAAGCGATTGAGATCGAACCGAAATCGAGTCGAGCCCACCTTCGCCTGGGGAGTCTTTATTTAAAACGCGGGCAACGAGAATTGGCACTCGAGCATCTGCAAAAGGCAGAAAAGCTCTCGCCGGAAGATGTGAGCATCGTCAACAATCTGGGCACCCTTTACGATCAAATGGGACAGTATCAACGGGCCATTGAACAATTTGATCGTGCGATTGCCCTGATGCCAGGAGAAGCGGGAAGCTACAACAATCTGGCATGGCTCCGGGCCACCTGCCCCGACGGGGCATTCCGGGATGCAGCGCAGGCCGTGCAGTTGGCCCGCAAAGCATGCCAGCTCACCGGTTGGAACGATTTCAGCACGCTCGATACCCTGGCAACTGCCTATGCGGCACAGGGCAACTGGAGCGAAGCGGTGAAGTGGCAACAGAAAGCAATCGAATTTGCACCTCCCCCGCAGCAGGCCGATCTCAAGCGAAGACTCGAAGCGTTTAAACAAAAATCGTTCGCTCCCCAATTCCCTCCCTCCGAGTGAGCGCCCACTGCAATGCCTCAACGCAACCTGCTCGCTCTGTTTGTGACCTTATTCGCATTCTGCGTCTTCACTTGGATGGTCTGGAAATTCTGGCAAGGGCAGCCATCGGTAAACAAATCGATCAAAGAAGCCAGTCTGCTCTTATCCCAAGGCGATCTTGCTGGCGCCGAGACGGCACTAAAAAAAGCGATTGAGATCGAACCGAAATCGAGTCGAGCCCACCTTCGCCTGGGGAGTCTTTATTTAAAACGCGGGCAACGAGAATTGGCACTCGAGCATCTGCAAAAGGCAGAAAAGCTCTCGCCGGAAGATGTGAGCATCGTCAACAATCTGGGCACCCTTTACGATCAAATGGGACAGTATCAACGGGCCATTGAACAATTTGATCGTGCGATTGCCCTGATGCCAGGAGAAGCGGGAAGCTACAACAATCTGGCATGGCTCCGGGCCACCTGCCCCGACGGGGCATTCCGGGATGCAGCGCAGGCCGTGCAGTTGGCCCGCAAAGCATGCCAGCTCACCGGTTGGAACGATTTCAGCACGCTCGATACCCTGGCAACTGCCTATGCGGCACAGGGCAACTGGAGCGAAGCGGTGAAGTGGCAACAGAAAGCAATCGAATTTGCACCTCCCCCGCAGCAGGCCGATCTCAAGCGAAGACTCGAAGCGTTTGAAAAAAACAATAAAGGCCCGGCAGGCAAAGCGGAACAATGAGATAGAACAAATAAGTCCGACGCGAGATAAAGCGGATACGCCGCTCTTTTCTTGAATTGGCCCTTTTATTGAATTACACTTCGGTTGATCTTGCCTCGCATGGGAGGCGATATTGAACTGATTAGGTTTTTTTATGGCACAGCAATCCGGCAGCATCGCACTGGGGCCTGCCCTTCTGGGTCGCGATTTTGTAAACCCCCTCTTCGATTACCTGCTGATCGGTGGCGGACTGAGTCTGCTGGTCGCCGGCGTGATCCTCGTCAACCCGCTCGGGTCGGAATTTATCAGTACCGAGACGTTGCCTTATTTCTTTCTCTTGAGCAATAGCGCACACTTCGCGGCATCCACGGTGCGGCTCTACACTAAACCGGGAACCTACCAATCGCTACCGTACGTCACGATGGGATTGCCGGTGATCATGCTGGCGATTTTGGTCGGCTGTATGTTTCAGGCCGATCGACTCGCACCACAACTGACCTCTCTCTATCTCACCTGGTCTCCTTTCCACTACGCTGCCCAGGCCTACGGACTCGCGGTCATGTATTGCTACCGCTCCGGATGCACACTCAGCGACGAAAACAAAAAACTTCTCTGGCGAGTGGCGATGCTGCCCTTCGTCTATAACTTTGTCTTTGCCGGAAACGTCGGGTTGCACTGGCTGGACTTTGGGGGCTGGCTCGAGTATTCGGCGGCACAGACATTTTTATATTACTTAAGGTTCGTGATGCCTGTCTTGGCATTCGGTGGTATCGCGTACCTTTGCTGGCGAATCGCAAAGACCGAGAAACAGTTGATGCCCGCGATCAGTGGTTTGATCCTGCTGACCAACGCCCTCTGGTGGTTTCTCTTTCCGCCGCTCCAGGCGTTTGTGTGGGCCACCATTTTTCACGGCATTCAGTATCTTGCCATCGTGATTATCTTTCATGTCCGCGACCAATTGGCCCGTCCAGAGAATCATCACAGCCGCACCTATCACATCTGCTGGTTTTACGGAGCCTGCGTCCTTCTAGGCTACGGCCTCTTTCATTGCTTCCCCCGCGCGTTTATTTTTCTCGGATTTGGTCCCGTCGAGAGCGTGCTCCTGGTAGTCGCCGTGATTCAAATCCATCACTTCATCGTCGACGCCTTCATCTGGCGATTAAAAAAGTCGGACTCCAATCGAAAAATTGTCGAGTCGGCCTCACCGGCAATCACCTCCTAATCGCGTTAATTTGATTTTGGCCGTAGCTGTTTGAAAACAGAAACCATATTTACCAAGTAACGCACAGCCATGAACACCGAGTTGAAGGAACACCGAGGTCTTCGAGTTGTCTTTGCCTTGACCACTACGTTTTTCTTTCTTGCGATGGTTCTCGGTCTCATTCAGTCGCTGCGCAGTTCACATCGGCTGCCACCCATCAATTCGCACTACACGCCCGAAATCAACGCCCTGATTGAAAACGAAAATTACGAGAATGCGATTCCTCATTTGGAACGTGCGATCTCGATCGATCTGGAAAATACAGCCAAGAACAAAAAGCTGCTGGCCAAAATATGTTCGGTGGTCGCCCAATCTCACATCGCATCCGGTGACCCAAAGGGGGCGCTTCTCCTTTATGAAAAAGCCTATGTGGCCACTCCCGATGCAACCGACATCCTGAACAACCTGGCGTGGTTTTTAGCAACCTCTAAAGACGCATCGCTGAGAAATGGGCGCCGGGCAGTCGGGCTTGCCCTTCGGGCTGATGAAGCGAAGCCCGAAGATGCTGCCACGCTCGATACGCTCTCAGCGGCGTACGCTGAAGCTGGCGACTTTACAAATGCGGTAGCTACCCAGCGCAAAGCGATTCGCTTGAGCCCTGCTGCCTCGCAGGACGATTTGCAAAGTCGGTTGGATTTGTACCTCGATGGCAAACCGTATCACGCGCCCTGATCGATGGCCGACCCCGGATTGCAATCGACCGTCCGCCGTCTCCGCAGACATTCTGCCGGACGAGATCGAAAAGTGACGGCCGTATTCCAGGAGAGTTCCTCGCAGTGTTGTGTCAGACTGGACGCCTCAATGTGGGATAATTTATACTCAGGGGTGTACCGTTTTTCTCCCGTTCGACTTTCCCTTTGAAAGGCAAGGCATCCGTTGGATCATCACTCAGGCCACTCTGATGCGGCGAAATCGACCCCTGGACAGGCGATTCCTCTCTTTCCCACCGTATGTTTTGTTGCCGAACATCAAGATGCAGAAGAGTTGAACGAAGCGATCAAGACTTACTGCTTGGAACAAGAAAAAACGGCGGCAGGGATCGAGAGTGGCTCGATTGAGGGCGGGTATCATTCGTCGCGCGAGTTTTTTGATTCAGAGCATGTGGCCGTCCAAAAACTGAAAGAGTTGCTGCTGGAAGATGCGAGGCAATATCTGGGGCATTACTGGAAGCAGGAAAGTACAACACCCCTGGGAAGCATGGGGGACCTCGCGATGCGGATGACCGGTTGGTCGGTTATTCTGCGTCAGGGGAATGTGAGTAAACCTCATACGCACCCCGGAGCACAATTGAGCGGGGTTTACTATGTGAGCACCCCACAGGATCAAAACGACGGTGGAGAATTGGTACTGGCCGACCCACGAATCCGTGCCACCGTTGCCCCGCTGGTGGGCCAAAAAAGTAACGCACTATTTCCGCCCAGAGCGGGAGTGACCATACTCTTTCCCAGTTTTTTAGAGCACTACGTGCTTCCCTTTAAGGGCTCCGGTGAGCGAATTTCCATCGCCTACAATATTGTGCTCTCCCCCAAGTCGCTGCAAAGCGATTGAAACCGGCTTGCGGAGACGAGATAGATGAACGCATACATTCGACAACGGTAAGCTGGGTATCGAGAATGGCACAGATTGTTCTGCGTTTAATCAGCATTTTCTTCATTGCCGATTGCGCGATGATTCTCTCGCATCTCTTTTTCAGTCAACGGTCGTGGCTCTTTGATCTCGACCAGGAAAACAATATTCCGACGATCTTTGCGGTGATTCAGGTTTTTCTCATCGCAATAATAATGATTGAGATTTTCCTGACGGAGCGTAATCGTTTCCCCGCGATTGTGCCCGGAAAGTGGATCTGGCTCGTTCTTTCCACTGCGTTTGCCTATCTAGCAATCGATGATTTACTAGCGATCCACGAATATGCTTTGAGGCAAACCACTAGAGACCTCCTGCCCCCGGATTCACTTTGGATCTCCTTGATGCCTTGGCAAATCGTCTTTGGGCCGGCTTTGGCCGTAACTGCTGCTCTACTGGTCACGATCATGTTGACCCGATTTGCAAAAGACAAGCGACTTTTGCGAGTGGCTGCCACCGCCTTAACTTGCTGGATTCTTGCGGTTCTTTTAGAAGGCTTGGCAAAGCCAGTTTTCATGGCACGTGATTGGTACAGTGCGGGAACGGTCATCGAGGAAAGCTTGGAACTTCTCGGTGGAACCTTTTTCTTATTCGCTTTTGCGCAGTATGCCGCGGCAATTCGAACAAATTTCCGGCCCGATTCCTTTGCGGATCGCAGTAGTTATTTATTTGCCAAAGCGGGAGGCAGTATCTTGTTGATTTGCCTGCTTGGCGCGGGCCTTGTCGCTGTATTTTCTCTGCAAAACTCCGCTTGGCTCTATCGGCACAACGCAGGAGTTCTTCTCAAACGAGGGCAATACGACCGTGCTGTAATTGCCTTCCAACGAGCGCTGCAAGAAAATCCCGATGATACGAACACACTTCAAGCGCTGGCAGCAGCTTACATGAAGGCCGGTAACAACAGGGCGGCACTGGAAACTTGTGAAAAACTCATCGGCGTCGAGCAAAACCGAGCACCGTTTTGGCAGCTTCAAGCAGCCATCCTCGAAAATCTTGGTCGCTATCCGGAGGCAGAGAAATCGATCATGCGTGCACGCGAGCTCAAGCCGCGCAATCCAGGCATCTGGGCGCAATTAGGAAATTGTCAGCAATTACAAAACAAATTTCCTGAGGCGCTCGAGAGCTACGAAATGTCGCTAAAACTCAATCCACAGCAACCTGCTTTGCTGCAAACGGCTCGAAAACTGCAAACGCAACTAACGAGTAGCAGCGTTGAGTCTGCAGGCAATGAAAACAAGAATCCGGTGGCGCACATCGACAATCCTTTTGAAGATGGATGGGATACCGAAGCATTCGCTAAACTTGCAGACAAACAGATGAAGGCGCTAGGCAAACTTTTAAAAAACGAATCTCTGCTCACGATCGATTCGCTCTCTCCCCTGATCACCACTGACTTTTCTTGCACACCCCTCCTACCGGAAAACAAAGCCGATATCTTTTCCGGCCAAGCCCTCACGGTCCAGCGAGGCCGCTCTTCGGGAGAGCAAAAATCTTTTTCCGGCGCCCAGGGGCTCCTCGAAGCGGCAAAGAACTTACTCAGCCCCTTCCAGCCGGCAGAGGACATCCGATCCAAATTCAAAATTTTCCGTGTCGTGAAAGATGCCCAGGGTAAATTTTTCGAAACCAAGTTGTATGTCAATCTCACGGGTCACAATGGCAAACAGATGGTCGAACAGAATGCGACCTGGTCGATCCGCTGGCTGCCCACCGCGGAGCACCAATTACCTCGCCTGCATTCCATCGCCGTCGACCAGTTTGAAATGGCGCACACCAACGGAAGCGACGGGACACTTTTTTCCGAATGCACGGCCGCCGTACTCGAATCGAATGCCTGCTACGAACCACAGTTACTGCGGGGGTTCAATCACTGGCTTCAAACGAGCCAACGGCGACGGCATCTCTTCCGACTCGGTACGCCGGGGATTTCGGTTTCTGACGTTAATGGAGACGGCCTCGAAGACCTTTATCTGTGCCAGGAGGTTGGCCTCCCGAATCGGCTATTTTTGCATCAAGAAGACAATCGACTGGTTGATGTTTCTGAGGCGTGGGGCGTGGATTGGCTGCACGATTCGCGGTGTGCACTATTTTTTGACTGGGATAATGACGGGGACCAGGATCTGGCGGTGAGTGTCCTCGGTGGAGTCATGCTCGCGGAAAACGAGGGAAACGAAAAATTCAAGCTGCGCGACATTCTCTCCACAAGCGATGATACCCAATCGATGGCTGCTGCCGACTACGATCAGGATGGCGATATCGATCTTTATGTCTGCGTCTATCGTCGTGATGGAAAGATGTCGGGCGAGATGACGTCACTTCTGCCGGGCGAGGCAGAAGATTTTGTCTATCACGATGCCAACACCGGTGGACCGAGCGCGCTTTTTCGCAATGACGGCAATGGAGGCTTCACCGATGTGACCGACGAAGTCGGTATGGGAGATAACAACTATCGATTTAGCTACGCGGCATCCTGGGATGATTTTGACAACGATGGCGATGTCGACCTTTATGTGGCCAACGACTTCGGTCGGGACAACCTCTACCAAAATACCAATGGAACGTTTAAAGACATTGCCGATGAGGCGAATATTGAAAATAGTGCCAGCGGCATGGCCGTAATCTCGGGCGATTACGATCACGATGGGTGGATGGATGTATTCGTCAGTAATATGTGGTCTTCGGCCGGAAATCGTGTCACGACTCAAGACAAATTCAAACAGGATTCCCCGGACGAGGTAAAAACTCGACTGCAGCGACTCGCTCGGGGAAATACGCTGCTGAAGAACACGGGAGATGGAGGTTTTGAGCACAAAAGTGCTGATGCGAATGTGGAGGTGGGACGTTGGGCCTGGGGCTGCCAGTTTATCGACTTTAATAATGATAGCTGGGAAGACCTGATGGTAGCCAACGGCTTTATTACCACTGACGACTCGGGGGACTTGTGAAGCTTCTTCTGGCGACAGGTCGTGTCGCAATCACGCGATAAAGAAGGAGAAGAACATCCGGATCAGTTTCGTGCAAACAATGCGCTGGCCGTCATGCTCGATCATGGAATGTCGATCAGCGGAAACGAACGGCACTGCGTGTTTCTCAATACGGGCGCGGATGAACGAGCAGGAGAAAAGTTCGCCTGCGTATCGGCCGTCTCCGGGCTCGATGCCCCTGACGACGGTCGCGGAGTCAGTGTGGTCGATTGGGATGGAGACGGGGATCAGGATTTATGGATTTCTAATCGCAATGCGCCTCGTATAAGATATTTTCGTAATGACACGATTACAGAAAACAACTTCATTGAATTACAACTTGTAGGTAATGGAACCACAACGAGTCGGGATGCGGTGGGTGCTCGCGTCGAACTTATTCTAACTCCTGGAGCAGAAACCGACGCTTCATCACACAATCGAAAAGAGCAACTGGTCAAGACGGTTCACATCGGACAAGGATTTCTATCCCAATCGAGTCGTTGGCTACACTTCGGCATCGGCAAGAGTGACAGGATTGAAAAAATCACCGTACGTTGGCCTGGTGGAACTCGCGAGGAATTTAAAAATCTGAAAATCAATCAACGGTATCAACTTCACCAGGGTGGAGTAGTCCGCCAGATCCCCGCCCGCCCGGTCACCGGTCCCCTACCTGCAGCATCTCCCGTTCTTCCGGAAGCCGCTGATCGTTTCCGCGTGCCACTGGTAGCCATCGTACCGATGCCGAATTTGCCCTACATCAACGCTTCGGGACAAAAAGAGCCGCTACTTGATGCAAAACCTGCCGATGGCATGCTTCTGATCAACTGCTGGTCGACAACGTGCATCCCGTGCCTTAAAGAACTCAAAGAATTTACCGACCATGCCCAGGACCTGCGCGATGCAGATATCAATGTACTGGCTCTCTGCCTCGATGCGGCAAAAGGTGATTCGGCAGAGAGCAGCCAACCGGCCGATCTGCTTAAGAACATGGGCTATCCCTTCGCCTACGGTGATGCGACGGAGGGACTCGGCGGTGCACTGAGTACGATTCACAACGTAATGACTGCAACCGGCGGATTACTCCCGGTGCCGACAAGTTTTCTCGTCGATAAGTCGGGGCAGTTGGTGGCAATCTACAAAGGCCCCGTGAGCGTGGAGACTTTGATTTCTGATAAAGATCATTCTTCGCTGCCGCCGTGGGAAAGATTCCGACGAGCGGCCAACCTGCCCGGGACAATCATCGAAAATGACGTGCTGGAAAAGGCTCTAACCAAGGGCGACCACTTCGCGCGAACTCGACTTGCCAATCATCTCGAAGAACAGGGATGGTCACATGCGGCATCGGTCCAGTACGAAGAGCTCGCCAAAAAGATGCCCGACTCACCGGAAAAGAAGGCGACCCTGAGCAGCGTATTCTTTGAGCGTGGACTACTACTCGCCCGCCAGAAACAATGGGAGGCGGGAGAGAAAGCATTTCGGGAGTCGCTCGCAAACCAAAGCTCATTCGCACCCGCACACTACAACTTAGGGACTTGCCTGCAAAATCAGGGAAAGCTAGATCTGGCGCGTCAGGAATACGAAGAATCACTCCGACTCGAACCGCAACTCATTTCCGCTCGGGCAAGTTTAGGTCGCCTCTTCGCGAAACAGAAAGAATGGGCACAGGCGGAAACGCAATTTCAGCAGGTGGTCGATGCGCGCCCGGACGACACGACCAATATTTACAATCTGGGTGTCGCACTCGAGCGACAACAACGGTTCCAAGAAGCGGGCACACAATTCAAGCGCGTACTTCAGCTTAAACCCGATTTTGCCCCTGCAAAAAAATATCTTCAGCACATCGAAGCGAAAACCCCTTCGAAGGACCCTGTAAAGAATTAAAAATGATTCAGCCTTCCCATCGTAAAGTGGCCGACACACATCGCAGGCCGGATAAAAGACTATCGGGTTTTTATCCCTTGCTTGTCGCTTGCTGCTCGCTGGCAATCCTCAGTTTAAATCCAGGGTGCAACCGCACGGATCAACAAGCGGACTCTCAATCCACAGAGAAAGTAGTCACTGGGCGTTCGCCTAAAGAGGGTAAAACGCACATCGTGCGGGCGGCCCTCACGCCGGAAGGGGTAATGCGAGTTGATGACGTGGATGAAATTGCAGACGTCCATTCGATCGATTGGATGGAACCGCGCGAGAAAGAACAACTCGGCGCTGCGGAGGACTGGAGCGTTTTTCACGATTTTCAGTACACCGATCAACAGCCAGCGAGCGGCATCGATTTCCGGCACATCCCGGTAGACTGCGCACTACGCGAATATAAATCAGCGCACTACGATCACGGCAATGGGATTGCCGTTGCCGATATCGACGGCGATGGCCTGCTCGATGTATATCTTGCAACCCAGATTGGCTCAAACGCGTTGTATCGAAATTTGGGGAACGGGAAATTTGAAAATGTTACGGAACAATCGCAACTCGGACTCGCAGATCGAGTCTCAGTCAGTGCTTCGTTCGCCGATATCGACAATGACGGTGATGCAGATCTGTTTGTCACGTCGGTACGTGAAGGAAACAAACTTTTTCAAAATGACGGGACGGGAACATTCACTGATATCACTGAGCAGGCAGGCCTCAATCATCGGGGGCATTCATCGAGTGCCGTATTCTTCGACTTTGATCGGGATGGCATGCTAGACATTTTCCTTTCCAACGTGGGGCAGTACACGCTTGACGAACAGGTACAAGCTGCGGGCACCGGGAATCCCGAAATCAGTTACTACCTGGCATTCAATGATGCATTTTCCGGCCATCTCAAACCGGAGCGAACGGAAGAAAGCATTCTCTACAAAAACATGGGAAATAACGTTTTCCGGAATGTCTCAAACGAGGTGAGTCTTACCGATGAGAGTTGGTCCGGTGCGGCAACGCCGATCGACGGCAATGGTGACGGTTGGCCCGATTTGTACATCACGAACATGCAAGGACACGACGAATATTACGAGAACATCAGCGGCAAACGGTTCGAGAGAAAGAGTCGCGCAGTTTTCCCGCGCACACCCTGGGGATCGATGGGCATCAAGGTTTTCGATTTTGACAACGATGGCGCGCCCGATATTTACATTACCGACATGCACTCCGATATGAGTACGCACATTGGTCCGGAAAAAGAAAAATTGAAGGCCGAGATGCAATGGCCCGAATCTTTTCTGCGAAGCGACGGGGCAAGCATTTTCGGCAATGCATTCTTCCGCCAACAGCAGGATGGGAGCTTCCAGGAAACCTCCGATCAAATCGGCGCGGAAAATTATTGGCCCTGGGGATTGAGTGTTGGGGACGTGAATGCCGATGGGTTTGAGGATGCGTTTGTCGCATCGAGCATGAATTATCCGTTTCGCTATGGTGTGAATTCGCTTCTGCTCAACGATCGAGGGAAGCAATTTCTGGACAGTGAATTTGTCGTGGGTGTGGAGCCGCGGCGTGATGGACACACCGCTGCATTCTGCTTCACACTCCCGGCCGACAGTCGTGAGTTCCTTGGGCCTTCCAAAACGTACCTCAACCAGATTTGCGAAGGTCGGGACGGAGATATTGAAGTGTGGGGTGCATTAGGAACACGATCCTCGGCAATTTTTGATTTGGAAAATGATGGCGATCTGGATATCGTCACCAACGAATTTAATGCCGAGCCGATGGTGCTGGTGAGTGACTTGGGCGATAAAAAGCCACTTCGTTTTTTGCAAGTCGAACTCATCGGAACCGAGTCGAATCGCGACGGGCTCGGAGCCAAAGTTGTTTTACACTCTGCATCCGGAAGGCAGACGAGGTTTCACGACGGACAATCGGGCTACTTGTCGCAAAGCAGAATGCCACTCTATTTTGGCTTGGGTAATGATCCAGCGGTCGAAAAAATCGAAGTCTTTTGGCCTTCAGGAAAACAACAAACGGTTGAAGGCCCTATCGAAACCAATCAAAAAATTCTTATCAAAGAAGAATAATCGGTTGGGGGATTATCCGCTGCCATGATTCTTTGTCCCTCTGCTCTCTTTCGCAATCGAGTAACACTTTTGTTGCTCCTCTTTTTGTGTGGATGCGAATCCAAGCCCCTTGAGCCGGTCCGCGAAGTGAAAATTGAAATGACAGGACACGATTTCAAGTGGGCCAGTCATTATGCAGGTAGAGATGGAAAGATGGATACCAACGACGACATTCACGCGCAACAAATTTTGCATGTCCCGATCGATGCCGAGGTCGAAATCGTACTTAAAAGCCTCGACTACCTGTATTCACTCGAGGTGCCTTTGGCTGAAAAAAAGGAAATTGCGGTCCCCGACCTGACGTTCTCTCTCAATTTCAAGGCCGATAAAATGGGAACCTTTGAGATGCCGGGCGATCAAATGTGCGGCTACACCCACCCGGATCTGATGGGCACCCTGATAGTGGAGAGCCAGGAAGACTTCGCCAAATGGATGAAATCCCAACGGTAAGCGCATGATTTCTTTTGAAGCGAAACGGCGAATCCTCTTTTTTGCACTCGCACTGTCTGCGGGCCTTCTGGCAGTCTTTTTTTTACTCAATACCGATTCAGGAGACATTTATCACGTCTACCCGGGGGATGACCTTCAAGCGGCACTGGACCGTGCTGCCGAGGATCCCCACTGCAAGCACATTAAAGTCCATGCGGGCGTCTACCGTCCCGCCCGGCATAGGCAAGCCTTGCTTGCATTTAACCGAGAACACGATGGGATCCTACTGGAGGCCGAAGGCGACGTGACCCTGACGGCCGCCAATCCACAGGTGGCAAAAGAAGGCGATGAGGGCTATCCGGCCATCGTAAATCACGTGGTGTATTTTGGTGATGGCATTGGACCCGACACAACGCTGCGCGGATTTAAGGTCACCGGCGCAAACAACCACGTCATTTTTTCTGAGGATCCAAAGTATGCGATCCAGCCGGACGTACCCGGACTGGAAAAACATAAATTGTTTTTTTATGCCGACGGCGGGGGCATCAAGATTTTTGGACGTTCCTTTCCTACCCTTGAAAACTGTGAAATCCACGATAATTACGCGAGCCCCTGTGCGGGTGGCGTGTCGATCGAACATAAAGGCGTGGGTGAACAATATGTCCACTTCAAAAACTGTATTTTTCGTAACAATAGCTGTCCGATCAACGGCGCGGGAATCGATATGCTTCGCGGCAGCGCGGCGTTGGTTGAGAATTGCCTGTTTATAGACAACAAATCAAACAGCAATCACGACTCGAGAAGCAGCAAGGTGCCGCCTTGGAGGCCAAAGCGAGGTGGGGGCACACTCACCGTGTTTCCCACGTCCCGGGTCGTGGTCAAAAACTGTACATTCACCGGCAATCGAAACGGGGTCGACGATTCTGGAATCGACAGCATCTACGAAAACTGTATCTTCTGGATGAACAATGCCCCCGGAGGCTGGCTGAAGGCCCCCCGATATGAACTCGACATTAAAGATGCGGACGGTGTGCGCGGATGTTTTCTTCAGGGAGAAACTCTCGATCTTTTTGGCACACTGAATCCGCAGCAAAATGTCCTCGGATGTGCCGATCCCCAATTCGATGCAGTCTATCGCCCTCAGGCTCCCGGTTTTGAAAAGGTTGGATATCGGCCGGAAACGGATCGCGGGGAGTGAGGGGGCGTCGCGCAAGGCTCGCCTAGATTGCTCGAGATGATCGTCTTACTCGATGAGGCGAACCTCCTGATCCGAACGTGAGTCAAGGAGATTCTGCTGCATCTCGCGCAGCAATTCCCCGTCGCTGTCCAGCAGCACCGAAAACGGATCCTCCGGCAAATCTCTGGCCGATCCGGCCCAGATTCCCACTGCCCGCTTGCGGGCTTCTTTTCTCGACGTCGGATCACACAGAAAATCATAAGAGAACGATTCGAATCCGGGCAGTTGGTTGAGCGACCGCTTGGCAATATAGCGTACCGCATCGTAGGGATCCTCAAGCAGCATGGCCAGATGAGGTGCTTGCCAGCCGCTACCCGACGCCTCAAGTGCAGGTGGCCAGCCCATGTGCCAAGCTGCCAGAGCCCGTTGTCCGGCATCGCCGGTCAAAAGCAACTTGAGAGTGGCAGAGACTTTCTTGTCTGATTGGGCGAGTGGCGGAGGATCAATCCCGTACCAGTCGCTTAGATAATCGACCGTCCAACCAAGCGACTTGTCCAAATGGCAAAGATTACAAGCGTTGGGTCGACCGGTGCGTAACGCATTTTTTACATCCGGACTGTCAATTTGATGATCGCGACTCGCCTTCAAAAGCCCATAGGAGGTATGCGGCATGTGGCAATTGTAGCAGTGACTGCCACTCGAGTCGGCCGGATGATGCGTATGTGCGATGAGTTGCGATGTATCTTCGAACCGGGTGTGACATTGAATACAGGCTTCGTTTGCCAAGGCTTCGATGGTCAATTGATCGTCTGCCCACTGGACTGCGTCGCGCGGATCTTCCTTTGTTTGATGCATCGAATGACAGGAAAGGCAGGAGAGTTCCCCTTTTTGATAACAGGCCGAATTGCACATCCCATTGAATTCGCGGCCCGACGTGCGGACGACCCCATCGGACCAAAAGTGCCCCTCTCCGAACTCACTGTGACCGATGTGGCGGGCGGTACTGAGGTCGTCACCTGGGCGATAAGGAAAACCATTTTTCAAAAAGCCGGGTTCGTCGACCATAGCAGACACCAGATGGCACTGCCCGCAAATTTCCGACGAACGTTGGTGAGTGAGTTTGGCTGGATTGACGATCGGATCATCGCCCTTTGAGTCATTCTGTGTTCGATGATAGGCAATGTGCGCTTCTCCCGGTCCATGACACGCCTCGCAGGCAATTCCAAACTCCGCAACATGCGTATGCATTTGCAGATAATCAATACCGGGGACTCCGTGGGTTGTATGACAGCGAATGCATGCTCGGTTCCACCGGCCTCGCTCCATTTGGCTCGGATCGGTGCCCGGTGGTTGCAAAAAGGTTGCTCGACGGGGAACCCAGCGGTTGTCTTCCTTCAAGTAGGCAAATGGAACCATCTCCAATTCCCGTTGCCAACCGGTCGGGGTCCAACAGACCTGCATATGGTGCGATCCGGTTGTCATCACGACCGGCTTTTTTTCTTCATCCCGATCCGGAAGTACCAACTCGGCAAAATATTTTTCCCCTTCCCGCGTAAATCTCGCTTTGACACCCTCCACTTCGACTTGCTCTCCGGCAAACGGGCCCATAATACTTTCATTCGAAGCCAGTTGCGTCATCGTGCGATGATATGATGCATGCCAACTCGCATGCTGGTCGGGATGACACTCAAGACAGGCCTGCGATGAGACAAAGCCCTCGCCGACCGATTGACGAGGCCTCGAAACGTCTGACTCACCCCGCTTTGCAGGTTCACTCCAGAACCAGAAAACCGTCGCCGCAAAGAGAACGAGAACGAAACAGACCAAAACCTTGGAAGATGTTCGGCCACACCTATACCAATTGCGAGGTTGCGTCGGAAAAGAAGAAGTTTGTGTGCTCACCAACAATTTCCCCTCACTCATTTCCCAGCGCGGTCACCTCATCGTTTTGCGCTTGCTGCAGGCAACTGCAAGTCACCTCTTGGTCATTGTAGCTGAATTTTGCGGGGAAACTACAAGAAGCTGACTTGATACCGCTCTCAGCAATGATCCGGTCCGGCAGTATTCAAATGTGAAAAGCATGCCCGAAAAATATCGACCACTTTTTGCAAACGCTGCCCGGATTTTAGACCATCAAAATGCTGGTTTCACACGTCCTCAAAAACATCAGGCATGTGGGAGATGACCTCAAAAGCCTTGATGTGCAAAACTCGTTGTGGCGCTTCCTCAGACAAGGCTACAATAAGAAGAGGCGTTGCGACAATTATCGAAACCTCACTTCCCCTCTTTTTGTACTTGAGTCATGCAAATCAACTCTCTACGAAAAGACCGTGTTGCGACCGCTGCGCACCGTCAGAAATTAACGATCGGTGATACGCTCGTCACGGATCTTGTGCGACTGGGAAATGAGGTGGCGACCGAGGCCGACGATCCGGATTTCTGGCAATTCATTCATGCGCTTAACTCAAGCGACTGGATCACGGCCGCTTATTATCTTCACCGTGGCCAATCGCAAACACTGCAGCGGGCCCGTACTCGCCATGATTCGCTCCTTCACTCGATGGCACAGCGGAACTTGGATCCACTCTATCAGGCGGCGGACCGTTTCCACCAGGATCGCTCCGAGTGGCAAGATCAACTGCAGCAAGCCTATCAGTTTGGAAAGCTTCCGGTTTATGGGCCGCGCGTTGTCGACGGAAAGACCACCGCCGTTCCCTACGCGGCACGATCGGACGTGGTAGTGCATGGCCGCAATCTCACCCGACTGATTCCCGTCTTCCATGAATATGAAAAAATCAACCAGCTTTACCAGGAGCCCGGGCACACTCGCACTGGAGCCGCAATTCGATTCACACAGGGCCACAATTGGTCTTTTGGCCACCTGCTCACAGACCTGCTCGACGAAAAACACATCCCCCAACAGCGGCGGGTCCTCGTAAATTGGGATGCGCATCGGGATCTCTCTTCGCCATTCGGACACCTCGCGGGGGAAATGTCTTTGTTGATGCATTGGATGCAGATAGACCACGAGCGTCTCCTTTGGTTGATCCGACACGCGAAGACACCTCAAGAGCTTGCAGAAGTGACGAGCATGATCAGCATTGCAGGCTGGATTCTCCCTCTGCTTTATTCGCAGCGCCTGGCCAGGGGAAACCGGTCTGAAATCGTTCTCGTCGTCCCCCGCGAAGCGATGGACACCTCCAATGAAGGTTACTGGCCCGATTATGGAACTCACTCGATCGAGGTAGGGCAGACGGTCTTCGATCATCAACAGATTGATCGCTTACATCAATTGATCAATCAATACGAGTCGCACCATGCGCCCTCGAATTCCGGTGATCAATCCGATGCAGACGCACGGTTCTTAGTGCGACAGCAGCTTGATGCAAATCAAAAGGAGGCCAGCCTGAAAGGTTTGCAAAGCTTCAGCTCCAAGTCTAACCTCGGCACGCTCCACGACGCGCTTTCGGAGATCGTGCAAGAACCCCACCATGTTACGGTGCATATCGTAGACCCTGACCATCCCGATTCCATACAGCGTCACCTTGCAGGTGCCCACATCTACTTGAGCGTCGATGTCGATTTTGCTGGAACAACACAACTGGGAGGATCTTATAGTACGTCCAACCCAAGCCCACACTATCCGTTGAACAGCACTCCGCAGGAAGAATCGCGGCATCTGCAGTTGATTGAACGATTCCAGGAATTTTACAATCAAAATGCTGAGAATATCGGTAGCGTGAGCGTGGCAAACTCTCCGGACTACACTGCGGCAGAAGAGCGACGACGACCCGCCGCTAAAATTTTTGACATCCTCACTGTCGGTGCATCGGGGGAGCAGCCAAGCTGGCTCCTCGGTGAGTCCAACCGCTTGACTCCGCCGCAACTTCAGACACACCCCGCACGGCCTCTACTGATTTCTTTAGCTTGGATCCTCGGCATTTCTGTTACCGGCGCACTGTTTTGGCACTATTCGCGCTGCAGTCGGATTAAAAACGATCGAACAGATACGGACGCGGATTCCCTGGGGAACTAAAAACAATAGGCCCCACGTTTCCAACAGGTTCTCTGTGGCCCGACTTGTTTAAAACTTCTAGAATGGGGCAAGCACTGCCATCAATTATCGACGACAAAGAACCATGAGATTGTTTTTGATTTTCTATCGTTATTGGCTCGCATTACTGCTCGCGATACCGATGGGCTGTAATCCGGAAAATTCGGCAGTAGAGCATTCGGCTGATGATTGGAAAACCTACAATTACAATGCTCTGGGAAGCCGGTACAACCCGGCTGAGAAAGACATTTCCGTCGAGAATGCAAAAGATCTCGAAATCAAGTGGCAGTTTCCTGCGAACCATTCACAACAAACGATCGGAGCTATTCATGCGACGCCAGTGGTTGTCAATGGCTACACCTATTTTGGAACTGCAACTTATCCGATGTTCTATAAAATCACTCCCGATGGGAAAATACGCTGGCAATATGAACCCGGAAATGAAACAAGAAAGCATCGAAGGCAATTAAGGTCAATCAGGGGGGTCGTTCCGCGAGACGGCATCTTCAGTTCTGCACTCGTAACGGACAATTCGGTTTATTTCGGTGATATTGCGGGTGTCGCGTACTGCCTCGATCGAAAGACTGGAAAAGAAAAATGGACAGTCGATTCGCGTGCCGAGGATTTCCCCGGGGCCCATGCATTCAATGTCATCATGGCGTCTCCGATTATCGCAGGCGATAAAATTATTTTTGCCGGTGGTGCGTTTGAGCACATGGCGCCATTAAAGCCGGGATACGAATGTTGTACGGGAAGGGGATTTGTGATGGCCCTTGATCCCCAAAGTGGAAAAATACTCTGGAAGTATGATGTGGGACCTGAGCCTGTTGAATTTGATGAGCCGCTCACCATAAAAACGCCCTTCGGTAGTCGAACTTTTTATTACGGGCCTTCCACTAGCTCAGTATGGTCCACCCCGTCGTTCGATCCGGAAACCCAGACCGTCTTTTTTGGCACCGATGTACACAATTCTCCAAGGCAACCGAGCAAGGAAGACTCTCGCAATTACACACCCCATTCAGCGGCAGTGATCGCGCTCGACCTGGAGACCGGAAAAGAAAAGTGGGTTACCCAGACCAACAAGCACGACATCTGGAATTACACGATGCCCGCTTACGATGCAAACACCGGCTATAAAGATCAAGCAGTTGGCGACACGCCAAAGGTATTTTCCATCACATTAGATGGCGAAGTAGTGCGAGTCGTAGGGGCAGGCGCGAAAAATGGCGGATTTTATTTGATGCGAATCGACAATGGAGACATCGTGGCCTCCACACCGATTTATACGGGGCCACCGGCGGAGAACCCGGAAATCGATCGGCGGACGCTTGCTCTGCCAAGCCCTATCGGTGGATTACAAACCGGGTGTGCGACAGACGGGGAATCAATTTACACCAACGGCATCGACACAATATTCAAGGGAACACCAACTAAAAAAAGATTCGACCCTCCCACGGCAGGTCGCGTCACATCCATTTCAATGAATACTAAATCCGAAAACTGGAGGCATGAACGCCCTAAGGTGAATTGGGTCGGCGGGACCCAGGAAGACCCGCTATTCACCGATTGTGGTGACCCGGTCGCTTCGGGTATCGCGGTCGCCAACGGTTGTTTATTTTTTACCACCTTCACCAGTAATAAACTGGTCATCCTCAATGCAACAACCGGAACGGTTCTTAAAGAAATTTCTCTTGGACCTGTGCTGTCGGGCCCTTCTGTTTCGCGCGGACGTGTTTTTGTAGGCACTGGAAATACAAAATTTATTGACCGTGACCTTGAGGCATACTTCCCAAAAAGCG
Organism: Planctomycetaceae bacterium; assembly: GCA_902630355.1. Classification (GTDB taxonomy): domain Bacteria; phylum Planctomycetota; class Planctomycetia; order Pirellulales; family UBA7805; genus UBA7805. The sequence goes on from CACOUL010000014.1 coordinate 29,494, forward strand.
ATACCGGCACCCTCTATTCTTTTGGACTTCCTGGAAAAGACCAAATGGATGGGATGGGAAGCGGAAACGAATAAAGGAATAAAGACTGTGGCGAACAAAGAACCGCCTTCTCATTAAGCAATTTCCAGATTTTTCTTTCGTAGCTAGTTCAAAATAAAAATGTAATCGTTACCGACTCTCTTTTATCACTCGGAGTGTAAATAGGTTTGACATGCTCACTCAGGCCACCTATTTTGAAGACGACAAACCGCGACTGTCCCGCGGGATGAGCCTTTCCGTATCGTGATCGACCAGATGCGATACTCTCGGTTTAATGCCTTATGACGATCTCCAAGTCTCAGTCGCTGTTGATGCTGAATGCTGTTGTTTTGACGGCTATCCTGGGAATACTCATTGCGGTTTTCTGGCGAGGAAATCAATCACAAGAGACAACTTATCGGACCATCAGTGATTTTGCCCTCCTCGATCAGGAAGGTAAATTTCATAAGCTCTCCCGTTACGCCAACGACCGAGGCGTCGTTTTATACGTTTATGGTGTAGGTTGCCCGATTGCCCGCAATCATTTGCCTGCCCTGAAAACACTTCGGGAAAAGTACATGAAACAGGGTATCGAATTTTTATTACTCGACTGCAACCCACAAGATGATCGAGAGACCCTTCAACAAGATGCCCTGGAACGAAACATCGACATTCCCATCTTAAGAGACGAGGGACAGCTTGTGATGGAAATGATGGGGATTAAGCGAACTTGCGAAACGTTTTTAATCGACCCGAAAAAAAGACGCGTTATTTTTCATGGCCCTGTCGATGACAGACTTGGTTATGAAAGCCAGAAAAAAGAGGCGACTCATCATTATCTTCAAGATGCGATCGACTCCTACTTATCGGGCGACGCGGTGAAGAATCCCGATGCAGAAATCCGAGGCTGCCTGATCAGCAAGATCTCTGACGCTGCTCAAAACCCAACGACTCCGGATTATGCGAAGGATGTAGCGCCAATCCTTGAGAGGCGATGCTTCAACTGTCACAGCACAGGCGGGACGGCTCCTTGGGCACTGGAGAGCTATGAAGACGTTTTAGGCTGGCGTGCGATGATCCGCGAAGTGATTCTGACAAAACGTATGCCGCCGCGTCAGCCAGACATGCATTACCTCCCATTTTCGGAGACGCATGGAATCTTTCCCGAAGAGGCAAGCACCATTGTACGCTGGCTCGATGCGGGCGCACCTCGCGGCGAGGGGGAGGACCCACTGGCCACCGCCAAAATAACAAGTGATAGAAGAATCGATGTTGAGAATGCTCAAATAAAAATTGATCTTCCTCCACAAAACATCCCCGCAACTGGAGAAGTTGCGTACCGCACTAATGCATTGAAACTTCAATTACAAAAAGATGCCTGGGTGCGTGCAGGAAAGATTCAGCCGACTGAACCGGAAGTACTGCATCATGCGTTTTGCAGAACTTCGCCGGTCGAGGGAGACAACTTAAATAACGTTGAGTTTTCTAAACGAGGTATCTCAAACAAATGGAGAAGCACAAACGTTGCGGCGTATGTCCCCGGAATGACGTCATTTGAATTCCCCACCGATACCGGAATGAAAATACCTCGTGAATGTGCACTGGTGTTTCTTTATCACTACACCACGATCGGAAAATCAGTGACGGACCGCCCCAAGCTTGGAGTTTTCTTGCACGAAAAACCTCCTCTGTTTGAACTTGAAATGGAGACGATCGAACGCCGGAATTTTACAATCCCGCCAGGGGAGTCCGAATATCAGGTAGAGGACGACTATACAGCTGACGAAGACATACTCATTTTTGGGATCGCCCCGCACATGCACTATCGCGGGTCAAGTTTCTGCTGCAAGATTATTCCGCCGGAAGGGAGAGAAAAAACAATCTTTTCGATGCCCAACTACCGAATGACCTGGCAGGGGATTTATTGGTTTAAGGAACCACTTGCGATTTCGAAAGGCACAAACATCATTTGCACTGGGATCTTCGACAACTCGAGCACGAATGAATTGAATCCTGATTCCTCAGAGACCGTGGTGTATGGCCAGCAATCTTGGAGAGAAATGTTTGAAGGATGGATTCTCTACAGCAAACGCACTGAAAAGAATTCTGAAAAATTTGACAAATTGTTTCGTGAAAGCCTGTTGAAACAAAATGACCTTGGTTCCGAGCAGAAACCAGCCGGAACGCATGATGAATAAACCGGCCGTCGCGCCGTAAAACCTCCGGGGCTTCCTCCCGAGGCCGCCATGAAAAAAACTCGCCTGCCGTTGTGGAAAAAACTTGTATTCTCCCTGCTGATTTTTCTATTCGCGACCGCGGTCCTCTACTTGCCCTGTGAAATTGTCTTTCGCCTCTCCCACCAGATACCCGTATTTTCTTGGGATTCGCCCGTTTCGAAAGATACTAGTGTTGTGCCGGAAGGTGACACCACCGCCATGGATTTCGACTCGGTCCACTACTACGAGATATTTCAAAAATCAGACAATCCAGTGCTGTTCTACGAACCCAAACCTGGGTTTTCCAAAGGTGCGGTCCAGATCAATGCGCATGGATTTCGAGATCGTGAAGTGACGCTCGTCAAGCCTCCGGGTACCACGCGGATTATCGTACTCGGAGATTCCGTCATCTGGGGACACGGTATCGTATTGGCGGATACTTTCGCAAAACAACTGGAAGAATTACTGAACGATCGCTTAGATGGCAAGTACGAGGTACTCAATTTTGGCGTGTCGGGTTATTCACTTCAGCAAGAGGTAGAGCAATACCTCGACCGCGCAAGCCGCTTTCAGCCCGATATTGCCATTCTAGGGCTTTGCATCAACGATTCCGTCTACAGTTCTGAAGAGGGAGATTTCTTTGCGGCCCAGAACGGAGGTCTACTTTCGAAGTCCTATCTCCTGGACAGTCTGATGGTAAAAATAGATCAAGTCCTTCATCAATATTTTGGGGTGTCTCAAAAATATCTCGAACATATCGTGGACGTTCCGGCTCAAATGAACCGACTGAAAGAAGCATCTGAGGGAGTGTCCTGGCTGGTGTTGATGTTTCCTCGACTCGATAACCTGGAGGACTATCAATCACTTGCGGAACACAAGATTTTGACTCAACCGGCCCGCAACCTCGGTTTCTCGGTTCGCGACCTGCTGGCAGATTACCGGAGATATTCTTCCGAATCGATCAGCATCGACCCGATCCACCCCAATCGTCTGGGAAACGCTATTGCTGCCGAAGCTGCCTACGATGCGCTGATACAAAACGGTATGATTCGATCCGAGCACGAGAATCGTGTAGTAGAATAGAGAGACTCATCATTTTATCGCTATGATCGTCGAGGCCATTTGGAAGGGATCACCACATGAGTAAGGAACCTAGAAAATCGGCATGGGGGGCGCCTTTTGGTCCGGTGATTTATCAGTCGACTATCTCGGACGAACTCCACAAGTTGATGCTGGATGAGGCGCTGGATCTTCAGAAGAAAAAAGAAAACGACTATCGTCAGAATCTGGCCGGTAATATCGAAGAGGAATACGCGTACAGTGATGCGGTGCGCGACCGATGTACGGAAGAAATTTTATACCTTTGCTCAGACTATTCCGAAAAGATTGGAGCACAGGGAGCACTCATTCAGCCCTGGACCAAATCAATCCCAGAAAACGAACTTGTGCTACCTCAGCTTTGGGTCAATTTCCAGAAGGCCGGGGAATGGAATCCGCCACATTGTCACTCGGGACTTTTTTCTTTCGTGACCTATCTGCAGGTCCCACCTGAAATCGGACAAGAAAAAGACCAAGAACATCAGAAAAATTCGTTTCCTTCGGCAGGCCTTTTACAGTTTGATTATGGGGAACATATTCCCTTTACGAATGTGACCCACCAGATGCTACCCAAGGAAAAAATGATCGTCTTTTTTCCGGCGAGACTCAGGCACTACGTCTACCCGTTTAAATCGGAAGTAACACGGATCTCCGTCTCTGGAAACGTCTTTTCGAACAAAACGAACTGGCAAAATTACTAAGTATTGTGAACGCGACCGCTGCTATCGAGATGAACAAGAACGCACACTGGATCCGCTCACCGTGGTGGGATGGATTCTGGATGTTTTTTGGACTTTGGGGGCCGATTTTCATCCTCCTCGCCTACTTTGGTGCAGGCGAGATTTGGAACATTCGTGAAACATTGGTCCAACTCATCGGCATCGAGGGGCCTCTCGTCTTCCTCTATGTTGCCCTCGGGGTTTGGCACCGGATGACTTCAACCTATGCCGTTCTCGGCACACCCATTCTTCGCGATGAAGTTCGCAAAAACAAAAAAAAATATCTTTTCATCCCTCTCGCAATTCTCATCGGTTGCGTACTCTTGGCACAAGCGTTTGTATTTCATTCCGCTTTTTCCTTCATGCAATCAACGCACGGCCAGCTGTGGGCATTCTTTTTACTCGCATATGTGATGATTCTCTGGGAGCGGTGGCACTTCTGCGCGCAAGAGTTCGGGGTGCTTTCGATCTATCGCATAAGAGCAAACCAATTCTCTCCAGCCGACCGAAAGTTCGACCGGGCGTATACTATTGTGCTGATGCTCATCGTCAACATGGTCCTCTTTTTTTATGCCGGATTTAAAAACGAACAGATTCTTTTTTATGGAACCGGTCTGAATGCCTATCCGGAACGTCTACTCGATAATGTGGCGCTATTCACCTTTCTCGTTGGAATGATTTTTATGCTGATTGCGCTCACGCGCGAGTGGATGCGACAGGAGCCATCACTTCCGAAAGCTGCATTTTATTTTTTGATCGGCAGCCATACGATGCTGATTTACTTTTGTCCCGAAGCATTTCTCTTATTCTTTTTTTCCTACATCATTCATCATTGGATGGTAGCGATCGGTCTGTTCAATCGCATCACGATGAATTCGTATACTGGCGATTCTGCTGCGCAACGAATTGGTAAGTACTGTATTCGCGTCGTCCCGATCGTTGGCGTGTGCGTACTCTGGTATTTTTATTTTTCGCATCGATCCAGCCTCGACCTAGCAGGAAGTTTACCCAAACCGGATGACGCCATCACCCTGTTTGCAGGTATCGCGACGCCCACCAAGTTTTTTTGGGGGATTATTATCGGGCTGTTTTTCGCGTTCAATTTTCTCCACTATTACTACGATCGCTGTTTTTATAGCTTTCGAGACCCGGCAATTCGCGAGCGGGTGGGGCCACTCCTTTTTGACTCTAGCCACATGGATAAGGCCCGGCATACCGACTGATGACTGAGGCGGTTGCGTCAGATAGACTGCAACTATGAGTGAGGCAGAATAGATTCACACCTGTCGCCTCTCAATTAACGTTTCTAATCAAAGAATGTCGCACGGGGACCACATGGCGAGCGAAGGCCCATCGCTGGAGTCTGTAAAACGGTGCATCGCCGATGGCGATCTTGAGGGCGCAGAAGCATTATTGCTTGATCTTCTGCATGAGGACTCCACGGCACCCAACGTACTTCACACACTCGCCAAACTCTATTCGCGCATGCGGCGATTGGATGAATCGATCAGCGTCTTCAAGCAGCTTGTGACTTTAGTGCCCAACAAAGCAGTGCCGTACTTTGAACTGGGAAATGCCTGCCTGGCAAAAGACCGAATGGACGACGCAATCCGAGCATTTCGGCAGGGACTGGCGCTTGATCGGAGCAATCCACAGGCTCATAACAACCTCGGAATTGCTTTGAAGCGGCAGGGCGCGATCCAAGAGGCCGAGGCTTCATTTCGGGCCGCGGTTGGCATCGCCCCTCAACTCGCATTGCCGCATCGGAATCTGGGTGAACTGAGTCGCATACGGGGAAATCGTCGACAAGCTTTACAGCACTTCGAGAATGCGATCCGCATCGATCCTAACGATGCCGAATCGCACAACGGACTCGGCATGACCGCTGCTTCCCTTGCCTCCACAGAAAAAGCCATTTTGCACTTTCGAAAAGCGATTGAATTGAGTGGAACCCATCGCGAGGCGGAAAACAATCTTGCCATTCTACTTTCTGCAACAGGGCAATCTGATGAAGCGATTGAGCTTTTCAGGCACCTCATCGGTAACAATCCTGAATTTGTCACAGCTCGCATCAACCTCGGTTCAATCTTGATTGAGTTAGGTCAATTTGAAGAGGCAGTCGAGCATCTGGAGGTTGCCCTACGGCTAAAACCAGACTCTGCACTGGCGCTGCATCACCTGGGCGACCTATCGCTCGCGGATGAATACCAATTCACAGAAGCGCAGATGGCGCAAATGAAAATGCTGCTCGATTCGGGTGGCAATCCGAGCGAGAATCGGATTGCCATCGGCTTTACCTATGCTGGAATTCTCGAGAAGCAAAAACGGTTTGCCGATGCATTCGATATCTACCAAAAAGCAAATTTCCTCAACCACCAGGCATCTCAAAGAAAAGACATCGTATTCGACGCTTCATTACACGAGAAAAAGATGCAGCAGGCGATTGCTTTTTTCAACAATGAGTTTTTCGACTCACAAAAACAACGCGGCGTGAGCAGCGATTCGGAGACTCCCGTTTTTGTCGTCGGCATGCCACGAAGTGGCACCACCCTTATCGAGCAAATTATTTCAAGCCATCCGGAAGCTTCCGGTGCAGGTGAACTTGCCGCGATCGAGGAGGTGAGCCTGCAAATTTCTGCGATCACGGAATCGGCAAATCCCTATCCTGAATGCCTTGGCGATCTGTCGCGCCGTGCTGGCGAAACAATCCAGCAACAGTACCTCGACAAACTCTCGAAAAACCGGAGTCCAAGTCGGCGGATTGTGGATAAAACTTGGTACAACTTTTACTTTCTCGGACTGATTGCCACCCTGTTCCCCAAAGCGCGAGTCATCCACTGTCTCCGCGATCCGAGAGACGTTGCTCTTTCCTGTTTTTTCTCCAACTTCAACTCCATCCATTGGTCGTGGAGAATGGGGGACATTATCGCTTACTACAAATCCTATCGCACCATCATGAAACATTGGGAAAACACCCTGCCGATAGAAGTGCTGGACGTACAGTACGAAGAATTAATCGCAAATCAAGAATCGATAAGCCAACGCATCATCGACTTCTGCGGACTCGACTGGAATGAGGATTGCTTAAACTTCTACAAAAGTCCGCGTAGCGTACAGACTGCAAGCCGGGTACAGGTTCGCAAACCGATCTATACCAAGTCTGTCGGAAGATGGAAATCATTCGAAAACGAGCTATCGAAGATACCCGAATGGAATGAGAACCTTGACGCAAGTTGAACATGCTGTTTTTTTCTGATCGTGGTCCCCGAGACTTTCTAAATCACGGACCTTTTCAATAATGAACGACAAACCGGACTTATCAGCGGTCCAAGAAGATTTTTTGGCGCGGCGATGGGAAAGCGCAGAGTCGGGCTGCCTTCGTGTTCTGGAGCAAGCCCCGACATATTCACCGGCCCTGGAACTCTTGGCTAAGATTCAAACGGCTCGTGGAGATTTTGCGCGGGCAATTGAAACCACAGAACAAGCTATCGGTCTGTCACCAAATGCAGCTGACCTTTACCGGCAGTGCGGAGATCTTTACTTCAATACGCGTGACTTAAAAAAGGCAATTCAAAACTATCGCAAAGCGGATTCACTTCTGCCAAACGATCCCCACATCAAAAACAATTTAGCAGTGGCCGTACGCGATTCGGGTTCCGTAGAAGAAGCAATCCGTATGCTCGAGAGCATCATTTGCGAAAACCCGGATCAAGCGCTGCCGCTGCGCAATTTAGGCGACACGCTGCGCATGAGGGGCGACTATTCCCTGGCGATTGATAAATACAATCAGGCCGCCCGATTAGATCCCAAAGACGCAACGACCCAGAACAGCCTGGGAATTACATCTTCCATGCTGGGAAAGCTTGACGAAGCGATCTCCTATTTTCAGCGCGCAGTCGAAATCAATCCGAGCTTTCCCGAAGCGGAAAATAATCTTGCCAATGCACTCTCATCGGCGCGCCGTTATGCAGAAGCAATCGAACATGTTGGCAAGGCTATCCGCCTGCGGCCCGATTTTGCCAACGCGCACCTCACGCTCGGCAATATTTACAAGCTGCAAGGGAAAAATGACCAAGCGATTTCGGAATATCGCCTGGCGGCGAAGGCGGACCCAAAAAGTGCAATTGTGCAACAAGGTCTTGGCTCTGCCCTGACTGATGCGGGACGCTTTTCCGAGGCTGTTACACATCTTGAAAATGCGCTGAAACTCAATCCAAGCCTGTTTGTCATATATCAAAACTTGATGGCCCTCGCCGTTCAGGACAAATACAAATTTAGCGATCAACAACTCGAGCAAATTCGCAGGCTGATTTCGGACGATCGCTTAAGGGCAACCGACGCAGCACGGCTACACTTTGCGATGGGTAGTTTATTAGACAAACAGACAGACTACGAAGGGGCGATGCGTCACTTCCAGCAGGCAAATGATGTTCAGAAACAATTGCTAGCCTCTTCGGAAAACGCATTTTCGCCTCGAAACCACGCCTCGTATGTCGATGAGATCATTGAAACGTTCGATACGGCCTTCATGAGCAACGCGCCCTCTTCGACATTTGAATCAAAGCGACCTGTGTTTGTCGTAGGGATGCCCCGCAGTGGAACGACGCTGGTAGAGCAAATCATTGCCAGTCATCCGGAGGCGCGAGGGATGGGCGAACGGGCAGACATCGCACAGCTGTCTGAGTCGCTTGCCTGCTCGACAGGACTTCTCTATCCAGCCTGTGTGCGCAAGGCAAACCAGAAACAACTCTTCACCCTCGCTACCCGGTACGAACAAGGCGTCTCAGAACTGGCAACTGGTGCCAGCCGAATCGTCGATAAAATGCCCGATAATTTCTTGTACCTCGGACTGATCGCAATGCTTTTCCCTGGGGCACACATTATCCACTGCAGCCGAAATCCACTCGATGTCTGCCTCTCTTGCTACCGCAGCGATTTCGGAAGCGTGACATGGGCTTGGACCCTGGAAGACATTGGGCACTATTTTGCGGAATACCATCGCCTGATGACCCATTGGCGCGAAGTCCTCCCGCTGACGATACACGATGTGACCTATGAAGAATTGGTTGGCCAACATCGAAGCGAAATGGAAAAGCTCATTGCCGCTTGCGGATTACCCTGGAACGATGTGTGCCTCGAGTTCTACAAGGGCAATCGGACGGTGCAAACCCTGAGTCGCGTCCAAGTGCGTCAGCCGATCTATGGTTCGTCGATCGGTCGCTGGCGACACTACGAAGGATTTCTGGAGCCACTCAAAGCGATGCTTCAAAATAAATCGGGGATCGATTTACCCTAAACCCCTCATTTCTCGCGTCATTCTTTCGGGCCCCACCGATGACCGGCAGGCGATGGCAACCATTTGTTTCAGCCTGCGCTACGCCGAACAGTCGCATTCCGGCGACCCTGAAATCGGTGTATATTGGAAGGCCTCACAAATCACGCTTTGTATCCGGTCGTTTCGTTGTCCTGCAACTTGCCAACGCGTTCCTACCGTAAGTAAATGAATACAACTGCACCTCCTGGCCGAAAAGTCCTCTTGGTAGGCTTGAATCTTGCCAGTTGGCAACTCTTGAATCCCTTGCTCGACCAGGGAAAGCTGCCCCATCTTCAATCGCTTGTGGAGCAAGGCATGATGGGCAACCTGAAAACGCAGCGGCCTCTCTTGGAGCATGTGGTCTACAACTCGGTTGCCACCGGCACCTATGCCGACAGGCATGGGGTGCTGGGGCCACTCGAAATCGGGTCGCAAAGCCAAATTCAACCCACCGGAAGCTTTTCGCGTCGGGTCGATGCGATCTGGGATATTTTGAGTGACCAGCAACGCCAATGTCATGTCATCAATTTCCCTACCACAGGGCCCGCAGAAAAAATCAATGGGACCTTCGTCGCACCCAGTTTTTTTGAAACCGTACCTGGGACCTACCAGGAAAAATTTGAAATCCCGCTCGTAAGCGTACACCCCGAAACGCAATTGGAAGAGCTGTCTCAATTCATCGTGACCCTTCAGGACATTGATGCAGAGGTCATGTCCATGTTTGTGCCGCGGTTCAGGGAACTCGATGCGGACGACCCCAAATTGATTCACATCGGCACTGCTGCAGCACAAACGTTTTCCATTCATGCGACCGCCACACACCTAATGGAACAGGTGCCCTGGGACTTTGCGGCTGTATCCTATGACCTGATTGAACTGCTCGGCAGGAGCTTTTTTCAATATCATGTTCCTCCCGAGACCAACAGCCACGGTACTGAGCAAGAAAATCGTTATCGGATCGCAGTGCATCTCTTTTCCGAGGTCGTCAATGCGGCAGTGATGCTCTGCGACCGACTTCTCGGCCGATTGGTGGAACTTGCCGGAGACGATGCAACCGTCATTCTTTATTCTCCATGGGGTATTTTGAATCAAAATGATTTTACCGCAATGGATGAGTCGGAGAGCAGCGGTTATTTGGAATCGATCTATCGTGGAGAGGGAATTTTCTTGATGCGGGAGACCGATATGCCCCGCGATGAGTTGCTACATGAGATCAGCTTTTTGGATGTTTGCCCTACCGTACTCCGCTCGAGCGGTGTGGACGCAACAGATGAACTTGCCGGCAGTGCAGTTCAGGATTACACGGAAAACGCCGTTGCCACCAAAAAATCACTCGATTCATCAAGCGAAACCGCTGAAGAAAATTCAATCGACATTGCTGCAGGGATGCAACGGGCACAGTCACTTTCGTTTACCGACCCTTTTCCTGAAAAACCAGCGCGCCATGTCGAGAAGGAAAATCTCTGGACGCTTGCGGCCGTACAAGTAGCATCTGACCGGCGAGAGGAAGCACTTCCTTTACTCTTGCGTCTCTACCATGCAAATCCGCTTGAGACCATGCGTGGTTACCTGGTTGCAGAAACGCTTTACCGAACAGGTTATCTCAAAGAAGCGGTTGCGCTGATGCAGCCCCTGTCGATCGTGTATGCGGATAACGCCGTCGGGCAGTTTATGGCCGGTTTTGTTGCTCTCAATCAGGGTTCGCTCGATCAAGCCAAGGAAATGTTTGAGGCAGCTGAAGCCAACAACCCGCCTTTCCCTGTTTTGTTCTATTACCTGGGGCAGGTATATCTGCTGCTTGATCTACCAGAGCGAGCAGAAAAATCATTCTCTCGATTTTTGGAACTGGATCCTTGTCTCCCGCTCGCGCATCTGGGCCTCTCCGAGTCTTATCTGCGCTGCAAACGCTTCGAGGAAGCAGCTGAAGCAGCACTCGATGCAGTGGGCGCTAACTTTGCGGAGCCCGCGATGCACATTGCGCTCGGCCGAGCAATGGCACAGCTGGGCGAAAATGATCGCGCGAAAGAGGCCTATGAAACGGCGATTCGCCTCAGTCCGAATCATAAGCTGGCCCATGACCACCTCGAATGGCTCGAACAGTACTCAAATGAAGCCATCCGCGATTCAACCAAGCATACTTGGCGGTCCCTTACCCCTCCTCTCCATCCACAAATGGGTGGGACTTCGACGCGGCCAGAAAAAATCAAAGGCTGCATAGAGGAGATCAATCGGCAACGAAATACCTTCCTCGACGAATTGGAAATCGCAGATGGCCGACTCGAGCAAGAACTGGGCGTCACAAGTGACGGGACAACAAGTGACTCCGAGGAAATCGGATCCCGCGATGAACAATCACAGCAGCCTGAATTGCGCTCGCTCAAAGAGGCCAGCGAATCCGGATGGGTGATTCGACCTGCCGAACCGCTGGACCAGGCCTCGATTTTCAGCATGTCCTTTGCCTCACCTTTTACCGACGTATCGGAAAAGGAGATTTTTGTTGCCCATCCTGTGGGAACGCGCAAGCTGGGTGGCGCCGTGATGCTCCAATGGACCCTGACTCAACCGACTTTCCTGCGCCTGCGTTTCAGCGTCGGCAGAGATGCAGAGGCAGAGGCACTCGACAACTCAAGTGAAAAGATTCATATGTGGTTGCTTCGCGCAGCACTCGCGCGGGCAGTCGCCGGAAATGCCGAACAAATCAAATTTACTTTTCGGCGTGAACAACAATCTTTTTCGCTACACGACAACCTGCTGGCCCTCGGATTTACCGATTTCAAATCCCAGGAAATTTATCAAATCAATAGCGAACGGACCCGGGATATTGGCTTAGGTCTTCTGGAAAGATACCGCAACCGAAAAAAAGTTCCCTCCGATGTTCGCTTGACGTCCCTCAACGAAGTTTCTTTTGAGGACGCAGATACATTTCTCCGCCAATGGTTTGCGGATGGCGCTGGCGATGTTCCTGGCGAATTTCACCTGCCCGAATGTCCCGTGTTGCTTAAAGGCGACCAAATCATCGGGTGTGCCGTAGGCTACATTAAAGACCCCTCGACATTCGTGGTAACTCGGATTGCAGTCCTTCCGGAGCATCGAAAAGGTTGGGCCACGCCGTGGATACTCGGCGGAGCGTCAAAAGTATCGGCCGATTTTGGCCGCCCATCACTCGAGTTTGTTATCGACGAGTCACAGTACGATGATTGGGTAAAAATCGCCCGCCGACACTTTCTCGCGGAGCGGACCGATACCATGCAAACGATGATTCTGAACCTCAGAAAATCGTAGAGCAACTAGGACTATTTTTGCGTAACGGTACGTACTTGAGCCTTATCCCGAGGAGGGATTCCTGGATTTTTCGCCTACAGGGGTGATGTGTCGCCTGCCCCGAATCATTCATTCCACTGCCATCTCAATTGCGTGTATGATGAGCTTAGGGTCGCCAATCCCGAACCTGAATTTTCCCGAAAGTGATTCTCGAAACGCATTCTACAAAAATCTTGATGGCTATCGAATCTTTTAAGCAAATTGTGATGTGCGGTCCGACGAAAACAGTGCGGATGGTTCCACGGATTTTCATGACCATCGTGGTCAGTGGCTTGCTCTGTAGCCCCTTGTTCACATCACAATTGACCCTGGCAGAAACCACAGCCAAGCGGGTTGAGGATCATCAACCGTCACAAAAAAAAGCCTCCGTGCTGCAGACAGAAGACTTCAGCACGCTGCGTGGTCAGTGGCAAGCGATCGACGACCCCGACCGCGATGGCTGGGAGACGGAAGCCATCGCTTCAGCGGCACTCAAAAAGTGGAAGACGATTGGTGAGTTTATCAAACAAATGAACTCGTCATCGCGAACGGGCCTCAATGACATCGCGGACATCGCGGCAAGCAACTTCCAAGGCACTCAACTGTTTCCCGACCGCTTGGTCACTGCCTACAAGGACACCATTTTTGAGGTTGAAAGAAATAAAGCGCCCAAAGGGGCGACAGTCAGCATGCCCTTCGAGGGAAAAGAGGGGCTGCAGCGGGCAATTGAAAATCTTTGCCAGTCTCTTTCAGGCGCGAAGGAGATACGAATAAAATTCAAGGTTTTTCGCGTGCAACTCAAGGGTAAGCAGGCAACGACAAGGCAGTATGTTGAGATTGTCGGACTTATCGAAGATGGACGCATCGAGCAGCATGCAACCTGGAAAGCCGACTGGAGCATCGGGCCAAACGAGCAACTCTTGCTCAGGCGACTGAAACTTCTGGATTTCGAACAGGTGCGATCCAATGTCCGTGACGGACCGCTCTTTGCCGATTGTACGGAGAGCGTGCTTTCCCGGAACGATTGCTTCGCTGAGCAGTTTCAACGCGGTTACGGTCACTGGATGCTGGGCGTTCTCTATACCCGTTATCAGATTACCGAGATGATGGGGCACCCGGGCCTTGCGATCGCAGATGTCAACGGCGATCAACTGGAAGATCTCTATGTCTGCCAGGAACAAGGGCTGCCCAACAGACTTTTCCTGCAACAAAAAGATGGCACGGCGTTGGAGGTCTCCGAGCAATGGGAGTGCGATTGGCTCCAAGCAACCCGAAGCGCCCTACTAGTGGACCTCGACAACGATGGTGATCAAGATATCGTGGCAAGCATCCTGGGTGGTGTGGTGATCGCATCGAATGAGGGTCACCGTTTTCAGGTACGTTCGATGATACCCACCGGGGATGACATGGTCGCCCTCGCTGCGACTGACTTCGACAACGACGGAGACGTTGACATTTATGCCACGGCGTACTACGCCAACAAAGTTTTGAGCGATCGACAGAGCACAGGACTTCCTGCCTCCGATAGCGCATTTGTTTATCACGACGCAAATGTAGGCGGTTCAAATCACCTGCTGCGTAACGACATTGGCGACAAAACGTGGAACTTTACAGATGCAACCGATTCATGCGGATTGCAAGAAAACAATACTCGTTTTTCCTTTGCGGCCGCATGGGAAGATTACGACAACGACGGTGACCAGGATCTCTATGTCGCCAATGACTATGGGCGCGATAATCTTTACCGAAACGATGATGGATTGTTCAAAGATGTCGCGGCCGAGGTCGGGGCAGAAGATGCGGCAAGTGGGATGTCTGTCAGTTGGAGTGACTATGATCACGACGGACGGATGGATCTCTACATCAGCAACATGTGGTCATCGGCCGGCAACCGGATTGCATTTCAGCCTGAATTCAAAAAAAGTGCCCCTGCCGAAGTGAAGCAACGATTACAACGATTTGCGAGAGGGAATACACTTCTAAAAAATGAAAGTCAATCCCGATTCTCGGATGTCAGCAAGAAGGCCGGTGTGGAAATGGGCCGCTGGGCATGGGGCTCCCAGTTTGCTGACGTGAACAATGATGGGTGGGACGATATTCTGATTGCTAATGGATTTATCACGAAGAATGCCGACAGCGGTGACTTGTGAAGTTTCTTTTGGCGACAGGTCGTGTCGAACTCATTTAATGACTCATCAGACACCGATACAAAGGATCGCCAGACGGCGCGTGCGCAGTTTAATAGCATGTTTGCAGGTGGCCGATCGTTCAGTGGCCGGGAACGCAATTGTTGCTACTTGAACACCGCCAACGAACCAGCGGCTCTCGGTAAATTTGCCAACATTTCCGGGGCCAGCGGTCTCGACTATCCGGACGACGGGCGAGCGCTGGCGGTTGTGGATTGGGACCAGGATGGCGACCTCGATCTCTGGGCCTCCAATCGCAACGCTCCTCGATTGCGTTTCATGCGCAACAACTCCCCAAACTCAACAGAGTCCCTCGCGATACGGCTTATTGGTGATGGCAAAAGCAGCAATCGCGATGCGATCGGCGCCCGCGTTGAACTGGTTTTCAAAAACAGACAGTCCGATGCGGATGACAACCCGTCGCCCGAGGAGACCAAACCATCCAGCAAAATTAATGGGCGGATCATCAAAACGCTTCGCGCTGGCGAGGGATTTCTTTCACAAAGCTCCAAGTGGCTTCATTTCGGCATTCCACCAACCAGACACGTTGGAAAAATTATTGTGGACTGGCCCGGGGGCAATCGTGAAATTTTTAGCGATATGCAGGGATCGGAATCACAATTTTCGAGCGGACGGTACATCCTCAGACAAAATTCCGGAGTTGCAAAAAAACAGCTTCATATCGACAGGAATTTGCGGTTACGTCCAGAGTTGCAGGTTCCAGAAGAGCGAAGCGATGGAATTTTCCGGATGGCGACTTATGTTGAATTACCACCCCTCGCTTTCGAAACCTGGAAGGGCAAAAAACAACCGATTCGCGCGGCGAAAGGCGAAAATCTACTCGTTCTGTTTTGGGCGAGTTGGTGCCCCTCGTGCCTTCAGGAACTCAAAGAAATTGCGGACCACGAGCAAGAGATCCGTTCGGCGGGACTCGACATCCTGGCACTCTCGGTCGATGGTCTGAAAGACGACCCCTTGCAACTTGATCAGGCAAATAAGATTCTCAATTCACTCGGATTCTATTTCCGTTCCGGAAGAGCGACTCCCGCGTTAATCCAGAGACTGCAATCGCTCAACATATTAAAAACAGAAAACAATGAGCTCCCTCTACCCTTTAGCATACTGCTCGATTATCGGAGTCGATTTGTTGCCCTTCATCGCGGACCGGTAGCAGTCTCGCAACTGCTGGATGCCAGCGAACCAACCGGCGACGACCTGCTGAAAAATTTTGAATTGGCCTCTTCACTCGGTGGAAGTTCTCTTTCGGACACAGTGGCCCACGATGCATTACGTCGCGCCGAAGCAGATGGACGATTCAAGTATGCACATCAACTGCAGCAGGCCGGCTTGCTTGCGATGGCCGCGCGACAATATGAAAAAGTGCTCGAAGTCTTACCGGAGTCAGAAAAGGCTTTAATGAGTTCTGCGAGCATACTCGGCGAGCTTGGTCAGTTAGAAAAAGCGAAAGTGCAACTTGAGAAGTTATTGACGATCAATCCAGATTCGGCCGATGCTCGCATGACGCTTGGCGGGGTTTACTTAAAGAAAAACAAGTTGTTGATGGCGAAAAAACAATACGATCAAGCGATACGACTTGCGCCGGAAGACCCGCGACTTTTTTTCAACCGCGCAATTGTGAATACAAGACTCAATAGTCAACAAGATGCCCTCGACGATTTTAATGCGGCCATCATCCAGAAACCCGACTTCACAGAAGCACAATTTCAGCGAGGCCTGCTCCTCGAAAAAATGGGGCGGCCCTCAGTTGCCCTTCACGATTTTGACGATGTAATCCTTGCCAAACCTAAATTCGGGATGGCCTACAAGCGTCGCGGAATCGCCAGATTCAAATTGGGGATGCTTGAAGAGAGCCTGCATGACTTCTCGCAGGCAATCAAATTGCTGCCACCGGAAGCCGAACTCTACAACAATCGCGGAATGGCCTACACAGCTCTACGGAATTATGGTTTCGCCATCACTGACTACAAACGGGCGTTGGAAGTGAATCAGGAAGAGGCTCCACAGGTATTCAATAATTTGGCTTGGCTTCTTGCCACATGTGCCGACTCCGAACATCGCAACGGAGAGTTGGCACTGCAATATGCAAAACAAGCATGTGAATTATCGCAGTGGAGCTATTACGGCGCCCTCGATACACTGGCAGCAGCCTATGCCGAAGTCGGTCGCTTTGAAGATGCGATCAGATGGCAAAAGAGGGCCATTGCGTACGCGCCTGAAGAAAATAAGCCGGAACTTCAGCAACGTTTAGATCTCTACGAAAAAAAACAACCCTACCGAACAACATCGAACTAACCATAGGTTCGGTGGCGATAAGCATGCATCTCACTCTCTGGACGAGCAATGCGATAGCAAAGAGTCTCCGCGGACAGTTCTGTGGATGGCTTGCACTTGTGCTTTGCCTAAGTGGCTGCAATGAATCGGGCCCATTCGAATTCCCCGATGCAAACGGCATCTACCACGTTTATCCCGGGAACTCTATCCAAAAAGCGATCGAGGCAGCGGCCGCAAGTGACGGCGCAAAACGGGTGATCGTGCACGCGGGAATCTACCGACCCATGGTAGAGGCGCAAGCCTTGATTTATTTCAATGCCAGGCACGATGGAGTCATCGTTGAGGCACTGGGAGACGTGATTCTTACGGCGGCAAATCCCCAATTAGCAGATCGAAGTTCCGCTTCTTATCCGGCGGTCGTCAATCATGTGGTCTATTTTGGCGACGGTATTTCGCGAAGCACCGTTCTCCGGAATTTTAAAATCACCGGAGCGAACAATTTCATCACACGTTCCGACCACCCTGTCTGCATCGAAAAACTTGCCATTCATTCACCGCTACGCAAACGTTTGTTTTTCTATTCCGACGGAGGGGGAATTAAAATCTTCGGTCGATCGTATCCTACGATCGAGGGGATTGAGCTATACAACAACTATGCGAGTCCCTGTGCTGGCGGCGTTTCTATCGAAAATCAAGGACTCAACGAGCAATCGCCGCTGCTCAAAGATTGCATTTTTCGCAACAACAGAAGTCAGGTCACTGGATCGGCCGTAGACGTGCTTCCCGGTAGTGCGGCAGAATTAGAAAATTGTCTCTTCATCGATAACATCGCCAACACGGGGGAAGACTTCGTGGGGCAACAATCGGGTAACGAGCACAACAAGTTACACGGGTCCGGCGCGCTCACCGTCTTTCGCCGATCGCGGGCCCGTGTCGTCCGCTGCACTTTTACGGGCAACTGGAATGGCGTGGACGACAAAGGTATCGCCAACGTTTACAAAAATTGTATTTTCTGGCAAAACACGGCAACGGGTGGGATCTCGGCGGGAGACCGCTACGAGATCGATATTCTCGATGGCTCCGGGGTGAGCGGATGCTGGATTGAAGGTAAAATCATTGACTTAAGAAAAACAATTAATCCTGCAAACAACGTCCTCAACGCCCCCGATCCAGAGTTTGATCAAGCTTACGAGCCCCTGGCAAAAGAATATGCTGGCGTGGGATATCGACCGCAAAAACAAAAGAAGAAATAGCCTCAAAGAGCGCATGGAACTCGCACTCATCGGCAACCATACATGCACACGAAAGTCAGTACCGCCATGTCTCAAACGTTTTTTTCTCATCCCCTGAGAAACGCGATTATCTTTTGCTCGCTTGTTGGATTTTCGGCGTGTCAGCGCGAACAACCTCAGTCCAAAACACTCGAACAGACAGAGAGGCAGACGACAGTGGTCCCCCATCCGGAAGGCATTTTATCTCCTTCCTGGTTAGAAGAAGTCAAAGAACAGCAATTTGCCACTCGAGATAAATTTAAAGTCTTTCATGACTTTCATTTCACGGACCGGCTTCCCGAAAGTGATATTCGATTCGTGCATAAGATTGTGAACGATTCCGGAAAGTTTTATATCGCTAATCACTATGACCATGGAAATGGTGTTGCCGTGGCCGATGTCGATCAAGATGGCCTACCGGACCTCTACTTCACCACCCAACTGGGTGAAAATCAGCTCTGGCATAATTTGGGAAACGGCCGGTTTGAAGACTGGACAGAGCGTGCCGGCATCGCCTTAAAGAATCCTGTGGGAGTCTCTGCTTCTTTTGCCGACATTGATAACGATGGCGATCCCGATTTATTTGCAACCAGCACCCGCGGCGGAAATTTTTTATTCGAGAACGATGGAACGGGGATTTTTAAAGACATCACTCCAGAGTCGGGACTCAGCTACAACGGCCACTCATCGGCAGGAACGTTTTTTGATTTTGACCGAGATGGCCTCCTGGATCTCTTTCTGACCAATGTCGGCCAGTTCACGACTGAAGAGGTGGGTGAAGGAAATTACTATCGGGGCCACAAGGCCGCATTTGCCCGACATCTCTTCCCTTCGCAATCGGAGCAGAGCATCCTTTACAAAAATCTTGGCAATAATCGATTTGAAGACGTCTCCGAAAAGGTCGGCCTCCTCGACAAATCGTGGAGCGGCGATGCTCATGTGGCGGATCTCAACGAAGATGGCTGGACGGATCTGTATGTCACCAACATGCAGGGGCATGATGAATACTATGAAAACGAAAAAGGTGAGCGATTCGTTCGCAAGAGCCGAGAACTTTTTCCTGCAACGCCATGGGGCGCCATGGGTATCGGCATCTTCGATCAGAACAACGATGGCCATATGGACATCCTGATTACCGACATGCATACCGACATGTGGGACAAAGAGCCCTTTAAAACATTTGTTCCCGGCAAAGAGAAATCCAAGGTAGACGACTCGAAAAAAATGCCGGCACACTATCTGGCAACCGATGGAAATCACATCTGGGGGAACGCCCTTTTCCGTAACAATGGAGATGGCACCTTTCAAGAAATCTCTGACGAAGTCGGCGCCGAAAATTATTGGCCCTGGGGGTTGAGTGTGGGAGACCTCAACGCAGACGGCTACGAAGACGTCTTTATTGCGTCAAGCATGAATTTTGGATTCCGCTACGCAATCAACTCGGTCCTACTAAACAATCAAGGCGAAGGATTTCTGGACAGCGAATTCATTTTAGGAGTCGAACCGCGGCGGGACGGTCGCACGGCGGCACCCTGGTTTACGCTTGATTGCGACGGAACGGATCGAGAACATGAGTTTTGCCAAGGGAGGTCCGGAGTAGTCGAGGTCTGGGGAGCCTTGGGATCCAGAGCTTCGGTCATTTTTGATTTTGATGATGACGGTGATCTCGACATCGTGACCAATGACTTCAATTCCGAACCGATGGTGCTACAGAGCGACCTATCCGACCAAAAGCAGATTCACTTTCTGAAAATTCGCCTTCGGGGAACGAAAGCGAATCGCGATGGACTGGGAGCCAAGGTCACTCTCAAAGTGGGTGATCGTACGCTAACCCAATTCCATGACGGCAAGTCGGGCTACCTCGCGCAGAGCAGTTTGCCGCTTTATTTTGGCCTTGATGATGCGACGGTGGTCGATCGGATCGAGATCGATTGGCCGTCAGGACAGAAACAGACCGTCGATGGGCCTATCAAGAGCAATCAAACCGTGACTGTCGAGGAAAGCAACAACACCAATAACAACAATAACTAACCGGTAGGGCTCTTCGGCTCATTCACTCAAAAAGACTTCGCGATTATCGCGCCAACGCAGCAGCCGATCAAATCTCTCTTGATCAAGTTGACCGTTTGGCTTCAACAACAACTCGGACCTCTCGTCGCCTTTGCGCACCAGTGCCTGCGCTTCCCATTTCCGTAAAATGTCTGCCTGCACCGACTCACGATTCGCCTCGGGGACAAGGAAATCGTATTCCAGATTATCGTCCCCCAGTATTGTTCGCAGCGCTAAAGCAGCCCTCGACCGGACTGCGTCATAGGGGTCAACGAGCAGTTGCGCGAGCAGCGGTACCATCTAATCGGTACCGACTCCCGCAGGGTCACTTTGGCCCCCTGCCATACACACATTACCCTGCAACTGCGGTGCGCTATTCGTTCATAGTATCGGCTTTTTCTATGCGCTACGCAAGAAAATAATGAACGGGAATTATTCGATTCACCACAACTTTCGAGAGGTGTATACTGAAAGATACCCGCGATCGAAACCCCCGCTTGAGGCGCACAGATACCATCCTTCTTCGTTTTCAAAGACCGTTTTCTTTTTTTACATGCTTATTTTTTGCAACAGCCAGCAACGCTCGGATACCGTTCGGACAACATCGACCGTCCGCAGCGATAGTCACGAAGCGGCTCCCACTGCCATGTCGGGCAGTCGCTGTCTTTGTGCAATCACAGTTCTTCTCTTATCTTGCATTTTCGGTTGTAACGATCCCGCACAGCACACCCTCCTACCGCCAGCCGAAAACAAATCCGATTCGAATCTGCTTCCGGTATCCCTGCGAACGAGAAACTCGGTGCGGGCTGAGGAGGAGAGCAACAAACAAGAGAAGCCTTGGCCTCGTAGCCCCCAATATCATCGCGACGATGGCTACGTAGGTTCTGTGGCCTGCAAGGAATGCCATGCAGACGAATTTTCGAGCTGGCACAGTTCATATCACAGCTCGATGACTCAAGTCGCCGACCGTTCGACCGTCATTCCAGAAATCAAGGAGGTCGATCTCGAGTATCAAGGTCGAAAAGGACAACTCGAGTGGCAAGGTGACGAACTTTGGGCAACCGTCACCGATCCCGAGGGGAATCAGAGCACTGACCGGGTTGTACTTACCACCGGGTCGCACCACGCACAAGCTTTTTGGTACGAAACGGGAGATTCGAACGTCGTACAGATGTTTCCGTTTGCCTATCGAATTGCCGAACAGCGATGGATTCCCGTACAAACCGCGTTTCTACTGCCACCGCGCGTGGAGGAAAGTTTTTCCTTCGCCCCTGGAGTATGGAATCATTCCTGTAGCCAGTGTCACGCCACTTCAACCAAGCCGGGGGTTTCGGGTCCCACTCAAATGGAAACAACGGTTGCCGATTTTGGCATCGCTTGTGAATCGTGCCATGGCCCCGGACGGGAGCATATTGATCGAGTGCAAAGCGCATCGAAGGCTGATGATCTTGCCATTGTGCATCCCGATACACTCACTCCTAAAAGGTCAAGCGAAGTATGCGGACAGTGTCATGCCGCAATTTCACTCGGCTCTGAAGAGCAGACTGAACAGTGGCTGCAACACGGATGGGAATACCGTCCCGGTGACGTGTTGCACGAGACAAAAAACGTGAACCAACCGGTTGCCGGCGACAAAAACACATTCATCGATACGGGAACTTTCTGGGACGATGGGGTGGTTCGCGTTTCGGGACGCGAGTTCAACGGGTTGCTGAAGAGTCCTTGCTATGATCACCATGGGCAGCAGGGACAAATCATGACGTGCACCAGTTGCCACGAGATGCACCCGCAAGGCAATGATCCAGACGATCTCGCCCTCTGGTCACACCATCAACTGAAACCCGACATGCGCGGTAATGCAGCCTGCACGCAATGTCACGAAGATTACCTGAGCGACGAAAAGCTAGTAGAACACACTCATCACCGGGCAGGTTCCTCGGGCAGTGAGTGCATGAACTGCCATATGCCCTATACGACGTATGGACTCTTGAAGGCCTCGCGAAGCCATGCCATTGAGAGCCCGAGCGTCGCAACAACGCTCGAAGTCGGAAGACCCAACGGTTGCAATATGTGCCACCTCGATAAGTCGCTCGGCTGGACGGCAGATTATTTAAAGAAGTGGTACGACGTCTCTTCTCCCGAATTACCAAAAGATGAGCAAGAACTCTGCTTCACCGTTCTTTCTGCACTCAAAGGGAATGCGATCCAAAGAGCCCTGGCAGCGTGGGCCCTAGGTTGGCCCGCGGCACAAAAGGCTTCGACTACCGATTGGGCGACTCCTTTTCTCGGCTTTCTCTTGCAAGATAACTACCACGCCGTACGATTTATTGCCGACCGCTCCCTACGAAGCCTGCACGCACCTCGAGAAATCGAATACAATTCGCTGGCAACTAAGCCTGACCGGGATCGGGCGGCGAGGGCGATCGTTCAACAGTGGTTGCGCGACAAACAAAATCGTCCGACGACGGGCGAATCTTATTTAATCGATTCTTCGGGACAGCCGAAAATCGGTGCCATCAATCAACTGCTGAAACAGCGCGACACGCAAGAAATTGTCATCGGCGAATAAAAGGTTGCACCATAAATCACGCAGCCCAACCGGTGCCTGTGCCCGACAGACCAATTCATTGATTTTCGCCCTGCAACTCCAA
>CACOUL010000015.1 GCA_902630355.1 Planctomycetaceae bacterium
TGGAGCTGTACCAGTCTGCCTGGCCATTAGCGTGAATCACGAAGGCATTGTTGGTTGAATCATCTGCCTCTTTATAATAAAGATCGTTAGCCCGATAGAGCGACACTTGGTAATCAACCGTCTGCTCCACCACACCATCATTGATCTGCTCTACCATTCCTTCCGAGAGTACGGTGCCGAGGGCGGTCCCCTCATCGTACTGATTTACATAGCTTCCATTGATTTGACTTGCCCCGCTGTCCATCCCGACCCCATTCGACTGGGTCCAGCGAAGAAAGGTGGTGGCATCGACGGACTGTGAGTTCGCCGTCACCAGCAGAAACATCGCAACAATGGCGATCCGCAGCCACCATGCGGTGTGCGCGGGACCGAAAAACGATCCGAGATAGATTCCGTATCTGCGGCGCACGAGCTTCTCCAAAATGATAAACACCAACGTTAACCCCAGGATACTGCAAAAAAGGGGTGCGTCAATGAATTGGCCAGCAGATTTCTACGCCTAATCACCTCGGTGTTCGTCGAATGACACCCAGAAAATACTCACCGTCCATTGCCAACGCTTACCGGTTACTTTCGACGCATAAAACGACCCGGGGAGAGAATCGCAGGAGGCGATTACCGCCTAACGCATTAACGCACGTTAGCCCGCCTGCAACTCGCGACTGCGGTTGAATATCTTTCTAAGAAAACGATCGGTCGCCTTCTGCGTCTCCGTGAGGCTCGGCACCTTGAGTCCCGGCTTCACCTCATCGGTTAGCCGGCCTTCATCGATGGCAACGGCCACCTTCTGCCAGCGCACTGATAGCGGCTTTCCTCGCTTCCTTTGCTCTGCCAACAGGCCCCGGATTTCAGCGAGCTTCTCGGGGTGAATTACGATAATCTCATCCTTGTATAACTCCATCCATTTCGGCTGGGTTACAAACGCAGTGGCGTCGCTCGCATTCTTATAGCTTTTGAGTTGATAGCGCTTCTCGATTTTATAATCCCGCCAGCGAAGATTGTCGGCAGGATGGTTGTCAGCTTGATCTTTTTTATCGGCCAGTTCCGCTGCTACGACGAGAATGCGGGTGGGATTATTTTCCCGCTCGTACTGCTGATTTGCCTCATATGCGACCAACGCCTCAAAAACTCTTCCACGCGCCGAACGGCGCGATTTTACATACGCATCGACATCCTCCTTGAAGGCTCCCCTAACGAGAGCCGGATTTTCGTCCACCGTGACCTCCAGCAATCCCGGATAATCCAGTGTGGGCGTTTGGGGCTCATTGAGGGTGGAACCGATGGAAAGCGTATCGCCCGTTTCTTCCTCCGCGCGTATTTCCACCGCTGACAAAAGAACCGCTAAAGGGAAAATCAAGCCGGACAAATATCGATTCATCAAAACCCGCTCCTTATGCCACATTATGAGCGACTGGCAGACAAAATAAAGGCCGGACCGCTGCCCACCTGGGCGCAGCAACTGCGATGGACGACTCTCCAATCTCGCGTCTCAATTTCATCGCTATTTCGAGTACACCCTGGCAATACGATCATCCTTGTCCATCTTGGCCATTACTGCCTTCCCCTCCTCCGGGTCGATGCCGAGCACATCGTAGAGAAACGCCACGCTGTACTCGAGCGTCGGCACCCAGCGAAACGGCTTCTCCGCGAGATTGATACCAAATCCGTTCACGTTGGCCATCTGATATGCGAGATGCTCCATTTGCTTGCCGTCAGTGCCGGCAATCGCAAAGTGATTCGTCTTTAATATTTCGACCAGCGTGGCACTGCGAGCATTTTTGTAGATCGCCTCGGTGCCACCGTGCCAATAAGGATCTGCCCCGGAGCCAAAAAGGAACGCCATACCTCGGCCTTCAAAACGACTTGCAACTCTCGGAAAGGGCGAACTATCAATCGCCACGTCCACCGCTGTAGCTCGCCCCGAACAAGGACAAATCGAGTCCGACTTCGAGCAGAACATCAGCAGCGGAACGTTAAGCTTGCCGACCACAGAACTTGGGATCGGACGGGCGCCATTCCAGGGTGCAATCCCCACCACGGCTTTGACGAACCCAGCCTGCTGGGAATTCACGCTCGTCGCCACGTCGATCGATACGCCCCCGCCCATGCTGTGACCGACCAGTGCCAGCGCGTCGGGGTTCACATCTTCTCGAGACGCAAGATAGTGCAAATTTTTCTCGATGTGAGCTGCCATGACTGACGAATTAACGCAGTATTGGAATTTATGCACGGCATTGAGCGACTCAATCGGTCGCCGCACATTAACGACACCGCAATCCTCCTGCTGCTGGTTGGCGATCACGACAAACCCCCAAGAGCAAAGCCGTTCGAGCGACTGCGAGTACATCTTGGCCGGACCGCACAGTCCGTGACAAAAAACGATGCCGGGCCACTGTCTCTTTTGCTCTTTTTCATCTGCCGCGCGAGGCACGAGCAAAATCCCCTGATCGGAAACTTCCGACATTGATACCTGGTACCGGCCCATCTTGCCGAAGGCGGTCGACGATTCACCGCAGGCCGAACCTTCGAGCGTGGCGAGCAAAAGAACGCCCAGGACCGACGATAGATATTTCGACAACGAATGATTTGCCATGACACTCTCCCTTATTATTGCAATCCCGGGCCTCACGATGATGTCGAAGCAGGCTACCGTGCGGCTATTAGAGCAGTTGTTTCGATAGCGAAAAGAGGGGCTTGGTCCCACGGACGCCCGGAGCCATTAACCGGTGCCCTAAAGACTGCTCTGCAGTCGTTACACGGATTAGCTATCGACGGCGCATGGATCGCCCCCGATTCTGAGAAGACTCCCCGGCTAAAGCAAAACGTTCCCTACCTCGGCACAGCGCCTACCGCGCGGAGCATGAACGGAAGGGTGGCGGCCCACAAAATCAATGTACCTAGCGGTCGGGTGAATCCCCGCCAACTTGGATTCCCATCCCGCCACCGCGAATGCGCGTGGTTGATTGAAGAGAGGGCAAGAAACACGAGGAGCACCAAAAAGGTTGTCGCTTCAGCGCGAGTTCCCCAATCGAGTAAAAAGACGACCAGGCCCACGATGGCTACGCCGAGGTTATTAAAAGCCGACTGCCGCTGATAAGGCCCGGGATCGGCGTAACCCGAGGCGGCTGCCGCGGGCTTGCAAAAAAACAAACTCTCAATACCCGCGATTCCCGCAACCGAGACCACCACACACACAGACAACACGCGAAAGGAAAGCTGAGGATCGTCCCATTGGCTGTAAGCTAACCAGAAACCGCCAAAGACACCTACAAACCGGGCGACTTCCAGTACGTGGCTGATGTTCATCTCATAAACCCCCTACCGCACCGCCACGAACAGAATCGCCGTCCCCGTTGATCACCGTTGGATTGCCACCCATCCAACTCACAACAGTATCCGAACCCGCCCCGCGCAAGGGCGCCCGCCACATCAACATGCCGTGATCGATGACCGCCTCATCACCGGCGGAGTAAAAAGTGCTTAAGTAATGAATGCCACCCTCGGGGCCTGTCACAGCGAACACTCGTTACGGCCGGGACATCTATCGGTTAGCCCGTTTGGAGCGGCCCGTGATCGTCGCAGTGATCACCGTGTGGATGATGCAGATGCCCATCGACGAGATAGTCCACATGATCGCCGTGGGGCACCGCCTGATGTCCACAACCGGGTCCGTGCTGATGGCCCGATTCATGCCCGCCACAATCGTGTGCAGGCGTGCAGTCATTCGGATTTTTCTCCGTGACCGCGATGCGATGCTCTTCCACTTGACCATCCCCGCGCTGATGATGCAGATGCCCGTCGTGGAGGTAGTCCGTGTGGCCGTCGTGCTCAACTGGGGTGTGCCCGCAGTCGGGGCCATGCTGGTGGTCGTGATCGTCGTGCAGATGTGACATGAATCGAGCTCCTTTTTATCAGCGCTGTATTCGCGAAACGACAACCGAGAGTTCTTGGCGATACTCGGAGTTGTCCAGGCGATGTTTAGCAGCATTTTACTTAATTTCAAACAGCAATCCAATCAAAACCTGCTCGGATTTGATAAATCATGGACGGTCCAAGCAAACCGAATCACTTTTGGAGAACCTGAAATCATTGTGAAAATCAAGTTTTTACTGCAAGGCGATCGTCAGTTGCAGGGGCCCGATTGTGATTCAGGCCAATCTTCGTCTGCGGGGGCGTTATTCTGTATAAATTCCGTGCCAGACGCTTGTAAAAAATGCCTTACGTCACGGAGCATCCTTCGCGGCAATCCGCAGGCGTGAAACGCCGTGTCGAATTCATCCCACGTTTCAATCGGGTCCTTGTAACGATGCCTTACAAGATGCTCGATCAGATGATAATCGCGTTCGCCTTTCCTGAACCCTTTGATCTCTCTGATTTTTTCTTTCACTCGGCGTGCACAGCGGCGGAATTGTTTATCGTTCATTTCAATTCCATAATCGCGCATTACAAACCGGGCCGCATTCGTATGGTTTTTTCCCGCGTCCACATTCCGCCAATATTCCTTAAAGGCATGGGTCAGCGGATCGGGCCCGGTAAGGCCCGGAGAATTTTTTTTTTGCTTTCCGCCGGTTCTTTTTTTCATATTATCCAGTCCGCTCGCAAACCAATGCTCCGCGTTAGTTGTCCAATGCTTAAAGGATACGCAACGAAACGGTGCGCACCAGAGTACAGAATGGGCGAGAATCTGCCAGGACCTTGCCGAACTGTCACCTTCGACCCGGCAACAGTACGGAGGCCAAAACGAATCATCTGAAATGAAGGAAGATTTTCAAGGCAGCATCTCCCACAGCAGGAGTTCCGGAGAGGGAGATTTAATTTTCGGATTCGAGGTGTGCGACCGTGATCCCTCAGGCAAGATAGAACCGCACCTCCTCAATCGGTTTCTTCTGTCGTTCGGGAATCGTTGCTGGATAACCGACTTTGAGAAACCCAATAACGCGTTGCTCTGCCGCTGCGACACCGAGTATTTCGTAAGTGATTGACTCACGCGTAATCGATCCCGTACTCCACTGACAGCCAATACCTTGATCCCAAAGAGATAAAACGAGGTTATGCAACGCACAGACAGTGGCCGCATAATCTTCTTGTTCTCGAAACAAATCATCCGACGACCGATCGCTGGTTACAGCGATAAGCACAGGCGGGTCGAAAAGTTTTGTTCTTGCTTTGGCCACCATTTTTTCAACATCGGTTTCACCAAGGCGATCCGACTTTTCGCGTGAGAGCTTCTCAACCGTATCGATCAGATGGGCACGCGACTCTTTGCCCAACACGTAAAATCGCCAGGGATGTGTTTGTTTATGGCATGGTGCATGCCGCGCAGCCTCAAATGCTTGTTCAAGGCATTCGCGAGGGACCGGCTTTTCCTCAAATCGATAAATTGATCGACGCGATATTAAATTCTCTTGTACGTCCGCCATATCCGATTTCCCCTTGACCCTCTGGCCCCAAGCAACGATTATGTCGTTGCGCTCTGCGATTAACTATTCGTCCAAGCTTCCTTGCCGAAAATGCCCCACAACACCGAACATGATGAGGCGTGCTGCCGGCCGATTCAAGCCACCTGCATTCGGTGCGGGAACCCACTCTCACCCGCCGATATCTCCCTGTCCGAAGGCGAATGCGCCGAATGCCGGATGAGCAATTAAAACTATCAAAGGCGTTGCGACTCTCGAAGGCATTCGCCAACACAATCACCGTCAATAGGCGTGCGGAAGCAACGGTAGCGAAAGATTTCCGATCAATACAATCACCGTCAGGATGACGCTGATTCTGTGTAACCGACTAAAGGTTTTTTCATTTCCCTCATCCCTCGCGCGATTCGTTCGTGGAATCATTGCTCGACAAATTAGCGGAAACAGAATCGAAATAAGGGCAATACCAATCTGCCATAATGTCGCTCCGCTCTGAAGAGGAACAAACAGCGAGCAGGCTCCCAGGACTGAAATCGCCAGAAAAAACTTTGGGAAAAGTGCGCGAATTAACTTTGCAGCTGACTTTTCGTTCAAAGTATTGAACAGGGTGGGAGCGAATACTATGGTCTGCAGGAGGATTGCGCCAACGATCATTCCGGGAAAATAAAGCGTCATCGGATATTCGAGCTCTTAGAGGTCAAGTGGTTTCTATAGAGGTTCTAGTACTCACTTTCCATTTAGTTGTCATTTCAGTCAACCACGCTAAGAGCCAATATCTATTTCTGCCGGGACGTGAAGCCGGCGGCCCCCAACGAATCGCGAGGACTCTATTCTGAGATCGCTGCCGATAAAAGCTAATTACAAAAAAAGCTAATCTCAGCGGTTTGACAAACCAGGGCCACTACCTATAAAGTTATGTTGTTCGTGCTACGCGACACTTCTTGATCCTCGGCAGGCGGTTCATCGCTCGGTGATCCCCACCTCGGCCTCTTGCCTGGCGCCGCAGCGTGCTTCCCCCCTAAAAGCCTAATTTGGTTTTTCCCTCCCTTAACTCGAAAAATAGGAGACGGTCTCTTTCTGCGCACAGTGCGTCAACTGACCGTGAGTCATGAAACAATTTATTGCCATTTTTTGTGCATTCACAGGCACTTTGGTCGCCACAGCTTGCGCTGAGTGCGGAAACACACCTTTTACTCGAGGAATTCCAGCGACGGCTCAGCATGCCCCGGCGACCAACTTTGGGAGACCGGCATTTTACAGTCCGATGACTTTTGGGTGGCCAGCTCACGCGCATCGTGCGAGCGCGGGAAACCGAGGGTACGCCATCCGTGCAAGTCAAGCTGCACCGATAAATTATGGGAGGGCCGCCCAAGTAGACCCACGCGCCCGGGCAGTCACGGTACCGAAAGTCCAAAAACGCAAAGCAAAAAAAAAGAAAGACAAATAGGCTATCCAAAGCATATCGAGTTTCGTCATCGCCGTGGCGTAGTTAAACGGAGCGTTGCCCGCATCGTCTAGGCCTGCGTCGCGGAAGCAGTGCCAGGCCCAACAGGGGCAGCAGCAGCAGCGTGGCCGGTTCGGAAACGGCGCGTGTGGGGGCCAAGGTCAAGATACCCACGCTTGCGCGCCAAGCTGCATCCATGCCGCTATGCCAGGTAGGCTCGTTATCAGTGTAGTAAAAGGTCTCCGTCCACGTGACATCGGTGTAGTATTGAGTATCGGTAAGAATTGACCCGCTCAGGTCAGCACCCGAGAAATCCGCGCCCCTCATCTGCGCACCGGTAAGGTCAGCACCGTTGAGATTCGCTTCGAGAAAATTCGCATCGTTCAGGACCGCGCCCGTCAGGTACGCGCTGGTCAGGTACGCGTGGGGTTCCAGGTTATTCCCAGACCAGTGATAATCGCCACCGAAGACGCATTGAATCGGATCGACAAACGAGTTGACCGTTGTCTGATACCACGCCGCGTCGACAGACGTCACCGCAAGAGCGGCGAAAAGAAACAGTGTGATCGTACGCATTAGCTTGCCCCCCTGTGAATGACTGACTACCAGTCAAACGAAAATCGGGGCGACAACAAGGAATTTTCGGGGAAATACCCCGAAATCCTCAATTCTACGTAAACCCTTATAGTTAGCGTGTTTCTGCTGAAGCCGAGGTAGGTGGGGTCAGTCACCTGCCCGCAGCTCTAACTCACCCCAGCGGCTGAAAGCGGCTGCCAGGCTCGCTTCACACTCCACCAAACGGGCTTTTCCTGTGCTTAAAACATCCGCCGGCTGTTTGTAATAATCGGGCTCGGCCATCCGCTTGTGAAGCGTTGCAATTTCTTCTTCTAGCGATTCGATCATGCACGGCAACTGTTTCAATTCCTGCTTTTCTTTGAAGCTGAGCGGTTTCTTTTTCGCAGTGGCAGATTCCTGAACTCTTTTCTTCGACTTCTTTTTTGATCCGTTCGGCGTTGTGCCGCCTGACGTCTCGGGTTTCTGCCGAAGCCAATCGTCATAACCGCCGTCATACTCGCGCACCCCATCCTGCTCAAAGACAATCGTGCTGGTCACCACATTATTCAAAAATGAGCGATCATGGCTGACCACCAGGACCGTGCCCCCAAAGTCTACCAAGCGGCTTTCAAGCAGTTCCAGCGTCTCGGTATCCAGGTCATTTGTCGGTTCATCCAGCACAATCACATTGGCAGGCTTCGCAAATAGCTTTGCGAGCAGAATCCGGTTCCGCTCTCCGCCCGAAAGAAATCGGACTTCGGTTCGTGCGCGTTCGGGTGCAAACAGAAAGTCCTGCAGGTAGCCTAAAACATGTCGCTCTCGCCCATTGATGGTGAGCGACGATGACCCTTGCCCCACATTATCCACAACACTTTGGTTTTCATTGAGCTGGTCACGTAATTGATCAAAATAGGCCACTTGCAGATTGGTACCGAGGCGCACCGAACCCGCCTCGGGCTGCAGTGTGCCAAGTATCAAACGCAGCAGGGTGGTTTTTCCGACCCCGTTCGGGCCAATCACGCCGATCTTGTCTCCCCGATAAATTGTCGTCGAAAATACCTCGACGATTTTCTGGCCCGGATAAGCAAAGCTGATGTCGTCGACCTCAGCGACCAGATTACCGCTCCGCTGCCCTTCTTGAATCTGAATCCGCGCCTGGCCGACCTGCTTGCGGCGATCCTGCCGCTCGGCCCGCATCTTCTTCAGTGCGCGAACGCGTCCTTCATTCCGTGTGCGGCGCGCCTTGATGCCTTGTCTGATCCATTTTTCTTCCTGCTGCAATCGCTTGTCGAACAAAGCGTTCTGTTTTTCCTCAGCCGCAAGCACCGCTTCCTTTCGCGCAAGGAAGGTGTCGTAGTCACACGACCAATCGAACAGTCGTCCCCGATCGATTTCCAGAATTCGAGTGGCAAGGGATTGAAGAAACGTGCGATCGTGCGTCACAAACAGCAAAGCACCCGGCCACGCCGAGAGAAATCCCTCAAGCCATTGGATGGATTCGATATCGAGATGATTGGTCGGTTCGTCCAGCAAAAGTAAATCCGGCTTCGAGACAAGCGCTCGCGCCAGCAGCACGCGGCGCTTCATCCCCGATGACTGGGTTTCAAAATCCGCAGTCACATCGAGCTTCATGCGTGAGGCAATCTGCTCGACCGCCTGTTGTGCTTCCCACACCGGCAGGTCAGCGCCTGCGTATCCCTGTTCAATAATGGAGCCGATTTTTCCCTGGAGATCAGCCGGTACACCCTGCGGCAACAAGGTGATGTTGGTATTCGGGTCAACGATCACCTTTCCCGAGTCAGGCTGTTCTTGCCCAACAATGAGCCGCATCAGGGTGGTCTTACCGGCTCCATTGCGTCCGAGTAAACCGATGCGCTGCTTGGCTTCGATCCGACACTCCACTTCGTCGAACAGCGGCTGTCCGCTATAGGCAATCGAAAGATCGTTGAGCTGTACGAGTGACATCGTTGTAAATTAGCGCGAAACAGAGCGGTCGGCTGCGCCAAACAAACAAGGCGTGACCACGGGAAAAGAACGAAATGGGCTTCCCTTTACCTCGATTTACAAGAGATAAACGTTTGGGGATCAGGCCAGGATACCCGCGTAACGGACTGGGGACCAGTCGGGCGCGACGTGTGCTCCGACCGCCGATATCATTCATTAATAACTGCGATCGATTAACGAGCTCGAAACCGCCGGCGATACTTGAGCGGGGTGAGTCCCGTCGAAGCCTTGAAATGACGCGAGAGATGACTTTGGTCATAAAAACCACACTCGCGGACAATCTGCGTCAAACTCAGATCGCTACTCTCAAGCAAATGCCTGACCATCCCCACCCGAACCTCGCGCAGATAACGACTGGGAGTGATTCCAAATTTCTTGGAAAACTCGCGCTGCAGTTGGCTCACCGACAATTGCACGTGCGCTGCCATGTCTTTGACTTCGATGTAGTCCGCATGGTTGTCGATGATAAATGAAATGACCCGGACCAGCCGACTGTAACCGGCAGAATCATCGGCCGAGTATTCATACGGACGTTTGACCCCGGCAATTCCAGCCACCTGCTTTTTATCGTCAAGCAAAGGAATCTTGGTGCAGAGGTACAAACGCGGCACGCCACTTTTTCCCGGCACGACCCAAACCTGGCCCGATAATGCCTCGCCCGTGGTGATCACCCGTTGATCCTCGGCAACATACTGCGCAGCAATCGCCGGAGGGAAAAAATCAAAATCCGTATGCCCGATCACCTCATCCGGGTGCCCCACCCCGACCACATCACAGACAACACGGTTGGCCCGCACAAAGCGACTCTCCGTATCCTTGATGTACATGTAGACATGTGGAATCGTGTCAAATAAATCCAACAGCGTCAGGGGATGTGCGAGCTTTTTAAAAAAACGATCCTGCCAGACGCGCGGCTTCTGCAATTCTTTCGCCATGCGGCAAATGTACAATTTTTTGCGAGGTACCTACAAGACACCGCTTCGTCGGTTTTGGATAATTAAGACAACATGAAAGGCAACACTATCTTGCACGCACGAATGCAAACTAGTTGCACCAGGTATACATTCCACCAAGATCCACCAAGATTACCCCGTTACACCAAGGAACTCACATCATGTCGACAATTTCCCCAAGCGATATAACCACTGAACTGGCAGAGAAAATGCTCACCGCCGCGATCACGAAATCGGTCGATCTCGGACTGAAAATGAACATCGCCATCGTCGATGCGGGCGCGAACCTCAAAGCATTTTACCGCATGGATGGGGCATGGATCGGCAGCGTCGACATCGCCTGCAAGAAAGCAAAAACAGCCCGATACTTTGATATGCCCACCGGTCAAATCGGCGAACTCTCACAGCCCGGTGGGACGCTGTATCACATCGAAAATTCAAATGGCGGGCTGATCTCGTTCCCGGGTGGCTTACCGATCACGAACAACCAGGGCGCGGTGATCGGCGCCATTGGTGTGTCGGGCGCGTCAGTTGAGGATGACCACGCCGTCGCAGCGGCTGGCCTGGACGCCGCACTCCAGGCCTGCGCCTCCTAGCACCAAGCAGTCCTCATCACCGATTTGGAGTCCGAAACTGGGCGCTCAATCCTTTGCCGACGAGGTATATGACAAACAGCTCCACAAACCACACGGTGAAGATGATGTTGCCATAGCTTTTTAAATCCGAAAATAAAAATCGAAACGCATTGGTCGACTCGCTGCGTTTTAGATTGACATATTCCAGCTCCACCTGTTCGGGCTGGTAAAAATACCAGAAACCCCACTCTCCACTACCGGAGACCGCCGGGTAAAGAAAGCGGCCCGATTTTCGAAACTCCTCTGGTACCTGCGGTTTGTCGCTCTGCCTTCCATCGGTGTCGAATGTTTTGCGATATTGATTCCACTCTGATCGGTTCATTTCAAATTGCGGGTTCTTCGCCCGCAGCACTTGGATCACCCGCGTGCCGCCATCCTGCACATAGGGGAACAGTAGACAAACGATGGCCAGACCAATCGCCACCCACATCACCACCTTCTGTGGTCCTGTCATGGGTTCTCCAGCGGACGACTTACGAAACCAACCAAACACGATTTTCCTCCCCGGTGATTGAAACGATCCCCACCTTAAAAATGCTCGCCCACCTGCAGCACGATGAGATTCAGAAGCAAGAAAGCCAGCGTGAGTCTGCTGTACGTCTTCATAGAATTGCCCTGCGGAAATGAATTGCTTTTTGACTCTTCCAGCATACGGGGTGAAAACAGGGCGTGCCAGAGTGCAGTACTGGGGGTTAACCGCTACTGACCGGCTTTTGTCCGGGCTAGTCGGCGGGGAATACTTTTTTAGATAATGGGTGCGGTGATTATCTAATCGAATAGGGGTGCGTTATGAGAAGTCTTACTGCGTTTTTATTTTGTTTGACCTTTCTGGTTTGCACTGCGTGTAGTGGTCGAGATACCAGCACGCCCGCGAAGGCACTCATTGGGCAGTGGCAAATTAAAGAAGGAAATATGTTTTTCCTGCCGTTTGGATTATGGGTCGCCATTGCCGAGGACGGTGAACGCAGATTCGGTGCTTACAAAATAATGGAGCAAAATGTTAATGAGTTCACGATGCGAATCGATCTTGCGGCCTGGGAAGAAGATTTATCAGCGGAAGCAGCCGCCTCCGTCACATTTTCGAAAGACTTTCGCGAGATGAAATGGGCGTGGCCCCAAAATGCAGGAGGGCCATCGCATTATAAATACGTCGATTCCAAACTTTCACCCTAGCGGATCGCCTTGCCACCAGTCGGTCAAGAATGCCTGATCGCCACGCCACAGACTCCACCCGACAAGTTACGGCCACGATGCGAAGGTTTGTGAAACATTGCAGAGGTTTCTGAACCATTTCTTGAACGATCGCCTAATTTTGCTACCTAGAGGGCGCACGCTGATGAAGCCGTGTGACGTTGACACTCTATAAATAAAGGCTCAAACTAGCTCTCGCCTACACATGCGGGTGTGGCGGAATTGGCAGACGCGCTAGATTTAGGATCTAGTGGCCTTAGGTCGTGGAGGTTCGAGTCCTCTCACCCGCACTATTGCCCTGCCACTGCCCTGCCACCGGCTTGCGCAAGCCTGCACCTATTGCGGCTTAAGCCAGTCGGGATTCATCGGCATCTGCCACAAATCCTGCTTACCCACCGTGCCCTCACGGTCAGAACGGAAAAGCAAAATCTTGCCGCTCGCCGAGACGCTCGGATTCGCCTCCGCGTAATTGGTGTTGGCCGTCACGCCCAAATTCCGCGCCTTTCCCCACGGTGCATCCTTCGAGACGCGATTGGTCACAT
The DNA here is from genome assembly GCA_902630355.1 of Planctomycetaceae bacterium. Taxonomy (GTDB): domain Bacteria; phylum Planctomycetota; class Planctomycetia; order Pirellulales; family UBA7805; genus UBA7805. The sequence continues at coordinate 12,739 of CACOUL010000015.1, forward strand.
AAAGATCAGACCGACCATAACCCGGACGCTTCGAATGGAAAAACAGTGTCAGGCCGTCCTCGGTAATCGCAGGATTCGAATCGACCCACTGAGAGTTCACATTCGGACCCATGTTTTTCACCGTCGTGAACGGGCCGGTGGAATCCTCGCGAGTCGCGACATAGATATCTTTGCTGCCGATTCCCCCGGGACGATTCGAACTGAAATATATCGTCTTCCCGTCATCGGTGATCAGTGCTGCCGTATCGGCATATTCAGTAATCACCGCCTCGCCGGGCACAAGCTCCACTTTCCCGAACGGTGCATCGAGAGAGGGTCGCTGAGTAAAAAACAGATCGCGATGCGTTTGAATACCATCTTTCGCACCGTTAAAAAGCCGCTCGGAATGAAAGACGAGCGTTTTGCCATCTGAGGTGATCGAAGGACCCGAATCGAGATGAGGGCTATTGATCTTCGGGCCCATATTCTCAACCACCGTCCACTGACCGTCCGGCGTGTCGCGACGCGCGCGGTACAGATCGCGGTCCTGCGAACCTTGCCGCTCGGAAGAGAAAAACATCTCCAGACCGTTGCTGGTCATCTCCGGATTGAATTCGCCCTCGGGCGAGTTGACTGGCACGCCCATATTCGTTGCGGTGAGCTTGGAGGTGTCGGTTTGATGAATAATCTCCTTGGAATCCACCTGCTCGTTCTTATTGACACCCGGCGACGGCTTGCAACCGACCATCACGCAAGAAAACAAACACGCGTAAAGGCAAAAACGACTCAACTTCATCTGTCGATCTCTCTCCTGTTCGTTATGCACTGCAGCAAAACAATTGCTGTCGTTGAATTTCCTTCCCTCACAACAATAAACCAGAAATATCGCTAGGCACTCACCCTAATCGCAATCACAATGTGCTACAGATTACACGCAGCGAATCCACGAGTCTAGGGTTAATTTCTACGGTAAGCAATTTGCCATTGACTCTGGACGAACGCTAAATATCTGGCATTATTTATGGGGCTCACAAGTCACCCTTAGCGGCCCTCAAAACCCTTAAAATGGGATACCAAATAATGCCAGCCTGCCACCGAGCCAAAAAATTACCTTTCTTTGGATGCCTGTCACTTTTCGTATTCTGCTTCGCCGTCGCACCCCTTGTCGCGGAAATCAAATCTAATCAAACCCACCAACAATTCAACGCCGGCAACGATGACAAAACTACCGTCGACTACCTGCTCTCGCTGCCAAACGGATACAACCAATCGAAGGCGCGGTGGCCGTTGCTGCTGTTTTTACACGGCGCTGGAGAGCGGGGCAATGATCTCCGTCAGGTCGCAAAACATGGGCCACCAAAACAGGCATCGCAGAATCAGTATGGATACGGCGCGTTTATCGTCGTGTCGCCCCAGTGTCCGCGAGGCACGCAATGGAGCGATAAAACACAGCTTGAGCGACTCGGAAAACTCATCGAGCACATCAAGGATCGCTATCGAGTCGACCCTGACCGGGTCTACGTGACCGGACTGAGCATGGGAGGCTACGGCACGTGGCACCTTGCCGCGGCCATGCCGGGACGATTTGCCGCCATCGCGCCGATCTGCGGCGGTGGCAACCCCGGCGATGCTCAGAAACTTGCCGAACTTCCCATCTGGGCCTTCCACGGAGCCAAAGATCGCGTGGTGCCCGTTTCGCAATCGCGGCAAATGGTCGATGCGGTGAAAGCCCGGGGAGGGAACGTTCAATTCACCGTCTATCCCGATGCGGGACACGACTCCTGGACAGCGACCTACGCCAACCCGGCACTCGCCCGCTGGTTGCTATCGCAACGCCGCGAGTAGCGTGTGCCGCGGATAAAGCATTCGCTCAGTAACCAAGACGCCATGCTCAGTCAGCATCTGATGGTGAGAACCTCGCCCTGCACGACCCGTCGAATGATCCGCGGCCCCGAACGTCTAAAACCCTTGCTTCTGCGTCTGCCCGCATGTTCGCCAGCTTCATGTTACGCTATCCCACTCGCCTGATCAGGCTCTGAAGAACGGTCAACATGAATGAAGATCGCAAATAGTCTGGCGACAACATTGCTTGACTCACGGGCGGAGCAGAGGCGAGAATAGACGGTGAAGGGCCGCCCGCTGCGCCGGTCCGAACGGCCGAGGAGTTTGCGATGAACGCTCCATCCACCGAAACCATACAACGCCGCATTCCGGTCGCCGGACCGGTGGTGATTATCCTGGCGGTACTCTGTTCCGCTGCTGCCCTCGCGTTTTACAAACGCGAGCAGCCTATTCCCGTCGACGCAATTCCCCACATCGATCGCACGGGCGATTACGTCTCGGCGGACACCTGTAAAAAGTGCCACCCCGGAGCCCACGCCTCCTGGCACAACACCTACCACCGGACGATGACCCAAATCGTATCACCCGAAACCGTCGCGGGTGATTTTGATGGGCGAGACTATACGGTCGACGGGATCACCTACAACTTCTACCGCGATGGCGACCTGTTTATGGTCGACGCAAAAAAGAAAAACTCGGTGGGAAAAATGCGCTCGTTGCCCCGCTTTCCGCGACGCGTGGTGATGTCGACCGGTTCACATCACTACCAAGCCTACTGGGTCCCCAACGAGTGGGCCGCCGGCGCCAACGGGCAGGCGATTCAAATCAATCGACAGCCTATCGAGATTCCACTCTACTACAACATCACAGAAAAGCGATGGATTCCTAAGCAGAAGTCTGTAATCGAACCGCCGGGCACCCCCGGTAACTCTGCCCACTGGAACAGCCACTGCATTAATTGCCACAGCACGGGGGGCGTTCCACGCTTCGACGAGGCGACGATGCTCGCCGAGAGCAGCGTTGCCGATTTTGGCATCTCGTGCGAAGCGTGTCACGGCCCAGGACGGGAACATGTGGAGTATCACCAAAATGCGCTCCATCGCTATGGCCAACACCTGACCGGTGGTCCCGATCCGACCATTGTCAATCCTGAGCGATGCAGCACCGAAGTGAGCGTGATGATCTGCGGGCGATGCCACAGCAGCAGCCAGCCGATCGACTTAGAGGAGGCGCGCAAACACGGCATTCAATACCGTGCGGGCGATGACGACCTGGCCGAGCACCTGACGTTTGCTGATTTTGCGGCTCTTCCAGAAATCGACGACTATTACGGCAAAGACAAGATCAACCCTGACGGCGTTCAGACCCCGACTTCGGGACACACCTTCACCAAGGTATTCTGGAAAGACGGCACCTGCAGGGTCGGCGGCGACGAATACAACGCGCACATCAAATCGCCCTGCTACCTCAACGGGGACTTGACCTGTCTCTCGTGTCACTCGATGCACGCGAGCGATCCCAACGATCAATTGGCTGCCGGCATGAACACCAACGAGGCGTGCCTCCAGTGCCACGAGTCGTTTCGCGAAAACCTCGAAGCACATACGCACCACGCTGCCGATTCGAGTGGTAGCCAATGCTACAACTGTCATATGCCGCACACCACCTACGCACTCTCGACCGCCATGCGCAGTCATCGCATCGACAGCCCCGACGTTCAGCGGAGCGCCGACACCGGGCGACCTGATGCATGCAACCTCTGCCACCTTGATCAATCGCTGGCTTGGACCTCCGAGTATCTCCACCAATGGTACGACCAGCCCGTTGCCACTTTAACCGCCGAACAGGCGACTTTGCCTGCCTCGCTGCTGTGGCTGCTCAAGGGCAACGCAATCCAACGCGCCATCGCTGCCTGGCATTTCGGCTGGGAGCCGGCTCTCAGCGCCTCCGGCAGCGACTGGGAGCCCGCCTTTTTACTGGAGATGCTCACCGACCCCTACGCACAGGTTCGCTTTATCGCCCACCGCGCACTGCGCGGCTTTGAGGGCTATCGACCGGAGCAGTTCCCCTACGACTTCTGGTCCTCGGAAGAGGATCTCCGCAATTATCAGCGGACGGGCTTTACGAATTGGAATACCGACCATCCACCCGGTTCCGAACTCTCAGACCGCATCATAGAATTGACTGGCGAGGAGTCGCTCACAGCCTTCCTCAAAGCGATGTCGGGAGAGCGCGACAATACTCCGATCGAAATCCCTGAGTGACCGATGCAACAGCAATCGCCAAACCCGCCGGTCAGCCCTGGTCCCCCGTGCCGAGCGCACCTGCACCTCTGTTTCGGCTGGTGGCAGTTGCTCGTATTCCTCACGCTCGGGATTACACTGGAGGCCATGCACGGTTTCAAAGTGGGATGGTATCTCGATGCCGATCATGAGACGCGGCGCCTGATGCTTACCCTGGCGCACACGCACGGAACCCTGCTTGGTCTAATCAACCTCGCCTTCAGTTGGACCGTGACCCGACTTGTTGCGTGGCCCGCGCCGCAACAAAAGCTCGCCTCGTGGAGCTTGCTGGCGGCAAGCGTACTGATGCCACTCGGATTTTTCTTTGGCGGGCTTTTCCCTTACCCCGGAGACCCCGACCTGGGAATCTTGCTGTTGCCCGCAGGTGCCTTTCTGCTCCTAGTCTCGGTCCTGCTGACCGCAATCGCTTCGACAAAAAACGGGTAACCTTGCCGCAACAGAAGGCGTCGACGGGGTATTTTGCGGCGCTGCATTGGGGTTAACCCCCGTTTTCGTGTTATTATTGTTCGCCACAATGAAAAGTAATCTAGCGCCACAGATCCAACTAAAATCTCAACCGACTCTTTCCCAATGGCTAAGCAATCATCAGTCCGCACGCGCCGGACAAAACGACGAAAGAAAAGTGATCCGACGCTTTTGATTATCTCCCTGGTCGGGGCAGTTTTTCTTTTGGCATTTATTGTTCTCTACTTTTCAACCACTGGCGATAAGGTCGCCAAGCCCAAAAAGCGACGGGCCGAAACACCCGCAAACCAGGGGACAAACGCCCGACCACAAGCCGCCCAGACTCCGGCCGCTAAAAGAGAAAGAGACACACGCCCGGAGAGAAAAGCTCTGCCAAAGACACGACCATCGGACGGGCGGGCGGTTTTAGATCGGACCGAAATACCAATTATCGATGACACCCATCTACAGCGACCCAAGACTGTATCAACCCCTGAACCACAAAGACAGTTTGCGGCACTGCCCTCGACATTTACCCTCCCAGAATCGGTGTCCGAGCAGCATGTGCTCACCGACCGTGTGCAGTTTTTTGATCACGATCCATGCGAATTAACCCTTCACTCGCCGAAGTACTCGAACGAATCTAAACTTACCCTGACTCGCACAAGACCCTCGGAGAATAAATGGTTGCTCCGTCTTGCCGATAAACATCCAGCGATCGCTAGTATCGACCTGACCGATCAGGGTGTCTTGTTCAAATGGGACGAGACGACCACTGCAGCACAACGCGCGCTCCTCCATAACGCTCAAATCACGTTCAGCAATCAGTCCCAACGCGAAACAGTACAACTCAGACCAATCGTCAAGGCACCAAACATACAACTTTTCGGGCGTGATGCCAAACAAACGTATTCTTTTGATCTGAAACATGCGCCCAGCGAAATACACTGGTCGCTTGAACCTACAGACCCAAAACAGGACCCTTTTAGCTTTCCGACTGTTGGCGTACCTACAACCGAGGGGCCGATACCGATCACAAAATCTCTGGAATGGATACCCGAGAATAATACGGGATCAGTCAAGGCAAAGTACGTTTGGACATGTGCCACTGAACCGGGCACAAAATCAGATGAACGCCGTATAGTGATAACCCAAACTAAAGAATACAAAATTGGTGACGCCATGTGGAAACCGCTTACCACCGAGAGCCTGAGGAAAGACTGGGATGAGCGACTAGAGAAATACGACAAGGTTGTTGCCGGAATACAACGAAAGATTTTAATCGGAAAATATCCGTCGGCCAAACAAATCAACACGCTCAAACACATGGTTCGCGAAGGAATCGCCTTCGCAGATGTGCGTGTATTCTATTACGCCTTACCGAATCGATTGATGCACGTCGATTTCCGGACACCATGCGGGAGCAACGACACATTACTGGCACAATATCCGGCGAGGCAATTGCTTGGTTTTCGCGGTATGGGTGGCGGTGGCCAACCAATGGGCCAAGGTTTCAAACCTTTTTTCCCAAATAGTGGGGCGTCTGCTCGTTCTGATCGAATTGATGCTTCACGCGAAACACACTCCGGCGAAACCTCCAACGCGCCAGAAACCGACAACCTTTGGACAATGCCTAGTGGAGAGGATCCTTGGAAGGCACGTCAACAAAACCTGGAAAAAATCAGTACTGGAAAATAATAATCAATCACTTGAGCCATTCGACTAATTCGATCACGTTATGATCCGGGTCGGCAAAATAGAGCCAGCGCACTTTGCCCGCCACCTCTAAAGGACCACGAAGCAAGTCGATCCCCCCCGACTTCAATTGCTCCACCTCGCCATCGAGATCACCGACTCCGATCGCCAGATGCGGGCAGTAGGGAGTCTCGGGAGTTGGGGGACGATGAAAGCCGCCGTCGAGACGTGCCAGCAATTCGAGTTTGACGTTACCTCGCTCAAGAAACACACACTCTTCTCTCTCTTCTTCATTCCGGTGCCGCCAGCTCTCACGAAATTGAAGTCGCTCCACATAAAATGTAACAGCCCGCTCAAGATCGCCCACTTCAAACGCCATATGGTCAAATTGCATCGATCACACCACCTGTTGCAACGGATTCCAAAGAGTATCCTATTAAGTCTGAGCCCCGATATTCCTCTTTCACTATCGGACTGTCCACACCTGCACGGCACAGTTTTATGAAAAAAATTGACCTTTTTCCCCTCTCCATTTTTTCATTTCCGTTAGGGTTTCCTGACGATGGCAAGACCGATGCAAGGGGAGAGTGGATCGCTCGAATCTTAGAAATGCGCCGCGATTCGGCGCCCCCAAGATCAGAAATATCTGCCTGGACCGGCGATGTGAAAGGTTACGCCGCCTTACATGCCCAGCCACTCTTTGTGCCTCTGTTTTCTGCTATCGCGCGCGGCCTGACGGCTTACCTTGCCGAGATGAGTATCGACCCGGCACAGTTCGACCTCTACGTCACCCGTTCCTGGGGTGTGGTGGCTGAGAAAAACGAGCGGGTCAACCGCCATGCCCACCTGCAAAGCCACCTGAGCGTTGCCTACTACCTCCAAACCCCCGCCGAAGGCGGTCGGCTCGCTTTTCTGATGTCCGACGCCCCAAATGAATTTTTACCGGGACTCTTCGAATCACGGATGGGATCGCTCTTCAAAGGTCCGCGAACCGCCGCCAACTCATCGACTACGCTCGTCGATGTGGCGGAAGGGGACCTGGTCGTGTTTCCATCCAAGACAGTCCATGCAACCGAACCCCATCAGTCGGATGAACCTCGGATTTCCATTTCGGCCGATATTGTCGTCACCCTCAAAGACGCAACCACCCACGAGTTCGGTCTGCCGCGTCTGTCAGATTGGAAGAAGATCAGCAATTGACCGCTCCCCTCTCGCTTCCGCCGCTGGTTCTTTCGAAGGTCTTTTCCGAACCGGAATGCCAGCAGATGATCGCCTTTGCCGAAACCCAACCGTGGTGTATTGAGAAAGACACCGTCGATGATCAGCCCGCCTGGGAACTCAACGTCCTCAAGCACCCGATCGGACAAGCTGCCGCAGAACGACTGCGGCAACGATTACTCGAGGAGCGCGCTGATATTACGCTAACCAATTTCCAGATCTATATCCGCAAGTATGACCCTGCGACAAGGCAGTCTCTCGCGCCTCACGAGGACCGCAGTCTGGTCTCTTTCACCGCGGCATTGAACGCCGGTTATGAAGGTGGCGAATTCGTCACGATCACCGCCGAGAACGAATCTCAAAGCATTCCACTCTCAGTCGGCGATGCGGTGGCCTTTGGCGGTAGCGTGCTACACGCGATTACACCGGTCACCGTCGGAACGCGGTATTCGATTGTGATGCATTCCGTCTAAATTGGAACAAAAAGCGGAGATCCACCGCAGCGAAAGAAGCCGTTTTTTCCGGTTTTCGTCTGCCCTACTCTTTTTTTCCTTGCGAGCCTCTTGGTGAAGAATTAGACTAAGCGGGTAACCTCGCCTGCACAGAGCGAGGGTAACAGAACACCATTGCACACGTTGCCTCAAGGGAGAGCAAATGCCGCATTATAAAGATTGGTACGGTGGGCGTTTTTCCATAACTGAGTACCCCGACAATACCGATGAGCACTGGGGGTCATTCGAAACGGCTGCCGATGTCGCGAATACTGCCGCCGTCGTCGACTGGACTGCCTACAGCACCAACGACGCACCCGACGCCTTCAGCGAACCTTTATACGGCAACCTTTGGGACAGCTACTCCATTCCGCGGCCCGATGCCTTTGCCATTATGGCCGACCCCATGTTTGCATCACCCACCGAAACCGACTTCATGATCTGGGATGTGAGTTGGAGTGGAAATGTGGGCGATATTGCTGGCGCCTCCACCTACAGCTTGACGCTTGCAGAATTAACCGACGTCAATACGACACCCTATACAGCCCTGCAGAATGTTTACTTCCAGGTCGACTTCACGGCACCCACCGTGCCCGAGCCCTCGGCTGGCTTGCTCCTGTCGATTGCCCTCACAGCGAGCCTGATGCTGCGAAGCGTACGGCGTTTCCTCGGCTTTTCGGTCACACTTCTCGCAATCGCACTACCGTTGGTCTGATCGAGCGTATCGCGGGTCTGCCCTCACGGCGGCAAGCGGGCAATTAAATAAATTTGTCCGCTCTGCCGGGGATTCGGCAATTATTCCAAGGAGGAGCAGGTGCAACCGCACCTTGAGCGATGGCCAGCGATTAGCTCAGACAGGAGGCAACCCGCAATGAGCGATGCAGAAGAACGCGTCGATGAAACGATTCACCAAATCAATTTCCCGCAGGGCTACGATTATGAGACTGAGATGTTTATCGGTGAACTGTTCGGTCTCGACCATAAAGACAACGTGAAGTAGCGCCGCTGGAGCCACGGTTAAGATCAGTCGCTTGACTGGCACCTGGACTCGACGTTATTCTCGGCCGGTCACGTCCCACTCCCGCCACGGAGCGTCCGCCCGGTGACTGCCCGTTATCTGCCCCGCGATTACATTGTGTCCGCCGAAGGACTCGCCTTCGCGGTCGTCGAGTTTCAACTCGAATCAGATCGAGTGGTCGCTTACCTTCGCTACCGGCGACACGACAATGGTTGGCAAAAACTCACCTCAAAAGCCGCCGCTACCCTATTGGATACAGATTACCCTGAGTATCTTTTCTTCTCCGAGCAGCGCGACACGCTGATACACGCGGTGCCCCGCGATCGCATTGCCGAACACCGCTCAGCGCGATCCGCCCTCGCGGCAATCTGCAGCAGGGCCAACCGCGGCAAGACAGCAGTCGCCCGCCACGCCGCAGACCTTCTTAGCAAACATGGAGTCCCACTGCGACAACTCGGCGTCAGTGGCTCACTCCTGGTCGGCGCCGAACGTGACGACTCCGATATCGACCTGGTCTGCTACGACGAGATTATCTTCCACCAGATACGTCACCTGTTACGCGATCCACCCCCACCGCTTGAGCCACTTTCGACCGACCAATGGGCACGCTCTTACCGTCGCCGGCAACCCGCCCTGAGCCTTGCGGAGTACCGCTGGCACGAAGGCCGCAAATACAACAAGGTGATGCTCAGCAGCACGAAGATCGATATTTCCCTGGTCGCTCCTTCGCCCCACAACGACACCGGGCCCTGGATGAAGCAGGGGCACATGGATATCGAGGCGTTGGTGACCGATGACCGATACGCCTTCCACACTCCGGCCCGCTGGTCGATCGCCCACCCCCAGGCCGCTGAAGTGCTCAGCTTCAGCGCCACCTTCACCGGCCAAGCGCGACGCGGTGATCGGATTGCGGTTCGCGGAGCATTGGAAACCGACCCGCGGGGTCACTCGCACATCGTCGTAGGCCAAAGCCGTGAAGCGGAAGACGCCTACATTCGCGTTATTCCGAGGCCCGATGATCCGTCACACGCTTCCGATGGCAAGGGTGATTCCCATTGGGAGAGCAACCGTCACATGTTAAGGTAACCGCGGAAACTCCGCCGGGCCCCCAACAACGTCCCCCTGCCACCCTTCCCCACCGCGCACCCGACTTTGAGTTGATGATCCGCTCGATTACTCACTTTCTTTTACTGTTCGGGTTATCGGCATTCGGTTTCGCCGAGGAACCACCACTGCGGTTTTATCGTACCGATGGCGGGCCGAACACCCAGAATGTTCCGCAGATCAAGCCGTGGAAAAGCGTGCCGATTGACCCCGACTACGGCGGCAACTGGTGCGTGACCGGCGATCTCGACGGCGATGGAATACCCGAGGTCGTATCGGCAAAAAACAAATGGAACGACGGTATTCAATACACCACCTCGGCGGTCGCCCACCGACTCGATGGCAGCGTCCTCTGGAAGTGGGGAAACCCAAATGAAGGACACGCTTACAACGGCTATGACGTCGCACTGCAGATCTACGACTGGGATGGCAATGGCACCAACGAAGTCATTCTCTCGACCGCCGGAGCGCTGGTCGAACTCGACGGCGCCACCGGCAAAGAGAACCGCCGCTTCAGTATCCCGAAAAACGCGACCGACTGCCTCGTTTTTGTGAATCTAACTGGTGGCCCACGCCCGCGAGAGGTGATCGTGAAGGATCGCTACCGGCGCATCTGGGCATACGACTACAATGGCAAACAACTCTGGGGTGGCGAGTGGAAACCGGGGGGATATCCCACCGCACACCAGCCGCGACCGATCGATCTGGATGGCGACGGCAAGGATGAAATCATGGCCGGTTACGCCATGCTCAATAGCGACGGAACTCTACGGTGGACCTATCGCTCGAAGGTGATGGATCAATCGCACGGACATCTCGATTGTTGTCGTGTTTTGAAGCGGGGGGCAACGCCCGAGGATTACCGACTCATTCTTACATGCTGCGGTGACGACAACATCGCCTGTGTCGATGGCAATGGAAAGATCATCTGGGAGCGGCCCGGCTATCACTTTGAATCGGTACAACTCGGCGATATTTTCCCGGACGTACCGGGTCCGGAACTACTGGTCGATATCGCCCATCAGCCCCGCGGCGAAAACCCGCTCTGGGTGATGGACTCGCGCGGAGCAGTGCTGGGTAAAATGATTCTCGAGTCCAGTCGCATCCACGATTTAGTCGATTGGAACGGGGACGGTCTCAATGAGATCATCGTTTCTGCCGATCGCGGCATCATCGATCGCCAGGGCCGCAGAATTGCCAACCTCGACGCAGGCAGTCGCGGTGGTGCCCTGCTGCTCGGTGACATGACAGGTGACGGCATTTCTGATATCACAATCATCACCGCCGAACCTTTGGCGGCACACATCTTTCAAAATCGTCACGGTACAACGCCCGCCGCCCTCGGTTGCGGCGTGAACTTCACACTTTATTGAAAACCCGCTGCAGGGAGAAACAATCTCATGGTTAAAACCGAAAGTACAATGCTCGCGCTCGGATCGACCGCACCCGATTTTTCCTTACCGAATGTCGACGGGCAAATGGTCTCCCTCCGCGACTTTGATTCGACGAGCGCGTTGGTCGTGATGTTCATTTGCAATCACTGTCCCTATGTGAAGCACGTTGCGGATCAACTGGCGCTTCTCGGAAGGGATTGCATGGCCAAGAATGTCGGCATCGTCGCCATCAGTTCCAACGATGTTGCCAACTACCCGGCCGATTCGCCTGAACAGATGGTTCGCGAAGCAGAAGAGCGGGGATATGCCTTTCCCTACCTTTACGACGAAGATCAATCGGTAGCCCACGCCTATCACGCCGCCTGCACACCCGATTTTTTTGTATTCGACGCCGAGCGCAAACTAACCTATCGCGGACAACTCGACGACAGCCGGCCCGAGAGCGGAATCCCCGTGACCGGCGCCGACCTAAGAGCAGCGATCGATGCGACCCTCGCCGGAGCGCCGGTGAACGAGAACCAGAAGCCGTCGCTCGGTTGCAATATCAAGTGGATCGAGGGTCGCGAGCCGGCGTACTTTCCTCCAAGCGGTAGTTGATCGCGGCATTGACGAACGCCTTACGCTGAGACAAGATAGTAGAGTTGACACGACTGCAACGCCCGCCAGCGCTTCCCCGCCTCAATGCTTGATTTATCGACCAAGGACCACGTCATGCTCAATCCAAAAGCATTTTCCCTTCTGCTGATTTCGACCCTCCTCTGGGCCAGCCCCGTCGTCGCCGAAGACGACAAAAAGGATGACGCAGCAAAAAGCGCAGCGGCCACCGACGCCAATGGTGAAGCAAAGAGCGAGGAGCCTGCGAAGGAGGAAAAACCGCTGGTCAACGACCCGGAACTGCGGAAAGTGATCCTCGAAATCAAACGGCGGCGGCAAATCGAGGGCGATCAAATCACCATGGACGACCTACGGAACGTCTGGTCGCTCGATGCCAATAATAAGAAAATCACCGACCTCACCGGATTGGAACACTGCATCAACTTGGGCGATGCTAAACTCGCCGGCAACAAAATCAAAGACGTGACTCCCTTGGCAACGTGCCAAAGTCTGCAACTACTCGATCTCGCAGGCAACCAAGTTACGGATCCCTCGCCTCTCGGCGAACTGAAAAAATTGCAGTACCTCAACCTTGAAAACAATCAGGTCGAGTCGCTCTCAGGCATCGAGAACTGCCAGGCCCTCAATAGCCTATACGCTGCAGGTAACAATATCGAGGGAATCGAGCCGGTCGCCAAACTGAAAAAACTCTGGTCGCTCGATTTGAGCCGAAACAAGATCAAGGACATCGGCCCCGTCGCTCAGCTCACCCGACTCAGTCAGTTGGGACTCGCCGAGAATCAGATCAGCGATGTCTCCGCAGTTCCGCCCGGCAACGGCATGTATTCCACCTATCTCAGTGGCAATCAAATTACCGACATTACGCCACTGGTCGAAATGGCCGCGGCTGATGCCGAAGGGGATCGACGGTTCGTCAGTTTCTGGCGGCTCTACCTGAGCGACAATCCGCTGAGCGAAGGCTCGAAAACCGAGGGACTCGAGGCACTGCAGGCCGCAGGGGTTCGTCTCAACCCGAGCAATTAAACGGGCATCCGTTTCCTTGGCCGCCACCCAGTCAGGCATACCATGCTGGCCATTGCAAGCATCAGGCTCGCTGGCTCCGGAATCGCAGTTCCCCCCGCCGGTCCATAGATCGCTACGGCTCCGGCAATGTCACCGTTCCCGAGCGCCAATTCGGTGTAGGGCGCCGAGAGCACCGAATCCGGTACGCTGTTGTGCGCGAACCCGAGAATGTGACCGATCTCGTGCATCGCAATATTGAGGAAGTAGTCCTGACCCAGCAGATCGTCCCAGAGATACGCGTCGGAACGGAATCGAATATCACCGGCTCGACTCAAATTGTATCCGTTATCAACCGGCGTCCCCGGTTCCGGGATCGGGGTGGCCTGCGCCAGAGCGCTCGCTCCGCCCAGTCCCGCCTGATCGAACGCCATAAAGCGGATGTGGCCCACCCCGGACGCAGTTCCACGATCCTCAAACAAGAGGCCTGAGGGGCCAATCGGCACATCACCGGTTTCGGCGATGTATCCCAGATTGGTGATGTCTGCCGCCGATGCCCACGCATCGACCGCTGCTTCGAGGACCAACGCATAATCATCAAAACTCGAAAGTCCGGAGACACCCATCTCGGTGAAGTCTTTGGTGACCCGACTCGAATCGTTGGACTGCTCAACCCCACCCGGAACCATACTCCAGGTGAGCGATGTCGGCTGAGGAGAGTCGTCGGGCGAGCGAACCGAAGTACCATCCGGCCCCGGAACCCACGCGTTATTCTGATGTAGCCAATCCTGGCCCTTCGCTGAGGCAACAATCACGACACTGAGCGACGCGCCGATGACAAACCTTCTCCACCAGAACTTTTGCGGATCGCGCACGAACAATGAATTTGCCCCCTGAAGTAGCCCTTTTCTCAACCTTGCGCCTCGCCCCTATTCTAAGGGCTAACAAACACAAACTCAACAAATTTATTCGGCATCACGAATCTTCTCTTTGCTTCCGCCCGAACTTGCCAGCATGGGCCAAATACCTCCGCACAACCGTCACATCCAGCAGGCGAGGCGGCATACTGCAAACTTTTTTCGCCATTTCCCGTTGTTTTTTTCAGCTTCTTGACTTCCCGATTCCCATTCCAGTTACACTGACACCGAAGGCAACCATCCGGAATTGTTCTGACTCGGCGATGAGCTGAAGGCCCGCGATGAAACTCAGTATCTTGATTCCCGTATACAATGAAAGCGCAACGCTGGAAGAACTCCTCTCACGTGTTCTGGCACTAGAAGTCGAAAAGGAACTGATCCTCGTCGACGACAACTCGACCGACGGCACCCGAGAGATACTCAAACGCTACGAGGGGCAACCCGATATACGCGTCGTGTACCACGATCGCAACTATGGCAAGGGTCGGGCCGTCCGCACGGCGCTAGATCACGCCACCGGAGAAATTGTGGTCGTTCAGGATGCCGACCTCGAGTACGATCCCGCCGACCTATTGCAGATGATACCTCCCATCGAGGGGGGGGAGACCGACGTTGTCTTCGGGTCGCGAAGGCTTAAAAAAGACAATCCCCGCTCACTACCAAGTTTCTTTATCGGCGGAATGACCCTCAACTGGATTACCTGCCGAATGTACGGCATCCGCATCACCGATTGCGCCACCTGCTACAAGATGATGAAGACCGAACTACTGCGATCGTTGAATCTTAAGTGCGACCGGTTTGAGTTCTGTCCGGAAGTGATCGCCAAACTCTCACGGCGAAAAATTGAGATTATTGAATTGCCAATATCGTATGCTCCGCGTACGATCGAGGAAGGCAAGAAGATCCGCTGGAGGGACGGGATCGAGGCGCTTTGGACACTCATTAAATTCAGATTCTCAACGTAATCTTATCCCCGGATTGCAATGTTAAAATATCACCGCATCTTGCGAGGTATTCTCAGCGGCAATCTTCGTCGTCGCCCATACCGTCTGAATGTGAGTCTGACCAACCTCTGCGACTCACGCTGCAAAACCTGCGACATCTGGCAGATTTACCCGCAGAAGCGATTGCCCCTGCGGGAGGAACTCACTCAAGACGAATTCCAGAGCATTTTTCGCCGACTACCCTCTTCAGTGATGTGGGTCAGCTTTTCGGGTGGTGAACCGCATCTCCGTAAAGATTTTTGCGGGATCATGGAATCCTCGTTCCGAGATATTCGGAATATCGCCATGGTCAACGTGCCGAATAACGGCATCAAGGCCGACCGGTGCGTCAACGATTGGAAACGCCTGCTCGCGATTCGTCGACGGCCCTTCGTCTACATCACAATGAGCCTCGATGGCGAAGGAGCGGTCCACGACGAGGTGCGCGGGGTGGAAGGGAATTATGAAAGTGCGGTAGCCGCATTTGAAGAGATCGATGCCCTCTGCAAGCAACATGGCAATGCAGCGATCGGGATTGGCCTCACAATCTCGAAATTCAACTTCGACCGGATCATGCCTTTCGTGCATCAAGTGATCGACAAGGGAATCTCGCTCAAGATTGAGGCAGCCGATAGCGGAGATTTGTACTACCAAGGACAGGACGCCGATGAGCGCCCTGACCTCGAGCACGAAGGCATCCGTGACGTGATTTCCGAGATCTACGCGTTGCAGAACAAGCGTCAATGGAAGTGGAGTTCCCCAATCGACTTTCTGACCCGCAACCACGTCCGCGGCGCCCTCAGGTTTCTCGACAATCCAGAAAAATTAGTCATCCCTTGCCGCGCCGCCCACTCGAACTATGCAATCGATTGCTATGGCAATGTGAATCCTTGCTTCTTCTTCACTACGGGTCTCGGCAATGTCCGTAAGTACGATTACGACCTGTGCCGTCTGCTCGAAAGCCAGCGAAAAAAGGTTCAAAAAGCACAACAGACGATCAAAGATGGAAAATGTCCCCGTTGCTGGCATGTCTGTAATTCGATCGACTCGATGATCGATCGCAAGCTACGCAAGCCATGGACTCTTTTCAACGTTTAGTTGACTCTCGAACCTACTGATCGCTGCGGGGCGAAAGCAACATGCGTCGGTAGATGTTCTGTTCGACATGACGGTGCAGCACGTTTCCGCTACCGGCTATAAAATAAATCTTCCGTCGCGGAACCAAGCTTCGGGTCAACTCAGCAACCGGATCCCCCGCATCGAAAACAGTATTCTTATTGGGTTTCATTACATCCATTGCGGTTTTCATCTGTCCGCGAAGAACAGCCGTCAACCGCATATCAAAGGCAACGGTGTTTTTCTCTTTCTTACTAAGGTCGGGGTGCGAGGCAAGATACTGCCGTCCGTAAAGAATACGAAACGGAATTCGCGACTCGTTAACATTTTTCCAAATATCGACCTGTTGTCCACCAAGATTGTATTCGTCGATGAGGCGGAATCGATCCTGGTCAGGTTTTATCTCGCGATATGATTTCGTAAATATGAGGTCTGCATTTTCGAGCACCTCATGCTTCGTAAGCGGGAATTGATAAGACTGCCAGCCGCAGCGTCGATTGAGCGTATTAAAAATGCTAACAATCGAGAGATCCTGATACTCGAGGTCAGGTAGCATCTCCTTCATTTTTTCCGCGTGATCATATGTGTGAAGATCCACCACCACGGCCGGCCAGAGGGCCCAGCTGATCGCGAGCGCTTCATTGGGTTCAAAACCAACAAGGACCACGTTCTGATTGAATCGCCAATGATCCGTACGTAACGGCGGCGGCGTGGAGAGATAGGCGGGCTCGTTGATCTCGGGCTCAGCCAATTGCCGTTGCAATCCATCGAGTGCTAAAGGGCGGTCCAGGAAGTACGGGGTTTCGCGAAGCCCGGACGTGACCGCCAGATATTGTAAAACTGAAATCGCAGTCACGAGCGAAAACAGTGCCACCCGCAGCGAACGCCGCTCTAACGATTCGATGGTCGCGACAATTAATAAGATGGCCGGCACCAAACAGGGCGCAACGTGCCTAGGCTCTTTCACTACTTGCGGAATCAACAGCACCATTGGCCCCACCAGCCAACACCAAAGGGTTGCGCGGGCCGAGAACGTTCGCGACCAATCCAGCGACCGCCAGTCCCAACGGGGCAAGAAAAGTGAGAGGAGAAGCAAAGGTGCCATGATTCCGAGCATCATCGTGACTAACACCCAAAAGTAATAAGTGATCGATTCCGGAGTCCAACGCTCGAGCGGGCCGACTAAGTACATAATGGGGATAGATGTATTGCCATACGAGGCATAATACTGCTGGTATCCTCGGGGGAAAAACATCCACACGGTCCCGATTGCGCACAATCCGGGTACGACAAACACCGCCACCAGTTTCATTGCTTCCCGCCACCTCTTTCCCGAGAGATAGGCAAAGAAATGACAGGCAGCCGCTAGCATGAAGAAAAGCGGGAAGGTCATCTTTGTGAGAATGCCCAAATAGAACACCACGCCAAAGATCACCTTCAACGGCATTCCGCCGTGTCGGATCATTTTGATGTAGATGGCGAATGCAACCGCAACAATCGCGCTCAATGTGAATTCAAGATAGAGCGAGCGGCTCAGCCCCACCAACAGCGGTGAACAAAGAATCACCGCCGTTATCCAAATCGGAGTGATTCGCAGGGACATTTCCCGCGAGAGCAGTGCAACCGCCAAAAACAATACCACGGCCGCAAACACATTCACCCAAAGCGAGACCCCCACCGCATCATCGTATGAGACGAACGGTGCAAGAATGAAAGGAAAAATCGACGGCACGTCAAACTCGCTCGGGGACCGCAACCCCCGTACCATTTCATCTGCGAAGCCGTGATATTGCTGGGGATCCATCCAGGTGAAGCAATCGCGATCCTTTACATCCAGATGAAAGTCAAGCAAGAACAAGCCCAACCAGATGGCCAGAAATGCAAAGAGTGCCCACTGAACGTATTTCACAAAAACCTCTACGTTTGAGTCGAACAACGACGCCATCGATCCACAGACACGGCTTCCGTCGACCCGATCAACTTACCACGCCTCCCCAGGGAGCCGAGATGAGCCTTTTCGGTGAATTTTGGGGGATAAGCCGCATACTAACTACGAATTGGCCAATATGGTACCCTGTTCCTCTTCGCAGGCAGGGGGCCTGTGCTTTTTACCAAGAGAACGCGAGAGGAATCGTTTGATGCTTGACCAAATTCGGAACTACCTCGGCGCAGACGCCGATAATCTGCTGGATCATACCTGCCAAACCGTCTCCAAAGACCGCCTGCACCTGCCGGGACCCGATTTCGTCGACCGTATTTTTCTCGATAGCGACCGTAATTCCCGCGTGATCGGCAACTTGGAATGGATTATGAATACCGGGCGATTGGGCCGGACGGGGTACACCTCCATCTTGCCGGTTGATCAGGGAATCGAACATACAGCGGGCGCCTCGTTTGCCCCGAACCCCGACTATTTCGATCCCGAAAACATCGTGAAACTGGCGATTGAGGGTGGCTGCAACGCCGTTGCGTCCACGTTTGGCGTACTCGGCGCCGTAGCTCGTCGCTACAGCCACAAAATTCCCTTTGTGGTGAAAATCAATCACAACGAGCTAATGACCTATCCTAATCACTACGACCAGATCTTCTTCGGATCGGTCGAGCGGGCCTACGATATGGGTGCGGCCGCTGTCGGAGCCACCATCTACTTCGGTTCCGAGGAATCGGACCGACAAATCGTTGAAGTTGCCGGAGCGTTCGAACATGCACATAACCTGGGACTGGCCACCATCCTCTGGTGCTACCTCCGTAATGACGGGTTTAATAAAGATGGCACCGATTACCACGCGGCGGCCGACCTGACGGCGCAGGCAAACCACCTGGGCGTGACGATCCAGGCCGATATCATCAAACAAAAGCTCCCGGTCAATAACGGAGGGTTTAACGCCATCGGCTTCGCCAAGACCTCGCCGCTGGTTTACGACCAACTCTCCTCCGACCATCCGATTGACCTGTGTCGCTATCAGGTCGCTAACTGCTACATGGGACGCATGGGCCTGATCAATTCCGGTGGTCCATCCTCAGGCGAGAGCGACATGGCCGAGGCGGTACGCACTGCGGTAATCAACAAACGCGCCGGTGGCATCGGACTGATTAGTGGACGAAAGGCGTTCCAGCGACCGCTCGCCGAGGGCGTTGCCCTGCTTAACGCAATCCAGGACGTGTACCTGGAACCGGGTGTCACAATCGCCTAGCCGTGCCGTCCTGCGAGGTAGCGCTACCAGCACAGCGTTTCAGCTAGACGCTGGCATGCGCCGCTTACCCGACCGGACGGAATGCGTCCAATGCAAGTAGCTCCGCAATATGGTCGATTGCGTAATCGGCCGGCGGATATTTGGCGACCGATTCGGCATCGAGGGCGTAATGGCCCTGTCGCGGAAAGACGGTCGTCACCCGCTTACCCCATTGCGCTTTAACCGAATCGAGGATTCTTACCTTATCGTCGATTAGCACATAATGTTCGGCCGGATACCGCGTCTCGACGTCGGCTAGTTCCTGCTCCTTATGAACGTAAAGCATCACGCGATCGCGAACCGCCTTTCCAATGCCCGAACGTTCGATCTTATGCGGCTGAAAGACAACATCACCGTCGGTCAGAATCGTCACGGTCCCCCGATCTGCAAAGGCCTGGAGCACCTCGATCGCCCGAGGAAAGAGTCGTTCTTCAAAGGGGTAGTTCAGCAAAAAGGATGAAATTTCCCGCAAGTGATTGTCGTGAGGATGTGCCATCCGGTATCTCTGAAGTGCGCCCAGATAATCGGCGTACCCCAACTCGCTGCGGACCTCTTCAAATAGCAACCAGTACTGGTGCTCCGCCGAATCACCCAGTTGCGCGGCAAGATGTTGCCGCAAATCCTCCGCAACCCGATCGTTATCGAGCAGCGTATTGTCCACATCAAAAAGAAACACCGTCTCTTCCACGTCACTCACCTGCATGCCTTGATAGATCTCTCGTGGGTGTCAGCCAGCCGCCGCCTCACGCAATCGGTGAATTGCCTCGCCGATCGACTCTCCCGTGCGGAAGATCGCCGAACCGGCCACCAACACGTTCGCACCCGCCGCTACCGCATCCGGCGCCGTTTTCGCGTCGATTCCACCATCCACCGAGAGTTCGACATTCAGGTTCCGCCCATCGATCGTTTCACGAATCTTCCTTACCTTGTCCAGCGTTTCGGCGATCAGCGCCTGTCCGCCGAATCCCGGGACTACGGTCATCACCAGCACTTGATCGACCTGATCGATGACCTCATCCACCGCATCGGCAGCTGTCGCCGGATTGATTACCACCCCGACACCCGCACCGAGTTGACGGGCCGACTCGAGCGTTCGATGCAGATCAGTTTGCCCCTCAACATGGATCAACAACGAATCGCTGCCCGCCGTACGGAACGGCTCCGCATACCGAGCGGGATCCTCGATCATCAGATGTGTTTCCAGCGAAAGCTTCGTGAACGAACGAAGCGAAGCCACGACCGGAGTACCGATACTGATATTTGGAACGAAGTGTCCGTCCATCACATCGACGTGGATCCGATCTGCGCCCGCGGCCTCCGCCTGCGCCACCGCGTCGCCTAGTGCGGAAAAGTCGGCGGCAAGAATCGAGGCCGAAATCTTGATGTCGTTAACGTCACTCATTTGAATTTGCTTCCCCCTTTTGCAGCTTTTTTGCCGCCGCATCATCGATAAGGTACATCAGTTTTCCCCGCGTGGGAGCGACCGATTGTGAGGGATACGTTTGCGGGTCAGGCTGCCCGGAAAGCACCTCTCCCAACGCCTCGGCCTTCGACGCACCCCCGACGAGAAACATGATCTGCTGTGAGGCATTGATGATCGGAAACGTCATCGTCATCCGCCGGGTCTCAAGTTGTGGTACATCGTTGGCAACAACCCAACGCGTCTGTTCCTGCAGCGCTCCGGTATGGGGAAAGAGCGACGCGGTATGACCGTCGGGGCCCATGCCGAGTAGCATCAAATCGAATGAGACCAGCCCGCTTGCGTTTACCTCGCCGAAGGCCGTTCGCATATTTTCTTCGTACTCACGGGCCGCCGCATCCAAATCGTCCGCCTCCCCCCGCATGCGAAAAACCTGCTCGTCCGCCAGGCCCAAGGGACCGAACAGCGACTCCCGTGCCATCCGATAGTTCGAATCTCCATCCTCCGGACCAACAGCGCGCTCATCACCGAAGAAGAATTGTATCCGGTCCCACTGAATGTGATCGCGATATTCAGCCGATGCCAACAGCTCGTAAAGCCGCCTCGGCGTCGATCCACCCGAAAGCGCAACGCGAAAGACCCCTTGCTCGGAAATCACATAGTCGCACATCTGTTGCCAGATCATCGCTGCCCGGTCACAAATTCCGTCTGCGTCAGCTTCAACGACAATCTCTCGTGCTACCATGATTATTTCCCGCTGACGATTTTCGGGGCGACAGAGCTAAACATACACTCGCCATTGGCGATTCTCACGGGCCATCAGCGCGTCTGCCTCGCTTGGCCCCCAACTTCCGCATGGATAGGCAGTAAGCGTTTCATCTTTTTCGGCCCAAACCTCCTGGATTCCCGCCACCGCGCGCCACCCTGCCTCGACCATGTCTGCCCGACGGAAAAGGGTTGCCTCACCACGAATACAATCAAAGAGCAATCGATCGTAGCCCGTGGCGGGTGCACGACCGAAATAGTCGGCGTAATGAAAATCCATATCCACTTCATCGAGTTTCACCAGCGTCCCCGGCACCTTCGTTACGAACCGCAGAGAAATTCCCTCGTCGGGCTGAATCCGGATAATGAGTTGATTCGGTTCCAGGGCGTCGACCGCTGTCTCCCGGAACGGGGTGAACGGCGGCTTTTTAAATTCAACTACAATTTCAGTGACCCGCGCCGCAAGCCTTTTTCCGGTCCGAATGTAAAACGGCACTCCCGCCCACCGCTGGTTTTCAATCGATAGCCGCATTGCCACGTACGTTTCAGTGAGCGACTCGGGGTCTACGTGCTCCTCGTCGCGATAGCCGGGTTCATCGACCCCATCGACGCTGCCCTTCGCGTATTGCCCCCGCACGACGTTGCGCACCACGTCATCTCCGGTAAGCGGCTTGATCGCCCGCAGTACCTTCACCTGTTCATTCCGCATGTCGTGCGCACTGAACGATAACGGCATTTCCATCGAGATCAGCGACAGCAGCTGAAATATGTGATTCGGAACCATATCCCGGAGCGCGCCGGCATGCTCGTAGTATCCGCCGCGCCCTTCGACCCCCAGCGTCTCACCCACCGTAATTTGCACATGATCGATATACAGATTGCTCCAGAAAGGCTGAAACATTCCGTTGGCAAATCTCAGCACGGCGATGTTCTGGACCGTCTCTTTTCCAAGGTAATGATCGATTCGATAAATCTGATCTTCGTCGAGAACGCTCTGGATATCGCAATTCAATTGTTGGGCAGATTCCAAATCGTGCCCAAAGGGCTTCTCGATCACGACCCGTCTCCAACCGCATCGCTCGTCGATCAACCCGCTCTTGCCGAGCGAATGCACCACGGGGCTGAACAGCGTAGGCGCCGTGGCGAGATAAAAGAAGGCGTTTCCTTCGGTGCCGCACTCTTTATCGATCTGTTCCATCCGCGCCTTCATCCGGTCATACATCGCCGAATCTGTCACGTCTCCCGCCATGTAGAAGAAGTGTGGCAGCAACTCCTGCTGCATTTCGGGCGTCAGTTGTCCCGGGGCGAGCGACTCCATGTCGGCGACGATCTTCGCGCGGAATTCTTCGTCGCTCATCTCGCGACGGGAAACGCCGAGGATCGCGAACGGGCGGGAGAGGAGCCCATCCCTCGCCAAACTGAATATTGCGGGCATCAGTTTGCGCTTTGCCAGATCGCCAGACGCACCAAAGATGACGCCAAGAAACGGACCGGTTTCGTGTTCTGAACTTTCCACACTCGCCATCGTTACCTCTCCATCAACCGACTCTTAACCGCCCGCCGCTCGCTCCACGTGTCCGCCGAACTCCTTACGCATCGCCGAGCAGACTTTATCTGCAAACTCAGCTTGATCACGCGAGGAAAATCGCTGATACAGTGCACTGGAGAGTACTGGCGCAGGCACCGATTCATCGATCGCCGCATTGATTGTCCACCGCCCCTCGCCCGAATCCGAAACGCGACCTGTGAACGAATCGAGCCCCGGATCTTTAAGCAACGCGGTCGCCGTCAGGTCGAGCAACCAGGAGGAAATAACGCTCCCCCGCCGCCAGACCTCGGCAATGTCTGCTAAATTCAAATCGAACTGATAATCCTCCTTATTCCGTAGTGGAGTCGTTTCCGCATCGACCGAGCGGTCACGTTTGCCGATATTCGCGTGCCGCAGAATATTGAGGCCCTCGGCATAAGAGGCCATGATTCCGTACTCGATGCCATTGTGGACCATCTTCACAAAATGCCCCGCCCCACTCGGTCCGCAGTGAAGGTATCCATGCTCCGCCGTTCCCCCCACCTCGTCACGCCCGGCCGTTCGCGGCGCCGAATCCCGCGATGGCGCTAGTGTGCGAAAGATTGGATCGAGACGCGTTACCGCCTCCTCCTCGCCACCGATCATCATGCAGTAACCCCGGTCTCGACCCCACACCCCACCACTCGTGCCCACATCAAGATAAAAGATTCCCCGCGTTTTTACCTCGGCCGAACGGTGCATGTCATCCTTGTAATAGGAATTACCACCGTCGATCAGCACATCCCCTTTCTCAAGCAGCGGTGAAAACACGTCGACCGTCTCACCGACGACTCCAGCGGGCACCATCATCCAGATGGCCCGCTGTGGCTCGAGACGTTCGACGAGCTGCTGCGGCGAATCGGCTGCGGTGGCACCCTCGGCAGCGAGCGTCTTCCTCGCATCGGGGTTCCGATCATAAACGACGCACGTGTGACCGTCTTCCATCAGGCGCCGTACCATGTTAGCGCCCATCCTCCCCAGCCCGACCATCCCGAGTTGCATATCGTTCCCCTTTTTGCATGGCGGCTACGCAATCTGCGCAACGCTCTGTTGGGCATATTCTTTCAGCTTCACCGTATCAGCGGCAAATCGCCGAATGCCATCCGCAAGCTTATCGACTGCCATTGCATCCTGGTTATGCATCCAGCGAAATGCCTTTTCATCGAGCGAGACCTTATCGAGCGATTCCTTTTTCGCACTCTCGGTCGAGAGACGCTGTTTAAGCTCGCCCTCGGTCTCCTGCATCTCATGCAGCAATTCCGGGCTAATCGTCAACAGATCGCATCCGGCAAGTTCGGTGATTTGGCCGACCTTGCGAAAACTTGCGCCCATGACCTGCGTGGCATAGTCGAAATGCTTGTAGTAGTTATAAATCTTAGTGACGCTCTTGACCCCCGGATCATCTTCCAGAGCAATCTCCTCACCACCCTGCTCTTCCTTATACCAGTCGTAAATGCGACCGACGAAAGGTGAGATCAGCGTAACCCCTGCCTCGGCACATGCCACGGCCTGGGCGAAACTGAAAAGCAGCGTGAGATTGCAGTGAATCCCCTCGCGCTCGAGTTGCTCTGCGGCGCGAATACCTTCCCACGTGCTGGCGATCTTGATGAGCACCCGTTCCGGACCGATATCCGCGTCGCGGTAAAGCCCGATGATTTCATGAGCCTTGGCGACTGTCCCTTCGGTGTCGAAACTGAGGTGCGCGTCGACCTCCGTCGATACGCGGCCTGGAATGTGCTTCAGTATTTCGCAACCGAAATCGACAAACAATTTAGAGATGAAGGCATCCGCACCATCGCCCGACGCCTTTTTACTGTACTGAATGGCGTCGGCCACGTATTTTTCGTACGCCGGCATTTGCGCCGCTTTATAGATCAGACTCGGATTGGTCGTCGCATCTTGCGGTGAAAAATCAGCGATCGCTGCGATATCCCCCGTATCCTCTACGATCGTGGTCATCGTTTTCAATGATTCAACAAGATTCGGCATGTTGGTGTCCTCTCAGGCAAAAACTGTAATATTGTTTATTTGGTAAAGCGCGCGTCGGCCGGTACCGTTTCGTTGGTCCCGCCCGCCCGACCACTCGCCCGCAAATGTTCTAAAACGAGATAAACTGTTTCAATGTCGTCATTCGCCTTGAGCGCCGCGGCAACTTCTTGGGCCGTTTGCGGCACCTCGCTCAGTTGTGCAGCAATCCGCTGCTGAAGATCGAGTACGGCGGCGGCCGCCTTTTTGCCGGCTTCGACGCCCGGCTGGTGGTACGCATTGATATTCACAAGTGATCCATAAAAGCCAACTGCTCGTTCGAACAGCGCGATTAATACCCCCACCGTGCGGGCATCGACCGTACCGACACTGATCGTGAGCGATTCTCGATCGTTTCCACTCAGCGCTGCCCGCGTCCCCACGAGAAATCCGTGAAGGTAATCTCCCGCCGTGATATCCGTTTCGACATCGACCGTATCGGCCGGGGCCTTCAGTACGCGAATAAAGGTGACGAAAAAATTATTGATCCCGTCCCGAAGCTGCTGAACGAACGCATGTTGATCTGTCGAGCCTTTGTTCCCGTAAACCGCAATTCCCTGATCGACGCGATTACCCGCCCGATCGAGCCGCTTGCCGAGTGACTCCATCACCAGTTGCTGCAAATACCGGCTGAGCAAAAGCAACTGATCCTTGTACGGCAGCACCACCATGTCCTTTGCCCCCCGCCCGTCGGTCGCTGCGTACCACATGAGGGCCAGAAGCGCCGCCGGATTGTTCTGCGTTTCCTTGCTGCGCGTCACCTCGTCACACGCTGCCGCGCCCTCGAGAAGCTGGTCGATATCTATTCCCTGCAGGGCCGCCGGGAGCAAGCCCACCGCCGAAAGCTCGCTCGTGCGTCCGCCAACCCAGTCGAACATCGGAAATCGCTTTAGCCAATTTTGCTCGACCGCCAGTTGATCCATCTTTGAGCCGGGCATGGTCACCGCCACCGCATGCTTCGTGAAATCAAGCCCGGCCACCTCGAGTGCGTGGCGAACCAACAGCATGCCATTGCGAGTATCGGGCGTGCCCCCGCTCTTGGTAATCACAATCACGAGAGTCTCTGCCAACCGGTCACCGATGGCGGCGAGCGTACGTGCAATCCCGTCCGGATCTGTATTGTCGACGAATGCAATGTCCATGGCCGCGTCGTGCGGTTCCCCGAGGGCGTCGGAGACAAACATCGGCCCGAGGGCTGACCCGCCGATGCCGATTGATAAAACCTGCGTGAAGCGTTCTGCGGACGGGGGCGCGATTTTCCCCGCGTGGATATCGGCGGCAAACGCCTTGATTGCGTCAAGGGTCTGCTCAATTTCCTTTGTGATCTTCGCATCGGGTGCCAATCCCGGATTGCGCAGCCAGTAATGGCCGACCATCCGCTGCTCATCCGCGTTGGCGATAGCGCCTCCCTCCAGGGCATCCATCTCCGCCAGCGCCTCCTGCATCCTCCCTTCCATCTCCGAAAGATAACTTTCCGAAAACGAAATCTGGCTGACATCGAGGGTTAAATCGATCGACGGGCACGCGCAGAAGTGCTGATTGAACCGCTTCCACCTCGCTTCGGAACTTAAACTCGATAGGCCTTTATTCATCGTCACACCGCTTATTCATTTTCAAGTGCCTCGACCTTACCGAGTCGCCTCGCATGTCGCTCTGCACCGCTATAGGTTGCTGACAAAAATGCCTGAACAATTTCCCAAGCCGCCTCGAGGCCGATAATGCGACCGCCGAGGCAAAGCACATTCATGGCATCATCCTCGACCCCCTGATGGGCCGAGAAGTGATCGTGACACAGACCGCAACGGACTTTGGCGACCTTATTGGCGGCCACCGACGCGCCAACTCCACTTCCGCAAATGGCGATCCCGCGGTCGAGCCGTCCCTCCCCGACCGCCCGGGCCAAGGGAATCACATAGTCCGGGTAATCGTCCTGGCGGTCGAGCGCAGCCGCCCCGAAGTCCACAACCGGGTACCCCGCAGACTCCAACCGTTCTTTCAGTTCCTCCTTCAGCGCAAACCCGCCATGATCTGCTGCCATCCCTAATTGCATTGGGAACTCACTGGGTGGATCGGCGAATTCTGCGACTTCCCTGTTTTACTCTATTGAAACCCTAGCGAGTAGCACCGTCCCCCAGTACGCGGACGCGCAAAAGACCAATCAAGAGGATCGCCACGCTTCCGAGCACCATCGTCGCCGGTTCCGGCACCGCAGCGCCGAGCGGAGTTCCGAGATAGGACTCCAGGTAGAGTGACTCCATGTGCATCTTTTCCATCATGTTCGATCCGTCCGGGGCGAGAATCGTGTAGATCGAGTCGCTATCGAGTACGCCCGGCGCATCGGTCGAAAGCACCCACTCTAGTGAGTAAAGCACACTCTCGGGTTCCAGATCGATACCGTAGATTAAATCCAGATGCGCTCCCGCCGCAGCAATCGAATTATCGAGCGTGAGCGTCCCGAGCGAACTCGCAGTAATCATCTGGGAGTCGAAACCAACAAACAGATTCTCGCTCCCGAGCGACTCGAGGACCGGAACGGTTCCCTCCGGCACCATCATCATGCCACCCATATCCATAAGCGGAGGATCAACCCACTTGGTAACCCCCAATAATTCGACAGACAGCGAGTGTCCCTCAAGGCTTCCCGGCACCAACACGTCGAATCCGGGAAGGCTTGCCGTCGCGGAGCCAAAGATATTGCTCCAGTGATCGTGAATCGCATTGCGGTAGGATCGCGTCACGCCCCCGCCGTCATCGACCCCGCCACTGCTATAACCAAGCGCATAAAGCTTTTCCAGAGATCCAACACTCTCTGTTTTTACCTCGAACCGTCGCCCGACGTGGGCCCATCCGGCGGTAGCAAACGCTAGGCACAATACACAGACGCTCAATAGCGCCATCACATACCGGGTTCTCATCGTTGCACTCCTTAGTTGCTATTAATCATCATATTGTTAGTTCTGAATTTTTACCGCGTGTGTTTGTTCCGGGTGCGCAAAATTCGTACCCGCTTCAATGTCAACGTCGATCATTTCTTTGATCGCCGTCTCCTCAATTGACGCCACGCGACCATCGGCAAATAAATAATTTGCCGCGCTGCCTCCGTGGCGATCTGTATCAACCTCTCGAAAACCCATTTCAAAAACCTTTCCCAGCATTTTGTAAACCGGGGAATAGAATTGGGAACAATGGATATGGTCAGAACCGTGTCCGCCGTCTCGATCGGGATCCGCTTCGAAGAGAACAATCAATCGCGATTTGTCCTGGATCTTACGCAAACTCCCCTGATAGCCCTCAACCTCCGGATCGGCCACAAAGTTATTGATCGCGTAACTCGTGCCTTTTTGTTCCCCGGCCATCCACTCCTTACCCCGCGGATCTTCCGGACACACCCGCACCGCGTCTACCTGATCCAGATAGGGAGCCAAGGTAACAATCCACGACTGCTCCTCATCATGATGCTCGGTCCACGGAAATTGACCGCGGTGCGCCTCGGCATAGGTTTGCATGCTCAGCCCGATTTGCCGCAAATTGCTCTTGCAGACTGCTGATACGACAGTTGACCTCGCCGATGATAATGCGGGAATGAGCAGCGCGATGAGCAAGCCCACGACGGCGATCACCACCAGCAATTCAACGAGTGTGAACGCATTTCTTTTTCTAAAAGCAAGCCGTTTCAAAGCACACCTTTTGTCGACCGCACCGCATTCGATCTCGGCGCAGGCCAGTTCCATCGGGTCGATTCGATCGCCTGCCCGGTGAAGCCGGCACGGCGACAACACAGATTCGTCCTCTAGGAGGAGAATTCCGGTGGAGGGGTGGGCGGAGGAAGAAACTCCGCTGATACGAGTGTGTCGGCTGTAGAGAAGACTACCTGCTGAATGACCGTCAGGCCTTGCCGGGGATCTGCCGGGCGGACACCAGGAACCGTTGCCGGCAGAGTCCACGGATTGCCGCTGCAATCGGCCGCCGATACCACCTGAACGAGAGCCCCGCGCGACGACTGTCGGCTCGCGCTCGCTGATCGATCGCAACACCCGCTCTCGGTTGCTACGACGCTACTGCAACACCGCTCGCCGCGTCGCTGATATTGGGCTACGTAGTCCGGAACCTGGATCTGATGCTCCGCTGCCCAGGCGAGTTTTTCCTCAAGCGTGTGGCAACAGCAACTCCGCCAGCACTGGTCGGCACTTTTGCAACCGCACGCCGAATTCTCGCACGGGTAACGTACGACGAGCGAAGTTATTTTCGTTGCAAGCGGAAGCGGAACACCCGCGGCAATCAACAAATAGAGGCCTAGCAGGCCGAGCGTCAACCAGCGAACGACTCGTTTCATTGAATGCATCACTCAGAAGCTTTTGATTCGTATCCCCGCGGGTCGTCACCGCTGATAGCGCGGGCGTTTGACTGATACACGCGACTATCGCACCGTGCATGCGGAATGTCCAGTGGCGGGTGATCATCCTGCGCGTCTTTTGACGCGATACTTTGTTTGTTTTCTGGCGAGAAGGTGGCGAAACTTTCCGGTCCGCGAAGAGCCTGTTTTTCGCCGTTTTGTATACGTATCGAAAAACATTGATCTATCGATTCCCGGTGTTGGTGCCTGCCTGCAGAGAGTCTATCATAGGGGCCATCAACGCCCACGTGCGGGACAACGTGGCTACAATTTTCAGGGAGGAAGTCCTGTGGACAGTGGTCATTTGCAATCCACTTACAACAAACTCCAACTGCTCAGGCGGATGCTCGTCAGTCGTGAGGGCGACCGACGCGAGGGTGTTTTGTTGCGCCAAAGCAAGGGTTGGTTCCACGTTGGCGCGATGGGGCACGAGGCCCTCTCCGTGCTTTCGGAACTGCTCCGCAAGGACGATTATCTGTTCGGCTATTACCGCGAGCGGCCCCTGGTGCTGGCACGCGGCATCACGAATAAAGAACTAGCACTGGCCTATTTCGCTAAGCGAAGTAGCAGCAGTGGCGGTCGCCAGATGCCCGGTCACCACTCGGACCGCAGTCTCAACGTCTGGAGCGTGCCGACACCCACCGGATCAGTTGTGCTGCCGGCGTGCGGCGCTGCCTGGGCCATGCAACTCGAGGGCAAAGATACCATTTCGGTCGCCATGATCGGTGATGCGGCGACCCGCGAGGGCGAGTTTTTCGAGGCGCTCTGCTTTGCCGCGCAAATGCAACTCCCGGTGGTATTCATGGTGCAGGACAACCGCTATGGGATCAGCACCTGCACCGAGGACATGAATCCCTTCCGCATGCAAATGGTGGGCGAGGGAATCGATGTCATTCACGTCGATGCCCGTCATCCCGATCGCGTACTGGATGCCGCCGCGCCCGCGTTCGACAAGGCCCGACGGGGCGAGGGCCCTTCGGTCCTGATGTGCGAGTTGGACCGCCTCTGCGATCACACCTCGAGCGACGACCAGCGAGTTTACCGTAGTGTCGAAGAGATCACGGCCATGCACGATCGGGATCCGATCGATGTTGTGGCGCACGAATTAATGGAATCGGGCGAACTGACGGCCGACGATTGGGAAACGATGAAAGCCGAGGTCGTCGCCGAAGTCGATCGCGACTACCAGGAGGCACAGCAGGCACCCGACCCCCGAGCCGAAGAGCTGACCGATCACTTACTCGCGCCGGTACCCGATCCGGGGCCGGTTCCGCTTGAGGGTGGCCGCGACTGGCGGATTGTCGACGCGCTCAATTCCATTTTCAAACACGCGCTCGACAACGATCCGCGGACTATCTTTTTTGGCCAAGACATCGAAGACCCGAAGGGTGGCGTATTCGGATTGACCAAGGGACTCTCGACCGCCCATCCGACACGGGTTGTCAATTCACCGCTGGCCGAGGCAACCATCGTTGGCGCTGCTTGCGGGCTAGCAAGTTACGGGATGCGACCAGTCTTTGAAATTCAGTTTGTCGATTTCGTGGGGCCCGCCTGGAATCAGTTGAGCCAGAATCTGGCAACGCTTCGTTGGCGGACGGTGTCCGACTGGACCTGCCCGGCCGTCTTCTATATGCCCTATGGAGCCTACCTTCCGGGCGGATCGATCTGGCACAGCCAGGCGAACGAAGCACTTTTTGCCCACACGCCGGGACTGCGGGTCGTGCTACCGAGCACCCCCGAAGACGCCGCTGCACTGATGTGGACCGCGCTGCACGCCGAAGACCCCACCGTCTTTCTGATTCCCAAACACCGCTTCCGTAAACCTTTCCCTGTGGCCGAGGGCATTGTCCCCTCGATCCCCTTCGGCAAGGGCGCGATTCGCCGCGAGGGGACCGACGCGACGATCGTTACCTGGGGCAACTGCGTGGAACAAGCCGAACAAGCCGCCGAACAACTGACGGGCGATATTTCGATCGAAGTGATCGACCTTCGGAGCCTGGTGCCATGGGACCGTGAACTGGTCCAGACATCTCTCGAAAAAACGGGGCGTTTGATCGTGGTCCAGGAGGATGCCGAGAGTTGCAGCTTTGGACAAAAAATCATCTCCGACATGGTGAGCGACCCAGACTCCTGGGGCACCTTTATGAGTCCACCACAATTGGTTTCCCGCGGCGACGTTCATATCGGTTTCAATCCCATCTACGAATATGCCGCCCTGCCCTCCACCGAGCAGGTCATCGCTGCGGTACGGCTGACGATGGAAGATTAGTGCACGTTCGTCTTGCCTCACGAACCGACTCGTCGATATAGTATGCGGATTCGATCACCCCGAACCCGGATTCACCATGCCCACTGTTGCCATTCGCATTCCTCAACTCGGCGAGGGCCTTCAGGAGTCGCTCGTCATCGAACTCTTTAAGAACGCGGGCGATCAAGTCAAACGCGATGAGCCGCTCTACGCCATGGAGACCGACAAAGGGACGATGGACATCGAATCGCCCTACGACGGAGTACTCACCGAATGGCTGGTCGAGGAGGGGACGGTCCACAAGATCGGGGCAGCCATCGCCCACATGGAGGTAGCCGACGGGGTCGAAGAGATGGCGGCCGGTCACGGGCCACCCGAACCGTCGGCAGCAACGCCCGCAACTGCCACACCCGCAGCTGCCCCGGCCGCTGAGAAAACGGCGGCGGCAGGCCGCAACCGCGCAATCCCCCCGCGAACCCGCCGCTACCTTCGCGAAAAGGGCCTCGTCGATGTGGCCGATCAAATACCCGCGGCGGGCAACAAACTCACACCCGAGGACATCGACGCCTACCTGGCCAGTGGCGGCGGGACAAAAGACGAGAGCGCCACGGAGACCGCTACGGAGCTTGGTCCATTTACCGATGACGGCCTCTCCAAAAATCAACAGCGACTCAACTATCGGATGGTGCGGGGAATCCAACTTTGCGTTCCGGTCGCCGCTTCGCTCGATGTTGACTTTACGGCAATCGAGAAAGCCCGGTCACAACTCAAGGCTAATTTAGGCGATGACGCGCCAAGCAGCCTGATCATGGTTCTCTGGTGCATCACCCGGGCCATCGAAAGACATCCCGCCTTCCGCAGCACGCTCGTTGATGAGGGCCGGGTTCGCAGAACGTTTGACCATGTGAATTTAGGTATTGCCGTAGCCCTCCCGGACGATGTACTACTCACCGCCGTGGTGGCTGATGCCGACACGCTCTCGTGGAGTGACTTTCCAGCCGCGGTCGCCCGTCAGGTGGAACTTGCCCGCGGCGGCGAAGATCAGGCCAACGCGGCAACTACCCTCAGCGTCTCGAACATCGGTTCACTCGGCCTGCGGGCCGGGGTGGCCGCCGTGGTGCCCCCGGCGATGGGCACCATCACCTTGGGAAGAATCTTTCAGCGGGCCGTTCCCGATGGGGACTCCTATCGCTTCACACCCACGGCGACTTTTACTCTCACCTTCGATCACCGTGTGGCCAACGGCGCGGGAGCCGCTAGCTTTTTACAGGAACTGGACCGCGAGATACGAGAATTCACCCTGCCCACCTAGTGCTTTTACCAGGATGGTTGCATGCGGATCGCGATCTCAGGCTCCCACTCGCTTGGAAAAAGCACGCTCGTACGCGATTGGATCGCCGCTAATCCTTCATACCTGCATGAGCTTGAGCCGTATCGCGCGCTGCGGGACTGGTACGACATTGAATTTCGCCAGAAGTCAACCCGACTTCACAACGGCATTCAACTCTACTACAACGTCGGCCGCGTGATGCGCTATTCAGGTGCAACTGACGACGTTATCTTCGATCGTGCGCCGGTCGATTACATCGCCTATTCACAGTACACCGCCAACCATGGCACGACCGATATCGACGATGCGTTTGTCGAATCGATGGTCCCCATCGTGCGCGAGGCAATCAGGAAGCTCGACATCCTCATCTTCCTGCCGATCACCGACCGTTGGCAGGTGCCGATGGAGGACGATGGCATCCGTCCGGTGGATCTCGCCTACCGAAGCGAGGTCGATACGGTATTCAAGGAAATCTATCGCGATGGCCGCTTTGATGTGCTGCCACCCGACAATGTCCCGCGGCTTATCGAACTCTGGGGACCTCCTGAGGAGCGGGTCGAAAAATTAGCACAAGCGATTGCTCACAAATAAATATCGCTAGCCGTTCCGTTCTCTCGCGGCCAGAGCGAACCTCATCAAGTATTAGCCGGCGATTCGCAACAGAATCTGGGACCGTCGGCTTACAAACGTCGACGCCTGTGCCGAGATCCCAGCCAAATGAAAAGCCCGCCCAAGGCGAGTACCGCCGCGGCCGGTTCGGGCACCGACATTCCGTCAAAGGAAATCACGACGCTCGTCGCCAGATAACTCACGCTCCAACTGCTGCCGTCGATCCCCGCGACACTGTCAAACGTCCCCGACACACCCCCGTCTGCTTCAAGAATCACAAAAGAGTCGGTGACCGCCGGCATAAACCCATCTTCAAGCTGTAGCAGTAGTGAACCGGCAAGGCTCGCCGAACCGGAGAGATCGAGAAAATCGTACTCGCTCCCTTGCACCAAACCGCCGACACCGATCGAAAGAGCGCCCCCGGCCGACTGCACGTAGTCACCGGTTACCGCAAGCGACTCGGGGGCGAGAGTACCAGCCGTATTGGTAACACTCCCGGAAACCGTCCCCTCCCCCAGCAGCGAGCTTCCCGATAACAGCTCAAGCCCTAAAGAGCCCAAACCGCTCGTGTAAAGCAATCCGCCATTGGTCAACCCGATCGACCCGTGGTTCTCAAACGTAGTCGCCGCAAGGGAAAGACCAGAGCCGCCGCTAACCTCGAGTATCCCGCCTGCTTCATTCACAAACGTATCGGGCACGATATACATGGTCCCCGACGTGTTGGCGTGGATCGTCCCCTCGTTGTGGATCGCCGAGCCGGCACCCGAATCCAGGTAACCCTTCCCCTCTACCGTCACGCCCGAATCGATCGTGAGCACACCGCCACCGGTCGCATAGACGCGGGCATAGTCGGGAGGCGAGTAAGCACCCCCGGACATCGTGAACGTCGCCGAGCCGCCACCCAACACCGAAAGCGATTGTGTCCCGGCAAAGTAAACATAAGCATCCTTACCGGTCGCCAGAATCGACCCATCCAAAGCAAGCCCGCCGGTGATCGTGATCCGGTCCTGATTGCCCTCCAACTTCAAGTCACCCTCAAGCGAAAGATTATCGATGAACTCACCTGCATCGACCGTCGCATGAATATCGACCAACGAAGTGCCGCCAGTGATCGTTCCGCCCGAAAGGTGAAGCTCACCCACCGCATCGAGTACAGCGCCCGTGTTATCCAGGTTGCCGCTCAAGTTGACCGTGCTACCGGAAGCCCGGTTAAACGAACCCTGGTTGATCTTGTCCGTGGTAAAGTCGGTCCCCAAGGTCAGCGTGCCGCCATCCAGATTGATCGTCCCTTGGTTATCCCAACTCTCACCGCCGAGCGAGAGGCCGGAACCGGAGTCAATCTGCAGCGTCCCGCCTGCTTCATTCACAAACGTATCGGGCACGATATACATGGTCCCCGACGTGTTGGCGTGGATCGTCCCCTCGTTGTGGATCGCCGAGCCGGCACCCGAATCCAGGTAACCCTTCCCCTCCACCGTCACGCCCGAATCAATCGTGAGCACACCGCCACCGGTCGCATAGACGCGCGCATAGTCGGGAGGCGAGTAAGCACCCCCGGACATCGTGAACGTCGCCGAGCCGCCACCCAACACCGAAAGCGACTGTGTCCCGTCAAAGTAAACATAAGCATCCTTACCGGTCGCCAGAATCGACCCATCCAAAGCAAGCCCGCCGGTGCTCGTGATCCGGTCCTGATTGCCCTCCAACTTCAAGTCGCCCTCAAGCGAAAGACTATCGAGGGTGCTGGGGGTGTAGGTGGCATCGAGGCCCTCGCTAGTGGTGATCGATCCGCCGCTGAGTGTTCCGCCGGAGAGTGAGAAACTACCAGTGAGGTCGGCCGAGTCGAGAATTTCGAGCGTGCCGCCGCTCAGCACCAACGCCTCGCTGCTGGTGAGGCTTTTAATCTGGCTCGTGCCGGTCGTCGCGTTGTAGGTAATCACCGGATCGGCCGTGGGCCGGTCGATGGTCACCACATCGAGCGGACCGTTCGGGGCGACTCCCAGGTCCCAGTTGGCACCGTCGTGCCAGTAGCCACTACTGTCGCTGGTATAATCAACGAGGACGTCGGCGAGCGACCGTTGCGCAAAGAGCATAGCGACTGCTACGGCGAAGCTGACGCAAGATGCCCTGAAACGTGCCATTGGCCCACACCCACAGAGAACGACTGACCCTGAGGACCATTTTAGCCCGCTGGGGCACGTACTGCGAGTATTTTGAAGGGCTTTTTTAGGCCATTACGAGTCTTTTGCTGCCGCCGCCGCGGCCGCCTTATCGCCTTTTTCCGTGTCCGCTTCCTTGAGCAGTTCCTCGACAGCTTTGGCCAGTTGCTTGTCCTCACCGCGCGCCACCGATTCGGCATCGTTGATGACAAGCACATCGGGGTCGAGTTGCCAGTTTTCCAGATAGCGCCCGTCGAGATCCGTGATTCCCACCTGCGGGATTCCGAAAATCAGCTTCGGCTCGATTTGCGATTCCCACCAGACGGCGGTCGAGGTACCCGGCACCGGGGCACCGATCAGCTTGCCGATACCCTTGCGCTTAAACGCCCAGGGAAAAAAGTGTGCGTCGCTATAGTTACTCTCGCTCTGCAGCACCGCAACGGGGCGGGTCCATTTATCGACCGGCTCACCACCCAGATCGCCCCGCTCATGACCGCGAGGAACAAAATAACAATAGAGTTCGCCGTCGAGGAAGGTGGCCAGATCTTCGTGTAACCAGCCGCCGCCGTTGAACCGGGTATCGACGATCAGCGCCTCTTTATCGTAGTTGCGGCCCAAGACCTCGGAAAACACGTGGCGGAAGCTCGATTCGTCCATCCCGCGGACATGCACGTAGCCGACACGCCCACCGGAAAGTTCTTCGGCTTTTTTCCGCCGGCTTTCGATCCACCGCTGATACATCAGATTTCCCTCGGCGTAGGGTGTGGTCGGCCTGATGAATTCTTCCCACTCCTCATCAGCCTCAGGGTCGTGCATTGTCAGCCGCACCCGTTTACCGCTCTTATGGTTAAGCATTTTCCAGTGGTTTGTATCGGCCTTGATCCGCTCACCGTCGATGTGCGTGACCAGATGGCCCGGTTCGATTTTGATTTCCGCCTTATCGCTCGGACCGCGGGCAATCACCTCGACGACCTTCAGACCGTCTCCCTCATGCGCTTCGTCGAAGAGAATGCCGAGCACGCCGGATGAATCGCCGCCGAGACGCGGATAAAAACGTGCGCCGGTATGACTTGCATTTAGCTCACCGAGCATTTCGCTCAACAGTTCCGTGAAATCGTAGTTATTGTTGATCGACGGCAGAAACGACTCATAATTATCGCCCACTGCGTCCCAGTCGACGCCGTGCATCTTGGGATCGTAAAATTTTTGCGCCGTCTGGCGGTGGACGTGATCGAAGATGTACTGTCGCTCGGCCGGGCCGTCGATATTCAGTTCTGCAGAAAATTTCACCGGCTTGGCGGTCGCCTTACCACCCTTCAGCGCTGCGGCGAGGCTCACCTTCGAGAGGCTGCCCCCTTGCCGGAGAAACGCGCTCTTGCCGTCCTTCGTAAATTGAATCTCACCGGGGCTTCCCAGACTCATCGCTTTGGTGGTCGAACGATCGCGAAGCTTCGTGACCCAAAGCCCCCATTTATTCTCAAAGCGGGCAACGTATACGAGTTGCTCGCCATCGGGGGAAACATCGAAGCTATAGATCGGGGCCGACATCACCGTCAACCGCTTGAGCCGCTGATCCCGATCGGCAAGATCGAATTCCAACGGCTCAACTTTTTTCTTGCTGTCTTTCTTATCGTCCTTCGCGTCCTCCTTCTTTTCGTCCGACGAGTCGTCAGTACCGGCGTTTTTCTGTTCCCCATCCTTCGCTGCATCTTTTTCTGACTCTTTATCGGCATCCTTTTCGTCGCCTTTTTCCTTCTTCTCCTTTTCCTCTTTCTCTTTTTTCTTTTTGGCTTGCTTTTTCTTCAGTGCCAGCTCCGCTTTGCTCAGATGCGCCTCGTCAAAGGCATCCTGATTCAGGTAGAGTCCGTAAATGTCGGCCTCGTAACCGTCACTGCCATGACCCCGCTGTCCGTTGCGGTCGGTAGCATAGAGCAGCATTTTACCGTTCGAACTGAAGCGGGGCAGCTCTTCGGCGTATCCGCTCTGGGTGATATTGATCACCTCGCCGTCGGCGAGTTTGACCGCGGCAATTTCCGGGGTCCAAAGCCGATGCCCGTGGTACGTGGCCGTCAACCAGCGACTGTCGGGCGACCATGCATATTCGATATCACCATCCGCATACGAATGATTCTTACGCCGGGGGATGACACTGCTCGATTTTTTA
>CACOUL010000016.1 GCA_902630355.1 Planctomycetaceae bacterium
TGACCGAAAGCGAGGGGAGCCGGTCACTATTGCACTCGGAGGTGACCGATTCGGAGAGTCCGTGGTTGGCGCGCGCCCGGAGTAATTTGCAGATTATGTACCGGACTGCACTGGCGGTCAGCCACACGCTCGACATCGACGAATTGCTCGATCGGATCATGGGGCTCATTTTTGAATGGGTCGAGGCAGATCGCGGGTGCATTATGCTCGTCAACAACGAGAGTGGCGCGCTGGAACCGCGGGTTCGAAGAAACCGGGATGGTGTTTCGAGTGGCGCGGCGATCTCTATCAGTAAGACGATTCTGGATTACGTGACCGAACATACCGAGGGTGTGTTGACGAGTAATGCCAAGGACGATAAGCGATGGGATACCGGCGCGAGCATCCTCAATATGGATATCCGGGAAGCGATCTGCGTTCCGATGCGAGGTCGCTACGGCGTGGTGGGGGTGATTTACATCGACACCTCGTCGCGACCCCAGCAGATGCTGGAAGCGGGGGGCAACAAGTTTCGCGAGGAGCACTTGAAGTTAATGATTGCGATCGCACATCAGGCCGCGCTCGCGGTAGAAGACACATCCTACTATTCGGCCATGCTGCAGGCGGAGCGACTTGCTGCGGTGGGGCAGACGATTGCCACGCTTTCGCACCACATTAAGAACATTTTGCAGGGAATCCGTGGAGGAAGTTACCTCATCGAGATGGGGTTGGCCGAAGACGATAAAGATGTCATGCGAAGGGGTTGGCATATCGTCGAGAAAAATCAGGGGCGGATCTCGAATCTGGTTCTCGATATGTTGACCTTCAGCAAGGAGCGCGAACCGCAGTTGGTAGCTTCATCCCTCAACGAGGTAGTCGGTGACGTGGTGGAACTGATGCAGGCCCGCAGCAAGGAGTTGGATGTTGCTTTGAATTGGACCCCGTCCGAAGCGATACCGGAATTGTTGTTTGACCCCGAGGGCATGCACCGAGCGGTGCTGAATGTGGTGACCAACGCCCTCGATGCGTGTGAGGAGGTCGAGGGAGGAAAGGTGGACGTGTCGATCAAAATTGATCGCCAAAAGAAGATTGTGCAGGTCATGGTCGAAGATAACGGCAGCGGCATTCCAGCGGAGGAGGTGGAGAAAATGTTCACCCTCTTTGTTTCCAGCAAAGGGAGTCGGGGTACCGGTCTCGGGTTGAGCGTGAGTCAGAAAATCTGCAAAGAGCACGGTGGACAGATTATTGTGGAAAGCGAACCGGGGCAGGGGAGTCGGTTTACATTGGAAATCCCTACCGTTTTTCCGCCCGAGGGGGTCACGCCACCGAGCGGGGACGGATCCTCAATCTGCGAACCGCAAACCACGTAAGTGGGGGCCTCTACGCCCGACGGATACGCTCGCAGTCACGCTGTAGCGGTGAAATCCCCGCAAGAACGCCATTTTGTGGCTTTGGGAGCTTCTGGGGAGATGAGTTGTATGCGTAGATTTTCAGGGTTCTATCGTTTCTTTTTGATTTACTGATTGTGCTGCGTCGATACCGCAAAGGAGTTTTAAGTGAGGATCCTTCGGGAGGAAGGAATGGACAGGCTGCAATCGAGAAACCATCCGGCGCGGTCACGTGCCATAGGATTGATGGTGCCATTTTGCGTTGCGTTTTTTTTCGCAGCGGTTTTGCTGGGAACGGGGCGCGCGTCCGGCCAGACGGTAGATAACACGGTTTATCTTCGTTCCGGAACCTACGCTCCGGGAACCTTTGTTCCGCAGGCCGCGCCTATTCCGGGGCACATGCTTCAGCAGGCGATGGCATATGGTGCACCGCTCGGCTACCAGCATCGTCTGATCGCTGCCGAAGAACCGGCCGAAGTAGAGGTCGTGCCGGCTGACGGAGTTGACGGAGAGGTGGTAAGCGAGGACGGTTTCTTTGAAGATGATTGGGACACAGCCGGTTTGGTTCGTGTGTGGGCCAATGGCGTGCCGCCGCGAATTATCACGACCCAGCGGTACAGCGATCACTACTGGCAGGTTAATGTTGATTTTCTCGCGCTCGAGCGTTACGGACCGCGGGAGACCATCACCACGACCGGCTCAGGCGCGCCTCTCGACCTTTTCAAGCGAGGAGCGACGACCGGTGGGGCTCGCATTTCTGCCAAGGCAGATCTCTTTTACAGTTTTGATCTGGAGTTTGCCTGGTTGGGTGGAATTCAATGGGCGGGCCGAACGACGAACCAAATCGACTGGAATGTGGCCAATGCTGGCATGGGACAAATTTATGATCAGGTTGGTGGTCCTGCCATGGTTATGCCTAACGGAAACTTCACCTTCGTTGATTCAAATTTCAACGCCTTTGAAGTCAATACCCGGTGGCGATGGGTGCAAACGGCATCGCCCTGGACAGGGGCTTGGATACTCGGCGTGCGGTACATCAAATTTGCCGAGAAGATCGCCGTGGAATCGGGCACAGATGATGTGATATTGTCCAGTTCAGTGCCAGGAGGACTTTTTCAGACGGCCAACAATGGGTCGGCCACCACCGAAGCGATCAACCATCTGGTCGGCTTTCAGGGGGGGGAGAATTTTTCTGGGCGATTTGTAGGGGCGTGATGATAGGGGGCGACATGAAAGGCGGCATCTATGGTAACTCTGCCCGCAATAAATCAACGCTGACTGGTACGAGTGTATCGGGCCTCAATCCGGGCACAACCTTTAGCACCAGTTATTATAGAACCGTTAACAGGGCAGCCTTCTTCGGTGAGGCCAATGTGATGGTCAACGCCCATCTCGGACACAACTGGTACATTCGCGGCGGTTACACGGGTATCTTTCTAACCGATGTCACCACGGCACTCAGTGCCCTGGATCAGCCGAACGTGACGACTCAGGATTCGCTCGTTGCCAGTGGCTTTTATGGCGGCCTGGAGTGGCAGTATTGATCCCGGTCGAGCGCCGTCGGTGCCCAACCCGGACTCTTGCCGGATCACGAATCCTGGTATCCGGCAGGCCTGCCGACGAACGGGTTGGCCCGCTTCTCCTCGCCCACGGTGGTGTTCGGACCGTGGCCCGGCAACACCAGCGTGTCATCAGGCAGGGTAAAGAGTTTGCTGTGAATCGCCTCGGCAAGGTCGTCGAAATCGCCGTCTTCAAAATCGCAGCGGCCGATACTTCCGGCAAACAGCACGTCTCCGCCGAAGACGACCATCGGTGAGGCCCCCTTCCAGACAAAGACCACGTGTCCGGGGGAGTGTCCCGGAATCGCCAGTACTTCCAACTCAAATCCGGCGAAATCGAGCCGATCTCCTTCGCGGACGGTTTGATCGGCCGGCGGACTGGTGATCGGCAGGCCGTACTGGGCAGAGAGATTTTTTTCCGGGTCGGTCAGTTTTTCCGCATCGTCGACGCTGGCGATGAGCGGACACTCCGGCCAGCGTGCCTTGAGCGCATGGTTTCCCCCGATGTGATCACTGTGTCCGTGGGTGATGAGAATCGCGGCAGGCTCGAGGTTCCGCTCTGCCAGATACGCAGTGATTTTGTCGGGCTCCAATCCGGGATCGATTATCAGACAATCGTCGCGGCCCTCGAGGTGGGCCACAAACGTGTTTTCCTGAAACGGGTTAGAGACAATCGTGGTGCAGTGCAGTCGGTTCACGTCTGTTTTGCTTAACGGTTGGGCAAATTGCGTTGAGTTCTTCGTTTGGGTGGAGGCTAGCGTCGATCCAAACCCTCCGAGGGACGCATCGAACGGTTTGCGTAAAAGGGACCGCCTGCCATCACCGCATTGATGCTGAAGCGGTTGGGAGGGCGATAAACATAACGATAGCTTCTCCTCGTCCGAGGGCAAGCAGGCTGTCCGATGTTTTACGCAACAGGCAGGTACCGCACATCAATCAATATCGCCCGCAGGGCTCGGCCGGACGCGCCTCATGCGCCCCATGAAACTGTCCGTTTGCGAGCTGTGGCACTTTTGAAAATGGCGCTCCCGGCGTACACCCCGACGAGGTGGGTGAAGGCTGCGGGAGTTGTCCGGTTACGAGAAAGGCAGGGATGCATTATGACCGATTCGAAAAAGCTCGTAAAAAATATTCAGCACGTGATTGCCAGCTTACTGGTGGCGGGATGCTTTGCATCGGTTGCCACCGCACAAGCGACCGAGGTGGAAGAGCATCCGCTTGTTCCGGTACTCAAGATTGCGGAAAAGGGCTTGAATCGAATCGATGCAGAGGTACAGGATTATTCGGCGACCCTGGTAAAGAAAGAGCGAGTCAAGGGAAGACTTACTGACAATCAATATTTGTTTGTGAAAGTAAGGCACAACCCCTTCAGCGTTTACATTTCTTTTTTGGGGCCGGAGGACTTCAAGGGGCGCGAGGTGATTTATGTCGAAGGGCAGAACGGCAATAAACTGCTCGCCCACGAAGGCCGAGGATGGAAAGCGAGAATAGGCATGGTGGCCCTCAAGCCAGATAGCCCGCTGGCCATGGAAGGACAGCGTTACCCCATTACGATGATGGGCATGCGGACCTTGACGAAGCGACTCATGGAAGTCGGTCAAGAAGATCTTCGGTTCGATGAGGTCGAAGTGAAAATGCATGAGGGCACGAAGATCAACGGGCGCACGTGCACCTGTATCCAGGCGATTCATCCCGTGCCGAGAAAGCACTTCCGCTATCACTTGGCACGCATCTTTATCGATGACGAACTCGAGATGCCGGTGCGTTTCGAGGCTTTTCTCTGGCCAAACAAGAAGGGTGGCAAGCCGGTGCTGGTCGAGCAGTACACGTATGTGAATATCAAGTTGAATAACGGCTTCACCGATGCGGATTTCGATCCTAAAAATCCGCAGTACAAGTTCGTGAAACGCTAGCACCTCTGTGGTCGAAGGGCAAAAAGAGTCCAGGATATTCCGGGCGGGG
The DNA here is from genome assembly GCA_902630355.1 of Planctomycetaceae bacterium. GTDB lineage: Bacteria > Planctomycetota > Planctomycetia > Pirellulales > UBA7805 > UBA7805. The sequence goes on from CACOUL010000016.1 coordinate 4,889, forward strand.
GGGAGAGCGTGCCCGGAATCCTACATTTGATCCGCAGAGTCGTTGTTGTCTCCGGGCGGCTGATTCCTTAGAATTCCGTGCCGCGGGTCTGGGATCCCTTTGGTGGGGGGACCGCCACGCGAAGATGGAATTCAATTGCCTGCCCCTGGAGTGTTGGAGATGGATGCCCCTGTTTGCCAAAGGCTGTTTTTGTCGCTTATCGCTTTGATTTCTCTCGCACTGCTCGATGTGTCGATCGGGAGTGTCTCGGCACAGGTTCCCGGTAGTCAACCTCGCCAGCAACCCGTTCAGGCACAGCCGGCCTCGCCCGCGCAGCCACCTACGTTTCAATCCCCGGCACTTCAGCGGCAGCAGCCACCCCCGACTCAGCCCCAGGCCTCCCCGGTCGGCCCTGCAGCAGGGACCCCGGGTGCAGCCGGACATCCGCTCGATCCGGAGATCAACCTTGCCCGCCAGCGGTTGGTCACCATGCAGCAGAAGATACAGGACTACAGTTGTGTGTTCACCAAGAGAGAACTGGTGGACGGAAAGTTATTGCCGTACGAGCAGATTTTTATGAAGGTCCGGCACAATCCGTTCAGTGTGTACATGTATTTTCTCGGACCCGAAGACGTGAAGGGGCAACAGGTGGTTTACGTCGAGGGGCAGAACGATGGAAAAATGATCGCTCAGCCGATCGGGTTGAAAGGAAAGTTTGGCCCTTACTATCTCGATCCGAACGGACCGTTTGCGATGGATGGCCAAAGATATCCGATCACCAATGCCGGTTTCGTCAATTTGACGAAACAGTTGATCAATGAAGGAATGCGTGATCGCCAGTTTCCTCAGTGTGAGGTGAAACAGTACAAGGGTGCGAAGGTCGCGGGCCGTACTTGCACGGTAACCGAGATCATTCACCCGAAACTACCGCAATTTGAATTCCACAAAGCCAGAATCTTCGTAGACGATGAGTTGAATATTCCCATACGATTGGAATCCTATCTGTGGCCCACGCAGCCGGGCGGTCCACTCCCGGTGCTTGAGGAATACACCTATACGAATCTGAAATTCAACAACGGCTTTACCGATGCGGACTTCATGATTCGCGAACAGTAAGATTCACGGCCGGCAGGTTGTGCTCTGGCGTTTGCGCCGGGACCGAAGCGGGGTTCTGCCTTGTCTCAGCGGGTCAAAGAATGCGAATCTTCGCCGTTGCGGCGGAGGGTCTTCCGGGTGCTTTGGCGTTACGGCTACTTGTTGGTTTTTCCGCTGGTGGGAGTGGTATGCGTCGTGGCGATTTTTGAAGAGCGTCTTATCTTTCATCCCCGGAAATACGATGGAAGCAATGCGTGGCGACCGTCCGGGAATGATTGCGAGGACGTGACCTTTCAGGCCGGCGATGGGACGCGCCTGCACGCGTGGTATTTCGAACATCCCGATCCCCAAGTTCACCTCCTCTATTGTCACGGAAACGGGGGCAATATTACGGGACGACTCGGTGTCGCCCGGCAACTCGTAAAACGGGGCGCGAGTGTTTTCTTGTTCGACTACCGCGGGTACGGGCGGAGTGAGGGGAGTCCGTCGGAGCAGGGAGTTCTGGACGATGCGCGGGCCGCACGAAGCGAGTTGGCACAGCGGGCCGGCATCGACGAGGCGGAAATTGTGCTTCTGGGGCGATCGCTGGGAGGTGGCGTGGCGGTCGATCTGGCGGCGAAGGAGGGCGCCCGCGGGCTCATTCTGGAGAGCACATTCACCGATTTGCCGGATGTGGCGAGTGTTCGCTTTCCATTTTTTCCGGCCCGGTGGTTGCTCCGCACAAAGTTCGATTCCATCGGCAAACTGCCGGCCTACGAAGGCCCGCTTCTGCAATATCACGGTAGCGACGATCGGATCGTGCCGATTGAACTCGGCAGGCGATTGTTTGCGGCGGCAAACGGTGTGGAGGGAGAGGAAAAAGTGTTTTTTGTTATGGAGGGTGGGGACCACAACGAAATGCCTCCCCCGGACTATTATGAGTCGATGCAGCAATTCTTTCAGCGTCTTCCCTCGCGATAGTTCTTCGCAAGCTTGTTCGTGACGATTCCTGTTTTATAATGGGCGAGTCAAATATTTAAGGATCAGAAGGTCGGGGTCGTCTCTATGTGCACCAGCAACTCGTTTTTTACAGTAGTTCGATCGATTCGATTCGTACTTCTCGTGGTCGCGATCACGGGCTTCGGCCAACGCGCTCAACTCGCAACGTGCGCGGAGGAAACGCAGGGTGAGCAGCAAGAGGAGAAAATTAAATTATTGATCGTCGATGGTCAGAACAACCACGGAACCTGGCCAAAAACAACGGCAATGATGAAGGACTATTTGGAGCGAACGGGCAAGTTTGACGTGGATGTCGAGCGAACGCGCTTCACCAGCAACGGAGGAAAACTGGCGGAGGAGTACGCGATCGATGGGTTTCAGACCTTTCCAACCAAAACCCCACAGACGGACCCCGATTTTAAGCCGGAGTTTTCCAAATACGACGTCGTACTCTCGAATTTTGGCTACGGAGCCGCACCCTGGCCCGAGGTGACCCAGGCCCGCTTTGAAAAGTTTGTTCGTCGCGGGGGCGGATTTGTTGTCATCCATGCGGCCGACAACTCCTTCGGCGACTGGGAGGCGTACAACAAAATGATCGGTGTCGGTGGTTGGGGGGGGCGGACGCCACAATCGGGCCCCTACGTTTACTTCTCGGAGGAGGGCCGAGAGGTGCGCGATACGACCCCCGGACCGACCGGGAGTCATGGGCCCCAACATGCGTTTCCGATCGTACTCCGCAACGAGAGTCATCCGATTACCGAGGGAATGCCCGCCGAGTGGATGCATGCCCGGGATGAACTTTACGACTACCTGCGGGGACCGGCCGAAAATATGCAGGTCCTCGCGACAGCCCATTCGGCAGAAGAAAAAGGAGGCAGCGGCAATCACGTGCCGATGCTGATGGTGGTCCGCTATGGTGATGGCCGCATTTTTCACACTCCGATGGGGCACGACGATAACGCCATGCAGTGCGTCGGTTTTGCCACGTCGCTTGTGCGGGGTGCCGAGTGGGCGGCGACGGGAAAGGTCACCATTGAAGTCCCGGATGATTTTCCGTCGGCAGACAATGTCTCGATTCGTGAGCCGTAGCGGCCTCTCTATTTATAAGTCTGCCCGTCGGTTACGTTTTTTCCCCGAGCAACTCCTGGAGTGCAAACTGGTGCTTGCCCAGTTTTCCTCCGTAATTTCCCGCTCCGATCGCAACAACTCCCTCACCGGCCACAGCCTCGATGGCCGCCGACATCGCGAGGCCGACTGCTTCCGGTGTGACTCCGTCGATTACGATTTCCAGCGCGTAGTTGCACGCCTCGAGTAATTCGGTCTCCGCACGGCCGCGGAGCGTCGGGCAGTAGGCATCTGCCGTACTGGCCGGCAATTGTTTGTATACCGAGCCCACCTTGCTACCGCTTCGCGCCACACCACCGGGAAAGGGCGTGATCACGCCCGCGATTTTTGCAACCGCGTCGGTGCCCCGGCGGGCTGCTGCGAGGGCCGAATCGAGATCGACCGCTTGCAGGATGATATTTCCTCCTGCAACTCCTCTTCCCACCCCCAGCCGGTCTTCAACCAAAAACTCGCCATCCATCACGGGGATTCGCCAATAGCGCCGATCGAACAACTTCTTGCTCTTTTGAAACCCGTCGCCGAAGTAACGGATGTGTTTGCCGAGCGGCATCCGTTCTTCGCTCTCGGTCAGTCCGTCGAAGACGGCGGTCGTCGGGCACGTCATCAGACATTGTCCGGTGCGATTGGGGACCGCTTGCGCGAGTGATTTTTTTGAGAATCCGAAGGTCAGCAGACTTGCGCCGCAGCGACCATCGGGCGTTTCGCTCGAGTCGAGGTATGCTTCGACTCCCGCTTCCGCATCGCAGGCGATGACCGAGGAACTATAGCCGGTATATTCTCGGATTGCAGCTTGCAGCCAGTAATCATCGTGCGCCGTGAGGAGTAATTTCACGTACCGCATATCGAAAGCTTCGGCAAAGGTATCGAGGATTTTCGTGCCGCGAAGTTCCATAGCGTGATTTGTTGAGGGACTGCAGGGGACGCGATTTGAGGCGAGAGACCATGATGACCGAGTTATGCCAACAGGCAAAGGGGTCCTGACTGAGCGTACACGGTGGTTTTTATCGAACGCGGAGCAGAAAAATCGTGATAAAAATTGCATCCCTTGGTTGCTTGACCCCTTTTCGAGATAGGCCACAATACGGATATGTTTCGGCGTTTGACGTCGCAGTTTCATTGGCCGTCCGAACAGAAGGAATCCTTGGAGTGAACGTGACCCGCCACCGTATCCGTGTGGGCCATAGCCCCGATCCCGACGATGCGTTCATGTTTTATGCGCTAGCGCGCAATAAGATTGAAACGGGAGATTACGATTTTGAGCATGAGTTGGTAGACATCGAAACGCTCAATCGTCGAGCCTTCTCGGGCGAATTGGAATTGACCGCCGTCAGTTTGCACGGGTACGCGCATCTGACCGATCTCTACATGCTATGTCCTTGCGGGGCCAGTATGGGGGATCGTTATGGGCCCATGGTGGTTGCCCCCGGACCGATGAGCATCGACCAATTGCGAGATAAAACGATTGCGGTTCCGGGCACACTCACCACTGCCTACCTTTCCTTGCGGCTTTGCCTCAATAAAGATTTTGCGCACGTGGTCGTACCATTCGATGAAATTCTCAACGTCGTGGAAGAGGGGAACTATCAGGGCCAGCAGGTCGATGCGGGGCTGATCATTCACGAAGGGCAGTTGACCTACGGGGATCAAAATCTCACGCTGCTCGTCGACCTCGGGCAGTGGTGGTACGAGCAGACGCAACTTCCTCTTCCGCTCGGTGCCAATGCGGTGCGAAAGGATTTGGGAACGGAAGTGATTCGCGATGTGAATCGCTTGTTGAAGGAAAGCATTCAATACGGGCTGGATCATCGCGAAGATGCGCTCGAGTATGCTCTACAATACGGACGGGATTTAGATCGCGCAAAGGCCGATACGTTTGTCGGCATGTACGTGAATGACTGGACACTCGATTTCGGCGAGCGAGGCCGTGAAGCAGTCAAGGTCCTTTTGCAAAAAGGGTATGAGGCTGGCGTGATTCCAGAAAAAGTGGATCCCGAGTTTGTCGAATGACCAGTGCGTCTTCCTTTGATGACGAAGAGCATCCGCCTCTCGCGCCAGCCGAACACTCGTCCGTCGATACCCCTCCCGGTGAAAACGCGGGTGTCGCAAAAAAAAACCGTCGTCACAGCAACCGGATCGCGGTTCTCGTGGCCGTGCTGGGGTTCAGCTCGCTGATGGTGTTGGTTATCGGATGCAGCGGGGGGCACCCTGCCGTGCTCCTCTTGGTGGGCGTCGTGGTCGGGATGTTGCTGTTGCATTACTTGACCTGGGGGCGTCTGCTCAATCGAAACAGCGCGCGTACCGAAGAGAGTTCTTCGGAAAAATAACGGCCGACGAATCGCTTTGTCTTTCCCTCGTCTCAGCTTAATGGGGCGTGCCCCTGAATGACGTCGCTTGTATTGCATGGTAGAATCGGTGGATCGTACCGAGGGCGAGGGCGATCGCGAGGAGCGAAGCGGTGCCCGTCGATCGCGTTACGCAGCGGTTGATTGATTGCGGGGATTCCTACATGGACACAAGTTGGCAGCAGTATCTCGATCGAGCGATCGATGAATTGAGTGGCGAATTGATTGAGATTCGCCGCCACTTGCACCAATATCCCGAAATCAGCGGTCATGAATATCGGACCACCGAGTTTCTTCTCGAGCGTTTGCAATCGCGAGGACTTTGCGGAATCACCCCCGATACCAAGCGAGGCGTTATTTGCGATGACGGCGAAGCAACCGCCGGGAAGATTGCGCTTCGTGCCGACATCGACGCTCTGCAGATTCAAGATACGAAGCAAGTCGCGTATCGAAGTCAACACGAGGGGGTCATGCACGCTTGCGGTCACGATGCGCACAGCGCAATCCTCTACGGTGCACTTTGTGGCTTGCGGCAATTGAGGCTGACCGATGGGTTACCGTGGCCGGTTACCGTCCGCGGCATTTTTCAGCCCGCCGAGGAAACCGCAAAAGGAGCGCGGGAAATGGTGGCCGCCGGTGCGCTGAGCGGTGTCAGCGCCATTCTGGCGACGCACGTTGATCCGCACCGCGAGGCGGGATCGATTGGCCTGCGAGATGGGGTCAGTACCGCCAACTGCGATGAAATCCGGGTTCGCTTGCAGGGTGTGGGAGGGCACGCGGCGCGTCCCCACGACACGCGCGACCCAATCCATGCGGCTGCCCAGCTAATCCAGAATACGTATTCGCTTGTTTCCCGAAAGATCGATAGCCAAGACGCGGTGATCGTGACCTTCGGCCATATTGCGGGCGGTTCTAATTCGAACGTCATTCCCGATTCGGTGGAAATGCGGGGGACGATGCGTACTCTTTGCAATCAGGTACGGATACGAGCCAAGGAGCAACTGCAGCAGGTTTGCCGCGGTGTGAGTGAGGCGACAGGTGTGGAGATCGAACTGGAGATGGTAAACGAACTTGCATCAGTTTTTAACGATGCAGACTTGAACGAAATACTCATGCGGTCCGGCTCGGAGGTTTTAGGTGCCGGCCGCGTCGAGAGGATTCCCCGGGCAAGTATGGGGAGCGAAGACTTTGCGGTCTACCTCGAACAGGTTCCTGGTGCGATGTTCCGACTCGGTATTGCCACCGAGGAATTGAGGGCCCCTTTGCACTCCACGAATTTTGATATCTCGGAAGAAACGATTATGATGGGCGCGAAGATTTTAGCGCGGAGTGCCATTCTTTGGTGCGATCCGCATCGCTCCCTCGATAAGTCAGCGACCGCGGCGGAGATCAGATCATGAGCAAAATCGAATTTCGCGGAAACGACGCACATACGATCGGCGTCGAAGTGGAACTCGGACTCGTCGATGAAACCACCATGGAGTTGAGCAATTCGCTGGGCGATCTGATGGCGAATTTGAAGTGCACCGACAAGGGAGGGCAGATCAAGCCCGAACTGATGCAGTGTGTGCTGGAGATCAATACCGATGTGTGCCATACAGTCTCGGATGCGGAAGCATCGCTGCGTACCCAGATTGCTGAGGTTGAGACAGTTACCGATCAGATGGACTTGCGGCTTTGGTGGGGGGCAACGCACCCCTTCTCGCGTTGGGATGAGCAAAAAGTAACGCAGGATGAACGCTACTTGCGATTGGTCGACTTGTTGCAAGACATGGCCAGGCGGTTGGTCACCTTCGGTCTGCACGTACACGTGGGAGTCGATACGGGTGATAAGGCGGTTATGGTATGCGATCGGATTCTGCACCATCTGCCGACGATTCTATCGCTCAGTTGCAGTAGTCCTTTCTGGGAGCAGCGGGATACGGGGCTTGCGTCGTATCGATCGAAAATCATGGAGGGACTGCCGACGGCAGGCCTTCCCCCACTGATGCGAAACTGGAGTGAATATGTTTGGCTCGTGAACCACATGGTCGATACGGGATTTATCAATAGTATTCGCGAAATCTGGTGGGATGTGAGGCCGCATCATAATTTTGGCACCGTGGAGGTGCGGGTTTGCGATATGCCGGGCAATCTGCAAGACACTCTGGCGATCACTGCCCTCGTACAGTGCCTGGTCAAAGCGCTTTCGGATGATATCGATCAGGGAGCCTATCAGCACGACTGTCATCCGATGATGGTGCTACAGAACAAATGGCGTTCCTGTCGCTACGGACTTAACGCGCGACTGGTCGACACGTACACCTATGAATCGTTTTCTGCCAAGGAACGTGTGGGGCAACTCGTCAGACGTCTTCGACCGGAGGCAGAAGTGCTTGGTTGCTCCGACTACTTGGAGGGATGTCTCGATATTGCCTCCCGACCGAGTTGGTCCGAACGGCAACGGAGTATTTTCGATGAGACGCAGGATCCGGCGGAGATCGTGCGGACGCTGACCGAACTTTCCCGCGTCCAGGCTCGCAATACGCCATCCTCGTCCTAGCTTTCGGTGGACAGATGTCGCACGGAGCGAGTTTTCAGGGTTAAGATGGGCATCCTGGGTTAACTTTATCGACCGTACTGATTTTTACGGATGTTCCGGTTCTAACGGTTCGATACTCAGAGTGAGCGACTGCTATCGCATCGCCGTCGGCTTTCCGCACGCTGAGAATCATGATCACCCTTCCGCTTACATTCCACGGTGTCGGCTTCCGGTGCATCGTCCTCTGGTCGATGGTCCTGGCCGGTGGGCTCTCGGCTGCCGCCTCCTGCCGAGTCGCAGTCGCAGAGTCGTTGGTTGACCTTTCGGATTGGCCACGACGGCCAATCAATGAGAGCCGCAATGACGCTGTCCGCAGGCCGGCCTACCAGCGAGTGCCCGCGGCCGCACTCCCTGTTGCCGCTTCCGCTTCCGTAAGAACCAACGTCCCGAACGAGCAGGGCATCGTTCACGTCTCCTACGAAATTCCTGCCGAGATACAACCGGCAACGCTTCCTCTGATGCTTCCTGTCGGCCCGTGCGAACCGTGGTGGTTTGAAGCGGAGTATTTGTATTGGTGGGTCAAGCCGATGAAAAACACGCCCCCGCTGGTCACGACCAGCGATGCGGCCGATGGAGGCATCATCGGTTCCCCTTCCAACGAGGTGCTCTTTCCTACCGATTCACTGTTTCAGTCTCCCGGATCGGGTGGACGAATCCGCTTTGGTCGCTGGTGGAACACGGAGCATAGTCAGGGTATCCATGCCGACCTGTGGGGGCTGCACGGACCGCGGGAGCAATTCAGAGTGGATTCGAACGGTAGCCCGCTGGTTGCCCGTCCGTTTTTCGATACCTCCACCGGAACACAGAATGCCGAAATTGTCGCGACAACGCTGGGCCAACCGCGGTCAGGAGGCGTCGCCATTAGGGCGGGCAGCGATCTCTATAGCGCGGGGATTGGATGGCGGTGGCAATTGGGAGCCCTGCGACCGAGCAGAGCAAAACCGTGTCGCGTCGCCGACGGGAGGTTTCGCTATCTGCCGCGGGGTGATATTCGGCTCGATTTCACCTGTGGTTATCGCTATGCGCGACTCGGCGAGCAACTTTCGGTTTTTGAGAGTATTTCGATTCCTGCCGGCAGCACGCCGGTTCCGGCAGGTGAATACAACGTGCAGGATCATTTTAAAACGACCAACGATTTCAACGGTGTTGAACTGGGCCTGCACTATCAGCACCACCACTGTCGCTGGTTCGTGGATCTGAGGCCCCGGCTGGCCTTTGGAAATGTTCGCCAGCAGATTGAGATCGACGGATCCACGCGTTACGCTCCCACAACGGGTGCGGCGATAAACGAATCGGGTGGTTTGCTGGCACTTGCGGGCACGAATATAGGAAACACGACGCGGGATCAGTTCTCGTTTATGCCGCAACTCGATCTGGAACTTGGCTACCGGTTCAGCGATCGGTTGGCGATGACTGTCGGATATTCCTTTCTTTACTGGATGCGGGTCGCCCGTCCCGGAGAGCAGATCGACTTCAATGTGAATCCGAATCACTTCCCGACGAGCAATCCGTTTGCGCCACCCAGCGGCGGGCCGCCTTTCGATCCTTCGCCTCAAAACGCCGACGCCGCATTCTGGGCTCAGGGTTTGAATTTCGGGTTTGAGTACCGGTTTTAAAGGCCTTCTAGCCTTCTTCCGCCGGTCGCACGAGTAGCCAATCGGGAATCCGTTGTACGCGTCCTTGACCATCAACGCAGGCAAGCGTGCTGGCTGCTTTGGCAACCAATTGATCTTCCTGGAATAATTCGTATTCGTGATCGATGCGTACCATGGTGACCTTCATGGTCCGCGTGCGCAGTCTGAGCAGGTCATCGTATTTTGCCCCGCGATGATATTGCACTGAAATTTTGGTCACGACGAGATAGAGTTTCGATTCTTCGAATTCGCGATAGGTTTGGCCGAGCGCGCGAAGCTGTTCGGTACGTCCCATTTCAAAATAGTTCAAATAATTCGCATGGTGCACTCGACCCATGGCATCGGTCTCGCTGTATCGCACCCGAATCTGCATTTCATGCTCGTTGATCATGGTCTCTCTGCGGGTTTGTTGACGCTCGAGATTGAATGCTCTATAGTGAGCGTCCGAGCGGCGAGTTCGGAGGGATCCAGTTCCAAATCCGCTAACAGCTTAGTCGAATCTATGAGTACCGGAGAAGGCACCGGGACGGAGTTTTCCACGATTCGAGGTCGTGATTATCCGACCATTCGACAATTCACGGTTTTTCTTGAGAACCGAGTAGGCCAACTTCTCGAGGTCGTGCGGCGTTTTGAGGGAAGCCACGTTCGGATCTGCGCACTGTCGATCAGCGATTCATCGGAGTGTGCTTTTGTTCGCTTCCTTTTAAGTCGACCTGAGCAAGGCCGGGAAATCCTCGAACGGGCCGGACTGGCAATGATCGAGAGCGATTTAATCGGCGTGGTCCTTCCTCAGGAGCCCCAACCATTGCTCCGCATCTGTACGGCACTGCTCCAGGCGGAGGTGAACATTGTCCAGGCGTATCCGATCCTTGATCGTGACGCCGTGGCCCTGATGGTCGACAACATCGAAATGGCGCAAGATACTCTTAGTAGCAAGGGATTCACGATGTTGACGGAAGATGATCTTTCAGATTCGTCTTAATTTCCCTTTCCGCAGGCTGCGAGCAAACGGGAAAGATTCGGGATATCACATCGGGTCGATTTATCGAGTCGTCATCGCGTACCAAAGTTATCATGTCGATTATCGTCGTCTGTAAAAATTGCCTGCAACGATTCAAGGTCAGCGATAAGTTTGCCGGCAAGCAGGGGCCGTGCCCCAAATGCAAAACGGTAATTCGCGTACCGCGCAAGGACGAAGAGGTTAAGGTTCACTCGGCGGAAGAGACGCGAAAAGGACCGAGGGGAAAGTCGGGGGATCTGGTGCTCGAACCGATTGCCCGCGAGTCCACCGAGTTGAGTATGTGGGTATGGGGAGCCATCGGTGGCTGTGTCCTTCTGGCCTTCGGAGTGGCACTGTTCGGACGGAGTATGGAAACCGAATCGCAAATGCTCCTCGCTTGCATCGGCGTGATCCTGCTCGCCCCGCCACTGGTCATCGGTGGCTACTGGTTTTTGAAAAATGACGAACTCGAGCCGTATCGGGGCTGGGGACTTTGGTTGCGGACCGGTATTTGCTGTGCGATCTACATCCTCTGTTGGGCCGCGTACGGATACTGGGTACCGGCGGAGTGGAAGGATGAACTCTGGAAATGGACATTTCTAGGGCCCTTGTTTGCGGTAGTCGGCGCGGTCACTGCCTTTGCCTGTTACGATTTGGAGTTGAGCAGCGGCTTTTTCCATTTTGCCTTTTATGCCGGAGTGATTGCTCTGTTGGGGATTCTAATGGGAATTCCCGTGATGGGTGGCTGAACGATGCCGAGCATTTTAGATATCCCTGAAATTCGCTTGCTCGATGCCAAAAGTTCCCTCATTCGGATTCCTGCCGAACTCGATGTACCGGTGAGCCCTCGTGTATGCCGCCTGATCGATACCCCGGAATTTCAACGGCTTAAAAATATCAGTCAGTTGGGGCTCGTCGGGTTGGTCTACCCCGCGGCCCATCATACCCGCTTCGAGCACTCGCTGGGCGTCTACCGACTTGCACTGCTCTATCTTCGTCGCCTTGCGCACGACGCACGGTTTCGAAAACTCGTGGCGCCGGCTGATGCCGAATTGCTGATCGTTGCGGCATTGTTGCACGATCTGGGGCACTGGCCTTTCTGTCATGCGATCGAAGATATTCAATTGCCCCGGGTGCCACGGCACGAATTTTTCGCGAGTAGTTTTTTGCTCGAGGGAGAAATTGCCGAGTTGTTGGTGCGCGATTGGGGACTTCACGCCCGTGATGTGGCAACGCTCTTGAGTGGCGAACCCCAGCAGCCGAGTCACCAACTCCTCGCGAGTTTGTTGTCGGGACCGATCGATATCGACAAGATGGATTATCTCTCTCGCGATAGCTTGCACGCAGGCGTGCCTTACGGTCGACACTTCGACCGCGAGCGATTGATCGGTAGCCTGTGCCTCAATGAACGCGGCACCGCGATTGCAATCGGGGAGAAAGGGAAGACCGCAGCGGAAATGATGGTTTTTGCGAGGTACGTCATGTTCAGCGAGGTCTATTGGCACCATGCCGTTCGTTCGGCAACTGCGATGCTACAGCGAGGTTTCTATCATCTCTACGAGTCTTTAGATCTCGACACGCTCTTTCGGGGCAGCGAAACATCGCTTATCGGAGAACTCTCCGCAGCTGCTGCCGGGACCGACGTCGCCCCGCTTTTCGATGGGCTCTTCGGTCCACGAAGGCGACTTTACAAGCGGTTGCTACAGTTCAGCTTGCTGGAGGATGCGGATCTTTATCGTCGACTTGCCGGCAAGCCCTATGGCTGGCTCGCTGAAGTTGCTCGGCAGCTGGCGGATCGGATCAGTCGGCAGGAAGGACTGTCGGTGGGTCCGCATCAAATTCTCGTCGATGCGCCCCCGTCGTCCCGCGAAGTGGAGTTTCATCTCGATGTGTTTTTCGCGAAGCGGGAGGAGTATTTGAATCTGGCAGATGTCTCGCCGGTGGTTCGAGCCTTGGCGCAGGAGCAGTTTGATGACTATGTGAAAAAAGTCCGCTTCTTCGTCGACCCGGTGATCTGTGATCAACTTCGTGGGGTCGATAATCTGATCGGCCTGATCGAGGAATCGTTGAATGACTTGGGAGACCAGCCGAGTGATTGATGGATCGCCTCTACACGAGTAACAGCCACCGAATGGAGCCACAGTCGTTCGATGAATTTCCCACCGATCACGCATGCGTGGTTCCTTGCCGGGCCGACTGCATCGGGAAAATCTGCGGTCGCGATGGCGCTTGCCAGCAGGCTCGGCGCCGATATTATCTCGATGGATTCCATGGCCGTATATCGGCAGATGAATATCGGTACCGCAAAACCGAGCGCGGACGATCGCGCTGCTGTGAAGCATCACCTGCTTGACGTTGTGGAACCCGACTGCGATTTCAGCATTTCCGAATATCTTCGCACCGTCCATCAAACGGTTGATTCCCTCCGCCGGGAAGATCGTCCCATTCTGTTCGTTGGCGGGACGCCACTCTACTTAAAGGCGTTGCTCCACGGTTTCGATGACGGACCGGAAGCAGACTGGGAACTGCGCTCACGACTCGAGCGAGAGGCGGATAAGCGGGGCGACGAAGCGTTGCATCATATGCTCTCAGAGATGGATCCTCTGGCTGCCTCAAAGATACACCCTCACGATCGACGACGTACGATTCGGGCACTGGAGTATTTCGAGAAGACAGGCGAGCCGATCAGTTCGGGGCAGGTTCATTTTAAAGATCGCTCGCACGACGGCTCCACGCGGCTAATCGCATTCGATTGGCCGCGGAGCGTTTTGCATGCGAGGATCAACGAACGGGTTGAAGCCATGTTTCGCGAGGGATGGGTGGAGGAAGTTCGCGGTCTTCTGGATCGCCATGAGAGTCTTGGCAGGACGGCGGCACAAGCGGTCGGCTATCGGGAAATTCGTGCCTTGCTGCGCGGCGAAATCAATTTACCGACGGCGATTGAAAGGACCCAAGCCGGTACGCGTCAGCTTGCCAGAAGGCAATTGATTTGGCTCCGCTCACTCGCCCACCTCCAGTGGGTCCCGGCGGATCATCCGTTCGATGCGGTTGCCACGGCCGAAAAGCTTTTAAGCGACAGGGCCGAAACCGGGAAACCGGAATGCGAATCGCCCGACAGCCGCTGAGCGACATCCTTTGGCGGTTCATTTAAGGAAGAATCCTGCTTTCCGTCTCGAGCGGATTGTCTTAGAATGCGACGCTTCGGAGGCTCCTCGTCTGAGGCGATGCGTCCTTCGGTACGGGCGAGTTGAAAAGCTTGTGGGAAACGATGTTTTGAACTGACCAGAGAGGGTTCCTTGTTACGCACGCATACCTGCGGAGAACTATCCGCGGAGAATCTTGATTTCGAAGTCGCTTTGTGTGGTTGGGTCGATACCTATCGCGATCACGGGGGCGGGTTGTTTATTGATTTGCGAGATCGGTACGGATTGACGCAAGTGGTGTTCGGTCCGGACACGCCGGATGAGGTGATGGCGCTGGCCCGGAAATTGCGCGGCGAAACGGTCGTTCGCATTGAGGGCGTCGTGGCCCGCCGACCGGAGGGAAATGAGAATCCCAAGTTGCCGACCGGTGCAATCGAGGTGCGAGCAAAATCGGTAGAGATCCTGAATGAATCGCTGACCCCACCGTTTCAACTCGATGCCAGCGAGGAGGACGGAGATCTTGCGGGCGAAGATCTGCGGCTCAAGTATCGCTACCTCGATTTGCGTCGTTCGATGATGCAGGAAACGCTGCTGCTCAGGCATCGGATCATTAAGCTGATGCGGGATTATTTCGATGAGAATGATTTCATCGATGTAGAAACGCCGGTACTCGGGCGAAGCACCCCCGAGGGTGCGCGAGATTATTTGGTGCCGAGTCGGGTGCATCCGGGAAGCTTTTATGCCCTCCCACAGTCCCCTCAATTGTATAAGCAGATCCTGATGGTGGCGGGCTACGATCGTTACGTGCAGGTTGCGAGGTGTTTTCGCGACGAAGATCTTCGCGCGGACCGTCAACCGGAGTTCACCCAACTCGATCTGGAGATGTCGTTCGTCACGGCGGATGATGTGATCGGAATGATTGATGGTTTGGTAGTGAGAGTTGCGAAAGAGATTCTCGATTTGGATGTTTGCCTGCCGCTGCCACGGATGACGTACGATGAGGCGATGGAGCGATTCGGTCACGATGCACCCGATCTCCGCTTCGGTATGGAAATTGTCGACGCGACGGAGTGGGCAGGAAAGACCGGGTTCCGTGTGTTTCAGGGCGTCGCGACAGGCGGTGGTCGCGTGCGCGGCATCAATGCCAAAGGGGCAAGCGATCGATATTCGCGTAAAGGGATTGACGAACTGACCGATTTCGTGGTTCAGGATTTCGGGGCTAAAGGGCTCGCGTGGTTCAAGGTCGAGGAGGGTGGGGACTTAGCTTCGCCGATCGCGAAAAATTTTGAACCGGAAGAGCGGGCCGCACTTGCCGAGGCGATGAATGCGGAGCCTGGTGATTTGCTGCTGCTGGTGGCTGATTCGTTTGAGGTCACTTGTCGCGCTCTCTCGGCGTTGCGAACGCGACTTGGGAAAGAACTCGAACTTTACGATCCGAAACAGATGCATTTTTCGTGGGTGATTGAATTTCCCATGTTTGCCTATAACGAAAACGAAAAGAGTTGGACGGCAATGCATCACCCGTTCACCGCGCCGCGGCCGCAAGATACCGAATTGCTTGAGACCGACCCGGGGGCGTGTCGCGCAGTGGCCTACGATTTGGTGATCAACGGCTCAGAGGCGGGCGGCGGTACGATTCGTATTCACGATCAAACGCTGCAACAGCAGGTTTTTCATTTGCTTGGAATCGACGAACAAATGGCGGCGGATCGTTTCGGTTTCTTGCTTGAAGCGTTGCAATACGGGGCACCACCCCATGGGGGCATTGCCCTGGGCATTGATCGGTGGGTCATGCTGTTTTCAGGGCTCGAGAATATTCGCGATTGCATTGCGTTTCCCAAGACGCAGCGTGCGTCCGATTTGATGACCGCTGCGCCCGGTGCAGTCGACGCAGCGCAATTGGCAGAGTTGGGCATCAAGATTCGCCGTTGACCCCAAGTGCGACTTGGGGCAGACTGTAGAGGTGCGGCTGCAGGGCTGTGAGGACCATTGCCCGTCGTATCAAGAGGAAGTCATGAGCGGTCGTGTGTCGATCGGAGAAAGGAAGCACAACGTGGTACGAAACCAATCGGGACGCCTGTCATTCGGAATCGCTCTGCGAGCGGAGTCGTCTTTTTTTCTTGCCTTGGCTTTGGGAGTTCTGTTGGGGGGTTGTTCGGCCGAGTCGTCGACGAGCCAGGCAAGAAAACAGAAGCTTTCACCGAGTCCGCTCAAGTCGGAAACCGCCACCGCCGATCCGATCCCTGCTGAAGCACCCGAACCGCCACCTCAACCGGTGGTGCCGGCAGTGCACCTTTCGGAGCAGCACCGTCACGCATCGCTGGTCAAGCAGGGTGATGTTCTTCCCGATTTCCGTCTTGCGGATGCAGAGGGAACGAACCACTCCTTGCATTCTCTGCTCGGCGATGAAATGACCGTGGTTTGTTTTTGGTCAAGTGAGTCACCTGCAGCGATACAGCAATTGCGCGATACGGGCCCGGAAATTGTCGGCCCCTTCGCCGAGCAAGGACTCGCCGTGGTTTCGATCAATTATGGTCAGACACCGGCAGAGGTCCTCAAAGTGATCGAAGAAGCAGGTTTTGCGGGGAAGGTGTTATTGGATCCCAAGGGAGAAGCCCTCGCGCAGGTGGCCACCCGCTACTTGCCGCGGACCTATCTCGTCGATGCGGACGGCAAGATTGTCTGGTTCGATATGGAGTATTCCCCCTCCACACGCAGGCACCTGATTCAGGCGATCGAGTGCAGCCTGGATGAACCTTAATCTTTTCAGGTTGCGTAGACGGGCGCCACAGGCTACTTCGAATCGCGGGCCGCTTTTGCTTTCTCGAGATCCTCGGGGTCCGGTTTCCCGTCACCGGGCAGTTTTCCCGATTGGATAAGTTCGACAAAGGTGGGGGAATCGGGATTGTTCGGGTCAGACTTCAAGTCCCCTGTTTTTTCGATGGCCTCTTGCAGGGCCGCCATTGCCTTTTCTTTATCCTCTTTTTTCATCGCCTTGACGGAGTCTTTGTCGATAAATTGCGTGATTGCTTTGCCGTAATTATTGCGTACCGATTTCGACTTGAGTCCCTGCTCGCCGAGTTTCTTTACATTCACGTGACACACAAAGCACCTTCCGGTTTTTGCATTGGCCGCCGCGGCAAACGCTTTGGCGTTTGCATCGGTCGCCGTTTTGTCGACGTAGATATTGAAAAACACTTTTTTGTAGTCCGGCAGCGCGAGGGCCGTTCGCTTTGAGGAAAACACGAACACAGTGGCGATCAAAAGAGTCAGAATGGCGGTGGCGTACTTCGTCATTTGGTGATGATCCTCTTATTCACGATAGAGATGTGGGCAGGGAGGGTAGGGAACGACAAGCGGATGAAAAATAGATCTCGGTTGTTCGTAGGCAGGAGTCCAGACGGGAGGCGGACCTCTTTTATTAGATCGATCCCACCTCGGATGTCAACCATAGAGAACTCCTCAATCGGCACTCGGCAGGGGCAAATCATCGGTAGGCGACCAAGGCCGCTGATTGCTTTCCCCAGGGAGAGGCGGCATTTCGGGGAGTGCCGAAAATTGCAGTCCGGCGTCGGAGGTGCCATCGCTTGCCGCACTGCGAGCCGGATTTTCCTCCGAGGCCAACAGTAAGTAATCGGACGTACGGTGGTTCGATTTAGGGCCGACGTCCGGTGAGCGACGGCCCCAGAGTACCGGCGCAGGACGTTCGCTTGATTCCTGTGCCGGTTCCCAGAAGGTGTGCCACTGCTGCCAATCCCATTGGGTGATACTTGAATTCTCCGAGCTGTCGATCTCCCAGAAAACTTTGAAGTTTTCATAAAAGCAACGATCCGCATTCCAGGTTAAGAGCGTGCGGAACTCCTCTTCGGTTTCTGGGCCGCTCTGTTGAATCAAGGGTGTGTTGTCGGTAATCAGGATGCTGTCGGTGCAGTCGATCCGGGTCGGTGGCAGTCTGCGATGATCGTCGCTACTTTTCATCAGGCAAAAGCCTTGGTCCATTACCGCCGTGACATGCTTCAAGTCGATCGTAAGTTGCTGATCCTCGGGCGGTGGTGTGAGCTGCCCATCGATCTCAACAAACCGTTCGGTGGTGGCAAGTAATCCATTTTCCCATTGCATCCCGGCAGAAAATAGCGCGTCGCCGCGAAGCAGGACTGCCTCTCCACGGACGATACAATCTCGCAATTCAATTTGGATTCTCGGTGCTACCGGCAGCGAGTCCTCGTCGAGCGACTCGTCTTTTCCGGGCGGAGATTGGATATTGAAAAAGCTCACATTGCGATACATCGCGGAAAAATCTCCCCCCGCGTTTCGAATCGTGAGAGTGCATCTCTCGAGTCGCAGTTGATCGGCGAGTACCGCCTCGAAAAGAGTCCACCCTTCGGATCGCGCGTGAGGCGGAATTTCCAGTTCCAGATGCACGTTGACGAGCGTTAGGGATCCGCCTGCCAGTGTGATCATGCTCCGTGGGTAAAGCGCGCGATCCGGGCCGAGTGGGCGAAAGTAAATGACCGGCTGTCGGCCCTCGGCTGCGCGAATTGTGAGTTTTCGCTGTGCAAGCAGAATGGGTGACTCCGGTTTTTCTAGGCGTCCATCGTAATCAAGTTCAATCACCGACCCGCTGATCGCCTTGCGGCACGCTTCGGCAACGGAAACAAACGTACCTCGCTCCGACGGGCCACCGACACGCAGCGACCCCTCCGTATCATCGATCGGTTTCAATTCTCTCGGTGGCAGCGTGGGCACACCGCCAACGTTGATCGCTTCCTGATCCGGCGTATTTTTCGCCTCTCGGTCCGTCAACTTCGCTGAGTCGCCCGATGGTGGAATCGACGGTACCGGTCCTGGGCGCGAAACAGAAAAATCGGGGTTTTCGGGTTTACGCATAACGCCCGAATCGAGCGGAGGGGCTGGAGATGCAAATTCATCGAACGCGACTCCACCGTTGGTCGTCAACTGCGGCGGAGGCACCGGATCAGGCGTTTGGGCTGTGTAGTGAATAAACAGGCCGATCAGGACCAACAGACCCGTCGGCACGATCCACGGAAGGTGTCGGGAACTCCAGGAATTTTTAAGTCCGCGCGGCCGCATCACGACGGAGCTGTGTCGCTCGGGTCTGAGGTCGAGTTGATTTGCCAACAGCAGAAGATCGGCGGAAAGCTCGAGTGGAGTCTGGTATCGATCGCGGGGACTTTTAGCCAGAAGTTTCGCAATAATATCACAGAGAGCCGCAGGCAGATCGGGCCGGACCTTTTTGGGGTCGGGTGGAGCATCCCCCTGATGCTGCAGTAGCTTTTGTAGCACGGTACCCTCCGGAAAGGGCGGATTGGCCGTGAGCATGAAAAAGATCGTACATCCCAGAGAGTAGAGGTCGCTGCGGACGTCGGCATTGCGAGGATCGCGGGCCTGTTCGGGCGAAATATAGTCGAATGTTCCCAGCGTTACACCGGTTGCCGTGAGATCGTCCTGCGAGTTATCCACGTGATGCAAGCGAGCGAGCCCCATATCGACCAGTTTCACTCGGCCGTTATTAGTGATCAGCACGTTGGATGGTTTGATATCGCGGTGAACGACATCGCGGCTGCTGGCATGCTCCAGCGCATCGGCAATCTGTAGCGAGTACCGTACTGTCGCTTCCAGATCGAGAGGTCCTCTCTGATACACCAGGTCGCGAAGGTTATCGCCCTCGACGAATTCGAGCACGATGTAATGCCACCCACGATCCTGTCCCACGTAATAGACTCGGGCGATGTTCTCGTGATCGAGTCGGGCCGTGCTTTGGGCCTCGTTTTGAAATCGTTGGGTCGTCTCCTCATCATCGCTGTACTGTTGGAGCAATACCTTCACTGCCACCGTACGGCCCAGAGCGGTATCGGTTCCCCGAAACACGGCACCCATGCCACCACCGCCAACGAAGGCATCGAGTTTGAAGTGGTTGAGCTTCTGGCCCTCGAGCAAGCGTCCGAGGTCGGAGGTCTGGGGATGGCTGCCCTCGCGTGGCAGTTTGCCGGCGGAGAGAACGGTGGCATCATCGGCGCCCGATGGATCAGTCGGCGCAGGTTCGTCTTGCCCCGGGTCGTGACGGTCTGATTCGTGCGGACCGGAGCGGTTTTCGGTGGTCGGATCGTTCATGGGGGCGGTCACCTGCCGCGGAATGATGCACCGGTCCGTAGCGATAAATTCGACGGTATTCAATCTATTTTAGAAGTCCCGAATACAAAAGTCAACGTTTAAGTCGTTGATTTACAAAGGGTTAGATGGCGTATCGACGTGCGGTTGTCCCGGTTTCGCTTGTCGGGTCGCCGGTGCCCTTCGCTGTGTCGGATGCCGAGCGATTGCTCGATCCTTCGGCACCGAGTCGTTGCGCCATGTTCGCGAGATCGCTAGCACTGCTGCGCGGCGCATCGATGCTGGCAATACCATGATACTGATGCTGCTCTTGACTTAAGAGCTTCGATTTCAGAAAGTACTCGACCGTGGACGCCCCAGGAACGGATACCTGTGGGCATGTCGTTCGTTATTCATGGAAGGAGGATGTGTGATGCTCGAGGCTCAGCAGCAAACCCCCAGTGCGTATCCCAGTATTCAGAACCCCGGCGAAAAGCGCCAAGCGATTCGAAGTCAGGCGAATCAACGCTACACGCAGGAACCTGATTGGGTAACTTTTTACCGAGAAATTTTGGGAATCAACGGCATTATCCGCCGCAATTATCCCGATGCCCAGGCATTGGCCGAATTTGAAAAGACGGAAGAGTACAGCGAAATTCAACAGATGCTGGCAAAGCTTCGTGAGAAGGGGCGCACGCAAGTCAGCGAGCAGGAGCCGACCCGTGTGATTACGGTTCGGATGCCCAAAAGCTTGCACGAATCGCTTCGCGTCGAAGCACACGAGCGCCATACGAGCATGAATAAACTTTGCATCTCTAAGCTCCTCCAGATGATCGACACCCAGTTGGTTCCGCACGAAGTCTGATTACTTCGCTGGCGGCGTGCGATGAGACGCATGTTCGCAGAAATCAACCCACCCGGTAGTCCCTTGTGGTCTGCCGGGTTTTTTATTGCGCTCTTTTCGGCAGTCGATCGACCCATACGGCGGTCGGGACCTCTTCGAGTGCCCGCTATTCTACCGTAAGATAGCAGGAGCATCGTCGCGGGCGCTTCCGGCGGTGAATGCAAACACTGTGCATGTGAGCAAATGATGGATATGCAATCGAGCAATCACTTTGATCCCGACGGGGCGGCCCGCATGGTGGATGTCTCAGCCAAAGCGGCCACGGAACGGCGGGCCCGCGCCAGTGGTCGGGTACGCATGCTGGCGGCAACCTGTCGCCGAATCCGCGATCAACAGTTTGCCAAGGGCGATGTTCTGGCGGTTGCCCGGTTGGCAGGCATCATGGCGGCGAAGCAGACCTCAAATCTCATTCCGCTCTGCCATCCACTTCCGCTCGAAAGTCTCGAGGTCGATTTTGCTTTCTCGGAGGACACAGACTCCGGGGATGCGTGGGTTGAAATCACCGCCGAGGTATCGGTAGCTGGAAAAACGGGGGTCGAGATGGAGGCGCTCATGGCCGTGAGTCATGCTGCGCTGACTATTTACGACATGTGTAAGTCGGTCGATCGCGGCATGGTACTCGAAGCGATCCGACTCGATGAAAAATCGGGCGGACGCAGCGGCACGTACCGGCGCGATAGCGAATAAGCGGAGATGACATTCAGCCGAACTGCGCGGCGAGTCGGCAGTTCTCACTGAAGTGATCCAACCGGATGCCACCGATCACCATCGAGCTTACGCTTGGGTGGGTCAGTACCGAAGGAATGGCCTGCTCCGGGGCGAGTCGACCTGAGTCGAGCCCTTTTTTAATCAGGATCCCGACGCCCTGGCGATCCGCCTGCTCGAGCAGCGGGCGATGGCTGGTGTCGTTCGTGTGATAGGTGACCATCATCACATCGGCCCAATCAAGACAACGCATTTCTTGCTCGAGTATTTTTCCGGAGAAGCCGATTGCCCGGATGCATCCCTCGTCGCGAAGTCTTGCGAGCGTTTCGATCGCATCGGTCTGGTTCAGTATTTCATCGTCCCGCCCGTGTGAGTGCACCAGGACAACATCGAGGTGTTCGGTCCGCAAGCGGCGCAGGCTTTCCTGTAGGCTCTGACGAATCGCAGCGGCGTTAAAATCGTAAGATGATTGGCCCGCCTCAAATCGCTCTCCTACTTTTGTTGTCAAAATGAATTCGTTGCGGCGCTTGGCGAGTATGCTTCCGATGCGCTCCTCGCTCTGCCCGTAAGCGGGGGCCGTATCGATGAGATTGATGCCGAGATCGAGAATGCCGAACAGCAGTTCTTCGGCCTCGCGTTGGCTCGGGATTTCAAAATCGCCATATTGAGTCTTTTGGTTTCGGCCCAATTTTACGCCCCCAAATCCGATGGGAGAGACGTTCATTCCGGTGCGACCGAGCGGGCGTGCCAACATGCGATAGCCTGTTTAGAGGATAATCTGCTCAAGGATTTGAGGCGGCTTTCATCTTGATGGCTTTCGCCCCCACTGTCCACTGCGGATACCGGAGACCCGGTGCATTTTGCTTTCGTGCAGTTGATGTCGTTCAGTGGCAAGCGTTATAAGGAAATGGGCACGATGGACGGTTGGTTCCTCGCCGCTCGCGTTTAAGCCTTCATGCCCGGTAGGGAGCAACATGGCCATCACACATTTTTGTTGTCCGCACTGTGGCGAGGCCTTTGCCATCACTTCCGATGCCTGGGGTCGCGCCGTGGCCTGTCCGCTCTGTGGGCGGGCGATGAGAATTCCGGCAGCAGAAGCGGACGTGAACCGATCGATGGAGTCCCCGTCGCCGGAGTTGTCCGAATCGGCAGGTGGGTCGACTGCCGGTTCGGGCGGGGATTCACGTGAGGAATCACTGCCGCTTCCCGATCCGATGGCCCCGCTGCGGGTGCCGCCACAATCGGCGGCGGGGACTGTCTTGGGGCAGGCGGAGACTGAAATCACCGGGCCGTTGACCGAGGACCCCGAGGAAACACCTGAGGCGATCAAAGTCGAAGACCGTCCGAGAACGATCGTTTATAAGGGCCGCACCATCGAGTTGCGTAAAGTGAGTCCTGAAGAAAAACGGCGACGGTGGTGGCGACGGAGAATTATCCTGTGGGTGATCAGCGGAGGCGTGTTGATTTATTTTTTGCTCCGCGGTGCAGGAAAGATTTAGCAGCGGGCGAAATCGTCAGCCCTGCGCCGCTTCAAGTTCACGGCCGAGTGCGAAGATAGCCTCCGCGTCGAGTAGACAGTCATTGGACGCAAAAAGCGCTTCAATGGCCGCCTTGTGAATCTTCATTTTTGTCCCCCCCACGCCGATCGCTCCGTAGCAAATGGCGTCTCCATCCGGTTTTGCCTGATCGTGAACTTCGATCCCTTCGATTCCGAGCGGAGGAACTGCGTTAAGATCGATCGCGACGCGCAGGTCGGTGGCCGACGCGCGCACTTTGGCCGGAAGGAGTTCAATCCCTTCGGCGCCCGCAGCGATCACAACCTGTGTCTCATCAGGGAGCCGATTCCACTGGTCTCCAGTTTCCAGCGGCTCGATCTGTGCGTTCGGCAACGCCTCACGGATTCTTTCGCATACCGCCTCTGCGCGATTTGCGCTTCGTGATCCGGCAAAGACGTGACATCCTTGCGCGGCGAGGAGGCGGCAAACGATGGTGCCCACCGGGCCGGTGGCCGCGAGGACCGTCGCACGTGCCCCGCCGAGCGTAACGTGTCGGGCCGCGGAGAGTACCGCAGCGGTTGCCGTCGTATTGCATCCTCCGGAATCGAGCATCACCGAGACACGGATCGGGCCGAAAAATATTTGGTCAATTTTTTTCAAGAGGAGTTCGCCAGCGGCGACGTCCGAACCACCGACAAAGAGAGCCGTATTTTTGAGCTGGTCGACTCCTCGTGTGAACATCGCACCGTGGACGAGAGAAACAACATTTTCCGGCGTGACGGCTGCGTACTGCAGCAGATGGTCAACGCCGGCATCGACCGCCACCACACTGTCGAAGGAACTCGGTTGCGAATCGGTATCGAATTGAAGCAGAATTTTTGGATGGGGCATGAACAATGGTTCCTGGTCACATTACCGGGCACTACGGGAAACCGCATCGTAGCAATCCGGCCGCTCATCGGGCAGCGTGTATCGGTTGTGCGGATCTTTCCGCCGTGAGTGCGAGCGGCCACCGAATTTTGTGAAAGTAAATATGGATAGCTTAGATAAAATTTGCCGATAGGGTAATCCGTAGGTGGGGCGAAAGGAATCCGTCCTTCGTTGCCTTTGTGGCAATCACCCGAGAGAGACGGAACTGCAAAGAGCCAGAATACGCTTTGGAAGTCCCGATTTAGACGAGGTCCGCGATGGTCATTGCAAAAACAGCCCACTACCAACTTTATTGCGATTCAGTACCTAATCGGCCCGATTCTTGGAGATTCGTCCTGACTGAGCCGGCCAGCGAGTACCGTCTGGAGGTGAGCGACTGGGAGCCCGAAATGGGCTACGAGAGGTGCAGTCTTCTGGCGGTTCTCCGAGGACTGGAGGCCATCGATCGGAGGGCAGAGGTCACCCTGTACACTGGAAGTCGGTATGTGCAGCAAGGGCTTCGTCACGGTCTTTCTCAGTGGCGAGAGACAGGTTGGAAATGGGAACGATTCGATCGGATGGTGCCGATCAAACATATCGATCTTTGGAGACGGATCGATCATGTGCTCCAGTTCCACGTGCTCCGCGGCGTCGAATGGGATCAACTCGCAAACGGGCAAGTGGATAGTTTCAGGAGTCGGTCGCTGCTTCGTGTCCACCGGCTTACGCGACCGGAACAAATCACCCGATCGCTACAGAGTCCTAATACCTGGCGGGTCGATTCACCTTCCGAGCATATTGCAGGGCCCCGCGGGTTTCAGTCGGGCCAATTTGCGGGGTATACTTCCTGCGGAGTCGCGTAAGTACGTTCTTTGGGACAAACGGTGTAATAGCATGCGCCCTGGTAGTCCTGCGGGCTGGAAAAAGTACCCATGTTCCCGCTGAAGACGCGTCTTTCGGCTCGCTTTGTATCCGCTTTCCCGCGTCCCAACCGCGATCACTGATGTCAGAATCTCAAGCCAGTACCTCGCTGCTGAGTGATTATGATTGCTACCTCTTAGGCGAGGGAACGCATTGGAATATTTACCGGCTACTCGGCGCACAACTCTACGAAATGGACGGAGTACGTGGTGTTCATTTTTCCGTATGGGCACCGAATGCAGATTCGGTTCAAGTGATCGGAGATTTCAACGAGTGGGATGGTAAAAAGCATGAAATGCGGAAGTTGATTCCCAGTGGCATCTGGGAGCTTTTCGTTCCGCGAGTCGGCGCAGGTGAGCCCTACAAGTACCGACTCAAAACTGGATCCGGTGTGCTTGAGAAATCAGATCCGTTCGGATTTGCTGCAGAACTCCCACCCCGCACGGCTTCGATCGTAGCCAACTTGGATGATTACCACTGGGGTGATAGCGAGTGGTTGCGCAGCCGCGCGCAGCGAAATGGCCTCAACGCACCCATCTCCATCTATGAGGTTCACCTGGGCAGTTGGCAACGCGATGAGACCCAGGAGAATGGCTGGCTTTCCTACCGTGAGTTGGCGCACCGACTCGTGGAGTATTGCCATAAAATGGGCTACACCCATCTGCAGCTGTTGCCGGTGAGCGAACATCCCTACACCGGCAGTTGGGGCTATCAGACGGTCGGCTACTATGCGGCGACCAGTCGATATGGATCGCCTCAAGATTTGATGTATTTCATCGACCACTGCCACCAGCATGGGATCGGGGTGATTTTGGATTGGGTTCCCGCCCATTTCCCGCGCGATGCTCATGGTTTACGACAGTTCGACGGAACCGCCCTCTACGAACATGCGGATCCGCGGCAGGGCGAGCATCCCGACTGGGGCACCATGGTATTCAATTACGATCGCAACGAGGTCCGTAATTTTTTGTTGGCAAATGCACTCTTCTGGCTCGACAAATATCACGTGGATGGCCTTCGCGTCGATGCCGTTGCCTCGATGCTCTACCTCGATTACAGCCGCAACGAGGGAGAGTGGGTTCCGAATATGTACGGGGGTCGAGAGAACTTAGGGGCGGTTTCGCTCCTCAAGGAATTCAACGAAAAAGTACATCTCGATTTTCCGGGAGTGTTGACGATTGCCGAAGAGTCGACGGCCTGGGGTGGAGTTTCCCGGCCCACGTATTTGGGTGGTCTCGGCTTCAGCCTGAAGTGGAACATGGGCTGGATGAACGATACGCTGCGCTACATGCGGCACGAGCCGATCCACCGCAAATACCATCACGATGAGCTTACCTTCAGCCTCATCTATGCATTCACCGAGAACTTTTGTCTTCCGCTATCGCACGATGAAGTGGTTCACGGAAAAGGTTCCCTGCTCGATCAAATGCCGGGAGATCTCTGGCAGAAATTTGCAAACTTGCGACTGCTCTATTCTTATATGTGGACTCACCCGGGCAAGAATCTTCTCTTCATGGGGAACGACATCGGCCAATGGGATGAGTGGAATCACGACGGCAGCATCCAGTGGGATTTGTTGCAGTGGGAAAGTCATCAGGGCCTGCAAGATTGCGTGGCCGATCTCAATCGTATCTATCGAAGCCAGCCGGCGCTCTACGAGATCGATTTCCGTCCTGAAGGGTTTGAGTGGATTGACTGCAACGATTCGGAAAACGGTTCGATTGCCTTCATGCGTCGAGGACATGAGCCGGAAGATCTTTTGGTCGTCTGTTGTAATTTTACACCGGTGGTTCGACACGGCTACCAGATCGGCGTTTCCCAACCCGGGTGGTACGAGGAAATTTTCAACAGCGATTCGACCTACTACGCAGGGAGCGATGTGGGAAATGGACCGGGGATTACCGCGAAGCGACGCCCCATGCATGGCCGAGAATTTTCGCTGGAACTCACGCTCCCGCCGCTGGCGACAACGATCTTCAAGCCATCGCTCTAGCTTGCAGCGTTATCCTGGCTCGCGTTGAAGATGATGATCGGAACCGCGATAGCAATTGCGGCGGTGGCGAGCATGACATTGGGATTGGCCATCCAATACCGTAGGGGCGCTACCTGTCCGGCGACGATCGGGCCGGAGGCGACAAACAGAATGTTCTGGCTGGCAGCCGGCGGTGCCGTACCCGGTGCCCAGATCCGCAGCGATTGCACCGATGTGCCGTCGGTTAGCAGATAAACCCCCGATGGCGGTGACGTGAAAGTGAAGTGGCCCGCACGGTCGGATTGCACCGTGGCAACGACCCGGCCCGCATGAAGGAGTTGGAGCGTTTTTTCTGCGATCGCGTTGCCTCGCGGGTCGACGCATTGGCCGCAAATTGTACCGTCGAGCTGCGCTGAGGTATCGACGGCACGCGGACCTTGTTGTTCTAGTTGTTCTAAAAACAGTTCCTCCGCATTCAGGTGGTGGATTGCCACCGTATGAATACACAGGGTGACGACCAAGGTGGTTGCCACGATTCGTCTTGAACGGGTGTGAACCATCGATGAGTCTTACGCGTTTTCCGGGTGAGTAGGGGCCATGCGATGAATGAGCGATTGTCTTTGCTTGCTGTAAAAGACGAGCTTTCAATTTGGTGATTTACGAGGCGTCGTTATGCAGACGTCCTGCTTGGTTCTCGCTAGGGAGCCGGATATTGTGGCAGGTAGGAGAGAGACGGCGAATAGACGAGTGACGCGGGAACCTCTGGAGTCGGCTCGTGGATCACCAGGGGCGCGGCGATCGCACAACCGATCACGCCACCGATCGAGAGCGGATGATTCAGGTAGCGCGCCGGATGAATGGAGGGCATGGTGAATCCGCCAATCGAATTGCCGAATTGACCCCGCACGGTGGGTCCGCAGACAAGTTTTGCGACCGCGCCGGCTGCGGGTGGCGCTGAGTCGTGAGTCCAGACTCGCAGGTGTTGAGAATGTTCTCCGCTGCTCAGTACGTGCGCCCCGCCCGCCACATCGTGCAGAACAAAAACGCCGCGACTGTCGGTGGTCGATGTTGTGGGAGTGCCGGCGTCGGAAGAGAGCGTGACGCGGCGTCCCGCGAGCGGTGCGCCCTGTGCGTCGACTACGCGTCCATGCATCGAACCGTCAGCAAGAAGCTTGACATCGGAGATGGTATTCGGTCGCGAGGCTACAATTTTTTTTGCGGGGGAGTCAGCATCTGCCCATGTAGCGGCAGCAAAGTAGATGCAGAATCCTCCCAACACGTACGCTGCTTTGAGTATGCTTTTCATCCCGCTCTCGTCTCCCCCGGCAAATTCGCTTCGTTAAAACAGGGTTGCCTAACTGGCATCGTAGTCTCCGTACGTCACGGCAATCGGTACGGCAATGGCCGTGGAGATGACCGCTGCCGAGATCCAGGGATTCCGGAAAAATCGTCCCATACCTCCACTCGATCCCGATCCGCCGGACCGCGTGGTACCACCATACTGACCGCGTACCACGGTCCCGGAGAGCAGCAGCTGTTGCTCTGCAATCGGGGGACTTTGACGGTGACTCCACAAGCGAAACACTTGTGACTTTCGGCCACCGATCGCATCGGTCCACTGCACGTGGTACGTTCCCGCCGCGAGTCCTAGAAATTGAAAAGTGCCGTTGCGATCTGTCGATCCCACTGCAATCAACCGGCCCTCTCGATAGAGCGATAGCTCGGTTCCCGATCCTCTGGAATGATCAAGGAGTCGTCCCGGCACGTTGCCATTCGAATCGATCTCAACATCTGCGACCGGCGTAGATGCGAGAGCCTCCTCCGCAATCGAAAGGATGCCACTGCCAATGAGAATCAACATAAGGTACACACGCTGTGAAGGAGACATATGCAAAGTGAGCCAAACAGATGTCGCTCCCCCTGCAACAATGGACCGGTGGCCATCTCAGGCCTTACAATCCATACAAACCATTTCTCTTATCGGAAAATTGTGGCGTGCACTTAGCAAATAAACGCAAAATAAGTCGGCCAATCGCCGAAGGCCTACCCACTTTGCCATGCCCACCCCTTTCCGAGGCAGAACCGTTCCTGCGGGGTGGAAAAGTGCCGGCTGACTATGCCTCGCAGGCCGGCAGCACACGCTGCATCGCTACCACACGGCAGCAGGCATGCGTTGCATGCAGCCCTTTCGGGATAGCGCACCGGAATCTCACCCTCGGGGAGATAAACCGCAAACGCTACGGGAACGGCGAAGATCGGTGCTGCGGATCAGAAGGTTGCGAGATGGCGTGCGCACGATTTCCACTCTGTTTTTCACTTCGTTGTCAGTTGCAGTGGTAGCCATTAGGATGGCACGGTATGGAGGTCAACAAGGAACAGCAATCGAATCGAATTCCGGCGATGGAAGGGGAAACACCGGCACTTCCCGCAGGTCCGGTTGACTGGCCGACCGCCGACCCTGCCATTCGCGAGGCCCTCCTCGCAGCGTGGTCTGATGGATCGTGGGGAACCTACCACGGAGTCTGGATCGATCGGTTGACCGAGCGACTCAGTCGGCTGCATGCCCGCGAGTATGTGCTTCCCTGCAGTTCTGGAACCTATGCAGTGGAGGCAGCCCTTCGGGGCGTGGGTGTGAAATCGGGCGATGAGGTGGTGTTGGCGGGCTACGATTTTCCGGGCAACTTTCGCGCCATCGAGCAACTCGATGCCCGCCCGGTATTGATTGACATTGCGGCCGATAGTTGGTCGCTCGACCCGTCGCTTTTGGACCGCGTTTGGAGTCCTTCGGTTCGGGCGGTGATTGTGTCCCACTTGCACGGTGCGCTGGCTAGAGTCGAAACCATCGAAGCGTGGTGCCGCGCACGAGAGATCGCGCTGGTCGAGGATGCCTGCCAGGTGCCGGGAGCCGAGATCGGTGATCGGCTTGCCGGTTCGTTTGGTGACGTGAGTGTACTGAGTTTTGGTGGTAGCAAATTGCTTACGGCCGGACGGGGAGGTGCTTTGTTAACGGGCCGGGAGGATGTTTTTCAACGGGCAAAAATTCACGGTCACCGCGGTAACGATGCCTTTCCGCTGAGCCAGCTTCAGGCGGCAGTCCTACTGCCTCAGTTAGACGCACTCGAACAGCGCAATCGACAGCGGCTGGCGGCGGTCGAGTTTTTTGCCCGCCGGGGAGTTTCCTGGAGCAGTCTCACACGGCATGTTTCGAGGGCCTCGGAGGAGCGATCCTCCTTCTACAAACTTGGCTGGAAATACACGGGCGAAATGCAGGGAGGCCCGACGCGTGGTATGTTTTTACAATCGCTGCAGGCGGAGGGTCTGGCAATCGACAGCGGCTTTCGCGGCTTTTCCCAGCGAAGCGATCGGCGTTGCCGTCGCCCGGTACCTCTTCCCGAGAGCGAGTTGGCGGCCCATGCAACCGTTTTGCTTCATCACCCCCTCCTGCTTGCCGATGAGGTGACGCTCGAGCGGGCAGCGGAAGCATTCGATAAAGTGCATGCCGCCTTCTTCTCGCAGCCCGCGAACTGAGGCGGCGCGAAAGTTTTTCTCTGCTGTACCACGTGCCGGATGTCAGCAGTGCCAGCATTGGGTGAGGCAAAGCGAACTGATCTGGCGATGGGATGCTCGGATCGCTATATGTCGTGCCTTGGCACGGGCTGATCTGTGAAGGGACACCACGCTCAGGGCTTAATTTGAATTTGGGAGTCGCAACGATGAAATGCCCCAACTGCTGGTCGCGGAAAATTGACGACAAGGGAATCAGTGTTTTTCAGAAGTTCGCCGCAGCCTTCCTTTTGATGTCGCCGGTGAAATGTCGACACTGTTTTCACCGGTTCCATAAAGCGATCTGGACATCTCTACCCCGCGCGGAATCGTCGGCACCGCATCAGGAGATTCTTAATGCGGAAGATGACGCGAGCATCTTGCCGTTTCCTCAGAACGACAAGAAATCGGTGCCCGAAAAAGTTTCATCCACACCGCTCCGGAACGCGGCTTAGGGGTGCAATTTTATGGCGGAGCCGTTTGTCGATATTCATTGTCATCTTTTACCCGGAATCGATGACGGCGCCAGGAATTTAACCGAATCTCTGACGATGGCGCGGATGGCAGTTGCGGAAGGCATGACAACGGTGGTGTGCACTCCGCATCAAGCGGGCGCTTTTTCAGACAATCGGGGTAGTGCGATTCGGTCTGCCGTCGACGCCCTGCGGAATGAACTTGCTCGAGAGGGGATTCCCCTGGAGATTCTTCCCGGTGGTGATGTACGGATTGAGTCCGAGTTGGTGAAGGATTTGATTTCGGGCGAGATTCTGTCGCTCGGCGACCATCGCCGCCATGTGTTGCTCGAACTACCCCACGAGCTGTATTTTCCCTTGGAGGGATTGCATTCCGAATTGAAGGCGGAAGGTATAACCGGAATTCTCTCTCATCCGGAACGCAACCAGGGCATTTTGGATCGCCCGAGTGTGGTCAAGCCGCTGGTTGAATTGGGAGTGCTCATGCAAATTACCGCTGGCAGTCTGGTCGGGACCTTCGGAGAGACGATCCAAAAATTTTCCGAGGATTTGCTCTGCAAGGGATTAGTGCACTTCATTTCCACCGATGCTCATAGCCCGAAGCGTCGACGTCCTCTGATGCGTCGGGCTTTCGATCGAGCGGTGGAACTGGTGGGGACAGATATGGCAACGGCCCTCTGTTGCCGAAATCCTTGCGCGGTGGCGGACGGTCGGGAGGTGCAAGGGGGCCTCCAGGCGAAACCGAGTCGTTCTTTGAAGAGTTGGTTTTCTCGGCGTGGTGCGGCGTGAGCCGTCGGAAGTCCAACGATGCCCCCTGGTGCCTAGCCGGTATTGAATCTAAGTGAAGCATTATGAAGTGCAACGTCATCAGGTGGAGCCAATCATTCGGGGTTCGTGTGCTCCTACTTGCCGTGGCATCGCATGTCGCATGCCATCGGGCCGTGGCTCGGGCCGACACGTGGGCCGACCACCGTGCGATCGGTCCTTTCGTCTGCCGCGCCGATTTTTCTCTCCAGGGGCATGAGCAGGTCTTTCACGATCTTGCCGATATTCAGCGCGATCTGTATCGGCAACTAGGCGTTCCCCCGGGCCAGGAACAGATTGAAGTGTACCTTTTTCGCAGTCGCTCGTCGTATCACCGTTACCTTCGCCAATGGTATCCGGAGGTGCCGTCCCGCCGCGCACTGTTTATAAAAAACAACGGTCCCGGCAAAGTGCTGGTCTATCTTTCCGACGAACTTCACACCGACATCCGTCACGAATGTACGCACGCACTGTTGCACTCATCGCTCCCGATGGTACCACTCTGGCTCGACGAAGGGTTGGCCGAATATTATGAGGTTCCCCCGAATGCGAGGCTCTATCGAAATCCGCATCGCACAGCGACCGTCTGGAGTTACCGACTCTGGCAGCGGCAGTCGATTGCCGATCTTGAGAGCAGAAACCAACTTTCCGAAATGGGCCGCGACGAATATCGGCACGCGTGGGCCTGGGTCCATTTCATGATCAACGGCCCGCCGGCAGCGAGGCAGGAGCTTGCCAATTTTCTTACCGATATTCGCGAAGGAAAGCCTCCGGGCGAACTCAGCACGAGGATCGCTCGGGCGGTGCCCGACCCGGATCGCGCTATCGTGCAGCACTTCAAATCTTTCTGGAAATAACGTACCGTTTTTAAGGTCTGTGGCGACAGGTTGGCCCCTTCCCGCGTATTGTTCTTCGTCGCTTTTGGCGAATCCCGTGGTTCGCTTGACAACCGTAGTCGAGGCCAAGTAATTTAGGCAAATGAGGGGTTTATTTCCCTGATGTTGCTTTTTTTTCTGCGGTGCCTCGCGAGGCGGCGGAATCGGAAACCCAAGGATCTTCACGTGTCTTCTCATCGGTCTCGCAGGCTGATCGTCCACCAGAACTTGTGCCGTGCTTTCTTCGCGGTGCCGGCTCTTCGGGTGTGGTCGGTTTTTCTCTTTTTTGTGGCCCTGTTCCCTGCGGCCCTCCTTGCGGGGCAACAAAACGGCGGAGACCAGGCCTTTGCGGAACTGGTTGTCGATGAAAGTCAGAAATCGAAAGAAAGAAGCAAGGTCGAGCCTATTCTTCGTAGACCGGGGAGCGAATTCGACCTCGGTCACCGGGATGAAAACGAAGAAAAATTAAATCAGGAAATCCTTGAGGATTTCTTCAGGCGCTACTTCCTTGCGCGGATGACGAACGCATCGAAGATCGGGCAACTCCCTCAGATACGCGGTGAAGTGAGGGACAAGTGTGCTGCCAGCAAAAATAAATCTAATGTGATGGATGAGTTGAATCAGATCACGAGCGGCATGATGCACGCGCTGTGCAATGGCGTGTTGCAGACCACAGATGCCAGTGGGCAAACACAACAGGTGATTGTCATTCAAGAAAGTGTTCGCGATCAAAATGACCAACTGCGGTTAGTACAAGCGAAAGACGATTTGGTGGCAAAAGATCAGGTATTCGATCTTTCGGGGCGGCCCGTCGCTCAAAGCAATATTGCAACCCTCGCGCCCGCAGAAGCCGATTTTCATCCGGCGGTCAAACTCAATGCGATGCTGGTGCTTCGCGACTTGAACGACAAACAGCCAAAAAAAGGGAAGCCGCAGACTGCAGAACCGCGTGTTAATACACAAAGAGATTTGATTGCGTATTTGGAATCGAGTGAAAAGTTATCGGATATCCTCCTCATCGGAGCACTCAGCGGAATAGCACGACATGCCGAGTTCGAACAAGACTCCAACCGTAAAAATCGGATTGCCACGGTTGTAGCGGCGGTTGTCGATCTGCCGGGGGCTGCGGGTCGGAGTGATGATGCCGCGGGCTGGATCCGTCGGCAGGCAGTCGATATTCTCGGCAACATCGGTTTGCCCGGTAATGGAAGTCGTTATGTTGCCAAGTTGTATAAAATCATCAGGGATGAGAAAGAGCCCCTGCCGCTTCGTATTGCGGCAGCCGAGGCGTTGCGCAAGATGGACCTCAGCCGACTGCCGGACGGAGTAATGGAAAAGTTGACGCGGAGCCTGACACAGTTGGCGTCCGACGCATGCGATTACGAGATTGTAGAACAACTCCGTCAAAATCGACCCTTTTCGAAACCGAGATTGCAGCATCGACTCGCGGCAGTGCGGCTGGCAGTGACCGGCGATTTACAAGGGGAAGCAACCGATGGGGGGCAGATGGCAGGTGGTTTGATGGCGGTCGCCACCGACGAGGATCAGGCATCGCTGCAAAAGTTGCTGACTGAAATTCAAAAAATCGAAACTCGGTTGAGTACACTGGCAGCCACCACGCCGAGCAACCAGGTTGAAGACTTGCTACAAGAGAGTGTTCGTGGGCTCAAAGGTTTGCAGGTCACGGAAGATGGGCCACAGCCACCCGCTCCCCAGACGGCCGAGAATCCCTAGTTGCCGCTGCGGGGACGTCCTTTCGGTTCTCGCCGAGGCCTCTTTAATTTTCGACGGCGACCGACTGTTCCGTGTGCGAAAAATGCAGAATTGCCTCGTACGTGAGAATCGCTGCGCCCACAAACACCAGATCACCGACGAGCGATGCCGGATAAAAGGGAATCGCCCGAAGGTAGCACTCGCTGAGTCCTGAGAGCGTCCTGGCGTAAATTCCACCCCCCAGCCATACGGCAAAGTTGGTCGTGGCGAAGAAAAACGCGGAAGGAAGCATACCGCAGGCAAGCATGCCCAAGGGTCGCAAGCGACGCCGGTCACCGTCGATTTTTCCGAGTACGCGACTGAGCATCACCGGAAAGAGGAGTGACCCGTAAACGACTGCCAGCATTGCCCAACTGCCGTAGGACTGCAGCCCGATGTTGCTCACGACCATCACAGCGATCGGTGCCAAGGCGGCAAGCGCCGGTCGTGAGAAGTAGAGGCCGGCAAAAACCGCGATGCCGACGGTGGGTGTAAAGTTGGGCACGTCTTCAAATGCCCAGCGTCCCAGAACGCCCAAGGCGACCAACATTACAAAAACTATCCACTCGCGAACGGTTGCCGATTTCAAGTGTCCTCTCCCTGTTGCAAGCTGTTGCAAGATCCTCCGCGAGCGGGGATCGGTGGCGATGCCAAGCATGCGAGCATCTTATCGCAGGAGCCCCTCTACCTTCAAGCGGCCAGTAAGCGCCCCAGTCGCACACCGAGTCGCCGCCGGGCATGATGCAATCGGCTTTTGACCGTTCCGACCGGGATCTGAGCCAGTTGGCTGATTTGCCGTAGTGATCGTCCTTCAAAATAGAACCACTTGAGCACTTGTCTTTCCCTCGGTTTGAGGGAGTTCACCGCGGCGTGGACCGCTTCGTATTCTTCTTGCGCTATCAGGCGTTCGATCGGTGAGAGGTCCCGGCAGATCGGGTTTCCGGACCGGGAGTGCGGATCCACAGAACGGTCGCGGGCCAATCGGGCATTGCGCCGCGCTGCAAGCCGCCGTGCGATGGTCCGCAGCCAACTCCCGATGCACTCCGGATTGCGGAGCCGATTGAGAGATGCCGCGGCCTGCACCGAAACTTCCTGCCTCACGTCGCTGATGTCACTCGCATTGATCAGATGCGTTTGCAGTGTTCTCTCAACCGACTGCTGATAGTGCAGATAGAGTGTGGCAAAACTCCCTGCATCACCGGCTTGGGCAGCGCGAACCAGGGTAATGATCGATGAGCGACTTCCTGAATTTTTGGCGATGGCAACCAAGGCATTCGACTCCGGGGTCAGCGACTGGGTTACCCTTAAGACACCGAAATCTCGAAAAGGTTCCATTTTTTTGAAAATTTTTTTCGCTTCCGCTCTGAGCCAACCGGAGGGCTGCTGGAAGGTGGGCACGGTGGCGGGTATAAGAGACCCTTTACCACTGTCTACCACTGGCCAAAATACCGAGAAAGAACCACTATGAACCGGCTTCTCCCGATTTTGCTTCTTCTTTATTGCCTTGTTCCAGCCACCGTTGATGCGGAAGATTGGCAGGCGGGGCAGGGGAGGCTGATGACCCGTTGGGCGGCCGATGTATCGCCCGAGAATGCACACCGGGAATATCCGCGGCCACAATTGGTGCGCGATAAGTGGCTCAATCTCAACGGTCTCTGGCAGTACGCTATTCGGCCGACGAGCGAAACGGGCATGCCGAGTTCCTTCGACGGCGAGATTCTGGTCCCCTTTCCGGCCGAGAGTGCCCTTTCGGGGGTGATGCGCGAAGTGGGTCCGGGAAATCGGCTCTGGTATCATCGCAGTTTTTCGATTCCCGCCGATTGGGCCGGTGAGCGAGTGGTGTTGCACTTCGGTGCGGTCGACTGGCAGGCCACTGTCTGGGTCAATGGACGCAAGGTGGGCGAGCACCGCGGAGGCTACGATCCGTTCAGTTTTGATATCACCTCGGCCCTTTCCGATTCTGGACCTCAGCAAATCACCCTTTCAGTCTGGGATCCGACCGACGCCGGCACGCAGGCCCGCGGCAAGCAAATACGCAAGCCCGAGTCGATCTGGTACTCACCGGTCACCGGCATCTGGCAGACCGTCTGGCTTGAACCGGTTCCTGAGGCTTGCATCGAACGGGTAAAGATCGTCCCCGATGCCAAAAAGGGCAAAGTGCAAATGACCGTCTCCGCGTCCGGTGACGGGCAGTCCGATGCAAAAATACGCATTGTTTCCCGTTCACTCGGTGATGCGAGCGAAGCGATCGATGTGATCGAGCGGAGCGGGAAGGCGGGTACTCCCATGGCAATTGAGATTCCAGAGCCGCGGCTCTGGACGCCCGACACCCCGTGGCTCTATCAGTACGAGGTCCAACTCGATGGAGGAGATAAAGCGACCGGTTATTTTGGGCTCCGCGATGTGGCGCTCGGACGTGACGGAGGGGGGAACCTGCGGTTGCTGCTCAACGGAGAACCACTTTTTCATTACGGCCCGCTCGATCAGGGTTGGTGGCCGGACGGACTTTACACGGCGCCCAGCGATGAAGCGCTGCTCTACGATCTGCTGGTCACCAAAGAGATGGGCTTTAACATGGTCCGTAAGCACGTAAAAGTTGAGCCTGCCCGCTGGTATGCCCACTGCGATCGGTTGGGTCTGCTCGTCTGGCAGGACATGCCCAACGGCGATCTGCACATCCGGCCGGAGGAGCCTGATATCGACCGTTCGGCTCAATCTCGCCATCAATACGAAGCGGAGTGGAGTGCCATTATCGATGCATTTCATAACTATCCCTGTATCGTCATGTGGGTCCCTTTCAACGAAGGCTGGGGTCAGTTCGATACGCAGCGGATTGTCGACTGGACGCGCAAGCTCGATCCGACACGGCTGATCGACAACGCCAGCGGTTGGTCGGATCGCGATTGCGGCGACGTGCTCGATATCCATGCGTATCCCGGCCCGGCGATGCCGCCGCTCGAAAAATCGCGTGCCGTGGTACTCGGCGAATACGGAGGGCTCGGTCTGCCGGTCGAGGGACACACCTGGACGAACAAGGACAACTGGGGTTATCGGGGATACACGAGCGAGGCGGAACTTAACGATGCCTACCACGATCTGGTGCAAAAGCTTAGACCGCTGATCGATAGTGGGCTGGCGGCCGCGGTCTATACGCAGACGACCGATGTCGAGACGGAGGTCAACGGGCTTTTGACCTACGATCGGGCGGTCAACAAGTTTGATGTGCCGCGGGCTGCCGAAGCGCATGCACGACTTTACGAACCGCCGAATCGGCTGCTGACCGTGATGCCTACCTCGACCAAGGGTGCGCTGCAACGGTGGCGTTACACCAAGTCGCGACCGGCCGAGGATTGGTTTGCTGCCGATTTTGACGATTCGCAGTGGAACGCCGGCAAGGGCGGCTTCGGTTCGGCGAGTTCGCCTGCTGCGATTGTCGGTACCGAGTGGACCGAATCGGACATCTGGCTGCGGCGGACGCTCCAGATCAATGGCGAGCCACCGACGGAGGGTTATTGGCGGATCCATCACGATGAGGATGCTGAAGTCTATGTGAACGGAAAACTCGTGCAGACCTTTCCCGGCTACACCCAGAGCGCGACGCTCGTGCCACTCTCGCCCGATACGGTAGCGGCACTGGAGCGGGGGAAGAACGTGATTGCCGTCCACTGCCGTCAGACCGACGGCGGACAGTATATCGATTTGGGGATTTTGGAGGCCGCCGAGCAGTAAACCGCGGCTACTCGATCGCGATCACGATGTTCACGCTTGCCCGGATCTCCTGCGAGCCGGCCGCGATCGGTACTGCCTTGGCTTCCATATCCATGGCCATCCCCCCCCGGTTCATCATTAGCGGCTGCGGCGCGTAGCCGCCTCCTTCGCGGATGGTTTGAATCGCTCCGAGTTGCACTTCAGCGGCCTCGGCCAACAGATTGGCTTTCCGCAGTGCATTGGCCACGGCTTTTTTGCGGGCCTCATCGAGCAGCGGGCCGGGCTTGTCGACAAAAAATGAAGGGCCATTGACCGAATTGGCACCCAAAGTGATCACTTTGTCGAGAATCGGCCCGACATCATTCAGGTTGCGGATAATGCCGGTGGCCGTATTGGAAACCCGGTAGCCGACAATTTTAGGGTCGACGCGTGGGGCCCCCGCTTTGCGCGGCATACGAGAGTAGACCGGACTCACTGAAAATTGAGCCGTTTGCAGATCGTCTTCGGCAATCCCCGCCTCTCGCATGCCCGCCATCACTTCCTGCATCTGATCGCTGTTCTTGTTGAGCGCTTCCCGGGCCGTCTCCGCTTCGGTCACCACACCGGCCGAAATCGAGGCAGTATCCGGTTTCACTTTGACTTTGCCCTCGCCCGAGACAGTGATGGTTCGCGGGGGTTTGTCTGCTTCGTGGTGATCGGCCCAAGCCGACGGAACCGAAAGACTCAGAAGCATCGCAGCGGTAAGCAAGCGGTTGATCATTTTTACTTTCCTTTTTAACGCGGCCCGGCGGCTGAACGGGTCCCATTCTACCGCAGGGGCATCTTGGCTCCAGGGTGAGCGAGACGGGTACCACTAAGACGCGGCAGCCGGGTAAAGGTT
The DNA here is from genome assembly GCA_902630355.1 of Planctomycetaceae bacterium. GTDB lineage: Bacteria > Planctomycetota > Planctomycetia > Pirellulales > UBA7805 > UBA7805. The sequence goes on from CACOUL010000016.1 coordinate 43,816, forward strand.
CCCATCGCCTTCATTTTTATCAAAAAATCGCACTGGCCGACCGTTTTCCTGCCCGGCAGATCAATCGAGTTGGGGACCGGGGTGACGAAACTCCGTCTGTTCGAGCGTCGGCATCGCGTCCCATTGCTGCTGCGGGTGACGGTGAATGCCCACGATCCGCACATCCTGCACATTGCCTCGGTTCTCGTTCGCTTCTGCTCGCTCGAGGACCGGCACGTCGCGCAGTACGATCAAGCTCAGGCAAAAAGCAATCACGGTCAGTATGCATTTGGTGTAAAGATCAATTTTCATGGTTCACTCCTTTGTGTGATTAATCCGAAGGGGGTTTCCACCACCGGTCGAGATCCGCAAGCATCGTGTCGACGCGCTCGGGATGCTCAGCGGCCACATTTTTTGTTTCGTGCGGATCGGAGGCCAAATCGAACAGTTCGATATTTTTGTATTTCCCGGTCAGTCGTGGTGTTTTGCGCCGGTGTCCGCCGTTGTACGGCAGCACTTGGGGCGAGGGATCCTGCCAGACGACGAGTTTCCAGTTGCCATCAATGCAGGAGCGGGTCCAGAGGCTCGCCTCGGGGCGTTCGACTGCGACCATATCGTGGGCGTAGTTGGCGAGAAAAATTTCCTTTCGCCTTCGCACTTCTTTCGGATCGAGCAGATTCACGCCGGGAAGTCCTTTGGGTAGCTCCACGCGACAGGCATCGAGAATGGTTGGCATTAAATCCAAATTGGTCGCCAAATCACGGGTGTCTATTCTGGGGGTGATTTTGTTTGGCCAGCGAAGGATGATCGGCGTCCGCACCCCGTTTTCATAAGGAAACGCCTTGCCGAAGGCGTTCCAACCGTTGTCGGCCAGATAGATCACCAATGTATTGTCGACCACGTTTTTTTCCTTGAGCATGCCGAGCAGTTCTCCGGTCGTTTCGTCCATCCACTCGACCATCGCCAGATACTTGCGCTCGGCCGGGTCCGCAATGTCGGCATATTTTTTCAGCAGTCGCTCGGGTGGATTGTGCGGTACGTGCGGTAGGAAGGGGGCGTACCAGACGAAGAACGGTTTCTTCTCGTCGATGGACGCATCGATAAACGCGTCGATTGGCTCCATCGTCTCGCGGCCAATCGCCAGGGCTTTTCCGCCGTGTCGACCGGTCGGGCCCATGTGATCGGTGAAGCCGACCAGTTCGGGATTGCGCATCCAGAACTTGCCGGTATGCATCGTGCGGTAACCAGCATCTTTTAGGAGTCGAGGGAGCTGAGGCAGTTCGAGGAATGGCTCGATAAAACGATCGCGGGCAGCGACCGGGGCATCGCCCTTTTTAACGACCGGATCGTTGCCGGTGATTCCGTGCTGGTGGGCGTGCAGGCCCGTAAGCATCGTGGCGAGCGAGGGACTGCAGATCGCCGTAGCGACATAGCCGCGAGTGAAGGTGAGCCCTTCGCGCGCGAGCTGATCAATATTCGGCGTGCGGGCCCGCGTGTGGCCCATGAACGAGTAATCGGTCCAGGCGTGATCGTCGCTGATAATCAGCACTACATTGGGTGGAGACTCGCCGGTGACCACCGGGGGATAGATCGCAATGATCAGGCCGACCCCGAGGGCCAACCAAAACACAGAGCGGGACAGGTAAGGTGAATTAACGCGACTGATCATCTCACAGAGAGTGTAACCTGAAAGCCGGTGGGCCACACCCTAGGTCCGGTCTTGATGTACCGGTTGCAAATTGTGGAAACCGAGCAACTGGGCAGTGATGGGGATACAACCAAAACAGAGCAGAAAGAGCGTCGCCGCCAGGGTGGCCGCAATCCAGAAAGGTTGTCGCGTGTCCTGGACTGACGATGGTATCAACCACCAGAAAAGCAGACTCAAAATCGTTCCCACCGCGATGCTCACGACTGGGGTGATCGCAAAAACTGCTCCCCGCGTCATCCAGTTTTTCGCAAATTGATTCCGCGCAGTCAGGTAAATTAGAACACCGCTCAGCAAGCCGATAATGGTCAACAGCGGTCCGATCGCGCCGAGCAAGTGCAGTTGCAGTGAGCACACTAGCAAAACGGTTCCCGAGACCGTTGCACTCATGAAAATTTTGTCAAATACGAAGTGTCTTCCGCGTGTCTGAAGCTTGCGGATCGACCTGTCAAAATCAGCCTTTAATCCGGCGTCAACAAAAATGTTGCCCAGATTTCTTTGCACGAAGAGATCGCGACGAATCTCGGCGACGGAGACGCCCTGCAGTGCACCAGCAGTTGTGCCGATGAAGCAATTGTCCTTAAGGTCTTGTAACACGAGGTACGTATCTTGCCGGCCCATCCAGCAACCGGCCACCACATCTCCTTCGAAAAGTCGATGATTGTCGTGATCACGGATCGGTAATTCGCGAACGGCTAAATCGGCATGCCTCGGCGTGCCGTTCCAACCGTAACCGTCGGCGGAGAAGAACGAAAATCGGCCCGCATTTTTCTTGAAACCCACGGGACGACTGCGGTGAAAAAGTTTCCACCAAGGTTCGGCGTCCATTTCCATTGATTCAACTTTGCCTCCTCATTCGAACACTTAGTTCTATAGTTGTTCCGAAGGAAAAACAAAGACTCGCTATCACTGAAATGGTTTCTTGCATGTCTTATGCTCAGGCGCGCCTCTGGATCGGAATCTCTGCCGTCGGATTCAACGTATTGCTCGCTACCGGTGTGGTGATCGGTAGTCAGGCGAGTTCGACTGAATTTCTTAACTCAGACGCCGCACTCTGGGTGCTTCTTGTCGCTTACGTGATTTGGATGGTTCCTTTTGATTTCCTCGGTGGTTGGTGGTTGCCCAGGCGGTACGGCCGTTCGCAGCAGGCGTTATTTCCTTTTATCGGTGATTGGTTGCGAGGTGTTTTGTTGCAATCGATCGTGTTTGTCGTTTGTGGTGCCAGCTTACTTTGGGCTGCCCGTACGGGGGGGCTGACTGGGAGCATGATCATGCTGGCCGTGCTGTTTATGCTCCTGTTAACTCTTCGACCGGTGTGGCTACGTTGGCTCTCCGCGTCTGACAATACAGACCATGAGTCGGATGTGATGGCGATTGAAGATCAGGTTACAGATTGGGGGATCTCCTGCGGTCCAATTGTTTTCCGTCGGTCACCGACCACTGGTTTTACTGGCAGCATTGTGGGCTTGATCAAACCGCAGATTATTCTCCCAGTCCATTGGCGGACTCTGTTGAGCAATGAAGAGATTGCGGCCTTGGCCGCGCGACGATCAATCACCCTGAGTACCGGTTCTCGGCGTCTTGGTCTTATTTTTGCCATCGCGTGGACATTGTTGGCCTTTATCGCAGGCAATTGGTTCGCGGGGACCATCGAGCGCGGTCCACAAACTGCGATCGATTTATTACACGTGACTGCCGCGACCACCCTGTGGAATTTTTTGGGTTTATTACTGCTCCCGTCGGTCAGCCGATTTGCTTCGCGAAGACTCGACGGAATGGCCGTAGGCAGCGTCCCCAACCTTGTATTGCAAGCAGCGCAGGAAAAGGTTGATCGGGTACAGGATAATGAGGTCCGACGCCCAAAAGGCATTGAGTTTATTTTTCACCCGGTTCCAAGCGTCGCGCTGCGGCAGCAGCGTGAACTGACGAGCTTAACTGCTGTACCATGGCATGTCGCGCGACAGGCGCTCTATTTATCGTGGGCGGTTTGCAGTCCGCTTGCCCGAGCAGTCCACTGTAACGCAGGGCAGAGCTTACTTTGGATATGTCCGCCTACCGATTAGCGTCGGTTACGACGGCAACACAATAAGAGCGTTATGCCTAGCAGTCCACATACAATCGCCGACGGCTCGGGTACCGAACTCGACACAGCTTGAACGATAATTTGGCCTGCCATATTCGCGTGTCCGGCCACTCCGCAAGTGTAAAAGTAGCTGCCGGCTTCCGGTGTCCAGTCGAGCGTCCTGCTACCTTGCGAACTTCCGACCGGCCAGACCACCATCGACCCCCCGTCCAGCACACTGCCAAAAAAACTTGAATCGGTGACCGTGCGAACAAATTCACTACCGTCGACCCCTGAGCCGGTAGCGTCGATCGGGGCGCTGTCGTCGAGCAGAGCGAACGGGTGCATTGCGCCGCTATGGGTGAAAGTGTATGTCTCTCCCGCCGTAAGCATGAGTGTGGGATCCGGCGCAAAATCGTCTGCCTCGTCTGTGCGGAGCAGAAAGCTGATCGTGCTGTCGAACGAAATTTGAAACGTATCACCTGGGTTGCCGACAACAATGCCTGCATCGGCGCAAACTGGACACGCAAGAAGAAGTGCACAAATAAAACCTGTCCGAATCATTAGTCTGCTTTCTGATTACGTGTTTGGGATTATCCTTATGACACGAATGCTAGCGGTGACTCGCAGTGTCGTTTCTACCTCTCAATATAAAAAGAGATCTAAGTTCGACAAGTAATTTTCTGGAAGAAATCGGCAAAACAAAGACTCAAAGGCCGATTGGAGTCCAATGAGTGAGACGATTTGTCTTATTGCTCAACAGAGCACAAGAGCTCGCCGCGTCCAGGAACCGAGAGGTCGCCGGAGTAAAAGTCGTAGACGCCCTCGAGTGCCAAGTCGATTCCGTGGGCTGCGAGGCTGCGAGTGAGCAGCGGCATAAATGGCGGCGAAAATTGGCGTGTGGCCAGGGCGAACGTGGGCATTACCTGAATCGGCCGGAGTGAAATGATTGTTCCCCTGTTCATCCACGCGCCGGTGCGAATCTCCGCACCCTCTCCGAGTACGATCGTACCCCCCTTCATCTGCAGGCCCGTGAAATCTTTAGCGGCCCCACCGATCACAATGATGCCGCGACGCATCCGCATGCCGACTTCCAGGCCTGCTGAGCCGGCAACGTGGATCAGGCCGCCCTTCATTCCAGCGAGCGAACCGCGATAGGCCGCCCCGACTTGGCCTCCTGCATCGCCCGCAACGCGGATCACACCCCCCTTCATCTCCGCACCGATCCAATCTCCGGCGTTACCATTCACTTCAATCTCTCCGCCGGTCATGTAGGCACCCAGGTGCATGCCCACATCGCCCTCGATCTTCAGGTGCCCCCGCGACATGGCCCGTCCGATCCAACGGACCTTTTTCAGGTCGCCGTGGATCTCAATCTCGCCGCTCTTTTCGCCTTCGATCTCGAAAAATTCGCGCAGCGGCAGTTGCCGCTTACCGTGATAGACGGTGAGTTGTGCAATCTCGTCGGCCGAACATGCAGCCAGCTTATCGGGACAAAGCACCTCCGCTTCGAGGGGTACGGTCGGCTGCCGGGTGAGTGTGAGCTTGATACCCATCGCGAATCAGGAATCCTCGTCTGTATTGCAGTCGTGAATGCTTGCTCCGTGGACCCGCTCGATCTCAACCGGATAATTTTCAAACTGCATCGTGTAGCAGTCTTCAAAAAGCGGTCGCATAAAATCGTTGGTCGCCGGATCATAAAATGGCTTTGCGATGTATTCTCGACCATCCGGTGCTTCACGAATTTCACCGTCGTCGATGATCACTTCTCCGCTTTTAATCACATACCTCGGATGAGCAAACATGGTGCCCGGGTCATCATCCTGTTCGTAGATTACCACGTCTCCATCGCAACCGGTTCCGAGATTTCCCTTTTGCTCCAATCCCAGGGCCCTCGCCGGTCCGGCTGACATTGACGTGGCGACATCCATCAGCGTGTATTCTCGGGTGATCTCCGGGAGCACAATTTTATTTTTGATGTTGCTCGGCAGTTTTTTGAGACACTCATCACGAAAGTCGCGCGACATGAGCAATTTGATGATTTCAGGATATCGCCAGAAACATCCTCCGTTCGGGTGATCGGTCGAAAGAAACACCTGCCACGGACTCTGAATCAACAGCAGCAACTCCAGACCACACGCCCACTGCACGGCGTTGACCAGGTTGCTGGGCCGGTAGGTGTAGGGAACGATTCCGCAACCGGTTTCATTCTCAACGTCGAGGTTGCCCCATTTGCGGCCCGTGAGCTTGTAAAGCAAGTGCTGCCAGGGGCCGTCGGCAGTGATTGTCACCGTATCACCAAAGATCACCGCCCCGGCATCGGTCGTGATGGTCGGGTGCGTATTGAAGTATTCAGCAAGTTGTGCAGTTGCCGAGCAGATCGAGTCCCAGTCATCGCCCCCATAAGCGTGGTATTGGGAGTGGGCGATGTGCGCCCGACTACCCTCGAGATGTTTGAGCGTATCGAGGGTCGTTTTGATGTTGCCCGGGGCACCCAGGTCATTGCAATGCAGGTGCATCGGATGGGGCAGGCCGAGATCGTCACAGATTCTCGCAAGCTGTGTCACAATCGTGCCGGGAGTGATTTTGTCGTAGCCCTCGATTGGCGAGGAAAGCTGCCGGGCATCGCCGCCCCACTTCCAGGCGGCCACGCCCCCCGGGTTCACCGCTTTCACGCCATAACTTTTCGCCGCCCAGATATACCAGGCCACCACATCGCGGGCCCGCTCATATTCACCGGCCTCCATCTGATCGAGCATGATCTCGTTGTTGGCCATCAGCGTGAGGGTCGATTTATCGACGATCGGAATATCGGCCAACTCTTCGTGGGTATGCCGCGCCGAGAGAACCGGCACGGCTGCTTCGTTCACGGTGGTCCAACCCATTCCGGCATACAGGTAGCCGGTGGCAAAAGTAGTTGGAGCCATGCCCCCCAGGCCGCTACGGCGGGTCTTAGTCCGGATGAAGGCCTGCGTGCGGCGATGATCTTCCGGAGTCATCGCCCTCGCAAAGTTGATGGCCCCTCCGGCCACATGCGTATGCACATCGACCCCACCCGGCATCACGATCATCCCGGTCGCATCGATCGTGCGTCCCTCGCTGGTCGCTTCGCATAAGCGGCCGT
>CACOUL010000017.1 GCA_902630355.1 Planctomycetaceae bacterium
TTTCCTCGCCGGTCTCGTGATGTGCACCGACTATTTAGTTTTTCGGATTGCATCAGTCAGCGTCGGGCATCTGACCACATGGACACGACATGCAATGGGCATGGTCGCGCCCGCCGGACCGAAAGACGGGGCCACATCGAAAGCCGATGCAGAAGAGTATGAAGACGAGGAATACGAATATGAAGATGAAGAAGACTATGAAGAGGAAGAGGAGCCTCCCGTCAGCGTAAGGATTCGGGGCCGAAAAAAGGCCGATCGTAAAGAGGATGAGCAATCCGAAGAAGAAACAGACGAGGAAGATTACGAAGAAGACGAAATAGAGGATGAGGAAGAGGAGGTGGCTCCAGCAAGACTTCCGCGTCGCAGTCTCCGTAAGCGTCGCATCGCGTCTTCACTGAAGATAAAAAAACCAGCCAGTCCAAATGAACGCGAGGCGATGATTGAATCGCTAGAGGCAGCGAGTCAAGAAAGTAGTCTCGAAAACTATCAACTGCCCAGCGTTGAACTTCTTCTCCCTTCTGAGGAGATGGAGTACGACAACCACGAAAAGGAAGTGCGGCGCAAAGCAAAAACTCTTGAGAAAACCTTTGCAGACTTTGGCTTCAATGTTCGAGTGGTTGAAATTGAAACAGGGCCAGTGATCGCACAATATGAAGTCGAATTAGAGGCTGGTTTACGATTAGCAAAAATTACCAACCTCGCTGACGATTTGGCGATTGCGTTACGCGTCCCGAGCGTACGTATCGTGGCACCCATTCCCGGAAAAAATACGGTTGGCATCGAAATTCCCAATACCACGCGATCGATGGTTCGTTTACGCGAGGTCATGGAAGAAGACCACAGCAAGTGGCAAAAGATGAAAATCCCGGTTTTCCTAGGGAAAGATGTTTCGGGCAAGGCAACATCCGTGGATCTTGCCAGCCTGCCTCACCTGTTGATTGCAGGTCGAACGGGTACAGGAAAGAGCGTATGTCTCAATTCGATCATCACCTCTATGGTCATGACGCGTCGCCCCGACGAGGTCAAAATGCTCATGATCGATCCAAAGATGGTGGAGTTGAGTCCTTATAAAAAGCTTCCACACCTCATGCATCCGGTTGTGACCGACATGAAAAAAGCGGAAGCCATTTTGGCTTGGGCTGTGGATAAGATGGAAGAGCGCTATAGCCTTCTGGCAAAGGCGGGCGTACGGCATGTCAGTTCGTACAATCAATTGGGTGAGCAAGAACTACTCGATCGAATGCAGCCTGAAAATGATGAAGAGAAGGCCAATATTCCCCGACATCTTCCGTACGTTGTGATCATTGCTGATGAAATGGCTGACCTGATGATGACTTCCGCCAAGGAGGTGGAAGGGCACATTATTCGTTTGGCACAAAAAAGCCGTGCGGTGGGAATCCATCTTGTGCTTGCTACTCAGAAACCGACGGTGGATGTCATTACCGGTTTGATAAAATCCAACCTCCCGGCACGAATTGCCTTTCAGGTGGCGAGTCGCACCGACAGTCGTGTCGTACTGGACGAAATGGGCGCCGATAAGCTCCTCGGTAACGGAGACATGCTCTTCCTTGGCCCGGGAACAAGCACTCTTCTTCGAGGCCAAGGAACGTTCCTTAGCGATGAGGAAATCACCCGCGTGGTGGACAGTGTGGCCACAAACGAACCGCAATTTGTCGACGAACTGGTCCAACTGAAACCGGCTAATACCGACGAAGGCGCCGGGGCAGATAATAAAAACAAAGATGCGCTCTACGACTCGGCCGTGAATGTTGTCATCGGGGAAGGAAGAGGCAGTGTTTCCTTGCTGCAACGGTGCCTCGGCATCGGCTACGGCCGCGCGGCGCGCTTGATCGATTTTATGGCAGAAGATGGGATTGTCGGTCCTTACAATGGGTCTCAGGCACGCGAAGTCTTACTTACCGCAGAGCAATGGGAGTCAATGAGCGAAGAGCAATCAGCAGGTGTTCCGGTCGCCGCTGCCGAAGCCGAGTATGAAGAAGCCGAGGAGTACGCTGAACTGCGTGGCAACGAGGTAGATGATCTCGCCGAAGAGGACGACGACAATCTTGCCGACTATGAAGAAGACGAATACGAAGAGGATGAGTATCTAGAGGACGACGCGACAGAGGAAGATACAGAGGAGGGCGAGGCCCGATACGAAGAAGGTGAATACGAAGAAAACGAAGCCGTCCAGGATGAAGATGACGACGAGGAATGGGAGGAGGAGGAGGCACCCCAAGATGAGGTAGCGGAGGGCGAGGACGACACCGAGGAAGATGACGACGAGGAATGGGAGGAAGCCGAAGGCGACGAAGAGGAGTGGGAGGATGCCGAGGCGGAGGACACCGAAGAGGATGCCGAGGACGAGTGGGAGGAAGCTGAAGGCGACGACGAGGAATGGGAGGATGAGGAATCAGAAGAAGAAGCCTACGACGAGGAATACGAAGAGGAAGCGGTGTAGAGAGAACCCCGCAATCGCGACCGGTGCTTGATTCACCCGATTGACACCCCGCGGTCCCATTTTTATCCTAAACAAAGGTATTTCGCGGTGTTGAGGCACAACTATTTCAACCGCAATCCAATGCGTGTGAGCAGGTTCCGATTTAGCAATTAAACCATTTCCATCTCGCTGCCCCACTGTCCGACGGTACACGTGACCCTGAGGTTATTGTTCCTCAGGGTTTTTTCTTAAATGTCATGAAAACGATTCAAATCTACGACACGACTTTACGCGATGGTTCTCAGGGAGAGGGCGTTAATTTTTCTCTTCAGGATAAGTTGCTCATTACAGAAAAGCTTGCACAGCTTGGATTCGACTACGTTGAGGGTGGCTATCCACTGTCGAACGAAAAAGATGCCCAATACTTTCGCAAAGTTGCCAAGCTCGATCTCGGCAGGACAAAAGTCACTGCATTTGGGATGACGCATCGTAGAGGAATGCGACCGGAGGATGATCCGGGGATGCGCGCGCTACTCGAAAGTGCCGCTTCTGTAATTACGATTGTGGGCAAGACCTCCGATTTTCATGTAGCGGAGGTGCTTCGTGTTTCGGCGGAAGAAAACTTGGATATGATCGCCTCGACGATCGAATATCTCTCCCAACAAGGCCGAGAGGTCATTTACGATGCGGAACATTTCTTTGATGGCTGGAAATCGAATCCGCAATACGCTTTACAGACAATTCAAGTCGCTCATCAGGCGGGCGCCCGTATCGTTGTATTCTGCGATACCAATGGCGGTACCATGCCGGATGAAATACATGACATTACGAAAAAAGCAACGGAAAGCATCGAGGTTCCAGTCGGCATCCATTGCCACAACGATTGTGAATTAGCAGTTGCGAACTCCCTCGCTGGCGTCTCAGCTGGCGCGATCCAGGTACAGGGCACCATCAATGGATTTGGCGAGCGCTGCGGAAATGCGGATCTCATTAGTGTGATTGCGAACCTTGCAATCAAACGTGGTGGTTATCAAGTGCTGAACGACAATGGAGTGGAGCGACTAACAGAACTTTCCCGCTACGTTTACGAAACTGCCAACATGAGGTACCCCATCAATCAGCCTTTTGTCGGGTCGAGCGCATTTGCCCACAAAGGGGGTATGCATGTCCACGCAGTCCGTCGGGTTACGCAAAGTTACGAACACATCGATCCTGAGAAGGTGGGCAACGAGCGAAGATTTTTGTTGAGCGAGCTCTCTGGTCGTTCCAATATTATCGCGATGACGACGAAGCATAATATTCAAGACAATCGTGAGCTGATGGATAGAATTTTGGCCTTGGTGGTCGACCTCGAAAACCAGGGATATCAATTTGAAGCTGCCGAAGCCTCATTTGACTTATTGGTGAAGCGAAGTGTTGGCACCTTTAAGCCACATTTCGAGCGGATCAACTACCATGTGAATGTCGAAACGGACCGTTCGGGTCACGTGACTACGGAGGCTACCGTAAAACTATGGGTAGGTGGAGGGATTCGTCACGAAGTGGCAGAGGGAGACGGACCGGTCAATGCACTCGATGCGGCGCTTCGAAAGGCCCTGAAAGGTACATTTCCAAACCTCGATAGTATGCACCTCGTCGACTACAAAGTGCGCGTCATTAACTCAGAAGCAGCCACGGCTGCCGCGGTTCGCGTCATCATCGAAACGGAAGATGAAGAGGATGTTTGGGGCAGTGTGGGGGTAAGTGAAAATGTGATCGAGGCGAGCTGGATGGCTTTAGTCGACAGCATCGAGTACAAGCTCTACAAAGACGAGCAGGCGGTATGACGAGCGGCTGGCAAGACGATTTTCCGAAACAGTATGACCATCAGGGTGCCCAAAAAAGGTGGTACTCTTACTGGAAATCGCAAGGCTTCTTTCACGCCGATGTGGATGAATCCCGGGAGCCATTCACGATTGTGATGCCTCCGCCGAATGTGACCGGCGCTCTTCATCTCGGTCATGCACTCAACAATACGCTGCAAGATGTTCTTGTCCGCTGGAAAAGAATGCAGGGTTTCAATGTCCTTTGGATGCCGGGCACCGACCACGCGGGTATCGCTACTCAAGCCGTCGTTGAACGACGACTTATTGAGCAGGAGGGCAAGACCCGCCACGATCTTGGTCGCGAGGAGTTGGTTCGCAGAATTTGGCTATGGAAGGAAGAATATGCGGAAAGGATTTTGACGCAACTTGGAGAAATGGGATGCAGTTGTGACTGGGACCGTACCCGCTTCACACTTGATCCGGTGTGTGCAGAAGCCGTACGGCAAACGTTTTACTATTTATTCAAAGAACAGGTAGTCTATCGCGGTAAGCGCTTGGTCAACTGGGACACCTATCTTCAAACTGCGGTGAGTGATGATGAAGTATTTCACGAACCGGTGGACGGAAGTTTTTGGCATATTCGCTACCAGGTAATCGATGCTCAGGAGGATGAACCACAGTGGATAACCATTGCAACAACCCGTCCTGAGACGCTATTGGGTGATACGGCCGTTGCAGTACATCCGAATCCTGCGAGCGCACTTTCGAAAGTGGAGGAGGATCTCAAACACAAACTGACGGAAGCTTCTGCGAAAGATCACGAAGCGATCAACCTTCAACTCGATGAACTTCTAGAGCGGCAGCAGACGCTCTTACCAACTCTAGAAACCCTGGCTCGTATGGCAGAGGATGGCCGACACTTACGCCTACCCCTCCTGGAAAGAAGCATTCCGCTGGTCCTCGATCAGTGGGCAAAACCGGAGTTGGGAAGCGGCTGCGTGAAAATCACCCCGGCCCATGATCCAAATGATTACGAAGTCGGCCTTCGTCTGTCGCTGCCGATGATTAATATTCTAAATCCTGATGGCACCCTCAACGCAAATGCCGGTCCGTATGAGGGACTCTCTATTCGGGAAGCTCGCCAACAGGTAGTGGCCGATCTCGATGAAAAGCAACAGCTGGAGTCCGTCGAAGAACGAAAAATCGACTTGGCGCACTCGGATCGAAGTAAGACACCGATCGAACCCTATTTGGCCGACCAATGGTTTATTGCGATGGATAACTTGGCTCAATCGGCGATGGATGCGGTTATCGATCAGCGCGTAAAAATTATTCCTCGGCGTTACGAAAAGGGGTATCTCGATTGGCTGGGAGAGAAGCGGGATTGGCCCGTGAGTCGGCAGTTGTGGTGGGGTCACCGAATCCCCGTTTGGTCGTACCGGGCAAAAGATCAGGAAGAGCTTCAATCTTTACAAAGTACCTTCGCGGGCGATCCTGCCGTAAAAAACGACACCCTTTGTGTGCTCACCACTGACGAATCTCGCGGGGCCGATGGCGACCCAGCCATCCCGCCCATGTTGCACGCCTGTCTGCGAGAGGACTGTCCAGAAACGACGAATCGTCTGGAATCTTTAGGATTTGTTCAAGATGCCGATGTCCTCGACACTTGGTTTAGCAGCGCACTTTGGCCTCATTCGACTTTGGGATGGCCGAACGATACGCCAGAACTCGATTACTTTTATCCCACAAGCGTCCTGGTGACGAGTCGAGACATCATCACACTATGGGTGGCTCGAATGATTCTGGCAAGTTTATTTAACACAGGAAAAGTACCGTTTGAGCAAGTCTATATTCACCCAAAAATTTTGGATGGGTATGGGGAGACTATGTCTAAATCGAAAGGCAATGGGGTCGATCCACTCGATGTGATTGATCAATATGGTGCCGATGCTTTACGGTTTGGGATCGCACATCTCGCAACCGAGAATCAAGATGCTCGGATGAAGGTCGAGTTTATTTGCCCGCACTGCAATGCATCGGTTGAGCAAACTAAGAAAAATAGGGTTTTACCGAGCGTCTCCTGCCCGAAATGCCAAGAAGTGTTCTCAACTCAATGGGCTCGAGAAGAGGCTGATCGCAGTCATCCGCGCGCGGCCGTTACAAGTGAACGATTTGAATTGGGGAGAAATTTCTGCAACAAACTATGGAACGCTTCGCGCTTCGCGTTGTTGAATCTCACGGAATTTACCTCAGATAAAATTGTAGCCGCCGATCTGGAATTGGAAGATCGCTGGATTTTGAGCCGTTTGGCCACCGTCACAAAGGACGTGACTGAAGCACTCAATCACTTTCGATATGCCGATGCCGCAAGAACGCTTTACGATTTTTCCTGGGACGAGTTCTGTAGTTTTTATATTGAGATCATTAAAGTTCGTTTGAGCGACCCTCAGTATCGCGGGAAAGCTCAACAGGTGCTGGCGCACACTTTGGATAACCTTCTTCGCCTATTACACCCGATGGTCCCGTTTATCACGGAAGAGGTATGGCAACGTTTGGCAATTGTCGCACCGGTCCGGGGTCTTGCACCGGCGACTGCTACAGAAAGCATTATGTGCGCAGCGTGGCCTGCGACGGATGAAACCATTCGAGATGAAGAAATCGAGCGGCGATTTTCTTTTTTTCAGAAGGTACTCGGTGGTGTGCGTGAGATTCGGAGCCGTCAACAAATCGCCCCAAAAAAACAGATACGCTTCTCGGTCCGATGCGATACGCAGGTAGCCGACGATTTATTCCTCATGAAGCCTTATTTTGAGTCGATGGCGATGGCGGAGGCCGCTGACTTAGGACCCCATGTGGAAGCTCCTGAGTTTTCTGCAACGGCGAATGTGACCGGCATGGAAATATTTGTTGATATGGAAGATTTGATTGATGTCGATACGGAAATCGATCGTAACGAAAAAGAGTTACAGCGACTGCAAAAGGCAATCCAAGGAAAGGAAAAGAAACTGGCCAACAAGGATTTTGTTTCACGTGCGCCAGCCGAAGTGGTGGCCCGTGAACAGGAATCGCTTCAACAGTTACAAACGCAGGCCGATTTCCATAGAACGACCTTGGAAAAACTGAAAATCCGCTAGCGCACTTATTGAAACTGAGACGCAAGCCAAGGGTGGAAAAATAAGTTTCTATCGCCTCAGCACCCACCGTGGCCTATCTCAGGATTCGGGCGTACAATAAGTCGTAGGCTATTTTTGATCTTAGAAGCTCTTAATAAATAGCGAGTATTCCCATGCCGATGCAGATGGAATTATCACGGATCATTATCAATGAGATAAATGATCAGCAGGTGATCTATCTTCGCGAGGTCGATGGCGAACGGATGTTTCCTATTCTTATTGGAATTTTCGAGGCAACCAGCATCGATCGCCGTGTGAAAGATATACCAACTCCGCGGCCACTAACGCACGACCTGCTGGTCAATCTGGTCGAAACGATGGGCGGAGAATTCCATGATGTGGTGATCAGCGAGCTTCGGGAACACACGTACTACGCGGTCCTGCGGGTACGCCAGGAGGGCGAGTTGCTAGAGATAGATGCTCGCCCCTCAGACGCCATTGCCATTGCCGTCACGTGCGACCTTCCGATTTACGTCAATGAAGAAGTTCTCAATGACGTAATAAGTGAATAATTAAGATGGGGATGATTGTCGCCCACTCGGTTTTTTACTGAGTACGTCGGAAAACGCGTCGGTCAATGCGTCCATGCCGATCGCACCACGGTCTCCATCGATCACCAAGTTGATCCGCACTTCACTGGTGTTGACCATTTCAACATTGATGTCAGACCCTGAAAGTGCCTGAAAGCTTCGAATGGCCACACCGGTATGACTGCGCATCCCGATACCGGCAATCGAAAGTTTGGCAACTTCAGAGCAGTAGGTCGCTTCTGCCCCGTCCATGTCGGTCACAAGCGATTGAGCAACTTTGAATGCTGATTCTAATTGGTCACGGGGCACTGTAAAACTCAAGCTCGCCTGTCCTTCACTGCTATCGCTCTGCACGATCATGTCGACAAAAATATTCTCCGACGCAATCTTTTCAAATACGTGTGCCGCCACCCCGGGACGATCCGGAATTTGGCTGATCGTAATGCGTCCCTGGCTTTCATCGAGGAGCACTTCATCAACCCGTAATCCCTCCATCCCAGCCAAGTCGCTTGCGACCTCTCCTTCATCGGATTCTGCAGGAGAACCTATTTCCCTCGTTTGAATATCATCGGGGGCCGTCTCAAGGGAAAATGCCTGATGGACCTGCTTCAGGGCCTCCTCCGCCCGCTCTCGATCGACGAGTACCGAGATTTTTATTTCACTCGTTGTGATCATTTGGATGTTGATGCCTGCCGCTGCAAGCGTGCGAAACATGTGATCCGCAACACCCGTTTGTTGTGCCATTCCCAAGCCCACCACCGAGACCTTCGATACGTCCTGCCGGAACTCGCAGCGACCACACCCCAATTCACCCAGTGATTTTTCGACAGCATCGCGTGCAACCTGTAAGTCATCATCGAGAACGGTAAAGGCAATATTCGCCCTCCCATCGAGTCCGACATTTTGAACGATCATATCGACCGTAATATTCTCATCCGCAATATTTTTAAATATAGTCAAACTCGTACCGGGCTGATCGGGAATGTCCTTGATTGAAATGAGCGATTCATTTTTCGTAACAGCGGCACCGCCGACTGCCTGACTGGGCGATTCCGATTCCGCCACCACCAGAGACCCCGGTGAATCCGAGAAACTGTGCCGGACGTGGATTGGAACGTTGTATCGCTTGGCAAATTCCACGGATCGGCTGTGTAGTACCCCGGCCCCAAGACTTGCCAACTCGAGCATTTCGTCGTAGCTGATTTGCGAAACTTTGCGGGCATCTGACAACAGGCGAGGGTCCGTCGTATAAACCCCATCGACATCGGTATAAATTTCGCACGCCGCTGCTTTCAATACGGCTGCTAAAGCCACCGCCGTGAGATCGCTCCCGCCGCGCCCGAGCGTGGTGATGTTGAAGTTTTCATCGATTCCCTGAAACCCTGCCGCAATGACGATCTTATCTTCATCGAGTAATTGCCGCATTCGGTCGGTTGGGATGGACTGAATGCGGGCGCGGGTATGCGAACTATCGGTGCGGATTCCAATTTGTGCACCGGTAAGACTTACGGCCTCTCCACCAAGCGAATGAATTGCCATCGCCATCAGCGCCACGCTGACCTGCTCTCCCGTTGAAAGCAGCATATCCATCTCGCGGGCAGGTGGTCGAGAATTGAGTTGCCGGGCCAAGTCGACGAGCATATCGGTATTTTTACCCATTGCGCTGACAACCATCACCACTTGGTTTCCCGCTTTTTGAGTCGCCAGCGCCTTTTTTGCCGCCGAAAGAATTTTTTCGCTATCCGCAACACTCGTGCCGCCGAATTTTTGAACGATGATTGCCATGACTTTTGAACATTACCTATCTATTTTATTGACTATCAACACGTGAGGACTCAGATGTGAGATTATCCCTTTTTGTAAATTAACCGATGAAATATGACATGAGCAGATGCCCATCCGGATAGTTGTGTGTGGAAGACTCCGCGTTTGCCTCATCATATGCCTGACTTCCATCGACCGGTACTCCACTCCCGGCGAGTACGAAAGGAACCCACCCGTGACTGTGGGTTTTTGTCCGGACGGGCGTCGGATGGTCGGGACAGACCAAAATGCGAAAATTATCGCCGCCGTTCAAGGCCTCACTCAGAGGTGTTACAACTTTTTGGTCAATTTGCTCTATTGCCTCAATTTTTCTCTGCAGAGAACCTTCATGCGATGCCTCATCCGGGGCCTCAATATGGACGCATACCAGGTCATGCGTCTCCAACGCGTTGACCGCCGCGCGTCCTTTCGCGCCATAATCGGTATCGGTGTAACCGGTCGCCCCCGGGACGGTGATGTTTTCCCAGCCGATAAGGTTCGCCAGGCCACGCAAAAGGTCGACCGCAGTTATCATCGTTCCCCGCACACCATACTTTGTGGCAAAAGAATCGAGCTGTGGTCTCCGGCCTTGTCCCCACAACCAGATATTGGTCGCCGGGCGATGACCTTCTCGAACTCGGGAAACATTGATTGGGTGATTCGCGAAGATTTCAACACTCTCCCGCATCCATTGGTTTAAGCAATCGCTTCCCGGGCCTCTTGGGTAATGATCGACAACATGCTGGTCCGTCAGGTCGTGGGGCGGAATGGTTCGCGTATCGGCACTGAAAGGCCACTGTTGCTGTCCATCGCGACAAATCAGTAAGTTGCGATAACTGACCCCAGGAACCCACTCGATGTTTTCGTTGTCGATGGTTCTCGCCAAAGTGTTCAACAATTCCGCCGCTTCTTGCGTGGAAATGTGATCTGCCGTGAAATCATGCATAATCTGGTTTTCAATGGTGACCAGATTACAGCGCACGGCCCAGTCGCCGTCGTTGAGTTCGATTCCCTGAGCGGCTGCCTCAATCGGTGCCCTCCCCGTGAAGGCGGCATTCGGGTCATAACCGAGTAAACTCATATTGGCTACGGCTGAACCTGCCGGCAAATGTGAGGGCACATAATTAGCACGGCCAACGATGCCTGACTGTGCAATTGCGTCAAGTGCCGGAGTGCGGGCGGTCGCCAACGGCGTTTTTCCGTTGAGCGTTTCTTGAGGCTCATCCGCTGCCCCGTCGGGAATGACAATGACATATTTCATGAATCTTTTCGTCTATGCCTGTCTGCCGGTGGGAACCTGAGGGATGTTAGTCGAGAATTCGTAACCGCATCGCGGGTTCGTGGACCATCTCCAATTGATGGATTTCCGCCAACGCTCGGTCGGCCGCGCCGACGGTTGTTTGATGCGTCATAATAATCAAAGGTATCCGATCAGAAGGACCTTCATGTTGTTCGTGTTGAATAAACGAAGCGATCGAAATATCTTGTTTGCTTAACGCTCCCGTGATATCAGCAAGGACCCCCGGATGATCCTGAACTGTGAACCGGAGATAGTACCGTGTGGCCGCGGTCGCCGAAGGCTTTGGCAATACCCTGGCAGGTCTCTCCGACCAGAGTTGGAGCGTGCGAAAAGTGATCGCCGTTCTTCCGACCACGCTATCGATCAGGTCGGCCACGACGGCCGAAGCGGTAGGCATTCTTCCAGCGCCCATACCATGAAACCAGACCCTTCCTACAGCATCTCCCACCAAACGGATGGCATTGTAAGCACCACCCACCTCGGCCAGAGGAGAATCCCGGCGAACCAATTGCGTGCCTACATGCAATTCAAGTTCATCTCCTTCAAGGCGTGCGACTGCCAACGATTTTAAACGATAACCGAGTTCGCCCGCAAAACGTAAATCAGTGGGACTAAGTGACTCGATTCCCTGCCGAGAAATATCTTTCCAGTGGACGCGAGCACCGAATGCGAGATGAGAGAGTATCGCTAGTTTTTGTGCAGCGTCACTGCCATCGACATCCATGGTCGGATCGGCTTCCGCATACCCGCGCCGCTGAGCTTCTTCGACTGCTTCATGGTATGAAATTCCCTGCTCCTCCATCTGCGAAATAATAAAGTTGCAGGTTCCATTTAAAATTCCATGGATCGATTCAATCCGATTCGCGGAGAGGCACTGGCCAATATTCGTTACGATAGGAATCCCGCCGGCCACCGCCGCATCAAAAGCAATCGAGCGACCCAGTTCCCGCGCGCGATCAAAAAGTTCTGCACCATATTCAGCGAGAAGCGCCTTGTTTGCGGTGACCACGTCTTTTCCACTCTCAAGCAACTGAATCATAATGCTTCGAGCGGCCTCGACTCCTCCGACCAATTGGACCACGCACTCAATCTCGTCGTTGTCGGTGACTTCTTCCAGCCGGTCGGTGAGTACACCCTCCGGAAGCTCGACATCCCGCGGCTTATTCAGATCGCGGACGACTGCCTTCTCGAGCCAAATGCTCCGTCCAGCATGCCGCGTGGTACGTTCACCGTGGTCTAGGAGTAATCGGGCGACACCTGTCCCTACGGTGCCTAGACCAACAATCGCTACTTTTGTTTTTTCCATTCGCTTGATGCTTTCGGGAGCCATTCACTGCAGAAATCAGCCATCCATCCTAAAGTTGCCTCGCTTACGTCGTCAAGCGATGAATACCCGCCCGCATTGCTCCGCTGAAGCGGCCAACGTACATTGGGAGCTACCCTAATGTTTCGATTGTGGTTAACAATATTTTGGAAGGCGCGCGACGATGGAAGACAGTGCTCTCACGTTTTTTAAAGCTATTTTGGAAACCCCCAGCCCTTCCGGATATGAACAACCGGTGCAGCGGGTCGTTCGCGATTACGTGGGATCGTTCGCCGATGAAATACGCAGTGATTCGCATGGTAATCTGATCGCGGTAAAAAACCCGCAAAACCCGCTTCGCGTCATGTATGCGGGCCACTGCGATCAAATTGGCCTGATCGTGCAATTTATTGATGACCATGGGTTTCTCTATATCCAACCCATCGGCGGCTGGGATCCGCAACAACTGATTGGCCAACGACTCACCATTTGGACTGCGTCTGGTCCGGTGAAAGGGGTTGTTGCGCGGAAACCGATCCACTTACTGACAGAAGAAGAAAGAAAACAGGTTCCAAAAATAAAGGACCTTTGGATTGACATTGGTGCGGCGAGTCGTGATGAGGCGGCAGAGCGCGTGCGTATTGGCGATCCGGTCACTTTTCAGCTCTCGTTCGAGATGATTTCAGACGACTTTGCCAATTCCCCGGGTATGGATGATAAAACGGGACTATGGGTAGTCATGGAGGCCCTAAGGCGCGCCTCCAAGGAATCGTTGTCGTGCGCTTTGCATTCGGTATCGACGGTCCAGGAAGAAATTGGGTTACGGGGTGCGAGAACCAGTGCCTACGGTATCGACCCTCAGGTCGGCATTGCCGTTGATGTGACCCATGCGACCGATTGCCCGACGGTCGATAAAAAAACGGAGGGCGATGTTAAATTAGGGGGAGGTCCGGTGATTACTAGAGGGCCGAACTGTAATCCATTGGTGGTCGAGCGTCTGATCGCTGTAGCCGAACAAAAGGGTATTGATTACCAACTTGCCGCCATTGGCAGAGCGACGCCGACGGATGCCAACTCACTGCAGGTCACCCGAAGCGGTGTGGCCACCGGGCTGGTGAGTATCCCGAACCGTTACATGCACAGCGCGGTGGAGACCATCTCGCTTGCCGATCTCGATCAGACCGCTGACTTGTTGGCGGGCTTCGCACTTTCGCTTAGGCAAGATGAGACCTTTGAGCCGTAAGAACCCCTGAGCCGCCCAAAGCTGCCATAATGGCACATTGAGGCTGATTTGACCTTGGGTACTCGTTTGTCCGCTGGAGCGACAATTATTCCGAAGTGCCTCAAATAATGCGACTTAGGATCTTTTTGGTCCACTTGGCACCACTCTTGCATTATTAGTGAGGTCTACGCGTCTATACCTGCCAAAAAGGCGGGCCTGACGGGCCCGCTTCCCTGCATATTTACACTTTTTCCGTTGAGGAGGAAATCGATCGTGGCAAAGAAAATGGTCTTCGATGATGAGGCGCGGCAACCGTTGGCTGCCGGGGTAACCAAACTGACCAAAGCAGTTCGCAGTACCCTTGGCCCACGAGGGCGAAATGCGGTACTCGATAAGGGGTGGGGTTCGCCCAAAATCACCAAGGATGGCGTCACTGTAGCGGAGGACGTTGAACTCGATGACCCCAACGAAAATCTCGCCGTGCAACTCGTCAAAGAAGCTGCAACGAAAACGAATGATGTGGCGGGTGATGGTACCACCACGGCGACCGTGCTGACCGAAGGCATCTATAAAGAAGGCTTGAAGATGATTGCCGCCGGCGCCGATCCGATGGCGCTTTCCCGCGGGATTGGAAAGGCGGCAGAGGCGGTGCGAGAGTCGATTCTCTCGCGAGCGACGCAGGTGGATGAGAAAAACAAGAAAGAGATCACTCAGGTTGCCACGATTGCCGGGAACAACGATCCGTCGATTGGCGCGGTTCTCGCAGACGCTTTCCTGAAAGTCGGAAAAAACGGAGTCATTACGGTTGAGGAAGGCCGCAGTGCGGAGACAACTGTTGAGATTGTAGAAGGCATGCAGTTTGACCGCGGTTACCTTTCTCCTCACTTCGTTACCGATGCCGATCGACAGTTGGTTGAATTGGAAAACTGCGTGGTTTTGATCTACGAAGAAAAGATATCCAATGCAAAAAATCTCGTTCCGATTCTTGAGGCAGTGAGTAAGGAAAACAAACCGTTGCTCATTCTTGCTGAAGATGTCGATGGAGAGGCGTTAGCGACTTTAGTGGTGAACAAAATGCGCGGCATTCTCAATGTCTGTGCGGTGAAAGCACCCGGTTATGGCGATCGGCGGAAGGCGATGTTAGGCGATCTGGCGGTGTTAACCGGCGGCACCGCGGTCTTTAAGGACCTGGGGATTGCCCTTGATGCCGTGAAACTCTCCGATTTAGGTCGTGCGAGGAAGGTAACCATTTCAACCGACGAGACGACGATGGTCGGTGGTGCCGGAAAGAAGGCAGATATCGAGGGTCGTGTCGAGCAGATTCGCCGGGAAATCGAATCGACCGACAGCGACTACGATCGGGAGAAGCTTCAAGAACGACTTGCAAAGCTTGCGGGTGGGGTCGCTCAGATAAATTGTGGTGCCGCGACTGAGACTGAGATGAAAGAGCGGAAAGCGCTCCTGGAGGATGCAAAAAGTGCGACTGCCGCTGCTCTTGAGGAAGGTGTTGTTCCCGGTGGTGGGGTTACCCTGATGCGTTCGGCGCAGGCGATCGACAAGCTGAAACTTGAAGGGGATGAATCGCTCGGTGCAACAATCGTGCGAAATGTTCTCGATTACCCGCTCCGCTGTATTGCAGAAAACGCGGGCCACGATGGCGCTGTTGTTGTGAATCGGGTATCAAAGCTCAAAGGGAAGAACGAGGGTTTTGACGCCGATAAGAGTGCCTACTGCGATCTCGTGGAAGCAGGCATTATCGACCCGGCGAAAGTCGTGCGGAGTGCACTGCAAAATGCCGCCAGCGTCGCAGCGTTGCTTCTGACAACCGAAACACTGATCACCGACATTCCGGAACCGGCTGAAGAGGGTGGCGACGACCATCACGACCATGGCATGGGCGGCATGGGCGGCATGGGCGGCATGGGCGGCATGCCAGGCATGGGTGGCATGCCAGGCATGGGCGGCATGCCGGGCATGATGTAATCCATTTGTCGTGAAATTCCAGAGTATGGTGAATACTTTTTAAACAATAAAAAAACAATAACGACCGGAGAGAATTCATGGGAAACGAAAAACTGAAGCCACTCGATGATCGTGTGGTCGTTGAGTTGGTTGATGCAGAAGAAACCACAGCAGGAGGCATTGTCTTACCCGATTCAGCGCAGGAAAAGCCACAACTGGGAACCGTCGTGGCGGTAGGTCCCGGTCGGCTGCTCGATAGTGGAAATCGAGGTGAGCTCTCGGTCGCCATCGGCGACAAAGTTTATTTTGGTAAATATGGCGGTGTCGATCAGGAACTCAATGGTCGCGAAGTAAAAATTCTGCGTGAAAGCGACATCCTGGCAAAGGTCGTCGACTAATCTCATCGTCTCTGTCATACCAGTTGTAATACAAGTTTTTAAAAAGGAACTTTTGTCGTGGCTAAACAATTGATGTTTGAAGATCAGGCTCGAGCGAAGATGCTCGACGGCGTAGAAAAATTAGCCGATGCGGTAGCAGTCACGATGGGACCTACCGGAAAAAACGTAGTGATCGATAAATCTTTTGGTGGTCCGACGGTCACAAAAGATGGAGTCACAGTAAGTAAAGAGGTCGAACTGGAAGACCCGTTTGAAAATATGGGTGCCAAGTTGGTGAATGAGGTGGCAAGTAAAACATCTGATTTGGCGGGCGACGGTACCACCACCGCTACTGTTCTGGCTCGTGCCATCTTTAAAGAGGGCCGTCGCAATGTTGTTGCGGGCAGTAATCCTATGGCAGTGCGCCGCGGTATCGAAGCTGCGGTCGGCGCCGCAGTCGATAAACTGCGGGAACTCTCTCGTCCGGTCGACAGCAAGCAGGATGTCGCGAACGTGGGCGCCATTAGCGCCAATAACGATATGACGATCGGAAATCTTCTCGCCGATGCACTCCATAAGGTAGGGCAAGACGGGGTGATTACCGTCGAAGAGGGAAAGACGGCGGAAACCACCGTGGAGTATGTGGATGGAATGCAATTCGATAAGGGATTTGTGTCTCCTTACTTTATTACCCGACCTGCCGAACGGGACTGTTTGTTAGAAGACGCACTGATTCTCATTTTTGAGAAAAAAATCAGCAACCTTCGCGAATTGGTTCCTGTGCTTGAAAAGGTGGCGCAGTCAGGAAAGCCATTGTTGATTATTGCAGAGGACGTCGAGGGTGAGGCGCTGGCGGCACTGGTGGTCAATAAACTGCGGGGTATTCTTAATGTTTGTGCCGTGAAAGCCCCCGGGTTTGGGGATCGTCGCAAGGCAATGCTGAGTGATATCTCCACCCTCACAGGTGGAACGATGATCAGCGAAGATTTGGGTCTGAAATTAGAAAATCTTGAATTGGAGCAACTGGGTTCAGCCAAACAGATTACCGTCGACAAAAATAACACGACGATTGTCCGCGGGGCCGGAAAACAGGAAGAGGTGAGTAAGCGGATTGCACAACTGCGCAATCAGATCGAAGCCTCCGACAGCGACTACGATCGTGAAAAATTGCAAGAGCGGATGGCAAAATTAACTGGTGGAGTCGCAGTCATCTCAGTGGGTGCAGGCACCGAAACCGAAATGAAGCAGAAAAAGGCCAGGGTAGAAGACGCGTTGCACGCGACTCGAGCTGCCGTCGAAGAGGGTATTCTTCCGGGAGGTGGAGTCGCCCTGCTGCGGTGCACCGAATCTGTTCAAGCGGTTCGGAGTAAGGTAAAAGGCGATGAAAAGATTGGAGTCGATATCGTGCTGGGTGCTTTGTCGGCCCCATTGCGGCAAATTGCCGATAATGGAGGAATCGATGGATCTGTGGTGGTTGACGAGGTGTTACAGCAATCGGTCAACTCGGGCTATGATGCCAAGTCGGGTGAGTATACCGACATGTTCAAAGCAGGGATTACCGATCCGGTAAAGGTTGTGCGAACTGCGTTGGCAAACGCTGCCAGTATTTCGGCTTTAATGCTGACGACCGAAGCGCTCGTCACCAACTTTGATCAGGAGGACGAAGACAAGAAGCGCGTCCAGGGTGCGATTGCCTAGTCGACTGAAGGCAAGCGAATCGCGTCGAAGTGGTGAGCACCCAGGCGTGACTGTCCGATCGTAAACCAGGGCCATTTCTGCGTTGCCGGAAGTGGCCCTGCCTGTAGGCGAGACGCCGGTTTAAACCTTCTGGTTCCTGATGGGATTGGCATAGGAACGCATTTGAGCAACCGCATATAATGTTGGTATGAGTACGACGGAAAAACGATGCTATTACGAAATTCTCAATGTCGAACGCACGGCGTCGACAGATGAGATATCGGTTGCGTATCGCCAACTCGCAATCCAATTTCACCCTGATAAAAATCCAGGAAACGATAAAGCGATAGCGCAATTCAAAGAGGCCGCCGAAGCCTTTGAAGTTCTGAGCGATGGCGATAAGCGATCGCGATACGATCGTTATGGCCATGCCGGTCTTGAGGGGGGCGGCCACCAATTCCATGATTTGGGAGATATTTTCGAGGCCTTCGGCGATATATTTGGCGGGGGTATTTTCGGTGGTTCGCGACGGGGGGCACGTACCCGCCGCGGTGGCGATATTGAATGCAGTACCACCGTCAATCTATTCGAAGCGGCCAAGGGAATCGAGAAAAAAATCTCCTTTACACGCAGAAGAAGTTGCGACGATTGTCGGGGTAACGGGTCGGCAAACGGGACATCTCTCGACACGTGCGATTATTGTGGCGGTCAAGGCCGAGTAATCCAGTCGAGCGGTATTTTGCGAATGCAAACAACCTGCCCATCGTGTCACGGTGCAGGTTCGACGATTCGCGACCGGTGCACGAGTTGTCGCGGTGAAGGATACTTACAAGATACCGTGGAGTGTGATGTCGCCATCCCCGCGGGAATCGACGATCAAATGCGCATTCGACTCGGTGGACAAGGCCATCCGAGTTCACATGGGGGTCCGGCAGGCGACCTCTACTGCTTAATCCACGTCGAGGAGCACCCGCTTTTTAACAGACAAGGAAACCACCTCATCTGTCGAGTTCCGATCACTTATTCCCAGGCGGCACTCGGAGGGACTGTGGATATTCCGACGCTTGATGGACCCGAGGCGATCGAGATCAATGCGGGTACCCAGGCAGGCGAGGTGATCACGCTTTCCCGACGAGGGATGGCCGACCCGCGGGGCCGCAGGCCGGGTGATTTACACGTTCAGCTTGATATTGATGTGCCCACAAAGCTATCGGAGGAGCAGGAGTCACTGATTCGAGAACTGGCGAAACTGGAGGATTCCAATGTGACACCTCACCGAGAAAGTTTTTTGGAAAAACTGAAAGGCTACTTTGTGAATCCGTCGCACGAAAATCATCAACAATAGGTCGACAAGAAAGCAATCGTTCTACACTAGCGATCGGGGATTTTTTACAGTGAATGATAATCCTGAAAATAAGATAGAACAGGATGAAAATCCCGTAGAAGAATCTCTGTCGCCCGAGGCGGAGATGGCACTTGATCCAGAGGCTACACTCACGCTCTCGGAGGCTGAGCGTCGTCAACTGGAGCTTCTCGACGCCAACAATCGTGCCATGCGGGCACAGGCGGATCTGGAGAATTATCGCAAGCGGGTGCAGCGTGAACGTCAACAGGACAGTCGCTATGCCCTTATGCCTTTTCTCCGGGACCTTTTGCCTGTGGTGGACAACATTCAGCGGGCAATAAAAGCCGCGGAAGAAAACCAAGAAGCAGCATCGCTACTTGAAGGATTTAAGCTTGTGGAACAACAGTTACAATCCGCGCTCCTCCAGCACGGTTGCGAGCCCATTCTAGCAGTCGGTGAGACATTTGACCCTAATTTGCACGAAGCCGTTTCTCAAACTACTAGTGATGAATACGACGCAGGTAAGATTGTGATGGAGACTGCCGTCGGATATCAACTACACGACCGAGTGGTTCGTCCGAGTCAAGTGATTGTTTCCACGGGCTCAAAGGAATAAGCCAGCGAAAGATTTCTCCTATGCCAACCTACGATTATCAATGCGACGCGTGCGGCCATGCATTCGAGTTATTTCAAGGAATAAACGAAAGCGTCAAAAAGAAATGCCCCGAGTGTAAAAAACTTAAATTGCGGCGGCTCTTCGGTACCGGGGCCGCTATTGTCTTCAAGGGATCGGGGTTTTATGAGACTGATTACCGAAGCGAATCGTATAAAAAAGGTGCCGCTGCAGCGAAGAAAGCCAAAGATAAAAAACCAGATTCAGATAAAAAATCTTCGGCCAAAGCGGATAAAAAAAAGGGGGATTCATCGGGAGGAAAAGCGGCGAGCTAGCAGAAGCCCCCATACGGCGAGGATGCGTTGTGAAAAAGTCTGTCCCCTCAATCTTGTAGGGCATAAAAGAGGAAATGGGCGATGTCGAGTGTTGTGTGTCCGATCTGTAGCAGCTCATTCGAAGCAAATCTTTCGGTTTCAATGCCCTTCTGCAGCGAACGCTGTCGTCAAATCGACCTAGGAAGATGGTTTGAAGAAGACTATAGCCTTCCGCTTGAGGACCGTTTGGATGGTGGTGAAGAGCAGGAAATACAGTAGTTTTAAGGCAGACTCACCGAGAGTTTTCTGCTTGCATCGCAGCGGTTGGTTGAGTCATAATTGGCACTGAGTCATGAGGGTCATCTGGCCGCAGGCTCGGAAAACTGACTTTAAATATTCACTTCGCAGCAGGGAAGGTGATCCGAAGATGGCAGAACATTCGGAGGCGCGGCCGATACGAGATTGGCAAGAGACTTTTCCTTGGCTTATTCTTTTTAGGGCCGTGCGACCCGCGATAGGTTTTCGCCTGCTGCTTGTAGCTGCAATCGGTCTCGTGGGGATGGTTGCCGGGTGGCGATTGTGCTGGAATCTAGTTGCCTATACGCCAAGCGAAACCGGGGTCGCGGTCCTTGCCGATCCGGTATTGATTGAATTAGGCGCGCGTCATCAAGGCACAGTACCTCCCTGGCCATGGGAAGCGTCTTACCGCGACTATGGTGACCAGGGCGTCCTCGCCCCACTAAGCAATTTACCCTACATTGGTCCGATTCTTGGAACTGCGGTAGGGACCGCAACCGAATTGACACTCCCTTTTCAGATGCTCTTTCGTCAGGATCTCACCTATCGAGGTTTTGCGTACGCACTGGTCTGTTGCGGATGGGCATTGGTAATTTGGGGCTATTTTGGCGGCGTGATTGCGCGGATTGTCGCAGTGAAACTGACCCAGGATGAGACCATCAGTTTGAAGGCCGCCGGTGGCTTTGCCCGCAAACGTTGCTGTTCATACATGGCTGCTCCGCTGCTTCCTCTTTTGGGTGTGTTCGGCTTAGGTATCCCCATTGCAGGACTCGGCCTCATTTCCCACTTCGATGTGGGTATTTTTCTCACAGGTTTGCTCTGGCCTCTGGTTCTCTGCGTTGGATTTTTGATGGCGATTCTTTTATTGGGCCTGATTTTCGGTTGGCCCTTGATGTTCTCCACGATCAGTACCGAAGGAACCGACGCCTTTGATGCAATCAGTCGCAGTTATGCCTATGTATTTCAACGCCCGTTCCACTACCTCTTCTACACATTGGTGTTGACCGTCATTGGTGGGTTGGGTTGGGTACTGCTTCATGGAATGATCGACCTGTTAGTTTATTCAACGCATTGGTCACTCGCTTGGGGGTTATCGCCAGAGAGGACCATTGAGCTGTTTTATGGTGACTTACAAGAAGGGTTTGCGGGATGGGGCTGTAGCCTGATTCGATTTTGGCAAGGTTTTTTGCGGACCCTAACCACTGCATTTGCCGTGGGATTTATTTTCAGTGGCATGACGGCAGTCTATTTGTTACTCAGGCGGCATGTCGATGGTGTCGAGCTTGATGAGGTTCAACTCGATCAAGAGGCAGAATACGATTTGCCGTCGCTATCGGAGGGGAGTATCGAGGCTGACGGCGCCGAATCCGAGCAGAATACTTGAGAATCACCTTGCGATTACATCCAGCCCGTTGCCACCTGTCGGTGGAGCCCTAAAATAGATCCTTTCACTAAGCAAAACGGGCTGTAGCTCAGCTTGGCTAGAGCGCTGCGTTCGGGACGCAGAGGTCGTAGGTTCAAATCCTATCAGCCCGACTCTCAAGTCGGTCGCCGTGATGGTGTGCCGCCCGGGAAGAAAGCGTTATCGACGATTGCGATCGATTGCTGCTTGCATCATTTCCTCGAGCTTATCACACGCACTTCTCCATGTGAGGTGCGTCACCTGTTCGGACCAAACGTGTGATGGAAGGCGTTTGTTTAGGGCCAACGAGAGACAGCGGCCGATACGACGAGGATCGCCAATAGGTGCCAAAAATTCTGGTAAATGTTTTAGCAGTTCTGCCGATCCATGAGTTTTTGTGGCAACGACCGGTAGCCCCGACGCCAGCGCCTCGAGAACCACATTCGGGCGGCCCTCACGCGAACTCGTGATGAGCAAAACATCGGCAGCGCGATACCACAGGGCAAGTCGCTCTTGTTCGATTTCATTTAAAATGAACACTCGATCGCGCAACGGGCTCTGAGAAATTTTATTTCTCAATTTATTTTCCATTCGCCCATGGCCAATAAATACAAGTTGCGCATCACGAGCTGTTCCTTCGAGGAAGGATTCGAGCGCCAGTAAGGGCCGCTTTCTTCCAATGAGATGTCCCACAACCAGCACGATCGGTCTATCCGATGAGATACCCAGTGTTTTGCGGGCCAGAGTCTGATCCCCTGGATGGAAAATGGACATATCCACACCGTTTGGTGTGAGCATGCC
This sequence comes from Planctomycetaceae bacterium, assembly GCA_902630355.1. Classification (GTDB taxonomy): domain Bacteria; phylum Planctomycetota; class Planctomycetia; order Pirellulales; family UBA7805; genus UBA7805. The sequence continues at coordinate 22,365 of CACOUL010000017.1, forward strand.
CCGATTCGGAATATTCCCTAGTTCGTCAAGCCGATCGACAAGATTCTGTGAAACACCACACCAGTTGCCCGAAGAAGTCAGACATTCCTGGAGTTCTTTTCGCAGAAACGGGTAACGCGGAATCTGCGTGACATCGCTACCCCTGCCATGAACGACCACCGGGATATCCTCGCAAAGAAACTGGATCGTTTTCGCCGCAGGCCAGGCATAATCACAAACAACAATATCGGGGCGTGGATTGAGTTTATGTATAAACCTGGCGGCAACCTTTCCAAATCGCTGTGCATTCGTTACCGGTTTACGGGGGAGATGAAAATAAGAGGGCCGATAGACGGTAAAGTCGTTGCGATCTTCTTTTCGCGGCGCACGACTTTCCATCACTCGCTCCCTCCCCAAAAGCAGGTCAAATGGGGCGGGAGGTGTTCGCGGTAGCGGTTGGATGATTTTTATATCATGATCGCGCTTCGCCATCGCATGCCAGCGATGCTTCACAAAGATCCCGTGGTAGGGTCTCGCGGGGGTCGGAAACAGCGAAGTGAGAACGGCAGTGTGCATGGCACAGCTTTCGCAGCGCGGAACAACGAATGTTCGATGGATTAGCAAGCCCCATCCAAAAGCAATAAACGGTACCCCCATATTCTAAGTAGATCGATGGCGCGAGGATACGAGGAACCAGCTAAAAATTGAGAAATTCAATGCAAAATCAGCCATTGTATACGTCACCTAAGGGTTTAGGGCGATGCCGATGTCAGACGTGATACCCTTGCATGGTGAACTGCCACAGGTCCATCAAGCGAGTTCGGCTCGTGACGAGAATGCCTCGAGGGCCTCTGGGTTGGACAATGCATCTAGATTGTCGACCGGTTGTCCGTGGATTGTGTTGCGTACGGCCAACTCCGCCGTTTTCCCGCTGCGCGTTTTTGGAATGTCAGCCACTGCGAGAATAACCGCCGGAACATGGCGGGGGCTGGCATCGCTTCGCAGCTTCTGGCAAATGTTTTGCCGAAGGGCCTCATCGAGTTTGGCTCCCTGACCAAGTTGCACGAAAAGTACAACCCTCGTATTGCCTTTCCAATCTTGTCCGACCGCCACACAGTCGACCACCTGTGGAATTTGCATTACTTGTGCATAGATTTCAGCCGTACCTATCCGGACTCCCCCAGGATTTAAAATCGCATCACTGCGCCCATAAATTACCATCCCTCCCTCATCAGTAAGTAAAGCAAAATCTCCATGGCACCATACGCTCGGGTAGCGTGCAAAGTAAGCGTCTTTATATCGACGACTCTCATCATCGCGCCAAAAACCGATCGGCATCGAAGGGAATGGCTTGGTGCACACCAATTCCCCCTTCTCCTCGCGGATCGGCTTTCCTGCCGAGTCATAAATATCGCACGCCATTCCGAGGCCGCGGCACTGTAATTCGCCACGCCGGACCGGAAGGTTCGGGTTGCCCAGCGAGAAGCAAGAAATAATATCGGTGCCACCGGAAATAGAAGAAAGGCAAAGGTCGGATTTAATATTTTTATAAACATACTCAAAGCTCTTGGCCGAAAGCGGTGAGCCGGTGGAAAGCACAGTACGTACCGCGTTTAGCGGATATTTTTCCTTTGGCACGACACCTGCTTTCTCGATTGCTGCCAAGTAGCTGGCACTCGTACCGAAAATGTGGATCTCCTCCTCATCGGCCATACGAAACAACACATCCACATCGGGCTTGGTTGGCGATCCGTCGTAGAGAACGATTGCCGCCTGACTCGCCAACCCACTAACCAGCCAGTTCCACATCATCCAGCCACAAGTGGTGAAATAAAAAAGTTTATTTCCTGCTCGTAAATCGGTGTGCAGCTGATGTTCTTTTAAATGCTGTAAAAGTGTACCCCCCGCGCTATGCACAATGCATTTTGGCCTACCTGTGGTACCGGATGAATAAAGAATATAGAGGGGATGATTAAAGGGCAGCGATTCGAATTCGATCGGTAGCTCACACTTCGGAATATCGTTCCAAAACACGAAGTTGGTTCCCTGCTCGCACTCAGGAGTTGCAGTGAGATAGGGAACAACCACAATCCTTCGGATCGACTCAATCCGTTCGAGCAATTGCTGAACTTTAGGCAGGAGCTGAAAAGATTTTCCACCATAGGTATACCCGTCGGCTACCAGAAGAATCGTCGGTTCGATCTGTCCCAGTCGCTCGACCACCGCTTGCGTCCCAAAATCAGGCGAGCAAGAGGAAAACGTCGCGCCGACCGTAGCCGCAGCGAGGAGCATGACCACTGTTTCTGGAATATTGGGTGTCCATGCAGCCACACGATCGCCGGGTGCGATCCCGCACCGCCGCAGCCACTGTGCAAGGCGGGCGACCTCATCGCGTAGTGCTGCAAAGGTCATCTCTCGACGCTCACCCCTCTCATTCCGAAAGAGGATTGCCACGTCAGCATCTTTCCCGACGAGAAGATTTTCGGCAAAGTTCAATTCAGCGCCCTCAAACCATCGGGCGCCGGGCATCTTGTGGCCATCGACGAGCACCTGTTCCCAGGGGCACATCGCCCTGATTCCGCAAAAATCCCAGACTGCAGGCCAAAAATGTTCAGGATAGTCGACTGACCATTGCCACAAGGATGAATAACTGGAAAACGATTGTCCCGTTTTGCGTTCGACTGCTTTTGTGAAAGCGGTAAGCCGTGTTGCCTCTCTTTGCGCCGCAGTCGGTTCCCAGAGAATCGGATTCATCAGTCTGAAATGGCCGGTAGTAATTTCGTGGTGACTTCACCAAAACCCACGCGATAACCATCGCCCTGGCAGAAGCCACTCATGGTGACGCGATCGCCGTCGTTTAAAAATACCCGTTGGTTGTTCCCCGGCAGTTGGATCGGCTCCTCTCCTTTCCAGGAAAGTTCGAGCATACACCCGCGGGAGTTTTTATCAGGACCACTGATGGTTCCCGATGCCAACAAATCACCCACTCTTACATTGCAACCGTTGACCGTGTGGTGGGCCAGTTGTTGATGAATACTCCAGTAGAGGTATTGAAAATTAGAGTGGGAAATTTGAACCCGGTCGTTTCCATCTTCCGGAGTTAAAAAAACTTGTAGTTCGATGTCATAAGTACAGTCATTCTCCCAATGCAAATAAGGCAACACCGCTGGATCTTGTGCCGGAAGAGGCCGCCGGAAGGGTGCCAAAGCATCGCTGGTGACAACCCAGGGTGAGAGTGAGGTTGCAAAATTCTTAGCCAAGAACGGTCCGAGGGGAACATACTCCCATTTTTGTATATCACGCGCACTCCAGTCGTTCACCAGGACCATCCCAAAAATATGATCCGCTGCGCGGGCGACGGGAATCGGTTCCCCGAGTCGCGTCTCAGCACCGACAAAAAATCCCATCTCCAACTCAAAATCGATGGCGCGGCTCGGACCATAGGTTTCGGGACCCAGTTGGCCCAGCGGTCGACGAATATTGGTGCCGCTTGGTATGAGTGAACTTGAGCGACCGTGGTAGGCAACCGGCAAATGCAGCCAATTGGGCTGTAAGGCGTTATCTGCTCCGCGAAGCATTGTGCCCACATTCGTTGCATGGAAGCGGGATGAGTAGAAATCAGTGTAATCGGATACCTCAACAGGAAGCTGCATCTCGCAATCTTCCTGATTGAGCAAAACAGCCTCCCTTAATGTTTTATCATCTTGCAGTTCCGGACATTCGGAGTTCAACAACTCCGTAACCCGCTTCCGCACTGCGGTCCAACTCGATCGCCCAAGAGCCATAAAATGATTGAGGGATGAATTTGAAAACACGGGTGTCGAGGCACCGATGTTTCCGAGGACGCTGCGTTGTTCCAATTCGGCAAGATCGAGCACGAGCGAACCGATCGCCACACCTACCCGTAAGTCACCTTGGGTAGGATGCTTAAAAATACCGTAAGGAAGATTAAAAATCGAAAAGTGCGAATCGGGCGCGACTTCCACAAAGCTTCGAAGTTCAGAGTTCATGGATAGCGTTCCTCACAAACCTACGATATCGATCGGTTTGGCAGTAATCCTAAAGTTTCTAAATCTTCAATCGGTTCCGAAAAACTACAGCTCCCAAAGGATAAAAACCGATCTCTGCCCGAAAGAATTTCCATTTGATCGGCGCACGCCCCCTGCCATCCCACGTGATCGTCTGAAAACACAAAATGATCAGCATTCGCATCGGTGACGAGTTCCCGCAACTGCGAGGAAGTAACCTTTTTTGCTCCCCAGAGAACGACTCCTAACAACAGATTTAAAAATCCGTGCATCGTGACACCAATGTCTGGGCAGGCATACGGCAGCGGATGATGTAAGCCGGCTGTTGCTTTCCAGGGAATATTGGACGATTCGCAGAGTTCGATGACATCGGCAAGCGCCGCACCAGAAGGAAAATGTTGTGCCTCCATTCCACCCGTTCGTAACTTCAGCCCCCGGTGAGAGGGTGTCTGCTGATATGGTCCGAGGGCGTCGACGAGGGCGCGACGATGATCGGCCGATATTGTCTCGAAAAAAAGATCGACATCAGCCAAGTTTGCATTTTCTGTTCGTGAAGTTATTTCCTCAATCGTTTGTACGAAGGAGTGAGTGTCCGCCGCCAAAGCACTGGGCAGGGCAATTTCCAAAACTTTGAGATCGGCACTATTGTTCTTGATGCAGTGTGATTCAATGGCCGCAAAATCGACGTCGAGACGCTGGATCCATTCCGCCGATGTCGCACCCCCTCCGACGAGTACCGAAAGGGTCCAGGGCCGGTTCGGTGCCTTGCTTGAAATGAATTGATCGAGTTCGCTTAAACGCTGTGCGGGCACAATAAAATGTCGGAGTACCGCACGGTAATTTCCGTCTCGATCGGCTGCATAGTGATCGACGGCCTGATTCAATTCGAGGCTTGCAGGGGGAAAGAGGCCTGCATAATCGATGATACGGGCAAGCAGATGGCCCAGGGCGGCGGTCATGGATCAATCCAACTCTGCCCGTATGTGGGATCTTCAAGTGCCTCTGCACTTTCGGCCACCTTGAGAGGATGAAAAGTGTCGATCATCACGGCCAACTCCTCGGTCCGCTTGCCGCCGATCGATGCTTCCGCCTTTCCGGGTTGCGGGCCGTGCGGTAATCCGGCCGGGTGCAGTGTGAGTGACCCGAAACCTGCCCCGCTCCGACTTATGAACTGATCGTTGGCGTAATAAATAACCTCGTCACTCATGACATTGGAGTGATTGTAGGGTGCCGGCACGGCATCTGGATGATAGTCAAGCATGCGCGGCGTGAATGAACACAGTACAAATTGATCTGCTTGTAACGTTTGATGGACCGGAGGCGGTTGGTGTAGGGATCCTGTAATAGGCTCAAAATCATGGATAGAAAGCGCCCACGGATAGTAACATCCATCCCATCCCACCACATCACACGGATGATGATCAAGCGTGGTTTCGGTCAAATGATCGCGCTGCTTCACTACCACGCGAAACTCTCCCCGCTGATCGTTGCATTTAAGTTCTTCTGGTGCCCGAACATCTCTTTCGCAAAAGGGTGCGTGTTCCATCAATTGTCCTTCGCGCGTCAAATAACGCGAGGGAAAACGAATGTAGCTGGGCGTCTCAAAAATAAGCATCGTGTGTGGCGTCGCCTCGAGACAAAAGCGATGTAAAATGCCTCGCGGAACCACCACATAATCGCCTTCGCGATAATGAAGCAGCCCGAATTCACTCTCTAGAACTCCGCTGCCCTGGCTGATGTAGTGTATCTGATCCGCTTGTCCGTTACGGAAAAAGAACTCATCGGTTTTTTGCGGTCGCACGATAGATACGACGACGTCGCGATTAAAGAGTAATGGAGTACGATCCAGCGTTGCACTGCTCACTTCTTTCAGTTCCGCAGTACGAAAATGCCGCATCCGCACACTCTCGTCGGCCGCCTCGACGATTTGGTTGTGATCAAGAAGTCGGCTCGAGAGGATTTGGGTTGGTCTGTGGATGTGGTAGAGAAGCGATGCCGGTCCGTCGAACCCGAGGGTCCCCATCAGATGCTCGGCGTATAAGCCTCCATCCGGACGTCGAAAGGCGGTGTGCCTTTTCGCAGGTAGCTCCCCTCGTTGCTGATAACAGGGCATGGATTGTGCCTAGAGATTTCCTCGAGCTGCTTGTTCCCGTTCGATCGCTTCAAAAAGCGATTTGAAATTACCCTTTCCAAATGACTGAGAACCGCAGCGTTGGATGATCTCATAAAAAAGTGTAGGGCGATCTTCCACAGGACGCGTGAAGATTTGTAATAGATAGCCTTCCTCATCGCGGTCGACCAAAATATCCAAATTCTCTATCGCCTGGCAGTCTTCATTAATATCCCCTACGCGATTCCAGATCGATTCGTAGTAGGAAGATGGTATTTTCAAAAATTCCACACCAGCCTGACGAAGCACCGACACAGTATGCAAAATATCGCCCGTTTGGAGAGCAACATGTTGCACACCGGGACCGCGGTGCGACTCGAGATATTCCTGGATTTGACTCTTACGGCGTCCTTCCGCAGGTTCATTGATCGGAAATTTCACTTTCGCCGTCGGACTCGCCATCACTTTGCTGCGAAGCGCCGAGTATTCGGTCGAAATATCCTTATCGTCAAAGGAGAGAAATTGATTGAATCCAAAGACGCGTTCGTAGTAATCGACCCACTCATTCATTTTTCCGTCTTCGACGTTACCAACAATATGGTCCACTGAAACGAGACCGAAGTCGGGTTCCGCCACTCGCTGGATCTTGTAACCAGGAAGAAATGCTCCGGTGTAGTCATCCATCGAGATCAGGGAGTGTAGTGTATCTCCGTAGGCGTATATTTTTGCCCGCCGCACCCGCCCCTGCGAGTCTGCCATATCATATGGTTCGCGGGCGACGGCCCCTCCCCGATCTACAATCGCCTTGAAATGTTGATCCACATCATCGACCACGAACGCAATATCCAGAACACTGTCACCTCGCAGACGATGGCGTTCCCCCATCGGATCTTCCGGAGTCAACGGCGTGCTCAAAACGAGTCGTATTTTTCCCTGAGCCATGACATAAGAGGCTTGGTCACGCACGCCGGTTTCCGGCCCGGCATAAGCAATCTGAGAAAATCCGAACGCCTTACGGTAGTAATATGCTGCCTGTTTGGCATTGCCTACGAGTAGTTCCACATGATGGACACCCTGGAGAGGGAGGGGTTCGCTTGACATGAATTCATTTCCTAATGCGAGCGACTTAATTTACGCACATCTCACAGATGACGGAGGTTCAGATGAGCATTGTATACTTCAATCCCTGTCGATTGTCTATCAATGCAAATCAATGCAAATCGATGGACCGTGGAGGGCGGCAGATCACGTTCTCCCGCCCGGCGGGCCCATACGTCCGACGATTTCGTAGATTCCCAGAAAATGGCAACCGCTGCCGAGAATAACCAGCAGGTGCCAAATCGAGTGGAAATAAGACACACGCTGATCCAGCACAAGAAAAACAACACCAGTCGTATAAGCGACGCCTCCTGCCACGAGCCAAAAAATGGCGTTTTCGGGAATAAGTGACACACTGCCATAAAATGTGAAAATCGGAATCCAACCGAGGGCCACGTAGGAAACGGTTCCATTCCTATCGCTGTTCGCCCGCACGACCGTTCGATGAAGGAAGCAAGCGAAAGCAAGTGCCCACACGAGTACCAAGAGCGAACGATTCCGTGCAGTCTCAAGTAGAGGCAGGCTGAATCCTGTATAAGACCCTGCGATGAGCAGGTAAATCAGACCTTGATCCCAAACCCGCCAGCGAAAACGCCATGCCTCTCTCCGAATGGCATGAGAAAGTGTGGATGCCAGATAAACGCAGACCAACGTCGCCGTATAGATCAAACTTGCGACGAGCGGAAGCAGCACTTCGCTTACCGCTGCTCTCCAGCAGAGCAACCCACCCGCAATGAGACTGAGTACCAACCCCATCCCATGCGTGAGCGTGTTAATCCATTCTTCCCTTCGCGACCGCGATGGCCCGAGATGGGGTTCGATAAGTGTGCTGTCCATAGCAGATGCGAGATCAATCATCAGTGTCGGAAGAAAATAGAATTTTCTTCAGCATTGAGTATTACCATTTTTCTCAGATCAATCTTTTCCGTTCGTTTCCGAACCCCCCCCTTTTTTATCCTCAGGATTCCCTTCCCAGGCGGAGGCCAAATCTTTTGAGTATTGGTAACGAATCCCCTCATCCTCCAAAATCGACTCCGTAATATCGAACATTTCCTGACGGGGAAACACGAGTGTTTCATATTGCCCTGCCAAATGAAACGTGATGAATTTCCCCTCAGCGGCTCGGATAAGTTCGACGAGATGTTTCAGACTTTTGACGGGCTGATCATTCACACGATCGACTACCGCAAATAGTTGTGGATCATAGCCTTCATGGATCGGATGGGGAAACATGCGCGCGCCCATCACCACCAGTTCTTCCCGACCACTATCGGCCAAGTCATACCGCCTACGAATGAGGGGGTTACGTCTCGCCGCAAGCAATGCTTTGGTACGCGGTCCTGCGGTTAGCAATAAATCCTGGCTCGCAGAGGAAAAAACAATCGGTCCGAAAATGAAGTGTGGCGGATACGTTCCCTTTAAGGGTCTCACGAGCCAATCGGGCTCGATGACCAGCGGTAGTTCTACGTTCATTTCCTTTCCGTCACGAAGAATCGTCAGGGGCAGGAGCCCCTCTTTCTCGAATCGTGGAATAAGGTATTGAAACGAGAGCCTCAAATTATCCTCGACCTGCACATTTCCTTCTGGATCGAGCGGTACATCACCAATCCGGGTGACGACATCCCAAGCCTGTAAAGGATAGTCCTCCTCCTTTTGATAGGGCTCGTGAATCATCACTCCGCCCGTTCCCGAAGGTAGCTGGAGCCTTCTGCGTAGCGCTGGATTGAGGACGGTTTGCATTTCATCCAACATTTTGTATTTCCCGCGATAGGTACCATCCTCGAGGTCAGCAAGAAATAAGCGAATCTCCTCCGCCGGAATGAGGTAACCAATATTTTCTGCCGAGGGAATTCCACTGAAGACGAGGCCCACGATTTTTCCATTGGCAAGAGCGGGTCCACCGCTGTTGCCGGGATTGAGTGCAGCATCGATTTGAATCCGTAAACCTCGGGTCAAGTCGAAGTAACTCGTGAATTCAATCCGCGAGACGATTCCCTCAGTGATCGATAATTGATCGCCCCCGATAGGATATCCATAAACGTTTACCGTTTCTTTTAGTGTCGGAATGCCGCTGGCCAGCGTGAGTGGATCACGATTCTCAAAAAATGATTCGTCGTCAACCTCCAGAAGAGCCAAATCCATGCCGGGGGCAATCCCGACCACGCGGGCTGGAATTCTTTCAGTCGATTGATACCCCTGCACGAGTAACCGGCTTGAATATTGAACGACGTGTGCATTGGTGAGAATACGTTTTCCCTCGATAATAACTCCCGAACCGGTCGATTGCCGCAACGGTCCCTTGGTCCATGGACGAAGAAAATCGGGTGCCCGACGACTTGAATGTATTTTGACTATCGCATTGCGGATGGGATCGTCAGCCCAACCGGAAATCGCGATGGAGAACGAGAACAAGAAAACCAGGCTGCGAGGGATCACAGATAACCTCCATAAAAAAGTGCCAACCGTACTGACCGCCATTCTAGCGGAAAGCGGCACCCGAGCGGGATGGCGAAAAAGGGCGTCCGCAGATGAAATCCCAGTAGCCGCAGGGCAAGGCTATTTTGGGTAAATCGGCCGGAAGGTTTCGCGGGTCGCGTCAGGCGATAATGGACTCTACGGCGCGCGCCGGTTCCACTCCGGTAAGCCGCATATCGAGCCCCTGGTAGGGAACGCTGAACTTCATGTGATCGATTCCCATCAGGTGCAGGATCGTTGCATGGAGGTCGCGGACATGCACAATATCCTGCTCCGCATGATAACCAAACGGATCGGTTGCGCCATGTGTGATCCCCGGCTTGATTCCCCCACCTGCCATCCAGATCGAGAAACCTTTGATGTGATGGTCCCTACCGACACTTCCTTTTCCTTGGAACATAGGCGTCCGGCCGAATTCTCCTCCCCACACGACGAGCGTTTCATCCAAAAGCCCTCGCTGTTCCAGGTCGGTGACCAGCGCCCAGGCAGGCTGATCGGTCAACCGACAACAGATATTCATATATTTCTCCAATCCTCCATGATGATCCCAACCGCGGTGGTAGAGATGGATAAACCTCACACCCCGTTCAGCCAGGCGTCTCGCTAATAGACAATTCGAAGCGAAAGAACCATCCCCCGGTACGGCTCCATACATTTCCAAGGTTTTGGCCGATTCATCAGAGAGGTCCATAAGTTCGGGAACCGAGGTCTGCATCCGGAACGCCATTTCGTAGGCGGCTAAACGTGCGTCGACTTCCGGATCCTCAATGACTGCGTTGCGATGCCGGTTCAACTTGTGAACCGTATCAATCAAACTCCTCTGTGTTCTTTGTGAAACCCCAGCGGGGTTGTTGACGTAATGTACCGGATCGCCTGAAGCATGAAACTCAACGCCCTGAAAACGACTCGGCAGGAAACCGGCCGCCCACTGTCGCGAGGCAATCGGCTGAGGACTGCGACCACCGACACTCGTCATCACGACGAAGCCGGGTAAATTATCGCTTTCGCTACCCAGTCCATAATTGATCCAGGATCCCATGGAGGGACGACCACTAATTGCCGTTCCCGTATTCATAAACGTGTGCGCCGGGTCGTGATTGATCTGCTCTGTGACCATCGATCGGACGATGCATATCCGATCGGCTAATTTCGCAGTAAACGGCAAAAAATCACTAACCTGTTGCCCACTTTGTCCATACTTACGAAAGCGGGTGAGCGGTCGCTGACACTTGAGGTCCTGTCCTTGTAACTGAGCAATCGGTTGGCCTTGAGTGATCGATTCCGGCATCGATTCACCGTGTCGCCTCTCGAGTTCCTCTTTGTAATCAAATGTTTCGAGATGGCTGGGACCGCCGGCCATGCAGAGGAAAATGACCCGTTTTGCCCGCGGCGCAAAATGGGGTAACCCCTCCAGACCCGCGTAGTTTCCGCTGGGCGTTGCTGCGTGGATCTGCGGAGTTTGACAAAGGCCTGCCAGCGCAATGCCCCCGAGGCCTAACGCCGATCGTTTCACGAATGTGCGGCGTCCCTCCAGATGGTGCATGTGTAGATGTGAGGCCATGGCTTTCAGTTTCGCGTAATGGTTTCGTGCATATTAAGGATTCCGCGAGCGACCGTCGTCCAGGCAGCTAAGTCAATCGGATCGCAATCATCATTATGATCATGGAGACCAATCTGGCACAACTTTTCGGCCGCCTCGGGGTGACGCCGATATTCCTGCCGACTCTGCCGCAGCAGATCACGCAGCAAGCCCATCTCGATTGTATCCGGTTTTCGGGAAACTGCCCTCTGAAACGCAAACGCAAGGCGTGCATCATCCGTAATTCCTCCCTCGCGTAATATGCGCTCGGCAAAAACTCGAGCTGCTTCGATAAAAGTCGGATCATTCAATAATACGAGTGCGGCAGACGGTGTGTTCGATTGAGACCGTTCGGCGGTGCATTCCTCTCGCTGCGGTGCATCAAAAGCCCGCAGCATGGGATGAAGAAACTGCCTTTGCCAGTGCACATACAGACCACGCCGCCACTGCCGGTCATCCGCATCTGCATGATAAGATCGCTCCGGAAAATTTAAGTGTCGATAATACCCTGGAGGTTGATATGGCTTCACACTATCGCCACCGCGTTGTTCTTGGAGTAATCCACTGATCGCCAATGCCACATCGCGGATGGTCTCCGCCGCGAACCGAGATCGATGTTGCCTTGCAAAAAATATATTTTCAGGGTCCTCTTGCTGCGGCGCTTCCGACCTAGATGAAAGCCGATAGGCTCGAGAGAGCACCAGCGCTCTGACGGTTTGCTTGATATCCCAATTTGCCTCCACAAAATCCAAGGCAAGGTGATCGAGCAACTCAGCGTGACTCGGTGGAACCCCTTGCCCGCCAAAATCATCCAATTGTCGAGCGAGACCCCGACCAAAAAACAGATACCACAAACGATTCACAAAGACCCGTGAAGTGAGTAGACCACATCCGTTTTCGATGTCGGTCAACCAATTGGCAAGGTCAAGCCTGTCTGCACGCCGTCCACCGGTTTCAATCGCCCCCATAAACTCTGGCACGGCCGGTTCGACGAGCGGTCCGCTTTCGTCGAGCCAGTTTCCCCGCGGTAAAATCCGCACGCTTCTCGGTTCCACAGCGACCGTAATCATGGTGCGTCGGGCTTGAGACTCAATGGTCTTTTGTTCCTTGTCAAGCTGTTCGATGAGGTCTTTGTTTTCTTCTGGTTGTGAAGAAAGCGTCTCTCGCCTTTGCTGGATTGCGTCAAGCTTCTCGGACTCCGCATCGGTAAATACAAACATTTCCGGTTCGCGCTTTGTGGGCACCGTGTTGGAACCCGCAAATGTTTTTTCTTCATCGATATCAGAAAAGAAAGCCGCCATCGAGTAAAAGTCGCGCATTGTAAAAGGATCGAATTTGTGATCGTGGCATTGGCAGCATCCCATGGTGGCACCCATCCACACCCCCGATACATTGCGAATTCTGTCGGCCGCATAAATTGCCAGATATTCTTTTTTCTGAACACCACCTTCGTGTGACGTCTGCAGGAGGCGATTGTATCCAGAAGCAATTTGTCGCCGGATGTTTTCCTTACGGTCGCTCGGCTTCCGCTCTGCAAGAAGATCTCCCGCCAGTTGTTCACGGGTGAATTGATCGAAAGGAAGGTTGTCGTTGAAGGAGGTGATCACATAATCGCGAAATGGGGATATATTGTGATCTTGGTCTCCGTGATAGCCGACCGTATCGGCGTAGCGTACTAAATCCAACCAGTACATTGCCATTCGTTCACCGAATTGGGGTGAGGCAAGCAAGCGATCCACAAGGCGTTCGTAACGATTGGGATGTGAGTCTCCGACAAACGCCTCGACGACCTCAGGCTCAGGTGGCAGACCGGTGAGGTCGAGGTGTAGTCGCCGGACGAGAGTGATGAGATCTGCATCGTCGGCAGGTACGAGCGACTCCTTCTCAAGGCGACTGCCGATATACTGGTCTACATGATTCACTGACCAGTCGTGATCGACGAGCCGAGGTAAGGTGCGCTTCTGAGGCGATCGATAGGCCCAATGGTCATCCCAAGAAGCACCTTCTTCGATCCAGCGTTTTATCAGGGCGACTTCGTCGGGTTCAAGTTGCTTGCCGCTTTCATGCTTCGGCATCCGTAAATCGGGGTCGTCGCTGAGAATGCGCTGCAGGAGTTCACTTTGATCGGGCTTGCCCGGTACGATGGCCGTCTCACCCGAATCACCTTCGGAAAAAGCCTCTTCCGCTTGATCGAGCCGCAAGCCGCCTTCCCGGTGTGAGGCATCGGGCCCGTGACAGAAAAAACAGTTGTCCGAAAGGATGGGTCGAATTTGAGTTGCGAAATCAACTTGCTCACTCCGCTCTTCGCCTCCACAGATATCTGTCGCCAGCATGAGGCACGAGCAGAAAAAAAACCACTTCGGCAACAGATGCATCTCGCGACACTTTCACTCGGCGGGCAGGGGGGAGGGCGACTTCCGCTGATATTTTAACCTGACCGCTAATCGACGGTCAAACAACCAGGATGCAACAATTATAGGGTATCATTCGACACCAACGGTGCCGCTTCGGCAGGGACTACTCGGAGCATCATCGGTTTGGAGGTAGGCCGGCCGTTGATGGTCGCTTCAAAAAATACCGGTCGTTCTTGCGCCTGCACCCAAGGTTCACATGTAATAAAGACATCACGCTGATTCTCATTGGCAAGCATCAGCACACCATTAAGTCCGATGTTATCCACATACAATCCGTGCGGCATATTCCAAGCGGCTTCTTCGCGGCCAAAGCCAATCAGCCCCTCGTGGTCTCGGCGATCGACCACCAGACGACATCGAATCGTTTGTCCCGCGGGCACCAGCAAGACGGGCAGTCCCCCACTCTCAAGCGGTTCGTTCTCAAGCACCACGTCGATGTTGAGTTTCGGCGGTCGGTCTAATTTGATGGTACCAAGATCACCCAACTCTTCGACAACCTCCTTGCCGTCCACAATACCGCGTGCGGTGATCTTTACTTTTTTGGCATCCTCATCCGAGGGTGGCGCAGCATTCTTGTCAGCCTGGACTAACGCAGTTGCTCGATGCTGCCCTGCTTCGATCGAGAGAGGATTGGTGATCGAGAAACCTTTGGGAAGATTGGCGACTTCAATTTGAACTGGTCCTTCAAACCCGTCCGTTCGCGTCAGCTTCATATTCACCCGCTTGCCCCCTCCGGGCGGAACGATCAAATTACGATCGAAGCGAAGATGAAAGCCAGGATTCTGAGGACGAAGTCGAAGTTTGTAACGAAAATCAGGACCGCTTGAGCTGCGCACATCGCGTACGCGCACGAGATATTCCCCCGTTTCCGGTGCGGTGAAAGTTAGCCGAGAATCAGAACCCAATTTTCTTTGGCTATCGTCATCGTTCTCATAGTAAATCGGAAACACAGGGAGTCCGTTCGGTACGATCGATGATTCCGACTGGTGAGCTTCCACGATGTAGCATACTTCACCAAGAGCATGAGAGAGCGGTGTGGTGTCGTAATAACACTGCCTTAATCCAAAGTTGGGATACACCTTAAAACCCGAATCGGGCCCCCGCGGATAATGGTACAACCGCACCACCTCGCCGTTGGCATAAAGATACTGATTGAGTTGCATCTCTCGCCAGTTATGGAGTCGAAAATCATCGATCTGGTTAGAGTTCTTTCCCCGAAAGGTGAAATATGAGTCGCGGACGGCCTGCAATAATACGCGCAATACCGGCTCGCCGTCGGCGTTGAGTATTTCTATTTTCGAATCCAAAGGTGAATTACTTCTAGCCGCATCAATTTCGAGAATCCAGCGTTTTCCTGCTTTGGAGAAGAATCGATACAAGTCGTTATCGTCACCCTGCCGGCCATCGACCCGATGAATGATCCCTCGCGCAACACTTGGAGGTCGTAGCAACTGTGCTTCCTGCGGGAGATCGTTCGGTTCAACCTCCCGGACTTCCTGAATTTGTTCGGTGATTGATTCCGGACCACGCCTAGCCTCCACGCGCAAACCGCTTTCTTGTTTACCTGGGACTTTTCCTGCGTCTGGATTGGGCGGTGACCCCAGGGGATAAAATTCCAGGGATCCATCCATCCGACCGGCAACTAATTGCCCGCCGACCGAATCAATGGCTAGAGACTCCACGGTGTCGGGCTGCCGTTCGTAGACGGTGCGTTGCTTAAGTTTTGGCATCTCCCATACCTTGATTGCACGATCGAGCGCCGCAGAGACGAGCGAGCGTCCATCGGCGGAGTACCGCAGTCGGGTAACGGCCCCTTCGTGGCCGAAGCGGGCGTGGAGCATCGGATTGATCTTCAGGGTCTCACGGGACTCTAACTTCCAGACCCGTATTCGATTGTCGGCCCCCGCGGCCGCAAATTGGGTACCGTCGGGACTGAAGGCGACACTGTATTGTTCTTTGAGCGGTTCACTCCGCGTATCGAGCCGCTCACCGGTTGGCACGTGCCAGATTTTAACGGTGGTGTCACCACTCGCGCTCACCAGATTATTGGCATCGGGACTGAAGGCGAGATCGAAGACCGGACCATTGTGTCCGGAGAGCGTGTGTCGTACTCGTCCAGACTCTACATCCCAGAGCATGATTTTGTGATCGTAACTTCCGGTGGCTAATATTTTTTCATCATCGGAGATCACGGCCACGTACACCGTATCTTTATGTCCGATGAATGTCTTGATTCGCTTCCCGACAGAAACATCCCAAAGTGTGACCTCCCCCGAACGACCAGAATCCCCGCTTGCTACCAGAAGCTTGTCGGATTGAGGCGTGAACCGTAGATCGTTTATTTTTCCCCGATGCCCTTCGAGTCGATGGAGCAATTGTTCCTCATTGAATTGTTTTCCGGAAATCAATTCAAACAGTTCCACCACGTTGTAGCGAGCCACCGCGAGTCGCTTTCCGTCCGGTGATACGGCAAGGCCTGTGATCGGCCGGGGACCACCAGTCGCCGCGATGGCAGGGCCTGCGGCGGACTGTTCGGTTTGTATCGAGGGGCCGCCGGCTCCGCCATCAATCCAGCGACGCAGCAAGTCGATTTCCTCTTGCGTCGGCTTTTTCTCACCTTCCGGCGGCATGCTCGGCTCGAGCGATCCATCCAACACGCCAATCAATCGACTTGCTTCCGCAGTCTTTGCCAAAATGACACCCTCACTGCCACCTTTCTGCAAACTGGCGAAAGACTCCAATGACAAATCACCTTCTGCCTCACGATCGTTGTGACAACCCGTACAGTAGCGAGCGAAGATCGGTTGAATCGATTCCCGGTAATCGATCGCTGCTGCAGGCTCACTTGGAAGCGACAGGATAAGGATAAGGCCTGCTACGAACGGCAGCAGTCTTCGACCGGCGTGTGCATTCCGTACGATGTGCATTGCAATCCTAGTGATTGAATAAAAACTCGCGGCTGCTCATTAAACCCCAATACAAATCTTCTATCACTTCTCGTCGTTCAGTATCCTCAGCATTTTCTATAAGGGGGAGCAACTGCTGTACTTCTTTTGTAGTCGGCTTTCGCGACAGGGCGGTCAAAAATGCATCATCGACGATCTGTCGATCGGATACTTCGGCAGAAAGTGCCTTTCCCACACAACTTTCCTTTTCGCGCAGCCGATTGTTAACGGTGTTACCGTTACTAATATGAAGGACCTGCACGAGACTCGGTGTGTTGGTGCGCTCGCATTCGCACGTAATATCGCGCTCGTTACGTCCAAACGTTTTAAGGAAGGGCGCTAGCACCGCAGAGTCGTAAAGTTCAATTGCCCGGGTACCCTCAGGATATTCCTTTGTTTCCACAATCGCGGACCCGTCGTATGCGAGGTGCGTGAATTTAGCTGGCACTTCTGTAACCTGGGCGATTGCATCGTGTAACACTTCGGCCATCAACCGCCGCGGATAGTAGCGACTGTAAAATCGGCGGTCCGCCTCATTTTCTGCCAGCGCGACACTGCTGCGTTGATAGGTTTCGGACTGCAGAATCAATCGCATGAGCCCTTTAAGATCAAAGTCATGATCGACCAACCATTTCGCTAAGGCGTCGAGCAAACGTGAATTGCTCGCAGGATTGGAAACCCGCAGATCATCGGTCGGGTCGACCAGTCCGACACCGAAAAAATTTGCCCATACACGATTGGCGATCGCGCGGCTGAAGTATGGGTTTTCCGTATCGGTGACCCAATCGGCGAGGGCTAATCGTCGATCCTGAGGATCATCGAACGGAAGGGTCTCCCCATCAAGCGGTGCCGGCGGTTGCGGCTTTCCGGTCCGTGGTTGAACCAGTTCTCCCTCGGGTGCTACATACAGAGTTCTCATTCCCTGGCCACTGCGGGGATCACCCCCCCAGCCTTTGGCTCGCACCCGCGCGAAGAGATTGGCCATCGCATAGTACTGGTCGTTGGTCCATTTTTCCAATGGATGGTCGTGGCATTTGGCACATCCGATGGACAACCCCAGAAAGGCGAGGCTGACATTTTCACTCATATCCTCAGGTGTTTGGTGGAGCGCATAAAAATTAGTGGCTCCGTCCGTATGACTGTTCCCGCTCGCCGTGATAATTTGTCTAACTATTTGATCCCAAGGCGCATTGTCGGCCACCTGAGAGCGTATCCACTCGTAATACGCCTTCACTGCCTTGGGCCTCAAACGTCGCCCATTGACTAACAAAAGATCGGACCACTTGTAGGTCCAATAATCGATAAATTCCTCTCGCTCGAGCAACTCATCAATCAGCGCATCGCGCCTCGCTCGATTCGCCTGAAGATCTTCATCCGTTTCGTCTTTTTCACCGTCTTCTTCACCGAGAAATGTTCGGGTCTCTTCCAGAGTTGGCAAGGTACCGATCGTGTCGAGATATGCGCGACGCAGGAAGGCGGCGTCTTTAGCTCGTGGAGATGGTGCGAGATGGAGGCTTTTCAGTTTATCCAGCACAAGCTGATCGATGAAATTTCGCTTGGTGGCTAACTCATACACTTCGTCTTCTACGCGGTAAGGATAAGGCGCCTTGATTTCAGTCAGGACAATGCGACTCGAAAACCATACCGCGATCGCGCCCTGTCCTTGGCCAATCACCTCCACCATCCCCTCGGGCGAGACCGTCGCCACCGTCGCATTCGTCGAAGAAAATTTAGCCCAGCGGGTGACGTCCTCCTCTCGTCCGTCGGAGTAGCGAGCTGTCACGATTAGTTGTTGACGGTCACCCTTCTCCAGTGTGACCGCTTCAGGGAGTACGCGGACAGAATCGAGCTGCGCATCTGCCTCACTCGGCGCGGCTGCACCATCACTGATCCACTTACCCAGTAAGCGGTAGTCCTCGGAGTCGATTTCGAGCCGCACGCCCCCTTTATGTGGCACACTCCCAGTCGGCTTGGCAAGCAATAAACTCAGAGCAGGATCGGCCGGTTCTAAACGCCTTCCTCGCGCTTGCCGGGTGATCCACCAATGATCGCTCACCGGATCGTAACCACGAAGAGAAAGTTTAAAGCCCCCTTTCCCGGCCAGTGCGCCATGACACGCGCCGGAATTACACCCTTGTTTTGCCAAAATAGGCAGAATGTGGCGGCGGAATTCCCACTGAAGCTTCTCATCGGTTCCGCTGACACGGACGGTAGCCTTTGCGTTCCCCCCCTGCCAACTCGCCTCAATGGTGGCCTCCCCGTCACCGATCGCCCGCACGCGACCATCCACCACCAGTGCCACGTCGGGATCACTGCTCGTCCAGGTAACTCCGCTCGCCACCTGACCTACAAAACGATCGCTTGCGTCACGCTTTTCCACGATCACGGATTGTTCGGCACCGGGATACATTAATCGAAAGGAATCCGGAAGAATCACGAGCGATTCTTCGGCCCCTCCCGCTGCTGCAAAAGAAAGGCTCAAAAATACAGTGAGAAGAGAGCGGCGCGACATCGTTCCTCTTTTTCTGATTGCAAGAACTTAGAAGAGCTCTTTGATTTCGTGCCGCCCGAAATCGACGATGGGGAAGGGCCGCCCTGCCGGTCCGGGTAGTTCGGTTTCCAAATCAAATCCCATTCCGCGGAAGACCGTACCTACAATCTCCGGAGGATCGGTCGGTCGATCAGCGGGAACGCCACCGATTGGATCACTTTGCCCGACGGCTCGGCCTCCCTGAATTCCCCCACCGGCAAAATAGCAGGTAAAACATTGAGGCCAATGGTCGCGTCCACCTGCAGGATTGATCTTCGGGGTGCGACCAAATTCGGCAACACAGGAGACCATGGTCTTCTCCAGCATTCCCCTCTGGTCGAGATCCTCGATCAACGCCGAGTATGCCTGATCATACATCGGTGCCACGATTTTTTTCATTCCATCGATCGACGTGAATGGCTTGGAGCCGTGGATATCCCACGTGATTTCATCAAACACCGTGAGGAACGTATTGATTGTGACAAAGCGAACACCCGCCTCGATGAGCCTGCGGGCGAGCAGGCAGCATTGACCGAATCGATTCCGTCCATAACGGTCGCGGACCTTTGGTTTCTCTTTTGAAAGGTCAAAGGCGTCCTTCGCCTGCGGACTGGTCATCAGACGATACGCGGCCTGAAAATTTCCGTCCAGCAACTGCGCATCGGCGCTCTGTTCAAAGTTACGGAGCGTGGAGTCCACAATATCTCGCATTTTCTGCCGGCGGTTCAGTCGGGCCGTTCCAATCTCTGCCGGAGGCAATAGATCGGGAACTTGGAAGTCGGGTTTGGAGGGATCTGCTGAGAGGACGAACGGATCGTGAGATTTTCCCAGGAAACCTCCAGCTTGGCCATTCGGAAGATTCCCGCCACCGCGCCCCATCAATTCGGGAAGTACGACGTGCGCCGGTAGGTCTGTTTTTCTTCCTCGCAGATAACTTACGACTGAGCCGACGTGTGGTGTCTCAACGCCGCCAGTGAATTTTCTTCCGGTTTGCAACATCTGCCAACCGGCATCGTGAACCGCAGCGGAGGTGTGATAGCAACTGCGGACGACGGAAAATTTATCGGCGATCGCCGCATGTTGCGGAAGAATTTCTGAAAGTTGGATATCCGAGGACGCGGTCGAGATCGCTTTAAAGGGTCCTCGTATTTCCGCAGGTGCATTTGGTTTCGGATCGAACGTATCGAGTTGACTCGGTGCCCCGAGATTAAAGATCATAATTCCAGATCGGTCGTCGTCGACCAATTGCCCCTGTTCCTTCGCCTGCAGAAAACCGGGGAGGGTGAGCCCAGCGGCTGCCAGGGTGCCAACCTGAAGAAAATCACGCCGTGTGACGCCATTACACGTATGTGCCGAGCCGAGCCCTTCAAGGCGGAGCATGAGCAGGTCCTCTCGTTAAATACGAACCGAAAACCCCATTTTAGCCGGATCATGCTCAGCGAACGAGAAAGCTTGCCACAAATTGTATTTTTACAGCTCGCTTACCCGCTCGAAGGGATGGTTCTGGACCATTAGAAAAAACGCAAACCCATATATAGTATAGAGATGCAACCATCCAGGCGATGGCGCGCGATGGCGCGAGTGCGACCCTTACCATCTACTGGTGAGCTGCCGTTTTGACGGTCTCGACGAGATGAATCACGTTCTCTACCGGAATTTGCGGCAGAATTCCGTGACCAAGATTAAAAATATGCCCAGGACGTCCAGCCGCCTGCTGCAAGATGTCGCCCGCCGCTGCATCGATATTTTCCTTGGAGGCCAGCAGGATCGTGGGATCGAGATTTCCCATGATTCCCTGATCACTCCCGAGCGACTCCCACGCTGTATCGAGTCGCGTGCGCCAATCGATGCCAATCACATCGCCACCCGCCTCTGCCAGGTGGGGATAGAGCGCGGGGTTACCGGTTGCAAAATGAATGACCGGTGTTTTGGCAGGGAGGGCAGAGATCAGTTGCCGACTGTAGGGTAGCACATACTTGCGATAATCGTCGCAGCTTAAACAACCTACCCAACTATCGAAAATCTGAACCACCTGCACCCCAGCGGCAATTTGCGCATTGAGGTAAAGTGCGATGCTTTGGACGAGTCGCTCCATCAGCGCGGCCCACGCAGCCGGATCTCGGTACATCAAGGTCTTCGTATGCAGATAATTACGAGAACCACCCCCTTCAATCGAATAGCTCGCCAGAGTGAAGGGTGCGCCGGCAAATCCGATGAGCGGCATGGTATCGGGCATCTGGGCACGCGTGATTTGGACTGTTTCCATCACGTAGTGTAAGGCGTCGATATTCTCGAGGGCCAAAACCCGTTGTACATCTTCCCCCTCTCGGACTGGATTATGAATCACCGGTCCCTCGCCTTGCCCGTACGTGAGTTCGAGGCCCATCGGTTCGAGGATCGGAAGGAGATCGGAAAAGATAATTGCTGCATCCACACCAAGACGTTCGGCCGCGGTAATTGCCACTTCTGCACAGAGAGGTGGATTTTTGCACAATTCCAGAAAGCTTGTTTTGGCGCGAATCTCCCGATACTCGCGCATATAACGCCCCGCCTGCCGCATTAACCAGATAGGTGTTCTGGTGACCGGCTCGCGTCGGCATGCGCGGAGCAACAGACTGTTCTCCCATGGTCGCTCAGCCGACGGTTCTTTCTCGGAGCGGACTGCCGCCGAGAGGATCGAAGCCAATTTTTGTTTCCGATCCCTTAAAACACTCGCTTGCTCCTTGGCCATGGAAACGAGTTGCCCCATTTTGTGGATTCCCGCCTCCAGGTCGACACTCAGCCGTCTCTCTCTTAAATAATCACTTGTTGTCGGACCAATCGACGCGACAACAACTTGCTGAAGCGCGGCGCGTAATGCATCGAGCTGCCCGTTGTTTTCTGCGAGGGTGAGTAAATTGTTGACTTGATTGGCAGAAGTGAAAAGCGCTACATCAATCTTTCCATCGATGATGTTGCGAATATTTTCCTCCAGCGGTCCGGTATCGCTTGGAAGTTCCCAGCGGTAAACCGGGATAGGCAATACGTGCGCACCGCGTGCTTCGAGTCCGGCGATCAGGCTTGGGTTGGAAATGCCATACTCTTGTAGTCCGACCGTTTGCCCTGCGAGAGGTACGTGGGCATCGACAAGTTGCAGAATTTCTCGCCACGTGTGTGGCGATTCGGCCCGATAGGTCGGCTCGATGCCCAGGGTTTTGAGAGCTGCAACCGGTTTGGGTCCGCGCGCGATAGTGGTTGTATCAGCCAATGCCGAAAGAAACCGGTCTCTGTCGAGATGTTGCTCCACAATGCGGGTGAGTGTTTCGGCACCCACCCCGGTGAGAAAGATAACGACATCAATCTCTGCCGTAATGAGCCGGTGAGCGAAATCGACCGCCTGTCGATTTTCTTCGAGCGGGACTTCCTGCATCGATGGAGTCACATGAGGCGTGCCCCCGTGTCGCGCAATGAGGCGTTCCATTTCCGATCCGCGACGACTCTCAAAAGCAGCTACATGAAGCCCGGCAAGTGACATAGACGCTTCCCAAGAAGGACGGTTTTCTGCCTTTATGCTAGTCCGCCCCTGGAAAATCCGAAAGCCGTCACCCCGCGCAGTTCGCAGATCGCAGGTGCGGAAAGCTGCCTCTCGGCAGCAGTATCTCTCGTTACGAAATCCGCAGGGCGTGACGGATGAGAGAAAACGCAGCAGTCAGTTGAGTCCATACCGATTGGCGGAGGGCACCCTTTTCACACAATGAATTGAGCGGCATCTCATAGATCCGTCGATCTTTCTGCGAAAGCTGAAAAATCATTTCAATATCGGCACGTTCCTGATTTAAATGAATATTTTTGATCGCCTCGCGCCGAAATGCTTTTAAGGGGCTCTCGATACTCGAGAGGTGCTGGCCAGTACAAAAGTTGACGACCCCCGTCAGTAGTCGATCGACCGACTTCTGCCATCGCGACTGCGATTCGGGATGACAAATAATGTGTTGAGATCCATAAACAACATCACAGCATCCAGCCAGAATGGGCTTTACGAGCATCACGATGTCTTTGTTTTCCAGGTCGACAATACCGTCGAGCACGACCACAACCTGGCCGAGTGCCGCCGATAAACCGGTCTGCAGAGCACTCTTTCCGCCACGATGTTGATCGTGTCCAAGCAGCACAATTTCCGGGTGCTTTTCTTGAAGGGCCAGCACCATCGAACGTGTCCGATCGGTGCTACCATCATCAACAACTACAATTTCTTTTTCGGCCTGTAGGCTGAGCAAACGTTCCATCAGTGCGGGGAGCCACCGTTCCGCGTTGTGTGTGGGAATCAGTACGGAAAGCATCGGTTCGACGCTGATTTTTTGCTCCCACTCAAGCATTGCATGGGCAGAAGCCAAAGATGCGTCCATGGCTTGTTGGGTATCGCTGGATTCCAAATTTCCACCATGAACGCGGTAGTAAGGCTTGATCCTGGTTTCAGTTTCGGAGCCTTGCATGCGGTGGGCATCCTGAGATCCGGTTTGGGCGTCGCTCTTTTCCATGGATGTTTCTCTGTCGCGTGGTGGGGAAACAAGGTACTGGTATTGTTTTCGGCCACTGAGCAGGCTGACATCGCTTTTGGTGGACAGGACTCGTCTTTTGCGAAGAAGACAATTTTACTATCCCTAATAGGTATGAAGCTTGTGCCTATTGTGCGTTCTCAGAGAGCCCCTGGGTCGGCGTATTACTGTCGACCTTTCGGGGTCGTACAGGTTGTAGGGGTGGAGTGATATATCCCGGCACACGAAGGAAGGGGATCTCAAACCGGTTTCTCGGACATGCGGCCACAACTGCTTGATTTGCAGGTCGAAATTCCTGCCTAGCAGATCGTATCTTAGAGGGGTAGGATGAACCGGGTCGGTATTCCCGGACTTGGTTTCATCCCTCCTGATGACAAATTGGAGACCCCATGACCGGGCCGCTGATCGCCATGATTGCCAAATTACTCACCGGGGCCAGTGCCCGTTGGGTCGATTGTCAGCCGGATACCTGCCAGCGGGTTTACTTTGCGAACCACACAAGCCACCTTGATTCTCTTGTGATCTGGTCCTCCTTGCCGGGAGTCATTCGTAACCTGACCCGTCCCGTTGCGGCAAAGGATTACTGGGGCAAAACGATGCTCCGTCGCTATGTGGCGGGCCACTTCAATGCATTGCTGATCGATCGTAAGGACATTAAGGTTCATCAGTCGCCGGTGGATCTTTTACTTCGGGAGATCGGCAGCGTGAATTCACTGATTGTTTTTCCGGAAGGCCACCGCTCGGCAGGTACACAAATTGGCGCTTTTAAGAGCGGTCTTTACTACTTGTGCAAAAAGCGGCCAGACTTAGAGGCGGTGCCAGTTCACTTGGATAATATGAATCGTATTTTGCCTCGAGGAGAGTTTTTGCCTGTGCCACTACTGAGCTGCATTACTTTTGGGCCACCGATGTGGCTTGAAACGGGTGAGCAGAAAGCCGATTTTCTTGATCGTGCCCGCGAGAACCTTCTTCGTTTAAAGGATGCCTGAAAAAAGATGATCAGTGATCCGATAACCTGGATTTTTGTCGCGGGGGTTTTGCTTTTGCTCGGGGTGGCGACGACAGTGGGCCACTTTCTCAAAGGGCAACCGGAGTCGGGCCTCAACCCGGCGATGGTTCAGACATTCAATCGCAGGATTCGCGCGTGGTGGCTCCTCTGCTCTCTGGTGGCCGCCGCGCTCTTTTTACCGCAAAGCGCGACCGTGGTACTTTTTGGCCTGCTGGCGTTCTGGGCGCTTCGCGAATTTATTACGCTCACACCCACCCGCTTGAGTGATCACCGGACGCTGTTCTGGGTCTTTATACTTTTCACCCCCCTCCAATTTGTGCTCGTCGGTTTGGGGAAATACGACCTCTATAGCACGCTCATTCCGGTTTACGGACTGCTGTTTGTCACCGCACGAGTTGCCTTCTCGGGGGACCCGAAGCGATTTTTGGAGCGGACGGCTAAAATCCAGGCCGGTTTGGTTCTTTGTATTTATTGTTTGAGCCTCGCCCCCGCTTTGTTGTACCTCAATATTTACTCGACGGCGGACATCCGGCAGCTTCAGGAATTGCCCCAGGGTGCCGACCTCGTTCCACAACCTTATGGTAAAAATCCGCTGCTGCTCTTTTATTTTGTTTTTGTTGTTCAAATGGGCGACGCATTGCAATACTTGTGGGGAAAAATACTTGGTCGTCGCGTGATCGCCCCCGCAGTCAGTACCACGCGGACCTGGGAAGGCATGCTCGCCGGTTCGGGCAGTACCGCACTTTTGGGCGCTGCGCTCTATTGGGCGACACCTTTCAATGAGTGGCAGGCGGGTTGCATCTGCCTGGTCATCGCACTCGCGGGTTTTGCTGGGGGCATGGCGATGTCGGCCATAAAGCGGGACCGTGGGGTACAAGACTACGGAACGCTGGTCGTCGGACACGGGGGCGTGCTCGATCGGATCGACTCGCTCTGTTTCGCCGCACCGGTCTTCTTTTTGCTGACCAAAACTTTTTTTACGCTCCCGTGATTAAAGCGTAAGAGGTGGGCGATTCGGGTTGCACAATCAACGCAAAATCGTTTGCCGCGGAGGCTGTACGGGTTGCTGTCGCGTGGCTTGGTGCGTCTGTTGTTGAGCGGACGCAATGCTTCCCGTGGCAAAGGCCGCCCCGCCGCGCGAGCGTGTGCCCGTGGCGACCCAACCATCATTTTGGTTTTGTGTAACAGCCGTTGCTGCAGGCGGAATGATTCCTGTAGCTGGGGGTTGCACCCCGGGGAGTGGGCCCGCATTCTGGGGGCGATGGATAAGATTTGGTTTTGGCCGAGCACGCCGGGGATCGTTTGAAGCGAAATGCACGGGTGCATCGGCTCGCGGTTCAGTTTGTGCCAATGCGAGAGGTTCGCGGGGTGGACTACCCTGTTTAACCCACGCCAACCATTCGTTCTGGAGGCGACCTAAATCGGTGACTCCGTAGGAGGCTTTTAAGGCACGCATCCAGTTGTCATCTTGTAACCCATCACCGATGAACTCGACAAATTGTCGATGCCCACGCTCCTCAATTAAATAGCGAGCGAGCGAATAGCCTTCGGCATAGAGAGGCAGTACATCTGCAGGATATTCCTTCATCGCCAACATTTGGCTGAAGGCAATCCCGCGTTGTGTTTGTAGAAAAGAAATTAACATGGTCTCATGCCGCTTTTTTTCTGAGGCATGTTCCACCGTTGTACACGCCCCCTCGTCCGCCCATCGTGGCAGCGGCTGGCGGAAATGGGTTGCAAAGATGGTATGTGTGACTTCGTGAGGGAGTACCGAGTCGAGAATACGGACTTCAGACCCCTGGATATTCATGCGCCATCCCCCCACCTGATTGTCCTGGAAAACAAAACTTGTCGCTCCCCCGGCACCTAAATGGGGACCCACTTGTGCAGTGATTGGACAGGGACTACTCCAGGGTGGTAGAGCTTGCCCCAGCCAAAGTTGTGCCAGATCGCGACGATAAGTTTCCGCTGCATCACCAATCTTTTTGGCAAGTTGAGGGGTCGGCGCAGAGACAATAAAATTGTTTGTGCGGTAGGAGGCCGCCACGCTC
>CACOUL010000018.1 GCA_902630355.1 Planctomycetaceae bacterium
CGGGGGAACCAATTTTCCCTGGAGCGTGCCGAAGGCGAGTTGGGTCATTCCCGAACAGACAAAAAACGCAGCATAGAGAACGAGAAAGGCGACAGGCATCCAGGCGGCTGCCGATTCGCCGACCCACATCCAGAGCAACGTCAAGGCGAAGAAACAAATCGACATTCCACAGAGACTCGCACCCAGCCCCCACTTCTTCTGCGGCAACCGGTTCAACCGCTGATTGAGCATCCAGGGAGCGAGGCTGTAGGAGGCCCGACTGAACATCGGTAAAAACCCCCGCATCCAGGCAGCCCCGCTGAGCGTATCGAGCACCGCGGGAATAATGATGCTTTCGGTCTTGAAAATCCAACCCGTGCGGACGGTGATTTGAACCAAGCCCAGTGTCCAGAAGTTCCGGCCTTTGCTCTGCGGTTTTTCAGAAAGGGATCCGGCTTCCGGCTCACTTCCCATCGGCATCATCTTTGTCGTAATAGATCATGCCGACCAAAAAGGCCGAGAGGACCATCGCTGTGGCCCAGCCGAGCGGCAAAAGCACAATGAGCAGACCGATGCGGTGTCCAAAAAAGCTCAACAGCAGTTCAAACAGGGATGAAGCGGCCGCGATCACAATAAAGAACAGAATAAAACGTAGAAGAAAAAGCGGAAAACCCGAAAGTTTTTTTCCTCGACGTTCTTCCGGTTGATTCGGTGAACCAGTTGTCACGGTACGCTCCCAGGCTGTTGAAGTGGAACACGAAGATCATAGAATGACGGTTCTCCCGTCGTTGTCAACCGAGCATTCGTCGCAGCATCGGTTACCCAAAGCCGGGACTTTTGCAGCAAGTTACAAAAGGAGCACACCATGGCAGTCGAACTGGTTGAATCGTCCGATGGGCGAACACTGGAGATACAGGTTACCGGCAAGTTAACCAAGGAAGACTACGAGCATTTTGTACCGCGTACCGAAGCCATGATGGAGCAAGGCAAGATCAAAATCCTTATGACGATGCACGATTTCCACGGGTGGGAGATGGGCGCACTCTGGGAAGACATCAAATTTGATGTCAAACATTTCGGCGACATCGAAAGGCTGGCGATTGTCGGCGACAAGCAGTGGGAAAAAGGGATGGCAATGTTTTGCAAACCCTTCACGACGGCGAAGGTCCAATACTTCGATATCAGCGACATCGAATCGGCCCGCAGTTGGTTGGCCGAAGCTTAAGCGGCGAGAATCCGCAGCGCGAGCCACGGTACGAAATTCAACACCAGGATGGCTAGCTTGTACTGGGCCATCAGCCGATAGTGTATTGACGCAAATTTCTCCTGTGAAATATCGAACCAACGAGCGTGGATTCGATAAATTGTGCTGCCGGCTGAAAGAAATGTCACGAACCAGACCACGAAAACGGCGAGGTTGATGACCAAACACCACATAAAAAATTCGCAAAGTTCGTGCATCATGCATCTCCTGATCAAGAGGTTGCTCACTCACCTTTGGCACGCAGTGTAACCGAAGAAACCTTTTCTTCCACCTATAGAAATTGCGATGGGTTTCCGATCGGCTCCCAGTCGGCCGTGAGCGGGGCCTCGATCTCGACGCGGTCCCGCGTCATCGGATGCAGAAACGAGAGGAGCCGCCCATGCAGGCCAATGCTCCGGCGCCGCTCGTCTGAGTGCTGGTGGCCGAACAGCGAGCGGGCGCCGTAAAGCCGATCGCCCGCAATCGGCAGTCCGCGACTCGCCGCTTGCAGGCGTATCTGATGGGTGCGTCCCGTCTCCAGTTCGATCTCGAGCAGCGAGCCAAGGGGCGTTTCTCCCAACGCGCGAAATTTTAACCGCGCCTCACGTGCCTCGGGATGATCGGCCGCAACGATCTCCGCTTCGGCGCGACCCGGAATTTTGCGCATCCAGTCCCGCCACGTCCCCTCGGCTGTATCGGTCGCGCCTTCGATCAGCGCCCAGTAAATTTTGCGAACCACCCGGCCGGCAAACTGTTCGGAAAGCCGCCGACACGCACGCACATGCCGGGCAAACGCCAGGGCCCCCGAGACGGGCCGATCGAGGCGATGTGGCACGCCGAGATAAAAATTCCCCGTCTTCCCCTCGCGCTGCCGGATCAAATCGCGGACGCGCTGCTCCATGCTTTCGATGTGCGCCGGTGCCTGCGTCAAGATACCGGCCGGCTTGGCCACGACGAGACAGGGCCCTTCTTCATAGAGCACGCTCGGCCCATCCACGCAGCTCACTCACTTTCCCCCAGCGGCAACTCGAGAATCCGCATCGTGACCAGGCGTTCGAGTCTCGGGTTCCGCTCGCGACGGGCGGCCCTCAGGCCGTCGGCCGCCAAAGCCCGCGCCTCCTCGATCCGTCCCTCTAAGGCGGCCCGATCGGATAGCAACAGGGCAGCCCGGGCGATGAGGGTCTCGTCGCGCTGGTCGCGCTGTTGGTAGTCGCCAAAAAGTTCTAATTGTTGTCCCCACCCGTCGTCACCCGTCAGTTCCATAAGTCGCTCGACCAATTCCAATTGTCTGAGAAGTGCTCCCTCGGCAATTGCCTCTTCCAAGCCTTCCTCTAACTCTGCAATTGCCGCATCGAAACCAGGGGACTCTTCCTCTGCCGGAGGCGACGGCTCGGGAGACAACTCGGCACCCGTATCGAACGGGTCCGGGAAATCAACAGCCGGATCATCTGAGGCGGTCTCGGTCGCTATGTCTTCTTCCGCTATGTCTTCTTCGGCTATCGCTGCGGAATCATCGGTGGGCGGACTCTCGCCACCCGATGCCTCGGCAATCTCCTTCTGATCCGCGAACTCTGCGGTCGGTTCGGTCGTATCCGCACCCTGCTGACCCGACGACTGCGGATCGCCCGATTGCTCATCGCTCTGGGATGGATTGGGCATCGGATCGGGGGACGGTTCACTCGAAGGAGTCGAGGATTGCTGACCTTGTGTCGCCTCCTCTTGATTAACCCAATCTGGAAATTCGATATGGCCTGGATCTTTCTCCTCGCTTGGCATCGACTTGATCACCCAGAGAATGACGCCCCCGAGCGCCAAACCGATAATCGGTGCCAAAATATGCCCGAGAAGACGAACTTTTTTTGCCTTTTTCGTATTCTGTTTGCCCTTCTTGCGCGTGGACGTGCGTTCTCTCGTCTTTGCATCACCGGCAGTCGCCCGCGACCCAACCGACTCAGTTGCGATTGCGTCCGCAAGTACGGGACTGGTCTCTTGCGGTGCTGAGCGCTGAACACCGCGTAATTGCTCCTCGTATCCAGCACGCGCTGCCGGATCGAGCAGGCAGTCCCGGGCGGCAGTAATCTCCGCAATCAACTCGCTTGCCGTCTCCCCTTGCTCGCCCATCTCCAGAATCCGCAAGTGGGAAATCCGCTGCTCCGCAGCATTGGCAATCACCTCGACATCATCTTCCCAGAGTTCGATGGCCAGAAGTCGATAGTGGTTGGCCGGTTGGTCCTCTGGTGGGATCGCCAGCCACTTATGGTAGGGGTTAAAGGAAGCGGACATCATCGGCATCTCGCGAGGGTGCGCAAAGAAGTTATTAACGCATTATGCCGATCAATCGGGCGATCGACAAGCGAGAGGAAACCGCGGTCACAATCCCAGCCTTAGGCAAACAGCGCCGTCACGGCATCCGATTTGACCAACTCCCTCGGCTGATTGAGGTGGTTGTACACGATCGACCGCGGCGGAATCCCGAAGGCGTGATAGATCGTCGCCAACAGTTCGCCCGGATGCACGGGATCTTCCAACGGCGCAGATGCCGTTTTATCAGATTTTCCGTGGACGTATCCTTGCTTGGTCCCCGCACCGGCCATCAGTGCCGTGTAGCAGTAGGGCCAGTGGTCGCGACCATCGGCGCTGTTGCCGTTACCGCTCGTACTCACACCTCTCTGCGGGCTGCGACCGAACTCGCCAACCGCTACCAGGAGCGTCTCGTCGAGCAGTCCCCGCTCGTCTAGATCCGAGACCAACGCCGAGAGTCCCGTATCGAGCATCGGCGCCGATTGGTTTTTCATCCGTTTGGTAAGCCCCACGTGGTGATCCCACGAGTGGTTGTCCGAGTTGGCAACCTTCGGCCAAACCACCTCGACTACCCGCGTGCCGGCCTCCACCAAACGGCGGGCAAGCAGACAGCTTTGCCCAAACGTGTTGCGGCCGTAGCGATCGCGAACATCGACCGGTTCGCGGTCGAGTGCAAACGCATCGCGGGCTCGTCCCGAAACGATAAGGTTGAGTGCCTGATCGTAGTACTCGCTCAGTTTGTAGTCGGCAACCGCTTTGTCGATTTTTGGCATCCCATCAGAGATAATCTCACGCAATCGGGCACGTCGTTTCAGTCGTTCGGCAAATACCTCGGGATGGAGCTTAAGGTCATCTACCTTGATGCGATCCATCTTCGTCATGTCCATGTCATCGCCGGAGGGGTAGAGCGTATAGGGATCGTAGGCTTTGCCCAAGAATCCGGCTGTGCCACCCTTGCCCACCACATTGCTCTCTTGCAGCGGTCGCGGAAGCATGACAAATGGAAGCATCGGCTCTTGTAGCGGACGCAGACGAATCAACTGCGCGCCGAAGTTCGGAAAGTCTTTAGGACTCGGCGGCTCGAGTTGCCCCGAGGGACTCACCTTGTCGGTCGTATAGCCGGTCATCATCTGGTAGATCGCGGCCGTGTGATTGAAGAGCCCCTTGGGCGTATAACTCATCGCTCGGATCAAGGTAAACTTATCGTTGATCTGGGAAAGTTTGGGCAAGTTCTCGGTGAACTTGACGCCGGGCAATTTGGTCGAAACCGGAGCAAAGGCACTCTGTACGTTGTCCGGCACGTTCTCCTTCGGGTCCCAGAGATCGATATGGCTCGGACCTCCCTGCAGATAGCAAAGAATAATGCTCTTAGCCTTCCCCCAACCGGGGCCTCCGCCCACACCCTCTGAGCGATTGGCCAGCGCCTGCAGTTCCAACATCGACCCGAGGCCCATGCCGAGCATGCCCGCACCTCCCACCCGCAACAGATCTCGGCGGGATACTCCCAAGTTGCGATCGCACAAATCTTTGGCTGCTTGTCCGGGAATCACGAGCATCGGTCCACTCCTGTCGTTAGGAACGTGTCGCCGCCTGGCGGACGACAACATGATGTGTTAGCGGGTTAGCGATTAAACAAAAATGCCGGATTATTGATCAGTGCCCAGGCAATGTCCTGTGCTACTGTGAGTCTCTGATTCTCTAACTGGCGACCACTCAAGTCAATCGCCCGTTGAATCTCCACCAACTGCGGGTCTTTCGGCAGCGGTTCTTCCAAGGCCGCCACCCGATTTCGCAATTGACGAAGGTACATTATCTCTTTATCGACCGTTATCGGTTGCTGTGCTACCTTTTTATCCTGCTCCAGCTTGATGCGATCTGCATCGTTATTCTTGTAAAATTCCTCAAGGCTCGTTTGATCTTCCTCCGATCGCTCGTCGAGCGGCAATTTCACCACCGCGACAATCTCCGGTGGAATCCCGTAGATCACCGGTCGCGGCTCTCCGGTAACCGAGAGCCGAAAACGCCCGATCGAGTGCTGATTACTCTGGTACTGCTGATCGAGGAGAAACTCGAGTTTGGCACCGCCGCGGAAATCAATGTCCTCCTTCGTTTCGAAGGAAGCATATAGTGTTTGGCCGCGCTGCGGCTGCGAAGCCCAACCTTTGTAGTCATCGACCTCCCCGTCGATTACGCGACCCACCCTGTGGCTGTCGAGTTGATAACTCGCCTGCGCATTTTGGAACTTGACCTTCTTCGGGAGTTCGTGCCGGTAGAGCCGCACTTCGCGAATCTTGGCCGTCGCCCCGGCCGGATCGAAACGCAGACCGCTGATCGGCTGAGGCGAAACGAAGTCGAACCGATAGGTTTGCCAATCGTCGCCGGCTGCAAGCGGCGTCGCATCGGTCACCCGCCGTCCGCTGAAGACCTTATCATCGCTCGTCTTCCAGAAGATGCGGGCCGGCGCTTCGCGATCGGAGCGGGCCACGACTTCCACCGCATAGGAACCGGGAGCACCTTCCGTGTCGACCGCAACCGCAGGATTGATTGCCGGGATCGTATCGGTGGCAAAGTAGAAACCGCTCGGTCCCTCACCGTTACTCACCTTCACCAAGAGTGCGTTTTCTCCCTCTTTAAGCATGACCGGCACAAGGTCCTGATCGGGCGCGGCACCGCGATCGACTTTGTTGGCAAACACCTCCTCGCCATTGAGCCAGACCTGAATCCCATCGTCGCTTCCCAGTCGCAGCACCATCTTACGCGGCGCGGTGACGTCGATCGTGCGATAATAGTACGTGGCCGAATAATTGCCGGGCGAATAGCGATGCACCCGGTCGTCCGATAAATCGGGGCGAGGTTTCCAGCGAACCTTCTTGTCACCCACCTCAAACGTCTGTTTCAGGTCGACAGGTTTCGCTTCCGGCCCGAATTCGACCGTAAACGCGTTGGGGTCTAAAAACGGCCCCGCAGAGTACCATTCGGTGAGCTTGGTTTCGCCCTGATCCGCCTCACCACTCACCGAAAGCAGACCATCTTCAGCGGCAACCTTAGCGCCCTCTTGCGCTCGCCACGCACTGGCATCCTCAGCTTTGCCGAGATCCCATGCCTTGACTCGATCCCAGGCCGCAAGATTGGTATTGGGTGAGGCAACGACTTCCATCTCACTGAGTACAAAGTTTCCGTTATTCGCACGTCCCGGGCCACTTTTCGGCAACCGCTCATCGGTGATCACCTCGATCCGCACACCCGTGATCGCCTCGATCGGGGTCTGGCCGGTAAAGTTGTACGCACCGCGACCATTTTTTCCGGAGGCAAAGACCGAGAGATCGTCCTGAACCTCAAGCGTCGCTCCGTTGGTCGCTGCCACCGCCTCCGGCGTGAGCACCTCCCAACTGGTGTTGCCCTCGCTCCAGCGCTTTTCAAACGCCTGCAGCTTTACTGGCAACTGCGCATCGAAATCCTTGATCGCCTGCTCGACATCCGCAATCTTCTGCTTACGCTCATCGAGCAATTCCTTTTCACGCGGCCCCGCCTTTTCTTCCTGGGCGGCAAGTGCCTTACTCGCTTCGGCGAGCAGAATCTCCCGCTTGCTTTGAATTTGTGCCTGCCGCGCTGCTGCTTCCTGCTCGACCGTCGGCAACCGATCGACCAACTGCTCGTGCGCGGTCGGCAACTCGGTAAGCATCGCATAACAGCTTTCGATTTCTTCCTCGGTCGCCGGGCGACTGAGAACCCGCAGAAATATCTCGTCAATCAACTGCCGGTCGTCCTGTACCTCGGCCACCAGTTGCGCCAGGGCATTTTCACCGCTTGAAATCGCATCACCCACCGTGGGGCCACCAACAAAGGAAATCACACCGCCTAGCTGCATATCGCTCGAGCGTTCGCACTCGCAGGCGCTTTCCCGGGCCGGTCGCCCCATATTGGAAAGAAAACCATCCGGCAACTTAATAGCAGCGTCCGGAATTGCTGC
Organism: Planctomycetaceae bacterium; assembly: GCA_902630355.1. Classification (GTDB taxonomy): domain Bacteria; phylum Planctomycetota; class Planctomycetia; order Pirellulales; family UBA7805; genus UBA7805. The sequence continues at coordinate 7,494 of CACOUL010000018.1, forward strand.
CGCTCGCGTTCCCGGGGGCAATCCCGGAATGTTGCTCACGGCACCCGTGACGCGGTGAACCGCATCATAGAGCACCTCTGCCGGAAGCCTTCGAGCTAAAGCATGTGAATAGTTGATCGCATCATCCTCATTCCAACGATTGGTCGCCACCGAAAGCTGATAGGTGCGCGAGGTGCAAATCAGCCGCATGATGTGGCGGATATCAAAATCGCTACGGATGAATTCGTCGGTCAGGTGCTGCAGCAACTCAGGATTCGTCGCCGGATTGCCTGCCCGAATATCGTCGATTGGCTCGATGATCCCCACGCCGAGCAGATAGCCCCAGAGCCGATTCACGTAACTGCGGGCAAAGTACTGATTGTCCGGCGAGGTGATCCAGGCGGCGAGTTGCTCACGGCGACTTGCCCCCTCGGCGACCGCGTGCTCACACTCGAATGGAAACTCGGGCGGTGTGACCTCACCCGTTTTCTCGTGCATGATCTCGCCCTCGGCCTTATCGGCCACAATTTCATAAAGAGGCTTGGCATCTTCTACCGCCGTGCCGCCGATTTTCCTGCCTTCTGAGGCGGGATCTTCTTGCAAATCGAGTTGGGCAAAGTACGCCGCCGTCTGATAATACTGATCCTGCGTCCATCGCTCGAAGGGATGATCGTGGCATTTATTGCAGTTGAATCGCACCGCCAAGAAGAGATGCGTTGTATTCTCCATTAGCTCGGTCGGTTCCCTCAAAATCTTGTAATACGACGCCGCCGGGTTGTCCTTATTGGAGCCGCTCGCAGTAATGATCTCTCGGGCAAATTCATCGTAAGGCGTGTTGCTTTGCACGTGACCGCGGATCCAATCACGGAACGCCGTCGCATTCTCGAATTTGTAGTTCTCGTCCAGAAACTTACTGTTCACCTGCAACAGATCAGCCCATTTATTGGTCCAATATTCGATGAAATCTTCCGATCCGATCAACCGGTTCACCAACTCGGTCCGCTTGATCGCATCGTCACGGCTATCGGCCAAAAATGCACGCACATCTTCCGGTGTCGGGGGCAGACCGGTCAGATCAAGATGCACGCGGCGGACAAAATCGGTGTCCGAGGAGAGCGGTGCAGGCTCAATTTTCATCCGCTCCCATTTATTGGCAACAAGCTTATCGATTTCGCCCCATGCTTCAGGCTCCTTCCAGACAAACTCGGTTCGATCTCCCATCACCGTGAGCGTCGTTGCCGCGTAGGCTCCTTCGTAGCGCACTAGAATTGGCGACTCGCCGCGGCGCACGGCGGTCATCAGGCCCGTACCGTCGGTGGTGGCCACCTCCGTATTTCCACTCTCCAAAAACGATTCGGCCGTAACATCGCGAGTCTGCCCATCGTCGTAGGTGGCCACGACCCGCATTTGCTGCTGAGCACCCTCCCGCTCCACCACCGGATTTTTCGGAAAGACTTCGACGCTCACGACACGAGGCGTCTCACGATTCAGCGTTGCCCCATCGGCAATCCAGTCACGGACGACGCGGTAGTAAGGATCCTCGAATTCCATCAACTGCCCACCTTGATGCGGGACCGCGCCGGTCGGCTTCAATAGCATCAGGCTATCGTCGGGTGAGGCAAAATTCACCCGGCGAGCGGCCAAATCATCGGTAAACGCACGAACATCACTCACCGCATCGTAGCCCCGCAGCGACAACTTAAAACCATTTTGCCCTTTTTGCGAACCGTGGCAGGTACCCTGATTACAGCCGAGACGGGTAAGCACAGGATTCACATCGCGGATGAAGTCATTGTGATATACTTCCGCCATCCCGCTGACCTCAACGGGAACCTCCACCTGCTGTCCGTCGAGTTCGGCAAGGATCTGCCCGCTGCCATCCGCCGTGGGAACAAAGATTCCGCTCGGGCTGATCGTGCCGATCTCACCCTCAACGCTCCAGCTCACATCGCGGGTCACATCCCGGAGCGAACCGTCGTCGCCGACCGCCGTGACCAAGAGCTGCGCTTTATCGACCGGTCGGTCCAGGCGAAGGTTCTCGGGAAGCACCTCCAGGCGATACCGCACCGCCTCGATGGCTGCCGCCGGTACGACCGAAGAATCGATCTGGTCCGCTTCGACCGGTTCGGTGGCAACTGCCACGACGACCTGCCCGCTGCCATCCGCCGACTTACCGGCAGGCGAACTGCGGTCTGCCGCCTTTTCTTCCGGCGCGACTGCAGGAAGCGGCCCCTGCTCAAGCTGCACGGGATCAAAAGTCGAAGTAATTTTTCCCGAGGCAGAATCGACGAGTCGAATCAAACCGTCGGCACCTGCGACGGCCAACTGATTGCCATCGGGGTGAACTGCCAGGGCAAACACGCCGCTCTCGGGCAGATCGAACTTCCAGAGCTCCTTACCCGAATCAGTCTCAAATGCACGCACCTGCCCTGCCCCATCGAGACTGCTGCCGGCGTAACACCAACTACCATCCGGGGAAAAGGCCACGGCAAAGAGGCGACCGGGCAACGCATAATATTCGCGAATCTGATTCGGATTGCCACCGCTGGCCGGGGCCGCCTTGGTTGCCATTTTGAAAAGCTTGGGCTTGCCGTCCGCACCGCCGACGAGCAACTCCTGCCGCGCCGGATGCCGCGCTACCTTGATCATGCCGCCCTGCAGAACTCCTGGCGTATGAGTCGTAACGTTCCCGATGAATCGCTGGGTTTCCACATCGGTCTGCTTCACCGTTTTGTCGCGACTGACCGAAAAGATCGACTTTCCGTCACGAGTGTATATCGTGTCGCGAACCCAATCGTCATGAGCCGCCATAAAGACCAACTCTTCTCCCGATTCGGCGTCGAGTGCCCGCAGGCTGTTGTCACCGCCACCGTACGCAATCTGAGTCCCATCCGGCGACCAACTGCCTCCGTACACCGTATCGTACGTCGTCGGCACCGAGAGCTTGAGTGAATTATCGGCTAAGTCCCAGATCTGAATTTCGCCCATCCGGCCCGGCAAACCTCCGGCGACCGCAAGCAGATTTCCATCGGGAGAAAATTGCACCGACTCGATCCGCTCGGAAAGTCCGATCAAGCGACCGACCTGTACCGACCCATCGCTGGCGAGCAAAAAGACTTCATGAAACCCGCTGCTTGCGAGCATCCTGCCATCGGGTGAGTAATCGAGCGAAGTCACGACCGGGGGCCGTGTATAGATTGGCGGATTTTCGGCGTCGTAGCGCCGCGTCACGTTTTCCGGCGTATCATCGACCGCACCCTCGGCAATCCACTGACGCACCAGATCGATTTCCGCCTCCGCCAGCGCCGGCCCCTCAGGTGGCATCTCCGCTTCGCCGTCGGTCGGTGTGATTCTCTCGATCAAATAGCTCGCCGACGGATCTTCTGCCGCGATCGCCACCGAGCCGCTTTCGCCTCCCGCCAAAAGTTCGGCAAAAGAGGTCATCACATAGCCGCCCTCTGCCTTGGCCGGTTGATGACAACCCTGACAGTGGGCCGCAAAGATCGGGCGAATTTGCGTGTAGTAACTGATCGCCTTGCCGGTCGGCGACACCCCGGTTTCCGCCGGCTCCTCGGCAACAACGTGCAGAGGAATCCAAGCGAGACAGAAGAGCATCAGGGCGACAACACGGACAGACATCAAGACAAGCCTCCTGGGGAGAACACGTGGCACGCAGGTGAGTGACGGGCCACGGCTGATCCCTCAGCCGATACCGGCCCTAAAACCTTATCTAATGTATTCTTTCGGTACTCAAGGGACTAGTATCATTGAGTCACCAGCTAATACTATTGTATCATACGCAGCCCCCTCCGCGAGCCGCTAAGCAAACCGCTGCAGATACCAGTCGACGAGGTGTGGAACGTGGCGATTGGCACGAATGAGCCACTGCCCGAGAAAATTGGGGACGATTTCACGTCGCCCCTGCTGCATTCCCGCCACCATTTTTTTCGCAACTTTTTCCACCGGTGTCCCTTTCCCCTTGTTCCAGGGCACGTTGCCCCGTCCGTGCACCACGTTGTCGTAGAACGGGGTCTCAGTGGTCCCAGGACTGACCATCAACAAATCGATCCCCTCCGCCTGCAGTTCGACCCGCAACGACTGACTGAAGCCCTGGAGCGCAAACTTGCTCGAGCAGTACTCGTACATCCTCGGAATCCCCCGATGCCCGAGAATCGATCCCACATTAACCACGATCGGATTTTTTCCCTGACGCAGTGCAGGCAGCGCTTCGTGAATAAGATCCACCGCGGCAAAAAAATTGACCTCCATAATGTGGCGCAATCGCTCCGGCTTCGCGTCGGCAAACCGGCCGAAACTACCCACCCCTGCGTTGTTGACCACCGCATCGAGTCCCCCAAAGGAAGTGACCGCCTTTTCGATCGCCGCTTTACGCACTGCAACATCGGTCACGTCGCCGACGATCACCTCCACTCGTGCTTCGGGATCGACGGTTCGGCACGCTTCGACCGCTTCACTGAGCCGTTCTTCGCCACGGGCCAGCACCACGCAGCAGGCTCCCTGCCGAACCAACTCGACGGCAAGGGCGCGACCGATACCGGTCGACGCGCCGGTTACCAGCACCCGCATTCCCGCAATCTCCCGCTTTGACATCGGCTGTTTCCTTTCGTTTCGAACTACGCAGCCCAACGCTTTAGAGGTTATGCCACACCGTGCCTGGTATCTTTCGAAACCGCATCGACCTCCTCCTCGCCACCCACGCTACGAACACAAATCTCCGCTCCCTCTCGGTTAATCTTTTCGAGCGCACCTGAAGGCAAGCGGCAGTGAACCGTGACACGGCCCTCCGGGTCAAATTGTCGAGAGAGAACCTCTCCATGTTCGGCAAGGTAGGCGAGCAGTTTGCCATCGCTGGCACTGAAACGGATATCGATCTCCCGAAAGTGCTGACTCAGCGCATCGCTCACCGCCTGGGTCATCCGCTTCAATCCAAATCCGGTCACCCCACTCACCGGCACGGCGCTCGGATAGCGATCGTAGATGACATCCAACCGCTCGCGGTGCTGGACGCAGTCAATTTTGTTGAGTAGCAGCAATGTGTCTTTCTCCTCGATCCCGATTTCCTCCAACACTCCGTAGACCGAGCGGATTTGCTCGAGTACCTCCGGGCTCGAAGCATCGGCCACATGCAGCAACAAATTGGCCTGACGCGACTCTTCGAGTGTGGCCTTAAAGCTGGCAATCAGCGCGTGGGGCAGATCGCGGATGAAGCCCACCGTATCGCTCAACAGTACCGGACCCCATCCCGGGAGTTGCCAACGCCGCGTGCGGGTATCGAGCGTAGCAAAGAGTTTGTCCTGTGCCAGGACATCGGCGTCTGTGAGGCGATTCATCAGCGTACTCTTCCCCGCATTGGTATAGCCGACCAGCGAAACGGTTCGGTGCCCCTGCCGCGCCGAGACAGTGCGCTCTTTGCGTCTTTCGATCACCGCCAGATCCCGACGCAGATCCCGGATTTTCTTCTCGACCAAACGGCGATCGACCTCCAACTGCTTTTCACCGGGACCACGCATACCGATACCACCTTCAATCCGCGAAAGGTGAGTCCACATCTGCTTGAGTCGCGGCAGCGAGTATTCCAATTGGGCCAGTTCCACCGCAAGTCGGGCTTCGTTGGTGTGCGCGCGATTTGCAAAAATATCGAGAATCAACTCGGTGCGATCGATCACCTTGACGTGCAGCGCCTTCTCAAGGTTACGCGTTTGAGCTGGTGTTAAATCGTTATCGAAAAGTACCACATCGGCCGAGACATCCTGAACGAGGAAGACCAACTCCTCGAGTTTTCCTTTGCCCAGATAGGTCGCCCGGTCCGGCACGTCGCGTCGCTGAAGAAGCCGCGCTTCGGTCTTGGCGCCGACCGTCGTCGCCAGCCCTGCTAATTCTTCGAGAGGATCTTCTTGGAAAGGTCGGTCGGGCAGGAGAACGCCTACGAGAATCGCTTTCTCGCTCCGCACGCCCTCGATCCGGGTCATTTCTTTCAACGTGAACCCTGCAGCAGTGTCATTAAAGAAATCGTGAAGCCAACCCTTTTATCGTAATCGACGCCCACGGCATCCCGCCAGAGACGGGACGGAAAGATTGGACGCTTTTCAAGGCGTATTGGCATCTTCGATTTCTTCGTTCAGTCTTTTCCATCCTCACGCATATGGCAATAACTCTCGTAGCGTCGCGCATCGAGCCTGCCATCGGCAACTGAAGATTTCACCGCACAATCCGCTTCATGCGTGTGGGTGCAGTCCGGAAATCGACAAAGGGCAACCAGTGGCCGGATATCGCGAAACAGGCCGGCCACCTCCTCCGAGGTTACGTCCCAAAGCGCAAATTGCCGGATGCCCGGCGTATCGACAATAAACCCACCACTGGCAAGAGAAATCAAACGGGCGGTCGTCGTCGTGTGCTTACCTTTCTGAGTCTCTCGACTGACCGATCCGACGCGCAATCCGAGCCCCGGTTCGATCGCGTTGAGCAGCGACGATTTGCCCACGCCACTTTGTCCTACGACAACCGATTGACAATGATCCAGCATATCGCGGAGTCGCGAAAGGTTCAGTCCGGTCGTTGCGGATACCTGCAGCACCGGATACCCCATCTGGGCATACACCCCAATCGTCGCCTGCAGGGGCCCCGGGTCGATCAAATCGATTTTGTTGATACAGATGACCGGCTTGATCTTCGCCTGCTCGGCGGCAACGAGAAATCGATCAATCAGATGCGGTTTCAAATCGGGCTCGGCAGCACTCGAAACGATGAGCATCTGTTCGACATTTGCAACCAGTACATGCTGACGGTCGCGACTGGTGCGACTAAGTACTCCCTTGCGCGGCTCGATCCGCTCGATGAGTCCCTCATCACGGTCGGGGCGGAATTGCACCCGATCGCCGACCGCCACCACGTGCCGCTGATCGGTTGCGAGCGTTTTGAGCAGTCGCCTCAACGCACATTGGTAATGCTTTCCGTCTGCCGTTTGCACAATGCTGATCAGACCGCGAACTTCCAGCACCCGTCCGGCAAGACAATTCTCCAAATCGACTTCGGGGAGTACCGCAAAGCCCGATTCGCCATCACTCACTTCCTCGCCCACGACGGTTCGCTTTTTTGCAAGCTCGCCTTTTCCCGTAAGCTGCTCGCGCCGCGTCGTCTCGTCATCCTCAAAACCGTGCTGCTCGAATTGACGGGTCAGGCCACTTTCGCGGGTCCGCGCCTGACGGTTTTTGCGAAAGGAAACCCGGACTTTTTTCTTTTTGTTACTCATTCACGGCACGTTAGCTGTCAGGGCCTGGTGTCTCTTCCGAATCGGCCGGAGGATTTATTTCCTGTCGCCTCTCTCGAGAGGCCCGTCGGTGACGGGCCGGTTTTTCCAGTCCTGCCCGCTTGAGAAGTGAATCGCCAAAAATTTCTTCCGGCGGCGCATCGGGCGGCGGTGGCCCCACCGCCCCCAATTCAGCCGGAACATAATAAATCCGATAACTGTGCTTAGCGATCGAGAGGGTGTCTCCCGACTGCAAACGCCGGTCAGTCACCGAGACGTTGTTGACCTTTACTCCGTTGAGGCTTTTGAGATCCTTTACATACCAATAGCCCCCGCGCACCGAGAGTTGACAATGGTGCGCAGAAACGTTCTTAAACCGCAAAACGATGTCGCAACTTTCGCGACGACCGATGAGCAGATTTTTCTTCAGAAGCGGAATCGGATCACCGCCGCCCTTCGGCACCAGCGTGCCAAAGTCTTTTGCGGGCTGCTTGTCCTCATGCGAGTCGGTCATGCGATTCTGAAAATCGTGTTGCTGGCCATCAATCCTTGAGGAGATGGGCGGAGCATAAAGTACATTTCACACCCGAATTATAAAGGAAAAAGAGGGACTGCTCTATATCGCTAAGATTTGGAACCGCAACCACTTAAAAAGCGATTCCCCGTTGCATCGTATCCTACGAATCTGCGCGTGCCGTGGTTGACGCGTGTTGGGGCTGCAGTAGGCTACAACTCCTCGGGCAGAACCATTTCATTGATTGGAGATTTCCATGATGTTCCTCAGCCGCTCCCCCGTTTTCTGCATGTTGCTTGCACTCTTGATGGCGACGACCCCCATGGTGGCAGTTGCCGCCGAGGGATTCGATCCGGCGCTGTTGAGCAAAGACACCGTGGCGGTAGGGCTCGCCTTTCCGAATCGCATGATCCACGCCCCCGGCATGGAGCTTTTTCCTCACGAAATTGCCAAGGTTGCCTCGCTGGAACAGATGGGTATCGACCTCACCACGATCGATCAGGTTCAGTTGGCGGTTGAAAAATTTGCGCCGGGAATACCGCCGAACTTTGGCGTAAAGATCGTGTTTCAACAGCCCATCGATCTGGAATCATTCGTCGAGCGTACTGGCATGCCAACGAAACCCAGGCAATATAATGGCACCACCTATCAGCAGATCGATCAACCGAGTCCGATTAGCATTGGCTTCTATCAACCGCAGAAAAGGGTTGTGGTCTGGGGAACCGGGCCGGTCTTGCAACGGATGATCGATGGCACGAGCGAGGGCAACCAGGCAATCGCCAACGTACTTTTGAAGGCCGGAACAAAAAACGATGCGATGATGATCTTCTCACTCGATCCGATGCGACCGCTGATTCAATTGGGAATGGCCCAATCGCCACCACTCCCGCCGCAGCTTGAGCAGTTTAAGAAAATCCCCGATCTGATCAGCATGGCCATACTGCGACTCAATGTCGCCGGCGAGGGACCGTCGGGATTGACCATCGCATCGCACGACGCGGGCGAAGCGGAGGAACTGGAAAAATTGATTCTCAAGGCGATGGAAATCGGCAAGGCCCAAATGTTTGCCCAGATGGCGCAAGACCCAGGCATGCGGAAGGAAAGCCCCGCGATGCAACAGGCAATGCAAGCCTATATGCAGCGGATAACCGACTCGATGCTCTCCGCGTTCGTGCCGACCAGGAAGGGAAAATTGCTCACAATCGAGAAAGAAGCAGGCATAGGAGGCTTCGCCAGCGCGCAGATGAATCTGCCAATGATCGGCATCCTGGTGGCACTTCTGCTGCCTGCCCTAGCGCAGGTACGCGCAGCGGCGCGTGCATCCACGAGCAAAACGAATATGAAAGAAATAATGCTTGCTCTATTAAGTTATGAAGCAAGAAGCAAACGATTCCCGGGGCGGGCTATTGTCGACGAGAATGGTAAGCCGCTTCTCAGTTGGCGCGTCAGGTTGTTACGGGATCTCGACGCCGGCAACCTTGCTGAGCAATTTCATTTCGACGAACCTTGGGACAGTCCCCACAATATTAAGCTACTCGATCAAATGCCACCGATCTTCAAGAGCCCCAACAGTACCGGCACCGAGTCAGGAAAAACCAATTATGTGCTGGCCGTCGGTACGGATACAGCTTTTCCGAATTTCGAACCGGTACGTCAACCTCGTGCTTCGTCTCTGACTATCGCTCTGGTAGAGGTCGACGATGCGCATGCCGTACCGTGGACCAAGCCAGATGACTACGATGTAAAACATTTGCCGAAGGGGCTGGCTGGCGGGGCTGGACTTTTCAATGCTGCCAATTTCGACGGCAGTGTACGTTCCTTGCCGATCGACCTGGATGGCGATCTCTTGAAGGCACTTTTCAGTGCAGATAATGACCAACATGGGGCGATGAAGGCGCAGTTTTATCATCAACTGTTTCAGTAACATGACCTGGCGAGACGCTGGCCTCCGCTACCATGCCTACGGGCATTACCTGAAAAACAGGTTTGGTGCGCGCGTACAAAAGGTGAGCCTCGATGCGAAGATGACCTGCCCGAATGTGGACGGCACGGTGGCGATCGGCGGCTGTGTGTTTTGCGATAATCGGAGTTTCAGTCCTTCGCGTCGGATCCCCCAGGGCGCCATCCAGGCCCAACTCGATGATGGCATCCGCCGCTTGCAAAAACGCTACAAAGTCGCGCAGTTTATCGCTTACTTTCAACCCGCGACCAACACCTACGGCCCGGTCGAAAAGCTGCGACCGCTCTTCGAAGAGGCCATCGCCGACCCGCGGGTGGTGGGCCTAGCGATCGGCACGCGGCCCGATTGCGTCGAAGAGGACGTACTGGAACTGATCGAAGAGTTGGCCAGGCAAACGTACGTCTCTCTCGAGTATGGTATGCAAACAATGCATGACAGGTCGCTTACCTGGATGAACCGGGGCTGCACCCACCAGGCGATGATCGATGCGGTCGCCCGCAGTCGCAATCGCGGTTTCGAAATCTGCGGACACATCATGCTCGGCCTGCCGGGCGAATCTCGCAGCGACATGCTGGCCACCGCACGCGAAGTGGCCCGACTGGGCCTCGATGCAGTGAAAATCCACAATCTCTATGCGGTCAAAAATACGCCGCTGGCCGATCAGGTCGCTGCCGACGAGGTGACGCTGATGCCGCGCGACGAGTATGTCCGCACGGTGGTCGATTTTCTCGAGTTGCTGCCCGCAGAATGTATCGTCGAGCGGATCAGCGGCGATGCACCGGCCGATTATTTCATCGGCCCGAGTTGGTGCCTCGATAAACCGGCCGTGAAAAACGCGATCGAGCAACAGTTGCGCGGCCGCGATACCTGGCAAGGCCGCCTCTGCGCGGTGCCAAACTCAACCGAACCGGCAAAGCCCGACGCCGTGACTCTGTGATCGGCGTAAAACGCGGGCTTTTGATTTTACTTTGCCGTCTGCACACCTTAGGATGGATCGTGCGGAGTGGACCGGGCAGTCGCTGGCCCACTTGCCTTCACGGGCAATGGGCGGGAGGAAAGTCCGGGCTCCACAGGACAGGGTGGTGGGTAACGCCCACCGGCCGAAAGGCTAGGGCAAGTGCAACAGAAAGGAAACCGCCTCGCGCTCGCGCGAGGTAAGGGTGAAACGGTGCGGTAAGAGCGCACCAGCAGGCCGGGTGACCGGCTTGGCTAGGTAAACCCCACCCGGAGCAATGCCAAACAGAAAGCAGTTCCGCAAACGCGGAGCAGGGATTAGTCCGAACCCTTACGACTTTCGGGTAGGCTGCACGAGACGGCGAGCAATCGTCGTCCTAGATAAATGGCTGCCGCGCAGTTCTTCGTAACTGCGACAGGACCCGGCTTACAGGTCCACTCCGCACTTTTTAAAGATACATCCCCAAAAAACCGTCGGCCCGGTCGCACTCCGCTGCGACCTTGGCAGCGCGTTCGATGCTTCGCGTCAGATCGCCTGCGGCAATGTAGCGGTCGAACTCGACGCGAACGGCAACCGAAACGGTTTCTATGAACCAGTTCACCACCGGTTCACTCAGCCAGTCGCACGTCTCTTCCGCCAGACGCACATCGAGGTCGCAACCCCTCGTGCAGAGATCGGCCTGATCGGTCATGACCGTTCCCTCAAAAGCAAACTTGAGCATGCCACACGCTGCGTCGTTGGTGAGACGGAAGATGCAGTGAGCGTCCAGAAGATAGTACGTGTTGTGCGACCCGTGCTTTTCGATCGCATCTTTAATTCGTTGGCACCGCGACTGAAACCCCGGAGAGGCGTCCAGAGGAATATCGAGTCGACCGACGCTTCGCATGGGCAAACAATCGAACGCTATTTCGACGTTGGCATCTTGCACCGCAGAATCCTCGTGTACGCTGTCGGTTGAATTCAATCGACGGCCGCCTGCCGGTCCACCTTGTCCACCGTCCGCTGCAAGCCGAGCGTCAGCCATCCTTCTGCTAAAACCAAACTCTCGTAGGCGAGCGGGCCGATCTGTTTGAACTGATCGTCGGGGAGTTCGAATGGAAACACATCGATCACTTTGTTTTCGCCATCGGCCCCCTCGAGCGTCTCCTTCCAACGCACACGCAACTTCGAGCGTAGCGGCGCGTCGGCCGCAACAAAGCGTTGGCCGCGCTCCACGCTGGTAGGATCGACTCCCAGGTCCAGCAGCGTGAGGCGGAGACCGCCATTGCCATCCTGCTCTACCCGGTACTGCGCCCACATACTCATTGGCCGATCATAGACTTGGTCATCCAGGCCCGAAAACTCGATGCCGCGGACCACAAAGCGGATCGTCCCCTCTCGGAATTCAACCGAAAAAGGATTTCGCTTGGCAAACCGCATCTGCCAGGGAGCCTCTTCTTTTTTCGTTGGCTTTTTCTTCACCAGCGGCGGCTTGCCCTCCGCGGCACGCCGCTCGTTGACTTTCTTTTCCCGCTGGGCCTGGAAGCGTTCGAGGAAATTCGGGCCTTCGCCCTCCTGCTTGGCGGCGTCGTCACTGCTGACCCGCTTTCCGCCCAAAAGATGTGCCGCCATATTGTTGATGAACGATTCATGTACATGAAATGCCAAATCCGACCCCGCGGGTGGGCTGGTGGCTGGAATCGGAGCCGCCAACTGGTCGGCCGCTGCCTCGTGCATCAGGAGTCGAATCTGCTGATCGCTCGAATTCACTTCAAACAGATTGGGGAATGCGTCTTTCCGCAGCAAAGGGCCGCGAAATTTTTCTGCGTACTTTTCGTTCGCGCCGGCGAGCAGCTTATCGCCCTCTTCATCCATCCGGTCCTCAAGACGCATTGCCGCTCGCTGCGAACTTTGCCGCTGGGCCTGCCCCTTCGTTTTCGCAACCTTCCGCCACGCCAGTCGCTCGACGAATCGGTTCCCGCGACGTGTAGAGAGACCGGTGACGCGCGTTTGCGTGCTCGCCTGCGCTTCAGCAGGACGGGCAGAAAATCCATCAGCTCCGAAATGGACCTCTTTGGTTGCGGCTAGACTGGTAGTCGAATCTGCGTAGACGCGGACCGATCGCTTGCTGCCTACCGTCTGTGATTCGGTGACGCCGGTCATTTTCAGGCCGATCGCCGCCCGCCGCTCATCGGGTAGAAGTGCGACCTGAAGCTTGCCTTTCGTCTGCCCCTCGCCGACGATACTCACGCCCATGATGTTTTCGCGAATCGCGATCGCTTCGTCGATGACGCGATCCATGGCGCTGGAAATCAAATCCGACGAGACATAGGCGGACAAATTGGGGTGCGAATAATGGTGCCGCACCGAAGCGGTCAGTTCCGGAGCGACGTCGAAACGCTCAAGGAAATTGACCCTCGCCGCCACACGCATCGCATCCCAGTGCGACGCCCCGGCACCGTAATCTTGAAGGCTCGCGGCCAGTTCGCGACTGAAGGCCTTGATCTTTTTGGCGACTGCCGCCGTCTTTTTTTCCGCCAGTGTGCGATCGATCCAGACCCGCAGGTTCCGACGCACCGCGACGAACTCCGATTTTTCGAGGCCCGGCTCATCGGCTGAGAATCGCTGAAGCACTTGGGCCAATGCGGTCGTATCGGCATTCTCACTCTTTAATTGATCTTCAAGATCGGCCCAGCGAAGAAATGTCTTCCACTGTTTTGCCCGGTCCAGATTTTGTGACAGGAATCGATTCAAACGAACGGCGGCGGCAGCGGTCTGGGCCTCTGCGGCTGCCACCCGTTCCGACGACGGGGGCGTAAAATCCTGGTCGGCCTTACCGGCGGCTGTTGCCAACGAATTGACGGGCAAGATCGTTTGCGATGCCAGGTAGGCCGCCAATGCCTCTCGCACCGCCACAAACCGTGGCTTCTCGAGCCCAGCGACATCACTCTGATAGCGATCCAATACAATCTGCAGCGTGGCATTATCCGCAGCATTTCCTTTTGCCAACTCACGCAACAGTTGGTCTGTTTTCAAATACGCGTTCCACCTGCTACCAAAGCGGCTTGTCCCAAGCCAACGTTGAAGTTGGTCGATCGAGGCGGTAACCGCCTCTCGAGGTGCATCTGCCTCGGCGGCCACGCTGGCCGGAGGGGAAAAGAAAACCTGCCCGCAGACCGCAGCGATCCAAAGCAGGAGCAAACGGATCACGCGAAGGGCAACGGGGCGACGGCGACATAGCATTCGAGGTCTCTCCAAAGGGTGTATTTACCCAAGGTATACCAAAATCTAGCTTACAAACGGAGTCGAGTTGCCGACGAAATGAGGAGAAAAACCGCTGAAATGCGTAAATCACGCCCTGGCTTGCTCCATTTCCCGGCGCACTCGACGAAACCTTGTCGCCGCCCCGCGGTTCCATAAGGCAGGGCAGTCTGGAGAATAACCGGTAAGGTGGGGACCCTGCCGCTAGAAAAGGAAGAGCCGCGTGGTAACGCAACGTTCACTTTTTAACTTGCTGCCGGAACAATCGCTCCACAATCGATCGTTACCTGCAGAATCGAACGCCCGCTCCCGGCAATCCGCTCGCTGGGGCCTCACCGTATCGATGATCCTCCTCGCACTCTTCGCTGTCGATGCGGCGGCGGAGCGACAGGCACCCGACCCGTATCGGGTGGCACAGCAAATCGATGGTCATGGATCGAAAGACTCAAAAGAAAAGACCACGGGTGGCTCAGCAGCGGACGCAGCCTTTTTGAATCGGGTGTGGCTCGATCTGGTCGGTTCCCGGCCGCGTGAAACTGAGGTCGAAGCATTTTGCCGAAACCGCGCAGCGGACAAGCGGCAGCGTGTGGTCGACCGACTCCTGGATGACGAGCGATTCGGGCTGCACTGGGGGGGATACTGGCGGGATGTGATTCTCGCACGCCGCGCCGACGAGCGGGCCTTGCGTCTCGTTGCAGACGGACTGGTCGATGCGTTCGCTTCGCGACTGAACCGCGGGGATGGCTGGGATGAAGTGGCCCGCAGTTTTATCACCGCATCGGGTGACGTTCGCGAACATGGCGAAACCGGGCTGTTCCTGGCCCAGAAGGGGGAGCCTGAGAATATCACTGCGGAGATCAGTCGCATTTTTCTCGGAATGAAAATCCAGTGTGCCCAGTGCCACGACCATCCCACGGACGAATGGAAACGCGAACAGTTTCACCAATTGGCGGCATTTTTTCCTCGCATCAACGTACGTCCCGTCCGCAATGTAAAACCGCGAAGTTTTGAAGTTGTCTCGCGCAATAAAACGGGACGTGGCAAAAAAGGCAAAAATCGAAAGAGGATCGAACACTATATGCCGGACCTCGCCAACCCCGAGTCGCCGGGACAAATCACCAAACCGGTCTTTTTCCTGACCGGGCACTCCCTCGAACTGGGCACTAAGGATCAAACGCGTCGGCAAGCGCTGGCTGGATGGCTTACCGACGCGGAAGAAAATCCCTGGTTTGCCACTGCCTACGTCAATCGCATCTGGACCGAATTGACCGGAGAAGGATTTTACGATTCGGTCGACGACATCGGTCCGGGGCGAGATTGCCGGGATCCGGAGTTGCTCGCGCTACTGGCTGACCATTTTGTCGACTCGGGCTACGATACGAAGTGGCTGCTTCGCACGATCATGGCCACCGCAGCCTATCGATCGTCTGATTCCACTGCGGACGCGGCAGTTCTTTCCAGACCGCTTCGAGGTGACGTCGTATTCGACAACCTCCTCCAACTCTTTGATGTGGACAAGAACAATAAGCGACTTGAGAAGCAGAAGCGGGGAGCCCGTCAGCGGTTCCAGCAAACATTTTTCTACGACCCGAGCCTCCCCCGCGATGAGGTGAACCCGACCATCCCGCAAGCCCTGTTGATGATGAACGGGCCTCAAATCCACCAACTCCTCCGCGGCGATCGACGGGGCACGATGCTGGCCAGGCTACTGGATGAGGAAAGCGACGATGACACCATTATCGAGTCACTCTATCTCCGCAGCCTGGGCCGTGTGCCAACCGATACGGAGCGGGCGACCTGCCGGTCATACATTACAAAACAAAACAACCGAGTCGCCGCCTACGAAGACATTCTCTGGGCTCTGATCAACACGGCTGAATTTCGTCATCGCTATTAAATCGTGCACTGGAGTCGTCCACCCGGGAGAAGCAGACCATGAAATATCCGCGACGAGATTTCTTGCGTTCCCTCTCTACGCTCGCCGCGGCGAGCGGCATGTTCACGTGGCGGGAACGACTCGCGGTGGCAGCCGCCGGCAATCGCGAACGTCGGGCATGCATTCTTCTTTGGATGGCCGGGGGACCGAGTCCATATGAAACGTTCTCCCCACTGGAGGGTCACAAAAACGGTGGCGAGACGAAGGCAATTTCCACGAGCGTACCTGGCATCCGGATTGCCGAGCACTTCCCACACATGGCCGCACAAATGCACGAGGTCGCGTTGATCCGCTCGCTCACGAGCAAAGAGGGAAATCACAATCGCGCTTCGTTCCTTCTCCATACCGGTTACCTTCCCACACCCACGGTCAAATACCCGGCACTCGGTGCGGTCGTCGCGGCGCAACGACCGCAAGCCAAAGCGGCCCTGCCCAATTTCGTGCGTATCGGCTCCGGGGGCCGCCTCAGCGTCGGCGGAGGTTTGCTCGGCAGTGAGTTTGACCCTTTCGTGCATCGCAATCCAGAAAATCCCCCGAACAATACCCAGCCGAGCACCGGCCAAGTACGTTACCAACGGCGACTCGAGTTACTGAAAGAATTGCAGGAGGATCAGGAAATCGCCAACGACACAAAGCAGATTCACCAAACTGTGTACGGCCAAGCTTCGCGTATGATTCTTTCCCCGGAGATGAAAGCGTTTGACTTGGCCGAGGAAAAAGAGCCGGTCCGCAACGCATATGGTGATTCCGATTTTGCCTCCGGATGTTTACTTGCCCGAAGACTAATCGAAGCAGGCGTCACGTTTGTCGAAGTCAACTGTCGGGGGTGGGACACCCATCAAGATAATTTTTCAAAAACGCGCGAATTGGCGGGTGAGGTCGATCGACCGACGGCGGCGCTCATCGAAGATCTTAAGCAGCGGGGCCTTCTCGACTCGACGCTCGTCGTCTGGATGGGTGAATTCGGTCGGACACCGAAAATCAACGCTCGCGGGGGTCGCGACCACTATCCGAAGGTCTTCACCGCGGCGTTGGCCGGTGGTGGCATTCGCGGTGGACAGACGGTCGGTCGCATGAGCCAAGATGGCACCGCGGTCGCCGAACGTCCGGTAACTGTGCCCGACCTTTTTCAAACCTATTGCCACAGCCTCCGTCTCGACGCGGAGAGCGAGAGCATGAGCAGCCTCGGGCGACCGATCAAAGTGGTCGAGGAGGGAAGCGTGGTGGAGGAACTTTTTTGACCTCGTGTCGCGCCGGCACGCGCACCGTCAGTCCGCCCGTAGAACGGGGGGGTGCTTGCTGCCAAAGGCCCGTTTTTTGCAGTCAGCTGCGACTCTGCACTCCCCCCTATTTTAACGCACGCCAATAAGCGGCCTATCAAGCGGTGTCGCCGCACGTTACGCTATGGTCCGGCGGGAGCCCCCAAACCTTTACGGCCCCTCATGCCGAATCGTTAAGCAGCAATCATCGTTAAGCATTCTCGACTTTTCTCCGTGACCGCCTACAGAAGGACAAAGGAAAAAGCTGTAGACGGTCAAGCCGCGACCCTCCAGGCTCTTTCGATCCCACTCGCCGGGCGACCGCCACTCGTTACAAGGAAAACTGCTTTTGTCTATCGCACCGACTACCCCGCGCCCCCCGCTGGATCCCAAAATGCCGCTCAAACCGGCGGATCGAAAAGGACGCATCGATTCTGTTGAAAGCGATGCCGACACTTCCCCGCAGGGGACCTTCACCTCTGAGGAAATCAGCCAGCCGGCCGATTTTTGGAATCGGTCGATCATGCTCACCGCAATCATTGCGCCCTTCCTCGGTTTGATCGCAGGGATTTATTACTGCTGGACAGTGGGCTGGATGGGCTGGCCGTTCGTCGCATTGATCGTGGCCACGTGGTGCATTTCGGGCATGGGAGTCACGATCGGGTTCCATCGATTAGCAACGCATGGCGCATTTGAAACATATAAACCTTTGCGGGCCATCTGGATGATGATGGGGGCACTGAGCGTCGAAGGGTCGCCCCTCGT
The DNA here is from genome assembly GCA_902630355.1 of Planctomycetaceae bacterium. Lineage (GTDB taxonomy): Bacteria > Planctomycetota > Planctomycetia > Pirellulales > UBA7805 > UBA7805. The sequence continues at coordinate 25,369 of CACOUL010000018.1, forward strand.
CTGGTGTGCCGTGCATCGGAAGCACCATCAGCGATCAGACAGATTGGGGGATCCCCACTCCCCGAACCTGCATGGATCGGGGCTCTGGAATGCGATTCGCGGCTTTTTCTACGGACACTGTGGTTGGCTGCTGACGACCTACTGGTCCCAGCCCGATTTGAAGCGATTTGTGCCCGATCTACTGCAAGACAAATTTCTCGTCTGGGTCGATCGATTTTACTACCTTTGGGTCTTGGCAAGTTTTGCGATCCCCGCCGGCATCGGTGCTTTGATCACACAGAGTTGGCAGGGCGCGCTGATGGGATTTCTCTGGGGAGGACTGGTCCGCGTGTTTCTGGGCCACCACATCACTTGGTCGATCAACTCGGTGTGTCACATGTTCGGTCGCAGACCCTATAAGTCAGCCGACCTTTCGACCAACAACCTGCTTTGTGCCATTCTCGGATTCGGTGAGGGCTGGCACAACAATCACCACGCCTTTCCCAGCTCGGCCCGACACGGGTTTACCTGGTGGCAAGTCGATGTCAGTTGGTGGACCATTCTTCTGATGCAAAAGTTGGGACTCGCCTGGAATGTCAAAGTCCCCTCTGCGCAGTCAATGGCGGCCAAGCGGTCGGACTGAGTTTGTTTTGCCACCGACTTCGTGTCGACCCTGATTTCAGCCTACTGGTCTAGGTCCGTGCGTGTTCAGCCAAACCCCGCTATAATGGGTCGACGCTAGTTCACCCGCCAGCACCAAAGTGCAGCGGTCACCTCTGTGCGAGTCCCCTGCAGCATGCACGATTCTGGTATCACCGAACCGAGCGCCGAGACCTCTCTGATCTTTGATCACGCGCGGCGACTGGAAGCTAATATCGCCGACGTCGTTCTGGGGCGACCACATACGATCCGCCTTACGCTGGTCGCGCTGCTCGCTGGTGAACATATTTTACTGGAAGATGTTCCCGGCGTGGGCAAGACACTCATCGGCAAGGCGTTGGCGCAAAGTGTGAGCGGGAAATTCTGCCGTATCCAGTTCACGCCCGACTTACTGCCCGGCGATATCACCGGGATCAGCATGTACCGGCAGGCAGACAGCGATTTTGAATTTCTTCCAGGTCCGGTCTTCGCGAACATCGTCCTGGCGGACGAAATCAACCGAACCACACCAAGAACGCAAAGTGCGCTGCTCGAAGCGATGAGCGATTGCCAGGTTTCGGTCGATACCGAAACACACCGTCTTCCGGAACCGTTTATGGTGATCGCCACCCAAAACCCGTTTGAATTCGAGGGAACCTATCCACTCCCAGAAAGTCAGCTCGATCGGTTTTTATTGCGAATTTCCGTGGGGTACCCCGGACGGGAGCAGGAACTCCAGGTCATCGAGGATCATCGCAAGAGCAATCCTCTCGATCGCGTGCAGCCTGTGATCGAATGCGATCAATTACTCACCATGCAGCAGATGGTGCGTGAAGTCCAGGTCTCCTCGGTGATCCGCCACTATCTGCTGGATCTGGTGGAAGCAACCCGCAAGAGCGAAGAACTTCACGTGGGCGCCAGCACCCGAGGCACACTCTGCCTTTATCGCGCAGCACAGGCATTTGCCGTACTCGATGGCCGGACGTATGTAGTCCCTGACGACGTCCAGCAGTTGGCCGTTCCCGTTCTCGCGCATCGGGTAATCACCAAGGGCTATATGCACGGGGGTCACCGACAAGCAACCGAAGCAGTCCTCACAGAGATTGTCAAACACGTCCCGGTGCCGGAATGAGGTCGTGGAAGTGTTGCAGTGCACTCTGCGACAACTCGTAACATGGAGTGACCATGCGACGACGACATACCGTGATATGCCGTGAAGGCTGGTACTATCTTCTCGTTTTCTTTTTTGTCGCGTTCAGCTCTGTATTGCGCAACGTCAACCTATTGATGATTGTCGCAACGATCATGCTCTTCGCCTTCATCATCGGATGGCGCACTGCGATCCGGAGCCTCAACGGTGTTTCTTTGAGACGAAAAATAACGGCCTCCTTAACCGCAGGCGATTTGCTCGAAGTGAACCTTCAGCTACAAAGTAAAACTCCGCAAAACCCCTTCGCGCGTGCGGGCAGCCGCTGCCTGGAAATCGATGAAACAATCCGTCATCTCGCTCCCAAACGTCAGCTCCCGAAAAAAGCAGCCCATCTCGTGTGCTGGTATCTCCCGAGAGGCAGAACAAAACAACTCACCTATCGGGCTCGGCTCTACGAGCGGGGCATCTACCGTATCGGTCCGACGCGGATTGCCACGGGCTTTCCCTTGGGACTCATCCGCCACAGTCGAATCCTCGACCGCGGAGACCGGATCGCCGTCTTTCCTCGCACCGGCCACCTCACCCCCGCATTCGGAAAGATGTTCCAGCAGATTCAAGTCGGCTTCGGCGGGCACCCTTTACGACAAGATCGTCAAACGGGGGATTTTCACGGACTCCGCGAATGGAAGGAGGGCGACGGGCGACGGCTGATCCATTGGAAGAGCACGGCCCGTCGCGGGACGCCACTGGTCCGCGAATTTGAAAAGCAACAACAACAACAACTCAATTTGCTCGTCGATCTCGGAAATCGAGGCGATTATCCCGATGAGGCGCGGTGCGAAGAGGTGATTCGTTTTGCGGCCACGATTGTCACCGACTTTTGTCGACGCCGAGACGGCGTAGTGCGGATGGCCATTGCAGGACGCGAACTAAGCTGCGGAGGCGGCCCCTGTCACCCGCTTCTGCTCTCCGATTTACTCACCCTGCTCGCTACCGCAGAGCCTCGCAGCGATGATGACGATTCGAACTCTTTGTTCAGGGAAGGGATGAAATACCTATTCAGACCCACCGAGCGAAGCAGACCGACACTGATCCTTCACCCCGGTTCGGAGAATCTTCGCGAGTTGACATTACTTGCCGATCGGTCGATCGGCGAGAACCAGACAATCGGGCCTTTGCGGTGGATCGATACGTCGAATGAAATGCTTTGGCACTTTTTTGACCCTACGGAATAATTCGACGTGCGCAGCGAACGACTTCTCGGTTGGATCATCGCCCTCATGGCTGCGCAAAGCAGCCTGATGCTCAGCCTCGGCTCGCAGAACCCAACGCTGCCGGTACTCACCACCACCGCTGCATTCACAAGCCTCTACGTCACCGATCGCAAAGGGTGGTTTTATCTCCGCGGATCGATTGCCGGCCTGGCAGCGAGTTGTGCCGTGTTGGTTGCGATTTACGACTTTTTTGGACTTGCGCAAGAACGACAACTTTTGGCGATCGCCTACCTGCTGGTCTATCTTCAGGTTGTTTTATTCTATCAGCAGAAAACCGATCGTATTTACTGGCAATTGCAACTCTTGAGTCTTCTCCAAGTGGTCGTGGCGGCGGTCCTCAATTTAACCATCGGTTTCGGTTTTCTGCTGATCCTCTATCTCTTCCTCAGCCTCTGGGCCGGTTTTTTGTTTTTTGTAACCCGCCAACGACAGCGAGCCCTCGCCGTCTCCGCCGGGCTGAAACCGAGTGAACTTGCCTTTCATGCCGAGAGCATTGCCGAAGAGCAGGCCGACAACTTCCATCCGCGACTCGCCATTTTGGCACTCCGCCAAACAGCGGTAATCGGATTCATGGCCTTCATCACCTTTCTCCTGCTTCCCCGCATGAGCGATAGCACATCGTATCGCGATGTGACCGGACAGCGAGTCATCGGCTTTACCAATTCCGTGCGACTCGGTGAGTTGGGCACCGCCGTCGAAAACCGGGAACCGGTTCTTCGTCTTTGGTTTTATTCTCCGGAGACTGATGAGCCTTTCCGCTTGCGAGGTCAGCCGTTACTTCGCGGATCGATCGTCAACTACTACCAGAATGGAACCTGGTCGATTGCCGGAGGACAGTTGTGGAATGGAGCGGTCGAACTCCCGACAGCAGCGCAGAATGCAACCCGCCAACGGATTGCGATGCCTCCTCAGCGGGAACAGACAATTTTTGCCATTTTTCCTCCGGCCGTCTTCGATCCCAACGCGCCGATCGCATTCAACATGCGGAGCAAACAACTCGTGCGCACGATTTCGCCAGCGATTCCGCTCGATTTCATCCTCGCAGCGCCGGGGATCGAGCACCGGCACCAACTGACTTTGACCCCGGCCGATGCCTTCGATTCGGTGGGGGGGGGCTGCAACGCTGCAACCCTTCGATCCCGCCGAGCAACCCGGGGTCTCAACCCGGCGACTCGAGCCTCTCCGCTTGCTCGCCGAGGAGATTCTTGCGGAAGCCGAAGTCGCGATTGAAGGAACCGCTGAGCAAGCGCAAATGCTTTGCGACTTTTTGAAAAACTCGCCAAAGTTCGACTATTCGCTGACGGTTGAAAGTCGCAATCCCAAACTCGATCCGATCGTTGATTTTCTCACGGAAAACCCACAGGGAAACTGCGAGTATTTTTCCAGTGCCCTCACGTTGATGTTGCGTAGCGTAGGCATCCGGTCGCGGATGATCATCGGATACCAGGGGAGCGAATGGAATCCGCTGGGGGGCTACTATCAAATCCGGCAACAAGACGCGCATAGCTGGACCGAAGCCTACATTCCTCCGGGAGAGCTTGAAGATATGCCGAGCGGCGCGTGGCTGCGTCTGGATCCCACGCCCGGTCGCATGCAGATCGACGAGCAGGAAAGTTCCTGGTGGATCACGCGAGTTTACCAACAAATGCGGAACTACACGGAATTCCTGTGGGCCAATTACGTGATCCGCCTCGATTCCCGCCGGCAACGCGAAGATATCTACAGCCGTGTGACCCGCTGGGGAAATAGCATTCTCGATACCTTCTCCCAGCCCCTACGAGGAGCGCAGTCGGCAGACAGAGAGGATGAAGAGGATGAAACGGGAGAGCAACAAGCGGATTCCACATCACCGGCATCCGGCATGCGATGGCTCCGCTGGTTGCTCGTGACTCTCTCGTTGCTCGCGCTCGCCGTTGGCGTCTGGTGGGCCCGTTTGCTTCACCGCGCGGGACTCCGCTCAGAAGATGCATCGCCGGCCCACCGACCCTCCATTCCCGAACGACCCTTCTACCGCCGCTGGAAACGACTTCTCGCCCACCATATCACCCTGCGGCAACCGGCGGAGTCGGCCCGACAGCATGCAGCTTCTATCTCCCGATGGCTCGTTGAATGCGGCTTACCCGACTTGGCGGACGCACCCTACCGATTGGTCGATGCCCACTATGCCCACGTCTTCGGTGGGATCACACCCTCGGCGGAGGCCGAAGCAGAGCTGATGGCCACCGTAAAATCGGTCGAGAAGGCACTAGCCTCTGGCGCGAGGCGTGGGTTAAAAACACCTTAGCCCGCACCCTCCCCTAGAAGCAACGGAACCCACATGAAAATTGGCATCGTCGGCTATCAGTCCTCCGGCAAAAGCACCCTCTTCGCTTGGCTCTCCGGCACCGACGCCGATCCCTCGCTTGCACACACGGGTCAAACGGCTGCCGTCGAGGTCCTCGATCCTCGTATCGCTCAGCTTGCCGAGATTTACCAACCCAAGAAGATCACCCACGCCAACCTGCAACTCGTCGATACGCCAGGGCTCGAAAAAGGAAGTTCCGGTAATGCGGCGCACTTGAGCCTGATCCGTGAAGCGGGATGCCTGGTGCACGTGGTGGATGCCTTCAGCGGCGACGACCCGCTCTCGCAACTCAACAGTTTTGATGAAGATCTGCTCTTGGCCGACCTCGAAATCGTTTCCCGTCGCGTGGAGAAATTGACCGAGTCGGTAAAAAAACCGCGGCCCAGTCGCGAGGAGGAGCAGGCAGAGCTTGAAGCCCTCGGGCCAGTCCTCGCGCGACTCGAGGAGGGAAAACCGCTGGCCGGCATGGAACTCTCGCCCCTGCAGCAGCGGGCGACCCGCTCGTTTCAACTGCTTACAGAGAAGCCGCAGTTCGTGATTTTCAATCTCGGCGACGACGGAGACATTGCCTCAAAACTGCTCGAGGCCTTGGGCAAAGCGACTCAAGGCGTAGCATTTTCGGTAGGCCTCTCGGCCGAACTTGCCGAGATGGATGAAGCAGACCGGGAGGAATTTGCCGAGGAAATGGGCGGCGTGACGGCCGAAAGGGAACCGCTGCTCTTAAAACTCATGCAGGCATCAGGGCAGCAGCTTTTCTTCACTGCCGGTGAGAAAGAGGTGCGCAGCTGGATGATCCGTCACGGCGCTACGGCGGGTGAAGCGGCCGGCGGCATTCATTCGGACCTTGAGCGCGGCTTTGTACGGGCCGAAACGATGAGCTGTGACGATCTGTTTCGCCTGGGCAGTGAGCGGGAGATCAAAGCGAATGGACTGATGCGCCGCGAGGTACGCGACTACGTGGTGCAGGAGGGCGATATCCTCCATATTCTGGCCAGCACATAGCACACTCTTGAGTGCCCATTACTCGACTCGATATATCTACTCGACATATCGCTTGACGCGGAACACATCCTCGGTGTTATGGTCGTGCCCATTCTCATAACCGACCGGGATCGAACGGTCGATAAGATAAAAGGCGCGGTGCCGCTCGACCTCATTGCCATCCTCGATGAGATTTCCATCTTGATCTGTTTTAAAGTCTCCGTTGGGATCGGTCTCGAAAAATCCGAGCGTCATCCAGACCGCATAGACGTTCGAACGGTTCGTAACGAGATTTCCCATACGGTTGATCGGCTGGTAGCGAAGAAAAGCATCGTTCGATGCCGACGTGTCCTCAAACCCGAGTTTCTCATCCAAAAGTGGCAGGGGCGCTGCGGTGAGTGGTGATCCCGCCTGCTCCACGGCCCCCGGGCCGTGGAATGGCTCCACCTGAGTCGTCGCGGGCAATTGCGTTGTACCGTGATGTCGCGACACGTCGGTCGCGGTTCCATTCATCACGGCATCCCAAACGCGCTGATCCTCGATTGTATTCAGGTTCACTCGCCCCGGTTCGCGATAGGTTGAAATCACGTTGAAGGGTGGCGCAAAGCCATCGACTCCGCTCATGCTCGTCGGCGAGAGGGATAGCTGCGTGCCCGCAAATTTCGAAGGCACATGCAGGTACTCGAAGATTCTTCCAAGCCGAGGCCGGGGACTCGACGCGGAGGCCTCGTAAAAAAAGTTCAAAAGATGGGGAAAGCCGTCGGTGAACTGTGTGCCGGGATCGCCCTGATGGCTGCCCAACTCGAGCATTAATTTGCCCGGCTCGCTCGCCGGTACCATCAGCAGTTCGTACTGACTCACGAAGGGGCGATCCGGCCAGAACACGTGCTCGGGAGATACCCCCGGATTTTCGCTCGTCGACGTGTTCAGCCCACTATTAATTGCGTAACCAAAATAACTGGTTGAATCAATGAGATTAGCATTGTGACCGCTGAGGGGATCTGCAACTGGCCAAAGAATACTCCTGCCGCCTGAACCGTAACCGCGTTGACGCGATGTGGCGTAGATCGTCTGCGTATTATCTGATTGATCGTCGGCATTGACGTCGAATGATTTTTCACTCGAACTGTCACCGTTAAAAATGGTCAGGTCAATCGGCATTAAATCTAGGGTTAAGTAGGGATTGACTTCCAATGCAGGGTCATTTCCCGTTTTTCCAGGCAGCGGATTGTGCGGCAGCAGTGGATTGGCAAGTCGCTGCAAGAAGACGGTACAATAATCCTCAACGGTTCCCTCTAACAGCCCCAAGTTTTGAATGGGAGTTGTAAATGTACCTGCATTCTGATTTCCGGATGGATGATCGAAGGGGCGATCACGGGCAGTGTCATATTTGTCTTCATCATTGCTGTCAGCGTTTGAACTATTTTGCTCGTAATAATTATCGCGTAGCGGTTCCGAAACGCTCAGACCGATATGTTGGCGCGAGGATCCACTGTTGGTCCACCCATCTGGAACCCCGACCCCGCAAATCATTTTCTGCCGGTTCCGATCGGACGCATCCGGGCCCGTTGGTATCGATACAGTATCATTTCTAGTGGTCCCATCCGTTTTCCAGCCCAATGGCGTTTCATCACGAGGGGCAACCGTTAAATAATCTGATTTCTTAAGTTTGATCTCTGATCCGCTCCGGTTGTAATATTTGCCTGCTTCGGGGCTCGATGGCTCTGACTGGAAAAAAATGTACCGCTCAATGGGATTCTCGTTCTGGATGTCATCCAAGTTATTGAACGGATCATCGGGCTCGAAGGAGACCGCTGGGTTAAAAACTCTGTTCTCGTTGGGAGATGGACTCCAGTCCTGATCGCCGGGCACGAGTTGATCAAAGGGCGATACTTTACCCGACCCTGGACCATGCGGTTCGGTGACCGCCATCCGCCAGACGGGATCTTGCTCACCGGCTCGAAACTGTGCATCTGCAGGTCGCGTTACTCTCTTAGAAAGATGCAAATCACCACTTGCATCATAGATATCTTGCGGGCCTTTGAAACTGCCATCGGCCGCAAACCCATGATTGGCGATCCGCTGCAATTCGATAAACAACGATCCTTGGGGCAGTGCATACTGATCGAAGTCTTTGTCGGACATCAACAAAGCGTCATCAGGATCCGGTGTCGTCGTATCGTGATTTTCGTTTACCGCTGGTGTTTGTACAGTATTACCGTCGTCGTCTAACGTTTCTTGCCATGATTCCCCATCCCAGTCCCTCTTCTTGTCGCGGGTGCGACGGTCATGCAAAGCGAGTGTCTCCGTGATGGCCAACGCGGGCGCTTCACAACCCCAGACGACTCCGTAATTGGAAATGTCGGCAGGTGTTGTGCTTAAATCTCCTTCCGCTTCGGGAAGCCATCCGTCTGCATCAAAGGGAAAGGCGTCATATTCAAACCCCGTCATAATCGAATCAGCATCGCGATAGTCGACCGCGTTGACGGCAAACTGGGCGATCCTTCTTGCCAGATTTTCCTGACTGCCGATCGCGGGATCGCTCTCTAGGCCATCGGCCAGCAGCATCAAGAGCAAATACAACTGCTGGGCATAGTGTTGCCGGGCAAACTTGTCGTTTGGCTCTCCGGCAGCTCCGCTGCCATCATGATTGAATGTGTTACCACTATAGCTCGGTGCGGTGATGGTTTCGGTACCCACCTCGCCGACATCATCGACCACATTATTTTCATTGTCATCCTGACCGTTGCCGAAGAGCCGATTCACATTGAATCGTGTCCCGCGCGTCAAACCGGGCCCGAATCCTCCTTGCGGCAGCGTCAGAAGCAGTTGCTCCATTGCCGTTTTGAGCGAAGCCACATCGGTGAGCGACTGCACTTTTCCACCGCTGCCGTCCGGATTTTCCAGATACCACTTGGCCTTGGCCAGATCGGTGATGTGCCCGGTGCCGAACAAATATTCGCGTAACTGACTCGCCTCCTCTTCGGGCAAGCTGAGCCCGTCAATTTTTTGGTCAATCTTCTCGTGCAACTCCTCCGGCAAACCCAGCCCCGCCACCGGCAAATCCCACGATTCGGTGGTGATCCGCTCGCGAATCTCCTTCATATCGTCCGGGTCGATTTCCGAGTTCCCGAAGCAGGCGGCCAAATCTTCGTAAAGCCTGGAGTCGAGTGCATCGGCGTCGGCATCGGAGAATCGCAAAACGCGCTCCAAATCCTCCGGACCGTATGGCGTGTGCCAGTCGGGGGTGATCCCGCTGCTCGTATCGATTTCCAGCGCATAGGTCGTACCGTCAAAATCGTTCGCCAGACTGCCATCGGCAGTCTGAAAATCAATCGTTCCGGTCGCGTTGGCCTGGTAAAACGACTGACCGTGCGGATCGAGTGGCGTGACCACCGCTGCCGGTGTGCCAATTTGATAATACTCAGAGAACTCTTGCGGGGAGAAGGTCGTCGCCGAGGGAGACGGTTGTGCAATTTGCAGATCTCCACCCCCGTAAAAACTTTGATCGGCCGAGGCCGATTCGTCCAATCGAAGCCCCATGAATTGTCCGATATTAAAGGTGGCACCCTCCTCAGTATCGAAAACTTGCCAGAGGTCAACCTCGGCGGGACCATATCCCTGCCCGAGGGGCGAGGATGCATTTTCTAACTCGTCCAGTTGCTTCGCACTGCCGTGGGCATTGAGATTCACTCGCCCGTCCATGTCGCGCACCAGCATCGCCACCAACGGCCGCACGTAACTGCCATCGGGCTGTATCTGCAGCGGCAACCCCGCGTCGATCCAGATCGAATCCTTCTCACCGTCTCCATCGTTATCGACCATCGGCGTTTTGCCATAGGGTCGAATACGACCATCCGTGTTACTGCCCCACTTGAAATTGTTGTTCCACGACGGGTTGAGCCCACTCCGCTTGGAGGCCAACCAGGGATTGTTGATATCCGGCGCGTCGTAATCTTCATTGAGTCGCCGCGGCTCTACCGTTGCATTCGACCCGCTTCCGTCGTCCTGCCCGCTTCCGTCACCGCTGAAGGGCCGACCGTTGACCAGAACAATGTCGTTGGTACTCGGCGTCACGCCACCCGGCAGCGTGACAATCGAGAGCGAATCACCACTGGAAGACACAATCCGCGCGCTGTGTCCGGCCGCGTCACCGGTGAGAAACGTCATCACGAGCCCACTGTAATAGTCTTTGATTCCGCTGAGCGTAAAATCGGAATCGGGCGCAATGGCAATCGCAGTGACCTGGGCATTGCTATTGGCCGTTCCGCCCGCAGCAATCCGCCCGCGCAGCGCCGTTTGTCCATAGAGATCCTCGAGCAGATTTTCTTTCGAAAACGGAGAGTCGGGATTGGTGGTTCCGCGGACCAGATCGCGGGCCACCGAATCCAGCAGATCGCCCGAGCGTTCCGGCAAATCGGCGCTCGGTCGCTCCATCATTCTTTGATAGGCTTCGCTGCTGCGACGAAAACTGCCGGCAGTGAGCACGAAGGTCACGCCGAGCATCAAAAACATGACCAACAGCACGAGGCACACGAGGAGCAAGACTCCGCGACGATCCTCAGGCCGGGAGCCAAAGACGAAACAACCTCGGTCCGGTTTGCGTCTGCAATCCGAAGTCCGATATGAACAATGCCTCTGCGTGGAGAGCAATTTTGCCATGCGCCAATTCCCTTAATTTTTTAAAAGCCGTTTGCCCCGGCCTCGTCCCGCTCGTCTTTCGGTAAACTGATCCTTTCCATACGCACAATGTGGGTGATGCGTTTCTTTAGGTCGATCCTGCCGGCAATTCGGTCACGCTCATCGTGCGGGTAAAAACACCTTCCAGCCCTTCAAAAAAAGTGATCTTCGCCGCCCCGGTCGGCAGATCGGGACCGATCAGCCGAACCTTCAACTGATTACTTCCATCAGGTCGTCCCACCGCACCAAGTCGATACCAACGGGCGCGGCGCTCGTTGCCATCCAAAAAGGTTACCAACCCCCACTGCCGACGTTTGATCCGCATCTGATCTCCCGTCTCGCGCGAGTAGCCGGCCACGTTGTCGTTGTTTTCGTAAAGCAAGTTTGTATCCGCTGAACCATCGAGCGTGGCGGTGGTATATCCATTGGCACCGGCGGTCGCCACGCTGAGCGGCACAGTCCACTGCCCGGAGGCGCCCAAATTAATGGGCCGCTTGTAGAACACCGCCACCGAAACGGTCCACTCGTGCGGGTCACTCCCCGTGGTCGTTTCCCCCGGGGCAAAGGTCGCCAACCAGGAGTAGTTGCCCTCGCTGAGCGGTTGCATGATGGCACCGCTCGTCGCGTCGACCCACGCCTGGCGGTTATCGGGCAAATCGTCGTCATCGGTATCATCCACCACGAGATCATCGCTGGGCTGAAAAAATGCCTCCGCAGCACTCTCAGCCTGTGCGTTGGGCAAACTCAGGTAATTGCCATTCTCATCCTGGCTCAGGACCATATCGATGGTGAGCCTCGGCATATTGGCAGTGCCGTAAGCGGCCGAAACAAAGTTCGCCGCGCCAAAACGAGAGAGGTACAGCGGGTCGATCGCAAACGGTTCACAGCGACGCACCACATAGACATCATCTTCTTGTGGGACCGGCGCGGTTCCCGTGCCGAGGAATGCGACCGTTCCGTTATTGTCCTCCGCACGCCATTGTTCACCGTAAAGCGTGTGATCTTGCGCGCGGGCAAAATCGATCACAAAACCACCACCCGAGCGATCCGGCAACCCCGTGGCCGATGTCGGAAACGAGGTGGCGGTGGGCGCGTTGGTAATCTTGCAGGCAATCCGCACCGCATCCTCCCGATCGTCCGGATTGGTCGGATCGTCGGGATCGATTGCATCGAAAGTCGTGCCGTCCATAAACAGCCAACGCTTCGGGTTGTTGATTTCAGCTGCCTCAATCAAATCGAGCGCCTCGGGCCCGATCTCACTTACTCTTTGGGCAATCTGTCCTCGCTGCAACTGGTAACTGCCGACCGGCATCAGTGACGCAACGCCCAACAACCCCACCGCGAGCACGAAAATCGTCATCAAGATTTCGATCAGCGTCAGGCCGGCCTTTGCAGTGGTGTACGGCCTACGCGCAGGACACGTCACGTGCATCATGCTTCGACTGAATGTTCGGACTGTCATTTCCATCAATCTTGTACTTTTACTGAATGGCCCAGGTGCGAGCTGTTGCGATGTCCCCACCATTGTTCGATGCATTTTCCACCGTCTTCACCGCGCCGGTTCTCGGATCGAGCGAAACCCAGATCGCCTCCCCGTCGAGCAGGTGGTTTTCTTGTGGATCTGTAGAACTCGTATCAGTCCTACCCGGCTTACCGACGAGGAAGTGAACTCGCTCGATCACATCTTCGCCCGCCGGAACCGCACCGTGATAAATCTGGTCGACCTCACCCGTTGGCTTGAAAGTGATTTTTACAGGAATTGCTGCGGAGGGCGTGAAGCAACTCCCCGCATCTCCCAAACCCGAAAGCCCCATATCGATCACCGCACGACTGGGAAGCTGCATTGGCATGGCAGCCGATTTCCGCGGCGCGGGATAAAATTGAAAGTCGTAGTTTCCATCCGGCGGCGGATCGTACGAGAGTGTGCCCTCGGTAGAATCATCCGGATACCGGTACTCGCTCCCCTGGAAATTAAGTTTCAGCATCCCGCCCCCATTGGCATAATTGCCCAAGCCGTTGAAAGCTCCATTGCTGACTGTGCCGCTACCGGTGTAGGGAGGCACCACCTGGACGAAGTGCAGCGTTCCGGACTGGCGACCGATCGTATCGAGCGGTTCGAACTGGATTCCCCAATTCTGTCCCGTTTCGATTGCCCGCGTGCGGGCCGAGGCGAGCGCCGTACTCACCATTTGAGCGGCCTCCTTCACTGCCCGCGCATCGACCGGGGGACGGATCACTGGCACCGCGATGGCAATCATGATGCCCATGATCATGATCGTCACGAGCAGTTCGATCAGCGTCAGACCACGCTTGTTGTTCTTTACACTTGACATCTCAATTATTCTTATCGAAAAGATCTCTGACCGTACCGCCGGCAAAACTCGCCACGTTGTCGTCCTCTGATGAAAGCGACCCACCGTTACCCAGCGTGCCGTCGAGCCCGGCTTGAATCACTTGAAAACTCTGGGGGCTATAAAAACCACCGCCCGCATTTTGGTAGGCGCTAAAACTTCCGTAACTCGTACCGTAGGCTGAGCGATCAAAGTAGAGAAAGGACCGCGTACCATCCTCCCCACTATATTCCCCACTCGGCAAAGCAGGATAATAACGGACGACACCATTGCCGTCGGTACCCAACCGATCGGCGTCGAATTCATAAAAGGCTGCGGAACTGTCGGTTCCATTCATGCGGTTCGCATGATTCAGAAAAGGATTCGAGGGATCGCCCGAGAAACCGGCCAACCAGAACACCAACGCATTGCCTGGATCGAACACGGTGTTGGCACCTGCTGTTGTCAGGTCGCTCTCAAGTTGCGTGATATCGTAGCGAGGAAACGCGCGCGCTACAAATTTATAGACCGCACTGCTCGCTGTCCCCGGATTCGTCAAATCGGAGGGAGGATTGGCGCCGTACTGCGACTTGAGTTGCTCCATGGCAATCTTCAGCTTGGCCGCTTCACTGTAGCTGGCAAATTCTTTGGCACCATCGAGTGCAGAAAACACCGGACCTGAGACGAGGGCAATCAAGATACCGATGATCACGGTCACTACGAGCACCTCGGTGAGCGTAAACCCGCCCGCACGATCGGCTGCTGTAGCTTCGCCCGCGGCCAAAGTCTCCCCTTCGATTTGCCCAACCATCTTTATCTGTCGCTGCTGCCACATCTGGCCACTCCTCTCCTATTTCAATTTTCCCAAGCACCTAATCCCTGAAGCAATCATTGTAAAGTATTGCCGATCGGCACCTTTTCGCGGCATCCGCATCGCCATCGAAAGTGCGCCGCTAATCGCCCCTCGCCACATCTCCCATCATACGGCTCGAAAAATGAGCCACGTTATCCGCATCGTCACCCCCCCGACTCGCACCACCCGAACCGAGTTTTCGATCCAGCCCCGCATTGATAATTTGAAACCGCCCAGGATTCAGCGCGCCGCTTGGCCCGCGGTATGCAGAGAACGGTTGCAGCCCAGGGGCCGCCGTATATTCCGCATCGTAGGCCGATCGATCGAAGTAGAGAAAGGCCACCTGATTTATCGACGCGGAGGAAACTCCGCCCGTCAATTCCGGATAGTAGTGGACCGTCAGCGTAGCGTCCGTATCATCCGAGCCCAAACGGTCGGCGAATGTATAGAGTGCTGCGGACGAATCATCCCCGAGCATCCGCTCACGATGACCGGCAAACGGATCGCCTGCGTCGGTCGAAAAACCGGCGAGCCAGAAAACAAGCGCCTGACCGGGATCGAAGGTGTGAATGTGGATTCCCTTGCCCCCTTCGGCAACAGGGCGGCCCAAATCATTGCGAAGCTTTTCTTGCAAACTTCCCGGCAGATTGTCATCTGTGGCGAGTCGCCGCATATACAACGGAAATGTTCTGGAAACGAAAGAGTACAGGCGATCCGGATCGCTTCCCTGAGGTGGCGCAAGATTGGCGGGCGGATAACCGCCATACTCATGCCTGAAAGTCTCCATCGCCAGCGCCAGCTTGCCCGCTTCGCTTTGGATTGCAAACTCGTGACCGCGAGTGAGCGCAGAGAATGCCGCTGAGACAATGAAAGAGAACAACACGCCAACGATAAGCGTGACAACCAAAACTTCGGTCAACGTGAAGCCAGCATTTCGAACGATTCGCTCGCTCGACGACCGCACGCCCCGGGCAGAACCGCCTGCATCGGCCATGCGTCGCGCCACACCGTCACCACCCGGTCCGGGCCTCGCCATCTTCATATTGTGCCTCGCCGCCACCCGCGCGCAATGCGCACCGCGGTATGCTCTGTCCACCTCGCCCCATCGCCCTCGCAACCGACGCTGCCTCCCGCTCTGCGGGGCCGATACCCCTAGTATCGACCTTTGTGCCGAGCATGTAAAGAAAACGACACCTAAACTATCATTTCCCCTAATTTTAAAGCCATTTCTTTGCCCATCGTTTCTCGCCGCGTCCGCTTTCAGGAGAGACTCTTGATCAGTTCGATCAGCGGCAGGAAGAGCGAAATCACGATAAAACCAATCGCTAAACCCAAACCGACAATCAAAATCGGTTCCATCAGGCTCACCAAACTTTCGGTCAACACCGCCACCTCATCGTCATAGGTATCGGCAACTTTGTAGAGCATCGTGTCGAGTTCACCCGTTTCCTCACCCACGTCGATCATATTGACCACCAAATCGTCGACGACCGGTTCCCGCATCTTCCGCATGTAGAGCAAAACGCCGATCGGCCCCCCCATGAAGACGACCCATAGCGCACCGGCCACCGGATGAAATCCGAGTGTCGAATACTCCTTCATCGGCTTGGCAATCGACTCACCTTCGCGAATCGAATCGATGACCTTGCTGAGCAATCGCTCGAAGACTGCGTTACCACTTGTTTCTTTCGTAATATTGAGCGCTTCGAGAATCGGCACACCACTTGCAATGAGCGTACCGAGTGTTCGCGTCGTACGCGCGAGAATATTTTTCTCGATCAATGCACCAAAAACCGGGATCTTGATCAAAAACATATCCCAACCCATGCGCCCCTGTTCGAATTTTCGTAGCAGTTTTACACTCAGCCAAATCCCGATGGGGATCACCGGGATGAGGTAGCCATAATTCACAACAAAATCGGAAATTGTGATTAGAAGCTGCGTCGGCGCAGGGAGTGCTGCATCAAAGTCCTCAAAGATCTTCTGGAAAGCGGGCACGATCTTCCACATGATGAACGTCAAAATGCTGATCGCCACCGTCACGACCACCACCGGGTAAATCAAAGCGCCTTTTACTTTTCGCTTGAGGCCTTCGGCACGCTCTTGGAATTCTGCGAGCCGACGAAGAATTACTTCGAGCGCACCACCCGCCTCGCCAGCACGGATCATGTTGACGTACAAGCGGTCGAACGCTTTGGGCGATTTACTCATCGACTCCGAGAGCGTTGAGCCCGATTCAATCTCATCGCAGACGTCGAGCAGACTGTACTTCAGTCGCCCGGCCACCGACTGCCCCTCGAGAATTTTCAAACTCCGCAAAATCGGCAGGCCGGCGTCCTGCAGAATCGACAACTGACGAGTGAATGCCGTGAGTTGCTTGCTGCCCACTCCGCCAAGAACAAGGCCGCGCTTCTTCTTTCCATCAGCGGATGCGGACTCAGCGGCTGCCGCTTGGGTCTTGCGGCTCTTTTTGACGGCTATCTTCGTAACGAAGTAGCCCATTTTCCGAATGGTCGCTTGTGCCTCTTCCTGATTTTCAGCATCGATGACATCGCGGATTTCTTGACCCGTCGCGTCCATCGCCTCGAACTGAAAAGTGGGCATCTTCTGTTCCTTCTCGTTCGCTCGACCGATTCAACTCTTCAGCCTGCGGCGTCCCTTTTCAATCTGCCCCGTTTCACGCCGATCATGATACCAGAAGAACCGCTATCTGTGCAAATTTAAGATGTATCGGAAAAACCGCCTGTAACGCCCCGCCACCTTTGGCAACTCCGAATCAACCGTCGAGAATCGT
Organism: Planctomycetaceae bacterium; assembly: GCA_902630355.1. GTDB lineage: Bacteria > Planctomycetota > Planctomycetia > Pirellulales > UBA7805 > UBA7805. The sequence continues at coordinate 42,393 of CACOUL010000018.1, forward strand.
TTCTCGAATGACCTCTTCAATCGTCGTCAGCCCCTCGAATGCCCGCTCGAGTCCTGCCTCGCGGAGCGCGACCATGCCATTGCGTCTCGCTGCGTCGCGCAACAGTTCGGTAGATCCACCTTCGATGATCAAGTCTTTGATTTCATCGTTAACGCTCAAAAGCTCATACAACCCGACACGACCTCGGTATCCCGTGTTATTGCAATGATCGCAACCGCGTCCCTTGTAAATCTTCTTGCCGGCGACGTCTTCCGGCTTCAATTCCAACTCCGACAAGAGTTCGGGAGTTAGATTGGTCTCCTCCTTGCACTTATCGCAAACGCGGCGCACCAACCGCTGCGCGAGAATTGCCTCGAGCGTGGCGGTGATCAAAAATGCCGGGACTCCCATGTTCTTGAGTCGCGTAATCGTACTCGGTGCATCGTTGGTGTGCAGCGTGCTGAACACGAGATGGCCCGTGAGCGATGCTTGGATCGCGATCTCAGCGGTTTCCAGGTCACGAATCTCGCCGACGAGAATCTTGTCCGGATCCTGTCGCAAAATCGCCCGCAGGCAGGCGGCGAAGGTCACCCCGATCGAACTGTCAATTGGACATTGCACGATGCCGTCGATGTCGTACTCGACCGGATCTTCGGTGGTGATCAATTTGTCCTCGACCTTATTGAGTTCCACCAGCGCCGCATAGAGGGTTGTGGTCTTACCCGACCCGGTAGGCCCGGTCACCAGAACGATGCCATTGGGTTTTGTGATCCGGTCGCGGAAACCTTGAATGACACGAGGATTTAGGCCGAGGTTCACGAGGTCCAAATCGACGTTCGTTCGATCGAGTATTCGCAGTACCACGCTCTCGCCGAACATGGTGGGAAGGACGGAAACCCGCAAATCGACCGGATGCCCACCGACTGAGAGTTCGATGCGACCATCCTGCGGCATACGACGTTCGGCAATGTCGAGATTTGCCATTACCTTGATTCGCGTCGTGATCGCAAACGCGAGATGCCGCGGAGGCGGCACCATCTCGTAAAGCACCCCGTCCGCCTTAACGCGAATGCGGAACTCATCCTCGAAGGGCTCGAAATGAAGATCGCTCGCCCGATCCTTGATCGCCAACAGCAAGACCATGTTGAGTAATTTCCGCACCGGCGCACTGTCGGCAATCGCCTCGACACTCGTCAGATCGATAGGGCCTTCTCCCGTCTGCGCGCTATCGACCGCAGCCGAGAGTTCGTCATCGTCTTCCATATCGGCGACGAGCGTCTCGAAACTCTCGCTCGACGAAGCGTAGTAACGTTCGAGTGCCACGTTCACGCTCTGTTCGGTGGCCACCACGGGCCTGACCTCGTAACCGAGAAAGGTGCGCAATTCGTCGAGGATGGATAGCTTCTGTGGATCGCACATGGCGATCGTCAGTACGTTATCCTGAATCGAAAGCGGAATAATGCGATAGAGCTGCGCCATCGGCTCGGTGATTTGCGCCAGCACATCGGCATTGAGCGTAAGTTCTTCGAGCTTCACCGTCTGCAAACCCATCTGCTCGGCCAGGGCCTCTGCCAGTTGCACATCGGTGATCAGATCCATCTCGATGGCCAGTTGGCCAATCATCTCTTCCGATCGTTGCTCCTGCTGCTCGATGAGCAGTTTCTCCAACTCCGGCTCGCCAAGAAAACCGAGGTCAACAAAAATTTGTCCTATTTGCCTGTGCGCCATGGAGATTCATCAAAGGGGTGTTAGAGCGATTCGACACAACGGTGCTGGAAACGGATCTAATTTGCAATCTCTTCCTCTTCTTCAAAAACGCCCCGCTCTGCGTTCGCGATGCGTTGCGCCAATTCTGCAGGATCGTTGGCCTTTCCCAAAATATCCTCACGAGTCACGATCTCCTCCTGCCAGAGTTTGAAAAGCGCATCGTCGAGCAATTGCATACCGTGCTTCGTTCCGGTTTGGATCGCTGAATTCATTCTGAATGTCTTGTTTTCGCGGATCAGGTTGGCGACTGCAGGAGTCATCACGCACATCTCGTAGGCGGCAACCCGGCCTCCCGTTTTCCTCGGAAGCAGCGCCTGGGAGAGGATCCCGATGATCGAGGTGGAAAGCTGCGTGCGAATCTGCTCCTGCTGATTTGTGGGAAACGCGTCGATAATACGATTCACCGTTCCCTGCGCACCGGTGGTGTGCAGTGTCCCGAAGACGACGTGACCGGTTTCTGCAGCACTGATCGCCGCTTCAATCGTCTCGAGATCGCGCATTTCGCCAACCAGAATCACATCGGGATCCTGACGGAGCGCCCGCCGGATCGCCTCGGCAAAATTGGGCACATCGACACCCACCTCACGTTGGTTGATGGTCGACTTCTTATGCTTGTGCGTGAATTCGATCGGGTCTTCGATGGTGATGATGTGGTGCGATTCATTCTCGTTAATGTAGTTGATCATGCTCGCTAAGGTGGTACTCTTGCCCGAACCGGTCGGTCCGGTGACCAGGAACAAGCCTCGCGGTCGACGACAAAGCACTTCACACACCGGTGGCAAACCGAGTTTATCCATCGTCAGCAGCCCACTCGGAATCAATCGCAGTACCATTGCCACATGGCCCTGTTGCTTGAAGACCGAAACACGGAAGCGGGCATCATCTCCAAAGGAAAACCCGAAGTCCGCACTGCCAACCTCCTGCAGTTCGTTCTGCCAACGATCGGGCGTGATGCTCTTCATTAAAGCGACCGTATCTTCCGGCTCGAGGACTTTGGTCTCGACCGCCCGCAAGCGACCATCAAGACGGAGCACCGGTGGCTGCCCCACGGTGAGATGCAAATCGCTCGCGCCCTGCTTTACGACTGCTTGCAGCAATTTTTCAATCAGGATCGTTGCCACCTAACTACTCCTTGTTTTGAACTCGCTGGTCTGTTTCGCCATTCGTCTATTCCTTCGCATCCGAATCCTTTTTGGCCACTCGATAGACCTCATCGAGGGTAGTCATTCCCTTGCATACCTTGTCGATGCCGTCCCAGTACAGCGTCTCCAATCCCTCCTTGATTGCCGCACGCCGAATATCTTGGGTTGAGGCATTATCGAAGGCGAGTTGACGAATCTTGGGGGTCATCTGCATTAACTCATAAATTCCAATCCGACCCCGATATCCCGATTGCTGACAATTTCCACATCCCTTGCCCTTAAAAAACGTCGCATTTTTCGCTCGCTCCGGACTGATCCCTGCTGCATCGAGAACCGTTTTGCTCGGACTGAAAGGCGTCTTGCACTTCGTGCAGACCACCCGCACCAGTCGCTGCGCTAACACGGCCATGATACTACTGGCCACCAGATAGTTTGCCACTCCCATGTCAACGAGTCGCGTGATCGCGCTCGGTGCATCGTTGGTGTGCAGCGTGCTAAAGACAAGGTGACCCGTGAGCGACGCCTGGATTCCCATTTCCGCCGTCTCGGTGTCTCGCATCTCTCCCACCAGAATGATATTGGGCGCCTGGCGGAGGACCGCACGGATAATACGGGCAAAATCCAAACCGATGTTGTGCTTTACTTCGACCTGATTGATACCCGGCAGGTAATACTCGACAGGATCTTCTGCCGTGATGATTTTCCGTCCCGGACTATTCAGTTCGTTGAGTGCGGCATAGAGGGTGGTGGTTTTCCCCGAACCGGTCGGGCCGGTCACGAGAAAAATTCCGTTGGGACGTTTAATCAAATTGAAAAATGTCTGAAATGCCTTTTCGCTCAAGCCCAACTGTCGTACGCCAATTTTAATATTGTCTTTATCGAGCAACCGCATCACGCAACTCTGGCCGTGATTGGTCGGCAGCATACTGACTCGCATATCGAGTTCCTTCTCGCCTACCGTCACCTTAATCCTGCCATCCTGCGTTCGGCGTCGCTCGGCAATATCCATGTGCGCCATGATTTTCAAGCGGGAAAGTAGCGCGGCTAAAAGACGCCGTGGCGGACTGTCTCGCTCGACCAGTACACCATCGATGCGGTAGCGAATTCGCACGCGATCCTCGAACGGCTCGATATGGATATCGGAGGCCCGAAGTTGCACTGCCTCGTTGATAATCAAGTGGGCCAAACGAACAATCGGGGCACTCGTTTCATCGATATCCTCGCCTTCGTCTGTCGCCTGCAAGGGATCGGTTTCGGTGAAGTCGATCGCCGTATCGGTAAAATCCTGCAACATCGAATCGGCGCTTTCGCCCTCGACCGCGCCGTAGTAAGTGTTGATCGCCTGCAGGATATTTTCGCGGGGAGCCACTGCAACATCGATTTTACGATTCAGAATAAATCGCAACTTGTCGAAGGCATCCAGATCGAGCGGGTCGCTCACAATCACGCGGAGCGAATCTTCCTCTTCTGCCATCGGCAGGATGACGTTTTCGCGCGCGACCGATTCCGGCACCAGTTCGATGACCGCCGGGGGAATGGTGATCTCATCGAGATTGATAAAGTCGAGATGGTGCTCGGCGGCGATCGCCTGCATCACCTCGTCTCCAGTCGCATAACCCATCCGGATCAGCGCATCGGAAACACTGGTACCCGACCCACTCGCCATCGACTCAGCTTCCTCGAGCTGGTCGGGGCTGATGCTTCCTTGCCGCATCAGAATTTCGGTGAATTTCGCCATGCCACGTCGGCCCTCACCGTCGATCCGCTGCACACTCCCCTCGCTGCGCAGCGGCGAGATGTCGGGGGGCCACCCTGTTCCACGCGGCCCGGCCACTCGGCGTCCGCCTTGCGATCACCGGGGAACCTTCAGCCGCAGTCCAAAAAAAGCTCTAAACCTTTTCAAGGACTAGACTAATCGGCGCAGATGCCGTCGTCAACCAGCG
>CACOUL010000019.1 GCA_902630355.1 Planctomycetaceae bacterium
GATTGCGAACTTCATTTTTATAAAGAACTTGCGGGGCCTCAGAGCGGCAGCGGTAAAACAGCGAAGCGGCCTGCCAACTCAGGAGGGTTTACCCTCGATTCCTGTCAACTCTTGTTGTGTCTTCGCTTTTTTTCTTCGCGGCTTTCTCGCCGAATCCAAAGGACGTCCCTGGGCCGTACTAGGGGCACTTCGTGTGGGCTCGGCCGCGCCGTCGAGGGGCTGACCGATTTCTACACTTTCGATTCGGCCTCGCGCCTGCTGCACGTATTCAGGTGAAAGCTCAAAACCAATAAACTGTCGATTCAATTTTTTGGCGACGCTGCCGGTCGTACCGCTTCCCAGGAAGGGATCCAGGACCCAATCGTTTTCGTTACTCGAGGCGCGAACGATACGCCCGATTAATTGCTCGGGCATTTGACATCCGTGGAAACCGGCACGCTCCTTGAAGGTTCCCGCCACGCGCGCAAAATACCATGTGTCCCCATCGCTACGGAATCCCTCGGGCAAATCCTGCGGACGCAAGACCCACGTATCATCCGGCAAACGTCCCTGCGGGTTCGCCCGACGGTCCCCGTAAACTAGTTGCCGTGCGGAGGGAACGCGAATGGTGTCGGCGTTAAAGGTGAAGTGATCGGGATCTTTCACCATCTGCAACAAATGGGCGTGTGATCGATTGAATTTTCGTTTGCAATTGACGCCAAATGTGTAGTACCAGATAACCCAACTGCGACAAGTCAGCCCCAGTTCCCGCTGCATGAGCACCTTCATTTCGGCAGCATATTCATCGCCGATTGCGAGCCAGAAGGTGCCGGAATCCTTGAGCAGACGAACGACCTGGGCGATCCAGTCGTGACTCCAGGCGAGATATTTATCGTCATCAAGCTGATCTTCGTAGAGATCGTATTCGAATCCGATATTGAACGGCGGATCGGCAAATGCCAAATCGATCGATCCGGGTTTGAGTTTTTTCATCCCCTCCAGACAATCACCACAGCGGATGTCGATCTTCGATGCGCTCACGGGGGTCTCGCCTTATTATGATCGGTACGCCAGACGGCAATCGTACCATGAACGAAGCGCGATACAAGCAGTGCGCGGGCGATCCTGGCGACTTCTTGGTGTCTAGGAAACGATCTCTTTGTATTCCCCCCCCGCATTCTCGCGCACCAAGCGGGGAACCGCATACCCGGGAAGGCGACGGCGAAGTTCGGTCAATATCTCTTGAGCTTTGGAATCGGGGACCTCAAAGTGTTGGCTTCCTACCACCCGATCGAGTTGATGAAGGTAGTAAGGCAGCACGCGAAGATCGACCAATCGCCGCGAAAGCGCTTCCAGCGCAGCGGCCGAATCATTGACGCCCCGCAAGAGTACCGCCTGATTGAGAACGACCACTCCCGCCGACACTAATTTTGTCAGCGCGGCGGAGACCGGAGCATCGATTTCCAGTGGATGGTTTGCATGGACGACCACAAAGGGGACAAGCCGTGTGCCGGTCAACCAACGGATGAGTGAATCGTTGACACGTGCGGGAATCATAATCGGCAACCGCGTATGAATACGTAACCGCTGGACGTGTGAGATCTGAGAAATCTGTTCTGCAAGCCGCTGAAGCGTAGCATCGACGAGCATCCAAGGGTCGCCTCCGCTGAGAATCACTTCGTCAATCGTCGTATCTTTTGCAATGTATTCCAGCGCAGGCTGCCACTCGGCATGACCGTGAGGCAATGCGTCGTAAGGATAAAAACGCCGAAAGCAATAGCGGCAGTGAACCGCGCAGGCTCCCGTCAGCGTCAGCAGTACTCTCGAGGCATACTTGTGTAAAAGGCCGGGCGCAGCCAACGCAAGCGAATCGCCCACCGGGTCGCGGGAGTAGTCGGAAAGGCTACTCCCGATTGACGCTTCGTCGCCCTCGTCGGTGATCTCTTCGGCGACCGGCAGGATTTGTTTGAGCAAGGGATGGTCTGGTTGAGCCGCTGGAATTTTTTCTACATATTCCCGTGGAACAAAGAGTCTGAAGTCGGCGGACGCTCGCTCCGCTGCCCGACGAAACACATCGGGGAGTCTTAGCACTTCGCAGAGTTCTTGCGGTGAACGCACTGCATTTCGCACCGCTTGCTGCCAACGGGGCTCTTCAAACTCGTCGGAAGCGGTGGCGACATCCAGCGATGGGGCCGTTACAATGTCCATCCCTCCAAGATATCCCTTAACTCAAAAAAACAAAGGCACGAGTGTGGCAACTTACAATACAAGCGATTTTCGCAAAGGTCTCAAGGTACAAATTGATGGCGAACCCTACTTGGTGATCGAATCCAACTTTCGCAAACCGGGAAAGGGAAATGCGATTTACACCTTGCGGATGAAAAATCTTGTGCGGGGCACCGTGCTGGAGCGGAATTATAAGGGTGGAGAGTCGATCGAGGCTGCAGACGTCGAAGAGACGGAGGGGCAGTTTCTTTATCGTCAAGGCGAAAACTACGTGTTTATGGATACCGCAAATTACGAACAATACGAGTTGAGTTCCGAACAACTGGGAGATGCTTGGAAATACCTCAAAGATGGTACGCTCTGTCAAATGATTCTGTTCGAAAGCAATCCGATCACCATCACACCGCCGAATCATGTCGTGTTGAAAGTCGAATATTGCGAACCGGGCGCAAAGGGAAACACGGCCACGAATGTGACCAAGCCGGTGAAAATGGAGACGGGCGCTGAAATTCATTGCCCCGCTTTCGTCGAAATGGGTGAACTGATCCGAGTCGATACGCGGACCGGAGAGTACATTGAGCGAGTCAAGGAATGAAACGCTCCCCCAGCGCCGGGAAGTCGCCCGCCCAGGTGCCGACCATTGGCAGCCAACCGCCGAGTGGCCGGCGGTGCGATTGCGGGCCGATCTGCTGAGACGTGCCCGGGATTTTTTCCACGAGCACCAGTTTCTCGAGGTTGAAACACCGCTTCTTTCGTCGGAAACGATCGTCGATGCCGAATTGGAACCGATTGGGGTCACCATCGGAGAGAACGGAGAAAACGAGGAGACATTCTGGTTACAGACTTCTCCGGAACTCTGCATGAAGCGGTTGCTCTCGGCCGGCGCGGAAGCGATTTTTCAGATTACGCGCGGATTTCGCAAGGAGGAATCGGGACCGCTGCACAACCCGGAATTTACCCTCATGGAGTGGTATCGCACGGGGGATGGGATGGAGGAGGGGATGGGTTTGCTTTCCGACCTTTTCCAAAGACTGATGCAGACGAATCCGGCAAAGCGACTTTCCTACCGCGATGCTTTTTTAGAGTATGCACAAATCGACCCTTTTGAAGCGGAGCCGGCGGCTTATGCGCAAATAGCAACAGCCAATGGCCTTGCCGTGCCGGCGCAACTCGGTGATGAGATCGACGACTGGCGCAATCTGTTGCTCCTCGAATTGGTCATGCCACACTTGGGGCAGAGCGAACCGGTGATTCTTTTTAACTATCCTGCCTCCCAGGCGGCGCTTGCGGAAATTCGCAATGATCCGCATCCCGTCGCCGAGCGATTCGAGTTGTTTTATCAAGGAATCGAGTTAGCCAACGGTTATCACGAACTGCGCGATCCGCACGAACTTCGGCGGCGAACCGAAGAAGCCAATCGCCAGCGAGTGGCTCAAGGAAAGCGCCTCCTTCCACCGAGCCGTCGTCTGGAAGCCGCCATGCGCGCGGGTTTTCCCCGCGCCGCCGGAGTGGCCCTCGGTGTGGATCGCCTAGTGCTGCTGGCGGCCGGCAAAAAAGAACTTGCCGAGGTGATGACTTTTCCGTTCGATCGCGCGTAAGGACTCTCTCAACAGCCAGAAGATGTCGCGTTACGATCGAATGTTTTGAACGTGAAGCGGAGTCCGCTTTTTTCGTCCACTTGCGCCGGCAGTTCCTCCACGAGTTTCCATGCGGCCCAATCGACCTCGGGCATCCGTACGTCTCCCTCCACGTGCGCCGCCACTTCGGTCAAGTAAATCCGCTCGGCAAAGGGGATCGCCAACTGATAGAGCTGACTGCCACCGATAACGAAAACTTTGCTCTCACCCGCCGTACGGGAGAGAGCCTGATTAAAATCAGAGACCACTTCCACTCCATCGGGCGCGTAGTTCGGATCGCGACTCAGTACGATCGATCTTCGCTCCGGCAGCGGGCGACCGATCGAATCGAAGGTTTTCCGCCCCATGAGAATCGAATGCCCGGTTGTCAGCGCGCGAAATCGACGTAGGTCGGCCGACAAATGCCACGGGAGCTGTCCTCCTTGGCCGATCACTCCGTTTTCTGCGGCAGCCACAATAATCGCAAGCATGCGCTGGAATTTTCTCCGCTCAAAAACAAATACTAAACGCTGACAGTCGCTTTGATGTGTGGATGGGGATCGTATCCGATGAGTTCAAAATCCTCATGGGAAAAATCGAACAGCGAGTTCACTGCGGGATTGATTTTCAGTGTCGGCAGTGGTCGAGGATTGCGCGAAAGCTGTAATTCCGCTTCTTGAAGATGATTGCAATAGAGATGGGCGTCCCCGAAAGTGTGGATAAATTCACCGGGTTCCAAATCGGTTACCTGCGCGATCATTTGTGTAAGCAGCGCATAGGATGCGATGTTGAAGGGGACACCGAGAAAGATGTCGGCGCTCCGTTGATACAACTGGCAGGAAAGGCGCCCTTCACTGACGTAAAACTGAAACAGGGCATGACAAGGTGCGAGCGCCATTTGCGACAACTGACCCACATTCCATGCCGAAACCAAAAGACGTCGCGACGTGGGATTCGTTTTGATCTGATCGACGACATCGGTGATCTGGTCGATCGATTGGCCATCGGCGGTAGGCCAACTCCTCCATTGGTACCCGTAAACCGGCCCGAGGTTTCCGTGTGCATCCGCCCATTCATTCCAGATCGAGACCCCGTGCTCGTTGAGATAGGCAACATTGGTATCCCCTCGAAGAAACCAGAGCAGTTCGTGGATAATCGACCGCAAATGTAATTTCTTCGTCGTACAGAGTGGAAAGCCCTCTGCGAGATTGAATCGCATCTGGTATCCGAAGATGCTTTTGGTGCCGGTTCCCGTACGGTCGTCCTTCGCAATTCCATGCTGAAGCACATGTCGCATCAAATCCAAGTATTGTTGCATGGCATGAATACTTTCGGAGTTACGACCAGCTTGAGAAAGTCAAACGATCTTCGCCTCTACCCGGGCCCCATAAGTTCTTCGAACATTTTTGCGACCAATTCCGGATTATCCTGCTGCTCAAGATAATCGATTCGATCAGGCTTAACTTCCAGATTTTCTAGTGCTGTACGAATTCTTTTCCAGATCGCAGCCCGTTTCTTGCCTTCGGCAAGATAAAGGTCCGTCACCAATTCCCCGAGACGCTGATGAGAAAGGGCGGAGCGATTTTTATAATAATTTTGAATAATTTTTTGTTGGTAAGGTGTACGTTCTGCCATCTTTACTTCAACTTGTTATCGAAAATAAACGTGAAAACGAGTACGTGTTGCATCGGTGCCTTTTCGAGCACGGACCACAGAGGTCCTGTTTGCTCCAGCAGGCCCACAGCATACGCTCAAAAGTATTCGATCCCCAAAACTCTCACAAGACGGTCGATTTTTCGTAAATTTGAAAGATAGCGACGACGATACGTTGGGCGATCATCATATCGATCCATTTATTGCGATCACACATTTCATGCAAAGCAACCGTAATGAGATCGTTCGCGGAGTCGGGGTCACTGCATTTTGGACCCTCGTAAGCCGCATCCTGGGTATGGTCCGCGATGTGGTCACCGCAGCCCTCTTCGGCTTGGCTGCAGGGGGCGTGATGGATGCATTCGTCATTGCATTTCGCCTGCCCAATTTATTTCGAAGACTTTTTGGGGAAGGCATCCTTTCGGTGAGCGTACTTCCCGCCATCACCGAAAAAATTGAAAACGACAAACCATCGGCCTGGCAACTCGTCAGCACGCTACTCGGTTGCGTATTTCTGCTGATGACGCTCATCACCCTCGTTGGTGAAGTCGTGTGCATGTTGCTTTGGTGTTTCTCTGCGGATGACAATCTTCGACTCGTGGCCGGTCTTTCGGCGGTCATGCTTCCCTACCTCGTCTTTATTTCGCTCGCTTCAATCGTTTCGGCAGCACTCCACGCCTTGAATCGTTTTGGGATGCCTGCCTTCGTTCCCGTCATTCTTAACTCACTTTGGATTGGGGTCGTTCTGTGGATCACATCCCGGGAGCAGAAGGATCTTCATACTGCTGCCTACGCCATTGCGGCGACCGTATTTCTGGGAGGCTTGTTTCAGTTCATCGCGCAGTGGGCGGTGCTGCGCTCTCTGGAGTTTCGCTGGGCGTGGAATTGGGTTGCCTGCCGTAAATCGATTCAGGGGATCGGAAAGAGGTTTGCACCTATGGCATTTGGTTTAGCGATTTTCCCGCTGAACGTGCTAATTGATACGATGATCGCGTGGATGTTTTCTGCGCCTGTCGATACCACGATATCGTGGTGGGGGGGTGGCTTGGTGTATCCGCTCTCGGAAGGAACGGTGGCGGCAATCTACTTCAGTGAACGGTTGATCCAATTTCCCGTCGGCCTTTTGGGTGTCGCGATCGGTGTCGTCGTATTTCCGACTTTCAGTCGTCAGGCAAGTCAGGGAGATCTCAAGCAATTGGGAAAGAGTCTTCGCGACTCGATGCGCGGCAACCTGATTCTGGCCATTCCCGCAACGGCCGGTCTGGTTCTGCTTGCCGAACCAATCACCACCCTGCTCTTCGGACATGGGGAATTCACCCAGGCCGATGTGATGCGGACGTCGCAAATGATTGCCACTTACGCACTCGGTATTTGGGCATATTCTTTAGTCCCAATACTTGTCCGTGGATTTTACGCAACGGGCGATTCGCGTACCCCATGCCGCTTGGGCCTCGGCGTGCTCCTTTTAAACTTACTCCTCGATTTCTTCTTGATCTGGAGATGGGGCGAGAATGCGTTGGCTCTCAGCAGCGCACTGAGTGTCATCCTGTTTGTTGGTCTTCTCGGCCTCAACGCCCATCGCCGATGGCAACTGCTCGCCGCCACGTCCCCGGATGAAAAATCTCTGTGGGTCACAATTTTGCAAAGCTTGTTCGCAACAGGAATAATGTACGAAGTCGGTTGGTTTGCTTCCGCACGACTATCGGTCGTGGAATCGACCTTTTCCTTAAACTTGATACGCGTTGGAATTCCCTTCGTTTTCTGCCTCGTGGTGTATCTGCTGATTTCTGCCCTGCTCGGCATCCGTCGCTAAGGTCACAACGTGGGTCACAACGTGACGATCATCAACAAATCCAACAGACGCGGCCTTGGCCGGCAATATGTCTATCGTGTAGATTAGGTGCTTCTCTCACATTTTCCCCTTCTGCGATTTGTCCCATGCCTACCGTCAAATTCACCAAAGAGAAAAAAGAGATTGAGGTACCAGCGGGAACCGACCTGCGCACTGCTGCCATGAAGGCCGGGGTTTGTGTTTACGATGGGTTCAATGGGGTCGGGGCGAAGTTGAATTCGCTACTCAATTGCCACGGCTGGGGTTTATGCGGGACGTGTCGCGTGAATGTGACGCAGGGGATGGAAAATACCAACCCGCTCACACTTCGTGAAAAAATGAAATTTAAGACGCCGATCCCTACACCGGTACCCGATCCTCTGCCCTGTCTGGCGTATATCGGCAATGAAGATACGATGCGATTGGCGTGCATGACACGAATCGAGGGTGATGTCGAAGTTGAAACTGGCCCTCCGATCGATCTTTTCGGTGAAAACTTTTTTAGTTAACGGACTCGTTAACGATCGAGTTTGCGCACGGTGAAACAGATTCTTGCCATCGTGAAACCGTATCTCGCAGAAAAAGTTCTAGAATCGTTGCGTCGCGCCCCACTCGAAGCACTCACGATTCGAGAGGTCAAAGGCTACGGAAGACAAAAGAGTTATTTGGATCAGTACGGCGATACCGAGTACTCGCTCGCATTTCTTCCGAAAGTCGAGATCACGCTGTGGGTTGAGGATGATCGCGTGGAGGAAATAGTGAGAAAGTTAATCGAGGTGGCTCGCACGGGCCGGATTGGCGACGGCAAAATCATGGTGCTTCCGGCTGAAGAAGTTCTGATCGCGGGCGAAGAAGAAATAAATTTTTGATTTGATAAAAGCCAATACGCTGCATATGAGTTCTTCCGTATTGTTAAAAATTGAAGGGGAATTGGTCGCCGGACATCGCGCGTTCACGTGGGAAGATTTAGAGGCGATGGACGAGCGATGGCAGATTCAAGATGTGAGCCGGGTCGATCCCAAGCGTTCGGGCGGGGCGGTCGCCCTCGCAGGCATCTTGTCTGTGGCAAAAGTCGACCCGACCGCCCGCTATATCACGCTGCACAGCGATCGAGATAACTTCCATGCCAGTGTTCCGCTTGCAGACGTGGTGGACCGCGGGATGCTCATCTATCGCCAGCGAAAAGAGCCGTTGCCGATTTCGGCGGGGGGGCCGATTCGCTTTTTGATCAGAGACTTTGCCGCGTGTCACAGCAGCGATATCGACGAATGCGCCAATGTGAAGTATGTCGAGCGAATCGAATTTTCTTCCGAAAAAGGTTTTGATAATCGACCGCTCGACGACGATGCTCACGAAGCGTTGCATCAAAAGGGGATCGACTGAGTGCGTGATTTTCAGATCACACCGATGGGAATTCTCATCGTCATCCTCTGCGTTGGCCTGCTTTTTGTTTTGATCACCCCCGCGATTTTAATTTCACGGGAAGAGTCTCGCGGAATCACATGCCAATCTCATCAAACGCAACTTGTCCTTCAGTTGCGTGAACAGCATCTGCTGTCGTCTTTGGCCGATCCTTCGATCTGGCCCGTCACGCTTGCTGAAGGTTGGGGCCAGGCGATGGCCGATGAACACTGCCCCAGCGACAACCGACAGCCACGGTCACAAGCCAGTTATGGGATCAACGCACTCGTGTCTCAGTTTGGCGAGGGAGATGCATACAAGATCACGTTTCTCGATTTCGACTCTCTGGTGGTGGCGTTGACCGATGGAAACATCGATGAGGCGTGGGGGGCATCGGTGGCACCACGGCATTTCGATCTCGTCAACGTTGCTTTTTACGACACACATGTCGAGGCGAGGAATCCGATGAACGTTTCCCCGGGCAATGGAGACGTCCGATCTGAGCTTTGGATTCCACAAACCGCGACAAATTCAACGCAGTGAAATGCGTAAAGGTCATCTCTAGTCGGGAATACGTTCTGCGCCGGTCATCTGCTCAAAGGTCTGGCGTGCTCGAATCGTATGGACCTGGCCATCGCGAATGAGGAGTTCCGCTGCCAGCGGTTTGGAGTTGTAGTTCGAACCCATCACCGCACCGTAGGCACCCGCACACTCGATGATGAGCCAATCTCCCAACTCGGCTTCCGGAAGCGGCCGTGTGCAGACAAAACCGCCTTCTTCCTGGGTAAAAATATCACCCGACTCACACAAAGGCCCGCCCACAACCACCTCGCGCATCGCAGCTGATGGCGCTCCATTGCGATGACAAATCGTCATCGGGTGGTACGAACCGTAGAGAATCGGCCGCGCCAAATCATTGAAGCCGGCATCCACAAGGTAGAACCAATTATCGCCCATCCGTTTAATTGCACGAATCTCGGCCACGAGAAAACCGGCTTCGGCGACCAAATAACGGCCCGGTTCGATTTCCAAGTGAATTTTTCTGCCGAATTGTTTCTCCAGTCGGTGACGGGCCGCATCCCAAAGATCGAAATAAGCCGCTAAGTCGACGTACTCTTCCTCTGCTTGGTAAGGAATCGGGAGTCCGCCTCCCGCGCTGATCGTGCCAAGTTGGTCGCCGACCACTTGGGCAGACTGCTCCATTGCAGTCACCACCTGTGAGAGGTGTTCTAAATCAGTCCCCGAACCGATATGCATATGCAAACCCACGACCTTCAGGTCGTACTGTTCGGCCACTTGAAGACTTTTCTCCAACTCGGTGTGCCAGATCCCATGTTTTGATTGCGAGCCGCCCGTATTTGTCTTTTGACTGTGACCGTGCCCGAAACCCGGGTTGATCCGCAGCGTCACGGATCGACCGGGATCTTTTTTTCCGAGTTGCTCGAGCATATCTGTAGACCCACAATTTACGTGGAGATTGCGATCAAGCACGAGTTCGAGCGCTTGCTGATCGAATATGTCTGCCGTATACACGATCGGGGGTGGATCGCCGTCTGCCACAAAGCCGGCCGCTTCCGCCCGAAGAATTTCTCCTGCACTCACTGCATCGACCAGGGCACCATGCCGTCGACAAATATCGAGAACGGCAATATTACTGCATGCCTTTTGTGCGTAGCGCACAACGTCAAAAGCTTTGAGATCTTCGATCCGTTCGACAATTTTCGCCTGATCGTAAACGTAAAATGGCGTTGGATGGGCTGCGCTTAACTGCGCAACGGGAATCCCGGCAATCTGAGTGCGGAGTCGGGTTGTCGATCGGTTATCGGACATCTTTTATCAAGCTTTGCTGGGAGAAATAATCCGAGGGTGAAAATGGCTCGGCATCATGGTTCATACCTTACCAGAGAACATGTCGCTTGCGCGAATCAAAACTGGTCGGTGCCGTTTCCGGTGGCGGCAAAAGAAGCCGGAGCAGCGTAAGGGCCCTGCCCTTGCCGGTAAGTCCAAACGATTACCTCATCTTCAGCAAAATCCCCTGCAGTTGCTCGGTCGGAAAGTCCAGCCGATAAATAATACCCCGAATCCCCAATTTTCGGGATTTGTGACGGACTCAAACGAAAGTTACAATAATCGTTTTGAGATCTATGACCGCGTGGGGGGATTTGGCGATCGATCCCCCCGAGCCGAAGAGGGAGGGGGTCGCATGCAACTCGACATCTCAACGCGCCATGGCCATTTAAGCGATGCAAGTCGCCAAAAAATCGAAGAAAAAATCGGGAAGCTTACTCGGATTTTTGATCGGCTCACGTCAATTCATTTAACGATCGATTTGGAACACGAGGAGACACCATCGGTAGACTTACAGGTGGCGGCCGAACATAAACACGACTTTGTTGCCACGGATCGGGGCGTGGACTTGATGGGGTCGGTTGACGCGGTTGTTCATCGGATGGAGGCACAACTTCGTAAATACAAAGAGAAACTCCAGCAGCGACATCGTGGAGAGCACGATCCACCCATTGATCCTGAGGCAATTTTGGAAAATCTTGATCAGCCTGGTGAATAGATTTTCACTTTTGGATCACAAAATCAAAACACGCAAGAAATATCTATAGGAAGTATCCAAAGGACCGGATGGAATGAAATTTTCAGACTTTGTGACGAGCACCGCAATTCGACCTAACCTTTCAGCTGTAGGTAAAGATGATGTGATTCGTGAAATGACCACCGCGTTGGTAGAAGCGGGTGCGATAGCGGAAAGTGAGTTGGAAAGCACCATTAAAGCAATCACTAAAAGAGAAGAATTAGGGAGTACCGGAATTGGCCGGGGTGTGGCCGTTCCTCATACAAAACATCCGAGTGTGGACAGACTCGTCGGTACCGTTGGCGTAAGCATCGAGGGTGTCGATTTTAAAAGTCTCGACGGTGAAAAGGTTCATTTATTTTTTCTTCTTATTTCTCCGCCCGATCGTCCCGGAGATCATTTGCGTGCTTTGGAAAATATTTCAAGGCAATTGCGCGACGATACTTTTTGTCGCTTTTTGAAACAGTCCAAAACCGCTGAAGACATTTGGCAATTACTGGAAGAGGCGGATAACAATCAATTTGTGAGTTAATTTGCCCAGGTAGCGTTACTATTTCGGGGCTGTGCGATTATCCTCGAAATCTTGCAGGTAATAAAAAACTATTTGTGGCAGGTCCTACAGTGGCAGCGAGTGAATCGACCAAAGTGACTCGGTCAGTGGAGGTGAAAAACCCCCAGGGGTTACATCTGCGACCGGGTGAGGTGTTTTCGCGGAAAGCAAACGAATTCGAATCAAATATTGAGATCATTAGTGGTGAGCGGCGTGTTGACGGGAAAAGTCTGTTGGACATCGCCACCCTGGGTGCCTCCCAAGGGACCCAATTGGAAATTGAGGCTCGCGGCCCAGATGCAGAGTTGGCCGTTGAGGAGTTGGCGAAGATTTTGGAAACGAAATCCGTCGACGAGTTAACCAGGGAACCATAAAGAAAACAGAGTAGAAAGTGGCGCGAGTTTCGGTGTGGCATCGACCACCCGTCTTGGATTGCTTTCTACGCAACGCCGGGTTGGCGATGCCACCGGATCATCGCGCTTTTTAGTGCGATTCGATCTGCCGTGGCATCGCTTAGCGCTCGCTTGGGGCGTCGCTCGGCACACATCCGATGCAAACCTTGCAAGGAATAGCCGTTTCTCCCGGCGTCGCCATTGGCGAGGCCCTCGTCGTCGATAACGAGGGATTTAGAATTCCGCAGAGATTTGTAGCGCGAGATGCTGTCCAATCGGAGATCCGACGCCTCACCGAGGCGATTGCCGGGGCCGATAAGGAAATCGCCGCCAATCGCGATACGGTCAATAAACAACTTGGCAAACATTATGGGGCCATTTTCGGCGCTCATCTCAAGATGCTTCACGATGCGCGGCTTCGTCGCGAAATCGAAGGGATGATTCGACAGAAGCATTATTCTCCCGAATATGCGGTGAGTCGCACCATGCGACGCTATGCAAAAGTCTTTCAATCGCTCGACAATGCATTTATGAAGGAGCGATCGCAGGATATTTTTGATATTGAAAAGCGACTTCTCAAACACTTGCTACGCGATCGTCGAGAAGGGGTAGGGCAACTGACCTCGCCGGTGGTCCTGTTAGCGCACAATCTAACGCCGAGTGAAACCGCTAATTTAAACCGTCGATATGCGTTAGGGTTTGTCACCGAAGCGGGGGGCCCCGGTAGCCATACGGCGATTGTGGCGGAGGCCATGCGGTTGCCTGCCGTTGTCGCAACTGGCCCTTTTCTTACCGATGTATCGGGCGGGGATCTCGTCATTATCGACGGCAACCTGGGCCGCGTTATCTTACAACCGGACGAAGAGACGGTTGCTAAATACCGCTACGAAGCCGAGGAACATCGCGGTGTCGAGGCACGGCTCAAATCGTTAGCAAACAAACCGGCGGTCACCTCCGATGGGGTCCGCGTTCAACTCTGCGGAAACATCGAATTCCCCTACGAGGTAGAGCAATGCCAGGCTGGGGGTGCGGATGGCATCGGACTCTACCGGACGGAATTTCTTTATTTGAATGCAAAAAAAGAGCCTACCGAAGCAACTCACTATGCGGCGTACAAGAAGGTTGTGTTGGCTATGGAGGGAAAACCGGTATGCATTCGCACGCTCGATCTTGGCGCCGATAAGTTGTCGGATGATGCCCCGGCGAGTGACGAAAAAAATCCGGTTCTCGGACTGCGGAGTATTCGTTTGACTTTGCGGAACGTACCGCTGTTTCGTACCCAGTTGCGGGCCATTTTGCGGGCGAGTGATTTAGGAAAAGTGCAAATTCTTTTTCCCCTCATCACAACACTCCGAGAGTTGCGGCAGGTCAAAATGTTACTCTCGGATGTCATGGAGGATCTTGAGGAAAGCAATATTAAATTCGATCGCAAAATCAAGATCGGCATCATGGCGGAGGTGCCGGCAACGGCACTGATGCTGGAGCGATTCCTAGACGAGGTCGATTTCGTCAGCATCGGTACAAACGACCTCATTCAATACACCCTCGCGGTCGACCGCAGCAACAAGGACGTTGCCCCGATGTACACCGCCAGTGAACCGGCCGTGCTACGACTTATCCGTTCGTCAATCCAGGCGTCCGATAAAGTAAGCAAGCCGGTGAATATCTGCGGGCAGATGAGCGGAAACATTTTATACACGATGTTGCTTCTCGGCTTTGGCCTGCGGCACTTCAGCGTTCCACCCGCATCACTTCTGGAAATAAAGAAGGTTATTTCCAGTGTTCACATCAAACAGTGTCAGCGAATTGCCAGGCGAGTGATGACGATGGAGCACGCTCAGGACATTCGCAATTACTTGAAAGAAGAACTTCGTAAACAGGTGCCTGAATTAGTGCCGTAAGTTGAGAACCGTTTTGGGTTATTCCGTGAGTCAAACAACCATAGATCGATGTCGCATTCGGATACGCTATGCCAAGCGCGATCATCTGCGCTTTATGGGGCATCGCGATCTGATTCGCACGCTCGAACGTATCTTTCGGCGCGCTGAAGTCGAACTTGCCATGAGCGAAGGGTTCCATCCTCGACCGCGCATGCGATTCTGTGAACCGCTGGCAGTCGGGCAGGCGGGAACCGATGAGGTGATGGATTTGGAGATTGTCTCTCCATGCAATCCGGATGAGTTACTAAATCGGCTGAATCACCTGTCGGTCCCCGGATTGGAATTTACACAAATCGATCCTCTCGACGCTTCGGAAAAAAAGCTGAGGGCGAAAAGCTTTTGGTATGAAATCGATCTCGATTCGGAAGTAGTCAACGACACTGAAAAAAAAGTTCGTCAATTTCTTCTTCGCCCAACATATCAATTACAAAAACAAAAAAGTGGTGTCGAGATTGATATTCGCCCACTCGTACTCGATCTACGCGTGAAGGATCGATGCTTAATGATGCACTTAGCGGCCACGCAGGAGGCAGGCGTCCGCCCAATGGAAATACTTGAATTACTCGGCGTCTCTCCCGTTCCCTCAAGTGGAACTTTGTTAACGAGAACTGCCGTACAACTATAAAGTGGAAAGTAACTGAAATGAAAAATGAGATGTTAATTAATGTTTCGCAACCCGAGGAATGTCGGATTGCGATTGTCGAGGATGGTGTTCTTGAAGAACTCTACATCGAGCGCAGCAGCCAAGATAATTATGTGGGTAATGTATATAAGGGCGTTGTGGTGAACCTGGAACCCAGTATTCAGGCGGCTTTCATCGATTTTGGCGTCGGCCGAAACGGTTTTCTTCATATCAGCGATGTCGAACCTCAATACTATCGCCAAGCGGGTATCGATCCGGGGAAGTACATGGAGAGTGGTGGTGGGCATTACCGTGGTGAGGAACTGGCGGACGACGAGGAAGAAGAATCCAGCGCAGGCGATGCGAATGGAGGTGAAACAAACAGTGGTAGCGGCGAAGAGAACGGCGCAGAGGAGAATCAAAAAGAGGCACCGCGTGGGGGTCGACGCTCCCGAGGTCGACGCACTCCGAGACCCGGGGCACGACCGCGGGTGAAACCTCCCATCCAGGACATCCTCCGTCGTGGAGATGAGGTCCTCGTCCAAGTCATTAAAGAGGGAATTGGGAATAAGGGTCCGACGCTCTCCACCTATATCAGTATTCCCGGACGGTACCTCGTCCTCATGCCCGCGTTGGGACGCGTGGGGGTCTCCAGAAAAATCGAGGATGATGACGACCGACGACGGTTGCGGGATATTCTGCTCGATTTGAATCCCCCGAAAGGGCTCGGTTTTATTATTCGGACGGCTGGCGCAGGTCGCACCAAACGAGAGCTATCGCGAGATTTGGCCTATTTGCTCCGGCTATGGAAAGTGATTGTGCGGCGCGTAAAAAAATGTCGTGCTCCGGTGGATATTTACGAAGAAAGCGACATGATCATTCGGACAATCCGAGACATCTTCAGCAGTGAGGTCGACGTGATTCATGTCGACGAATCGAGTGCCTATGAGAGAGCAAAAGAGTTCCTCCAGATGGTCATGCCCCGACACGTCAATCGCCTTCAACTCTATCGCGGCAAGGAGCCGCTGTTCAATAAATACAAACTTGAAGATGAAATTTCGATGATTCACCAGCGGGAGGTGCCGCTAAAAAAAGGTGGGTCGATCGTGATTGATCAAACCGAAGCTCTGGTCGCTATTGACGTGAACAGTGGAAATTTTCGTGCGAATGGATCTGCCGAAGATTCTGCCTTTCAAATCAACCAACTGGCAGCCAAGGAAATTGCCCGCCAACTAAGGTTGCGGGATTTGGGTGGGGTCGTCGTCAATGATTTCATTGACATGAGACAAGAACGACACCGACGAGGGGTTGAAAGAGTCTTAAAGGAGTCGGTCAAACGCGATCGGGCACGCACCAAGATTCTACGGACCAGTCCTTTCGGTTTGATTGAGATGACCCGACAACGGATCCGACCGGGTCTGAAACGGAGCATCTATCGCGATTGCCCCGGGTGCGATGGGTCCGGGGTGGTGAAAACCCCCGAAAGCATGGCGATCGAAGCGGTACGCATGCTCATCACGGCCGCTCACCATCCGGACGCGGTCCGGATCGATATCCAGGTGGCCGAGGAGGTGGCGACCTACCTGAACAACCGCAAACGAAGAGAAATTTCTCAATTGGAAATTGATACGGAAATCTCAGTTCAAATCCGTGGACGGGAGGGTTTTGCACCCGAACAAATAGAGATCACCGGGCAGGATAAACACGAGCAAAATATCGTATTTTCAGGCCTCTAGGCGAAAATGGGTGGCAGCCGACCCACCGGAAGGGACTGCCGAGACGCCCCGGGATAGTGGTTATGGACGAGCGTTGATGGGGCTGATAGAATGGCGAATTACCGATAGTGTGGGCCCCTCGCCCACGGCAAGCCAGAGTGGAATATTTCAATGTATGCGATTATTGCTGACAGTGGAAAACAATTCAAAGTGCAAGAGGGGCAGCAGGTTGCGATCGATTACCGGGAGAGCCATGCCGGTGAGCGGCTCACCTTCGATCAAGTACTTTGCGTGAGTGGCGAGTCGGGAATCCAGATCGGCAGTCCCACACTCTCAGGTGCCACGGTGGAAGCAGAGGTTCTCGGCGTGGTTCAGGGACCTAAACTCGTGGTCCAAAAACTTCGCAGGCGGAAGAATTCCCGAAGAAAAACGGGGCATCGGCAGCTTTACACCGAAGTCCGCATCGACAAGATTTCTGTCTAAGCGGCACGATCAGCTGGCCGATTCTTTAGGGTGTCGAAACGCGGCTCTCTCTTTGCGGACCGTGCCCCTGATCGCGTCAGGGAGCATGGGGGCTGTAGTCCACTGGAGCGGTTGTGTGGGCTAAAAATGTCGCTTTGGCGGCGACAGCTGCAGCCCGCTCGGCGGGCCGCCTCAGCAACAAATCGGTGCAAGTCAGCGAGCAGAAAACGTAACTGTCACAGGCGACAAAAACGGCACCGAAGATATTAAAATTTTGTGAACTTTTTCTTCACATCTTTTTCCCGAAGGAAATCGATCAAACGGCGCCAAAAGTAAAAAAACGTCGGAAAAAACCTGCGATTGCAGACCCCCGTACCAGCGGGTATGCTGTCAGGGCTTGCGAAATGGTGATTTTGTAAACCCTTAATTGGTATTGGTTTACGAAATTTGTGAAATAACGATTGACGGAGTATAAAAAGGCTCTACAATCACCGCCTCGCAACACGATGTTGTAGTTCAAAGGGCATCAACTACAATATATTGGTGGTTGTTTAACTCTTTCGGGGGGGGAAGAGCCCCGTTTCCTCGAGAGAACCATTGCCAGCAAGGCCAAGGGGGTCAGGCAGGCACGGATTTAACTATATATTTGTTCAGTAATGTTGGTATGGATGCCCGCTCCTCTAGCCCGAAAGGATTCGCGCGATGGCTACTGTCGACGTGGACGTTTCCGCAAAAAAACTGATGGACCCGAAGAACAAGGAAACGACTGAGGGACTTCGTTTTGAACCCTATTTCTGTCCCGTCGATCTGACCGATCCCTTTGAAAGCGTCGCCTGGGAAAAGCGAAGCGCGCAGATCAAGGGTGAGAACGGTGAACTCCTCTTTGAGCAATCCGATTGCGAAATCCCGGCTGATTGGAGTCAACTGGCCACCAACATCGTCGTGAGCAAATACTTTTACGGTGAAGTGGGAACCCCCGAGCGGGAACACAGTGTTCGACAATTGATTCATCGCGTGAGCCGTACAATCACCGACTGGGGATTGGCGGACGGTTATTTTGCCTCGCCGGAGGACGGTGAACATTTTTATCGGGACCTTACCTGGCTCTGTCTCAATCAACACGGAGCATTCAATTCCCCCGTGTGGTTTAATGTCGGGCTCTATCATCAATATGGCGTGACCGGTGCTCAGTGTAACTGGCACTGGGATCAAGAATCTCAGTCGGTAAGTCAGCCCGAAAACCCGTACGAATATCCGCAAGGTTCGGCCTGCTTTATTCAAAGCGTGACCGACAACATGGAAGCGATTATGGGCTTGGCCACAAGCGAAGCGATGCTGTTCAAGTTCGGCAGCGGAACCGGCACCGATTTATCCACCTTGCGATCGCATCGAGAAAAGCTCTCTGGTGGTGGTCGTCCCTCCGGACCGCTCTCGTTTATGCGGGTCTACGATCAAATCGCTGGCGTAGTGAAAAGTGGTGGAAAGACCCGACGGGCAGCTAAAATGCAGTCCCTGAAGGTTTGGCATCCGGATATTATGGATTTCATCGAGTGCAAAGCCAAAGAAGAAGCCAAAGCGCATTGCTTGATTGAAAAAGGTGGCTACGAAGCGAATTTCAACGGGGAAGCCTACAGCTCCATTATGTTCCAGAACGCAAACCTCTCGGTGCGCGCCACGGACGATTTCATGAATGCTGTGGTTGAGGATGCGGAATGGGAAACACGTTGGGTCACCGATTCTCGTAAACGCGGACCTAAATACCAGGCCCGCGAAATCATGCAGCGAATGGCGGAGATGGCATGGCAATGTGGTGATCCGGGTGTCCAGTACGACACCACGATCAACCGATGGCACACCTGCCCCAATTCTGGTCGGATCAATGCAAGCAACCCGTGCAGCGAATACATGTTCCTCGATGACACGGCCTGCAATCTCGCCAGCATTAATCTCATGAAAATGGTCGGTGAAGATGGCTCGTTCGATACAGAGCGATTCGTAAAGGCCTGTCGCGTTTTCTTTGTGGCTCAAGAGATTCTGGTCGATCATGCGAGCTATCCGACCGCGGTGATTGCGGCAAACAGCCACCGCTACCGCCCGCTGGGCCTGGGTTACTCTAATCTTGGCAGCCTATTGATGACTTCCGGTCATGCCTATGACTCCGATGCCGGTTACGGCATCTGTGGCGCCATCACAGCGCTTCTTCATGGAGCCGCAAATCTTACGAGCGCCGAAATGGCGGCGGCAGTCGGAACCTTTGACGGTTTTCAGTCGAACCGTGAGGAAATGCTCCGCGTGATGCAGATGCACCGAGATGCCGTCGAGCAAATCAATCCGGCGTGCCCCAAAACGCTCAAGCAGTCCGCGCGTGATCTCTGGGAGCAGGTGATCGCGGCTGGTGACAAGAATGGATTCCGCAATGCCCAGGCGACGGTTCTGGCACCCACAGGAACGATTAGTTTTCTGATGGATTGCGATACCACGGGAATTGAGCCCGATATCGCGCTCGTTAAGTACAAGCAGTTGGCCGGCGGTGGCATGCTGAAGATCCTCAATAAGTCCGTGCCTCAGGCGCTGGCGACGTTGGGATACGACCAACCGCAAATCGAGTCCATCACTGCGTACATCGATAGCAACGACAAGATTGAAGGCGCTCCAGACATCAAAGAGGAAGATCTTCCGGTTTTCGATTGTGCTTTTGAGCCAACCGGTGGGGGTCGATCGATCAACTGGAAAGCGCATGTGAGAATGATGGCAGCGGCCCAACCATTTCTCTCTGGCGCCATTTCCAAAACGGTCAATATGCCATCGACGACGACAGTCGAAGATGTTGCGGAAGCCTACACTTGGGGTTGGCGATTGGGACTCAAGGCCCTGGCAATCTATCGTGACGGGTCTAAGCAGAGCCAACCACTATCGACGGCTACCGAGGGTGACAAGGCGGATAAAAAACAGGTCACCAAGCCTCGAAGGGAGCGGCTTCCCGACACGCGGCAGTCGATTACCCATAAATTCAGTGTCGATGGACACGAGGGCTACCTTAACGTCGGTCTTTATGAAGATGGACGACCTGGGGAAGTTTTCATCACGATGGCCAAAGAGGGAAGTACCATCGGTGGACTCATGGACTCTTTCGGAACTGCCGTCTCGATGAGCCTCCAATATGGCGTGCCATTGGAAGTGTTGGTTAACAAATTCTCCCATACGCGATTCGACCCGATGGGTTTCACTAAAAATCCTGACATTCGTTACGCGAAGAGCCTCGTCGATTACATCTTCCGTTGGATGGGCTGTCAGTTCTTGCCCGGATTCCGCGAGGCCAATCTGGGAATTCCCCCAAAGCCGAAAGCAGGGGAAAATAAGCCGGGAGGTGACGAGGAAACGGTTACGCCGCCCGTCGCCACGAAGGCCGACGGGCAGGCCAACGGTCAGGGAGCGACCACCAATACCGCCCCAACGCCCACGGTGTCCAAAACCTCGACGAACGGGAATGGGCACGCCCATGACAATGGCAACGGACAGCATGGCAAAAAGTCGCGTATTTCCAGCGAACAGTTTGCAACGCAAGCAGATGAGCATGAAACTGTGATAAGCAAACAGTTTTCCAGTTTTGAACTTGATGCTCCAAGTTGTGATAACTGTGGATCAATCACGGTCCGTAATGGAAATTGTCACCTCTGTCATAACTGCGGAAACAGCATGGGTTGCTCTTAGTTGCGAGAGAATCCCTTGAACGCAATCCAAGAGGCACCCTCCACCGGGTGCCTCTTTTTTTATGTATGTATTTCCCGAGTGCCTATTCTCTTATCGCACAGCACCCTCTCCAACAGGTCTCGATTTTGCCGCCGAGCCTGATCGACTGATTGCTGCAACTCGTCTGCGGTACCTGCGCTCAACATGAACGCTAATTTTGAGAGCCCCTCGTCGGTAGGCAACAGCGTGGGTGATGTCCCCTCCATCCACTGCCGTCGGGTTTCCAGCGTCCGGAGGAGTCGATAATTGTGTTTCAAAATCTCGTAATCTTGCGTGGCAAGCAAATCTTTTTCCCTCAACGCGAGAAGGGCAGCCAAGGTGTTGGATTGGCGGAGAGTCGGATGGATAGATCCGTAATAAATCTGCATCACCTGCGCGATAAATTCGATATCCAGAATTCCTCCTCTTCCCAGATGAAAGTCTTCGGGAAGTGCGTTTGCTTCCGCCTGTTCGCGCAGTCGCCATGCTTCATCTGTAAGATTCCAAGGCATCGCTTCGAGAAATGCAATCTGGTGAACGGCTTCCATGGTTTTGCTATGGATAACCTCATTTCCGAGAACGACGCGAGCGCGAGAAAGTGCCATCCGCTCCTGCAAGGTGGCACGATCACCTTGGAAATAATCCAAAAGCCCTGACAAGGAAATTGCCAATGGAGCACCGACCGACCGAAGCGGGAGTTCAACACCATAAAGACGCCCGTACGGACCCCGGCGAGTCACACGCTGTATTACTCGCTGACTCAATTCCTCGAAAAAATGTTGGTTGGATGTTACCTGTTGATGTTTTCGTTCACTTCTGCGGTGTTGTGTCCCACCATCCGCCTCGAAAAGAAAGACTAACTCCAAATCTCCCCCGTAACCCATCTCGCGTCCGCCGAGGCGACCAAGGGCAAGAATGACAAATTCCGCGATGTGCCCCGCTCGCGGGCCCATCGCGATCACTGGTTCACCACATCGGCGAACCCAGGCAGAATACTCAACTCTCGCCCATTGCCTTAAACAGGTGTCGGCAATATCAGCCAACGCCCCACTCGTCGCTTCAACCCGCTCCTTCCCCACAATATCTCGCACTCCGACGCGAAGAATCTGGGATTTATTAAAACTTTGAATCATCGGATCGATATCTTCCGCGCCCCCGCAAAGTTCCAAGAGGGCCGCCTCTTGCTGCTGGAAGTCTGGTAACTTCTTGAGCATCAATCCATCCATCAATTCATCGATCATACCTGGATTTCGATTAAGAATATTCGATAGATAGGGACTGTTTGCACACAGATTAACGTAGAGTTTCAGTGAAGCCCGATTGAAACTAAAGAGTTCCCAAAGCACCCCTTTTCCACCCAAGGAATCACTCGTTCGACAAAGCTTCATGAGAGTCGAGTCGGGGTCGGGAAATTGACTTACTTCTCGCAGGAGGTCCCCCGCAATCGTCGCCAAAAAATAACGGCATCGCCGAGTCGAAAGAAATGGAACCGTCTCTCGCGTGAGATCCATTAAATGCTTGTATGCGCGGTCCGGATCCTTGAAAGAATATTTTCCGAGAATTGCATCAATCCGTTCGGGCGGCGGCGCGGGGTCGAGAATCAGGTCGATCTCGGGTGATTCTTCACTATCGGTCGCAAAAGCATCGTGCAACAGATGATTGAGAACGCGTCGATTTTCCTCTGTGATTCTCGAATATGCTTCTGTAAACGACTGTCCGCCGCTGCGGTCCACCGGTGCATACCCGAGGTCCTCCGCCAACTGGTCACGTTCTCTGCCTTCTCGGGGCAAACGATATGCCTGCGGCCCAAAGGTCAACTGCAGGCGATGTTCCACACTACAGAGAAAGCGATAATTATCCGCAAGCAGAGACTGTTCTTGATCGCGCAAGCAGCCTTCCGCTCCCAGTCGTTCGATCGCTTGCAGTGTGTTGGAAACGCGAACCGAGGAAATCTCTCCCCCATGCAGGAGTTGTAAAAACTGAATCACGAATTCGATATCGCGTATCCCACCTCGACCTTTCTCCAGGTCGACGGTTTCTTCTCCGGCAGTTCGCGTCAACTGTTCGATGCGGCGCTTTAACGCTTTGATTTCTGTGATCTCAGCAACACTCAAGTAATGCGGATAGATCCATGAATCCAAGCGGGAAAGAAACTGTTCGCCCAGATCCAGGTCACCTGCTACCGGACGGGATTTGATCAATGCCTGACGCTCCGAGGTTCGGCCTGACACGTCAA
Source organism: Planctomycetaceae bacterium (assembly GCA_902630355.1). Taxonomy (GTDB): domain Bacteria; phylum Planctomycetota; class Planctomycetia; order Pirellulales; family UBA7805; genus UBA7805. Next base: position 22,937 of record CACOUL010000019.1, read on the forward strand.
AGTATCGCCAAGCCTCCTTGGTGGTCATCACCACAGAGTCGATCGTTGATTTCAGCGGATAGTTAATTTGATAAATGGCCTCTTCATTCAACGTGGTGCCCAGCAGTTTTTTTAAATCTTCGACAATTGCACTAAAAAATAATCGATTTGCTTGGGACCGCGACCCGTCAGTCTCACCATCGCCTCCATAAATACACATTAACTCCAGTTCATTTGAATAATTCATCTCCTGGCCACCCAATTTACCCAGGCCAATGAGGACAAGTTGGGTGCGCTCTCCATCAGTCCCACGCGGAACTCCGCATCGCTCTTCATATTTCTTCAATAAATATTTGATAGCCACATCCAGGATGATTGAACACACACTCGAAATTTGATTCGCCACCACTTCCAAACGAAGATCGGAGATCAACGAACCATACGCGATTCGAAATAACTCGCGGTTCTTCCAAGTCCCGAGCAAGGCGGCGACATTTTTGAAATCGCTCTGAATAGACTCTACCGAGTCATAAAGTGCTCGCGCCCGCCGACTAAGGTCTCGTCCGAACTGCTCTCCGTCCGCAAGAACGTGAAGCATATGATGGTCGAGGCAAAGGTGGCTGCTTAAATACGGACTTGTGGTCAACACCGTAAGTAGGTGAATCAGAATATCCGGCGACGACACCAAAAGCTGTCGTAGCACCGCGTCCGCGGAACTGCGGTTCACCAAATCTGCCAAATCCGTGAGCACTCTATCCGGATCATTTGACGTCGGCAAAGAATGTTCAAGCTGTTCGCTCAATCGGGACAGATCTGCGGTAGAAGCACCACAGTTGGCTATCGTGCGAAGATGGTCCGTTGCCTGGGATACATTTTTCAGGCCCCACCCGGAGAGCTGATCGGCAGTTAATTTTTCGAAACCCGTATCCATAAGCGTGGCTTGAACGTCTTCCGTTAGCAGCAGTCTCTGAAGCCTACACAATTCCGGGTTCTGGCTACCTCTTTGCCGTCAGGGCGAAATGCTATAAACCTCCGGCCCCACATGTTCCGTCTTCACTTCACCGAAGAGTGTGAATGCGTTGGCCTCATAAATGGTCACATGAAGTAGCTGCCCAATTTGCCTGCGATTACCCTGAAATACAACGATGTCGTCCCCCATGGTTCGTCCCGTAAGTTGCAACTGATCGCCTATTTGATTTTGTTTGCGAGACGATTTACTGGGGCCCTCGACAAGTATTTCGTATTGCCTGCCGATCTTTTGCTGATTGGCCTTCTCGCTGATCGAATTCTGGATTGCAAGTAGTCGATTGTTTCGCTCTTTTTTGACCTGTTCGGGCACATCATCTGAAAACTTTTCGGCGCCTTTGGTTCCCGGACGTTGGCTGTATTTAAAAATAAAACTGTTTTTAAAGTGTGATTCTCGAACGAGTTCACAGGTCAATTCAAAATCTTCTTCGGTCTCACCGCAAAAACCGACAATGAAATCACTCGTCACTGCAGCGGTCGGTATTTCCTGGCGAATGCGTTGGAGCATTTCTTGATAGTCTTCGACGGTGTAGCCCCTTTTCATCCGCTGTAAAATTGGGTTGGAGCCACTCTGAGCCGGCACATGCAAATAATGGGCACATTTTGGCAAACTTCCCACCGCCTGAAGTAAATCGTCACCCATATCGCGCGGATAATTCGTGACAAATTTAAGTCGATCAATACCAGGAATTTCGCTGAGCATACATAACAAATCACTCAATCGCGTCGTCTTGCCACCTTCTTTAAATCGGTAGCTATTGACGGTTTGTCCGAGCAGTGTCACCTCACGACAACCCTCGTCAGCAAGCTGCTTCGCCTCGGCAAAAATTTGCTTTGGGTGACGGCCCTGCTCGGGGCCCCGCACCTTTGGAACGATGCAGTAGGTACAAAACTTATCGCAGCCAATTTGTATCCTGACGAATGCTTGGTAGCGGGAAGGTCTCATTTCCGGAGTCCGGAGAGGATCATAACTTTCGAAGCTCTGCTCAATCGTTTTTCTTGCCCCTTGCTGTCGATCGAGGCTCACTTCCATTTGCGGACTCCCACTCGCCGCAATTTTTTCGATCAGATCGGGTATTTGTTGGAGTTGCCCAGGTCCCACAACAAGATCAACATACGGTGCTCGCTGAAAAACCTGTTGCTGATGGTTTTGTGCCATACAGCCAATGACGCCCAAAATTTTTCCCGGGTGTTGGCGTTTCAGGTGCTTGAGACGCCCCAAAGCAGAGTAAATTTTCTCTTCCGCATGCTCACGGACGCTACAGGTGTTGAATAAGATCACATCGGCCTTGCGAGGACGATCTGCGAGCGCGTAACCACGATTGCGAAGGCTGGCAACCACCAGTTCGCTGTCCAGAATATTCATCTGGCAACCGACCGTTTCAATATAGAGCTTTTTCAAAACTACATTTCCCTGAGATAGCGCCCGGTTCATCCTAACATGATTGCTTGCCGATTGACGAGGGGAAGGCGACCACACAGCGGCTATCCAGTGATGGCGACGACCACTCTTCGGTATTTTTTGCCGATCCGGACGCAACGATCCAATGAATGACTAAGGTTCATCCACCTGGCCAAAACAATCTCCCGCCTTCACGCGATAGCCTCGTAGAAACTCTTCGGCCGAGAGTGCTCGCTTGCCCGAGGGCTGGAGTTGTTCAACACGAAGCAAATCGTGGCCTGTCTGGATAATGAGTTGATCTTTCTCTGCCAGGGCAACCGTCCCGGTTGGCAATACGGATGCTGGAAACACGGACGAGGAGGTCGACAATGCCTCCCTCGTTACGTGGGATGCGTGATGCACGATCACCCTCAACGGTCGCCCCTCTTGGGGAAGGTAGTTTGTGAAGGTTTTCGGCCAGGGCACCATGGCGCGAATTTGATTTGCAATTGCGTCTGCCGGACGACTCCAATCGATCTTCCCATCTTGTTTTCTTAATTTTGGCGCGAGGCTCATTGCTTTTAAATCTTGATCGCGTGCCTGGAGTCTTCCCTGCTCCAACGCCCCGACCGACTCAACAACCAATTGGCCTCCCAAATCCGCAAGACGTACTTCCAAATCTACCGCATTTTCATCAGGTTCAATTGCCACCACTTGTTGAGCCACGATAGGCCCCGCATCAACCCCTGCCGTCATTTGGATGACCGTATTTCCCGTTTCGACTTCACCATAAAAAATTGCCCATTGGATAGGGGCAGCTCCGCGATATTTTGGCAGCAAGGAGGCGTGTAAATTCATCCCACCCCGGGTGGCCAACTTCAGTGTTTCTGGTTTCAGAATCTGTCCGTAATCGCAGACAATCAAAAGATCTGGTGCAAATTCTCTCAGTAACTGATGGGATGTAGAAGCATTGACGTCTTCGGGAGCATGCACCGGAGTGCCTTCACGAACGGCTCTCTGCCGCATGGGAGAGGCGATGATTTCCCCATCCGAATTCCGCCGACGCTCGGGTCGCGTAAATAAAGCAACAACGTCGTAGCGTGATTCATAAAGCCGTGACAGTAGCGGAACCGCATAAACTCCGGTCCCCATCATTACGATACGCATTGTCGTTCCCATCTCGGTATCGCGCTTCAATTTCTACTTATGGCCAATGAAAATCTGCATCTTATTTTAGCGGCAATACGTGGACTCAATTTCCTCCAGTCGACGTAAAATAGTATCGTCTGGTGGAATATTCTTTTCCTCGCGGTCTTGCTGAAATTTGCGTTTGAAGCGATCTAGATCATCCTGAACCTCCTTTTGCGTCGTTTCAACCAAGCGATCGATAAAGAGGATACCGTCCAAATGGTCGGTTTCGTGTTGAATCGCTCGAGCGAGAAGGCCTCGACAATCGGCCTCGATGGGGTGACCTCTCAGATCGAGAGCAGATACATGGATAGACGTCGGGCGACGGACCGAGGCATAGACTCCGGGAATACTGAGGCAGCCCTCTTCCTTCTCGTCGGGTTCCTTCCCGCGAGAAATCACCGGATTAATAAACACCATTTCATCCTCTTGCGTCCGCTCCTCACTGAGATTCAGCACAAAGAGTCGATAAGGCAAATCGACTTGATTTGCAGCGAGGCCAATTCCTTCGGCCTCATACATCAGATGAAACATCTCGGCTACCGTTCGCCGTAAGTCGGCATCAATCTTTTTGAGCGGTTTGCTCTGATGGCGAAGCGTGGGATGTGGGTATTCAACAATTTTCACCAGATCAACCTTTCACAGATCAACAGGGCATCCGTGGGATGATGAGTGGACGAGAGAACAAACTATTTTTGACCGAAAACTATTTATCGTGCCAAGTGCAATGAGTTCGGGTAAACTGCCAGTTGAAGTATATCTTTGCTGTCCTTATGTTTTCAGGCCCCATGTCGCAATCGCAACGTTCCGCTGCCGATCCCTCAGGAGAAAAAAGCATCAAGCGCACGCTCCCCGCCTGGATGACGTCGATGCTGCTCCACTGTCTGCTTCTGATTGCGCTCATTCTCGGCATTCGCGCGGTTCCGCAAGGGGTTGTCGCGGAACCGGATCGGACAACCGGGATTGTGCTGAAGCGCATCACACCGACCGGGGAGTATTTCGAGGGCGAAAATCAGAACCGTGAATTCGCAAGAGACACGGCGAGTACGCAATCCAGTAGTACACTCGCGCCCACACTTCCGGGCGAGCAGGAATCTCCTTTGGAGGCCAGCGACTTTCTGCCCAATCCATCCGAGGGTGTCGGAGCGCCGCAAGCAGCCAACGCCGGGGGAGGGAGATTCAGCCTGGAGGGATCCGGAGAGGGAGAAAAAAATCTGGATGGCGGCAAGGTTCGCACCGGCATCTTTGGTGTAACCGGAGAAGGATATAAATTTGTTTATGTTTTTGACAAGTCGTCCAGCATGAATGCCTATAGTGGCAGACCCCTCGCTGCTGCAAAACGAGAATTAATTCAAAGCATTGATAGTCTCACGAAATTGATTCAATTTCAAATCATCTTTTACAACGAGTTTTCAGATGTTTTCGACCCCACTGGTTCCGGGAGGCTTTTCTTTGCGACGGAAGCGAATAAAGAAGCAGCTTCGGGGTTTATCGCTCGAGTGAAGGCAAGCGGATCTACCCGCCACCTCGAACCGCTGCTCAAGGCGGTCGGACTAGGAGGAGACAATATTTTTTTTCTTACCGATGGCACCGAACCCTCTCTCACGGGTTCGGAGTTGAGCCGCGTTAGCCGACGGAATGGCGGGCGGGCATCCATCCATGTCATCCAATTTGGAAGTGAGCCCCAAATCGGTGATAACTGGCTAAAAAAATTGGCCCGACAGAACGGTGGTGAATACCGCTTTTTTAGAATCGATCGGCTGAGTGCAGCAAACCCTTAAAAGCACATTCGAACCTGCCCATGTACCCCAAAAAAAGACTTAATAAAACAGTGCGGACAGTGATAACCTTATTTGCAATTGTTTTAGCAACCGGTGCATTGACGCAATCTGCGACGGTCTGGGGTGATACCCAGAACCTGGATACCATCCACTACACAGACAGGGGACGAATGCGAGAGATGCGAGGTACAGTAGAGAAATTTAACCGACGGGAATTACAAATTCTTCTCGCCGGTGGTCAAAGGCGAAGCATTGATGCAAAGAAGGTTGTAGAGATTGAGACTCTTCGAACACCGAGACATCGCGCTGCGCGATTGGCGGCCGCAAACCAGCAATATGCGAAGGCTTCGAGCGGATACTTTCGTCTTTTAGAGAACGGTTCGGAAGATCGTGATTGGGTACAGCGAGAAATTCGATACGAATTGGTTCTCGCATTAGCGGCCGAGGGCAAGTACGGTCTTGCTGCAAGAGAATTTTCTAAATTATGGGCTAGCGACTGTCCGCCTTCTTATTTTTCTGCCATCCCCCTTGTTTGGACCGGTGGCTTCGTGTGCTCACCTCGAAACGAGACAATTGCAGAAGGATGGCTTCGCAGCCAATCTAATGTTGAGCGATTAATGGGAGCCAGTTTATTGATTGGCTCAGGGAAAACCGAGGATGCGACGAAAACCGTGAGGGGGATGGCGCAAACCGCAACTAATCCGGTAGCGGCACTCGCCCTATGCCAATCACTTCGCCCGCGGGTTCCCAAAGCAACGGAAGAAGACATTCAAATATGCCGTCAGGCAATCGACCGCCTCGATCCGACGTTTCGAGATGGTCCCTACTATATTTTAGGGCGACTTTACGCAGCAAAGGGGGAGCATCAAAAGGCGGCCGTGGCGGCAATGCACGTCCCAATCCTCTATCAGGATCCCCGCCTTGCTGCCGAGTCACTGTTGACTGCTGGAAAATCAATGATTAAATCAGGTTTGATTCAAGACGGTCACCGAATCTACGAAGAATTAATTTCATCCTATCCGCAGTCGAAGGCGGCAGAAGAAGCTCGCAGAGAAATGAAGCGGTAATCCATTATGTGCAAGGGAGCAGGGCCATTACTATGATCGCTCGTTTTGTCGAGAGCAAACGATGGGTAACGTGTGCCCTCTGTTTGGGTGCCTTTTGGATGTTAGCCGTTGTTGCGGTCGCCGACGAAACCGCAACCACGTCCTCTGAGAACCAAGTCCCTCAGGCAGGATTTTTTGAGATTGTATTTTCCGGCGGCGTCACAGGGTTTCTGATCGTGATGCTTTTATTGTGCCTTTCGGTGAGTGTCGTTGCGCTGGTGGTTGAACATTTACTCTCGATTCGCCGCGATGTTTTAATCCCCCCGGGATTGGCGGAAGATGTGCAAAAATATCTGCTCGTCGGTGACGCCAACGGGGCAAACACGGCTTGTCGTTCCAAACCGAGTTTTCTCGCCTTTGTGTTGGAGGCTGGTATTTCAGAGACGGATAGCGGCTGGGGGGCGGTGGAAAAGGCGATGGAGGATGCCGCGGCTGAACAATCCGCGCGGCTTTTTCGAAAAATTGAGTACCTTTCAGTCATCGCAAACATCGCACCGATGGTCGGTTTGCTGGGAACCGTCTTCGGTATGATTTTTGCTTTTCAAGAGGTCGCCAGCACCCAAGGAAGTGCCCGAGCGGCAGATCTGGCCACCGGGATTTATCAGGCCTTGGTCACGACCGTGGGGGGATTGCTGGTCGCCATCCCCGCATTGGCCGCATTCGCCGTTTTTCGTAATCGCGTCGATCAACTGGTCGCCGAGGGCTCTTATCTAGCACAACAAGTATTTCTACCACTCAAGCGGCGGCACAATCAGCGTCGTAAGGCGACAAGTTCGTCTTCAGCGACACCCCCGCCCAGCAGTTAATGCACCTTTACCAAAGAATGTGCAATGCGAATTCCAAATGAAAAGCGACGCGGGCGTCTTGAGATGAACATGACGCCTATGATCGACGTGGTTTTCTTATTGATTATATTTTTCCTCGTATCCAGTCACCTGGCAAAGCAAGAAGCGCACGCTGAACTCGATCTGCCTCTTGCTCAAACCGGCGAAGAAAATCGCGAAGCCCAGCAGCGGCGATTGACTATCAACGTTTCCCAGAAAGGGGGCGTCCCGATTATCGCCTTCGGCGCACGGGTGGTCGAAAACAACAAATTATACAATCAGTTGAAACGAGAAATGGAACGAGCAAAGGGTGGACTGGAGGTCCGCATCCGGGCTGATCGTGTGGTTCCTTATGGAGTGATTGAACCCCTGTTGGTCAATTGCGCAGAATTAAAGATTTGGAATGTGCAGTTTGCCGTGATTAGTCGAGGCGAGAGCGGGAACAAGTCTCTTTGATGGAGACTTTAGTATTTAAGCGTTCATGGTGATTGGAGAATGCTCGCATGCGGATACCGAACGACCATACACGATCGGGGGAGCGGCAGGATTCGACGATGACCCCCATGATTGATGTGGTTTTTTTGTTGCTCATTTTTTTCATCTGCACGGCGAGTTTTCAGATTGTGGAACAAAACTTGCCGAGCCAAGTGCAGCTAGAGGGTCCGGCTGGAAATTCACTTATCGACAAACAAGTGGAAACCGAAGATATCGAACCGGTGTTGCTGAAGATCGACTGGCGGAATGACAAACCAGTCTGGTCCGTCAGTGGACAGTCGTGCGCTGATCTTCTGGCAGTGAAACAAAAACTCGATGCACTCGCTACAATTGATTCATCGGTACCCATCATTGTGGACGTCGAGGCTCCGGTTCCCTTCGGTATCGCCATCGATGCTTATGATGTCAGTCGTAATATGGGTTTTTCAGAGATTCAATTTGCGGCCGATGCTTCGATGCTGCAGCGATAAAATAACGTAGCCGAGCACCTCAAACGACAGGGTCGTCATCCCTATGGGTTTGCCACACTTTCCCAAGCACGGCGTGCCGTCAGCCCTACAGGCTGTGCGATTGGCGATCGCCTGGTGCATGGCAGCCACTGCTTCGGTTTGTCTTTGCGAAAGCCTCCCGCTGCCACTTTCTCCTGAAAAAGATTTTATTGACGGTTTAATCGAGCGGCGTCTTTTCCCACTCGCCATCCTTGCCTGTGAAGAACGCCTGAGTCGCGAAGATCTCAGTGCGTTGGATCGCGCCGAGAGTACGGTAGATCTTTCGCGAAGTTATGCTGCATGGGCACTGCAAAGCGGGCCGCGCCACCGGACCGAACATTGGAGGCAGGCCGAAGCAGTGCTTCAGAAATGGTCCGACCGATATCCGAAAAGTGGTTTGACGCCTCTAATCACGCGGCAATCCATTCAAATCGCCCTCGCCCGCGGGACCTTTGCCAGACAAATTAGCCATGTGACGCTTCAATCCGAATCGAATCACAATGAGGGCATTGCTGAGCTAAAACGTTGCATCGATTTGGCGAAGGGTGGCTTAGTGAAAGTCAAGGAAAGTCTCCTGGGGAGTACTCCGTCACAAACGCAAAAGAACCATCTGGGCGAAGAGGCGCTACTCCTGCTGCAGGATGATTTTCAAAAAAGTGAGGCCGCGGCCTGGATCGAGTTGGCCTTGTGCTACCAGGAGGATAGTCCCGATCAAATTCACGCAGTCCAGCAGGCAGAACGGTTGCTCAAACCGCTTGCGGCTCAGGAAAATCCTATCGACTGGGACAGTCGTGTCGCGCATCTCACCTGTTTAAGGCTCAGTGGTGATAAGAAGCTATTTGAGAAGGCTGTCGATATTCTCAAGCAGAGTAACCTTCCTGTGGATGTGCGGGGCAAACTCCGTTGCCAATTAGCAAAACAATTGATTGCAGATGAGCAATATATGGACGCGATCGAACTCCTCAATCGACCCATTCATTGCAATCAACAGATTGAAGCGGAACTCGACCTTATCGAATTAAAACTACTGCTCGCCGCGGCGGCCACCGCCTCAGGAGTTGAGGAAAACGAATGGAATCGCCGTGCGGTACACCAACTCGAATTAATTGAGTCCCTGCACGACCCTTACTGGTCGCTGCGGGCACGAATTCTTCTCGGAAAGTCCATTGCAACGGGTGGCGCAAAAGAAGTGTCGCTCTTGATCCGCGCTGCTGAGGGTTTGTATCAGAGTGGACAGGTCGAGGATGCCGTCGCGTCATACGATCAGGCCGAAAATATTGCGGCAACCGGTGGGGATGCTTTACTTGCGTTTACAGTCGGAAGGACTGCCGCCGCAATTGAAAGCAAACAAAAAAATTATCGTGAGGCGAGCCGACGTTTTTTACGATTGGCAGAAACATACCCGCAGAACGAAGCGGCAGCACAAATCCATTTATTGGGTATTTACAATCTGGCGCAAGCAATGCGCGAAGATGCGACTTCGAGTGATACGGAAACTGCGGAAAACAAAGAATACCGCACTCTTCTGGAGCAACACCTGAAACGCTGGCCCGGGACTACGACGAGCAATCGGGCTCGGTTTTGGCTCGGGCGATTGTTTGCCGCAGAGGGCAAATCGCGTGCGGCGAGCGAATTGTTTTTCGCGATCCCTCCTGAAAGTCCCGTGTATGCTGCAGCAGTCGCTGCAGCCGTTCCCTGTTGCGAACAACAGTGTCGCGCTACATTTTCACAATTCTCCAGCGGTCAATGTGATGCCCGCCAATTCATTCAATCCGTGGAGAATATTTTGGCGGCACTCGTTCCGCCCGCCGGACAATTACTCGAACAAAACAATGCTCTTGCTCCCAAGGTGGCGGGCGATACGGCACAATTGCAAATGCGCTACTTGGGCTGCAAATACACGTCTGCTTTGAACTTAATCGAGCGAGCACTTCGAATCATTGGGCCATCGAGTGAAAAAGAAAAGAAACAACTTCATCAATTACAGATCGAAGCGCTTTTCGGGAGCGGAGATGTGGCCAAGGCGCGTCAACAAATTGCCCGTTTTGATGGAAGTTGGGTAGATCTTATATTCGGTCTACATCAGGTAACCGATGGGGTACGACTGCTCTCTCGCGAGGCGGGAATCAATCGCCGTGAAGCTGCGTCGCTCAAGCTTGACGCATTTGCGGGGCTGAAAAAATCTGCCCAGAAGGTCGATGAAAAAGATCGCATCGCCTTGCGATTGATCGAGGCAAACGCGCTCCGGTTGACAGGAAAAGCGGCTGACTCGCTTACAATAATTCGCACACTTGCCGAAGCACATCCAAATGATGGGCGTGTCCAGCGGCGGTACGCCGAGTTGTTGTTGCAGCAGCCAGATGACGAGAGCCTGCAAATGGCCTTAAAAAAATACCGCGAAATTGTCCGCCGGTCACCGCCCCAGACGAACGCTTGGTTTTCAGCAAAATATGGGCAGGCGAAGTCACAATTTAAACTCGGCAACGCCGCGAGGGCCGCTCAGATGGTCCGAATGTTGCGGGTGTTGCATCCGGAATTGGGTGGAACGGAATTGCGGAAGCGATTTGAGAAGTTGCTTGCCGAGTGTAATGAGAAGATTGCAAACCCGTAATGAGTTCGCTACCAAGGTCCCCGCACATAATAAACACCGAACTGCGCCGTATCACTGGGCCAGTAGGGTGTAGCGCGAAAGCGGCCTCCTGGTCCTACAGTGGTTCCCGGGTAAGGCCTGCCAAACTGATGGTAAATCCGTGTGAGGCGCGTGTTACCCACACCCCATCCCATGCTGTATTGTTTTTCCGCCGTTGGCGGAACGACTAGCGCCACCGGAGATCCCCAAGGTGTGTAGTAATAACCGCAGTGCCAGGGATAACTCAGGGCCGCGCGGCAACGGGGGCCACAGTGTCCGTAATTCACCATCTGCCCACCCATTGCGGGATAACAGGGTGCGACACCACACGTAGGACAACCGCCTGGATAGGTTGCCTCAGCAGGTGTTTGAGCGGGCAACGACGTGGCGGCAAAAATAATCGATGCAATGACCGAAAGATTGAGAAAATAATTTTTACAAACGTTGCAGTTCATCTTTGGGCTATCCCTGTGTGATTCTGTTGTTTCAGTACCACCGGACCTTCGTTTTCACGCCGGTACCATCCGGATGAACGCGAAAGTATGTACGATCGTGCTTATAGAGCATCTCGTGAGGCAGAAATGGCTGGTACGTATAGTACGTATGACCGACCAGCGGAGGCGTTGGCCGCGGACTGACATAGAGCTGTGCGGGAGGACCACACGGGCAACCCGGCGCTCCGACGTAGTAGTTGTAAAAAAGATCCTGCTGACTTACCGGATATCCACACTGCATATTGGCTCGGCCGTAGTAAGGGGGACCAGCATCGGCTTGCGGTGCCGCGAGCAATCCAAAAAACAAACCTGCCAAAAGGATCGTGAATCTGAGAAGTCGGCGATTCATCGGTTTTCTCCGATAAGGTGGACGAACCGCTCAAGGTCCGTCGGGGAACGGATAGCGCGGTCGATAACGCGAGTGGTCTCTAGAAGGGAATTCGGCTCCGTAGGCTTGTACAGGTGAGTCTTTATATGTTGGTAGAACGGATTTCAGCGGTTACAGGCTCGAAAACACCTGGGAGTCGGGGCCCTGTGTCGGTATAATCCGCAGCAACCGCAAAATTTACCAATCTCTGGGTCCCTGCCCTTGGCCTCTCACGGCTCGGGGAGCCCCTGGAAGTCTTTGGACTTCCGCCAACACGTTGTTTGCGAGGAGGCAGACGTTTGGCAAAAGTGAAGGCAAGGCGAAAAAAGAAACGCCAAACGAAAAAAGTTCCCGTGGGTAAAACCTCGGTTTCCCGAAATGGATCTGCGGGTGGCGCGAAAAAAAAGAAGTCCCGTGCTGCGGTGAGCCAGGCAAGACCCGTATCGACCAATGCGGCGATCACCAGCAGACGATCGGGACGCCGCGCCACTGCAAAGTCGATGGCGGCAAGCCAACGCGACATTTCAGTAAGTGAATTCTTCGCAAAAAACAGACATCTGCTGGGATTTGACAACCCGCGTAAGGCACTACTGACCACGATTAAGGAGGCGGTCGACAATTCGCTCGATGCTTGTGAGGAGGCGGGGATTCTTCCGGAGATCTGGGTGCATGTCGAAGCAACCGGGAACAATCGGTACAAGGCGGGTGTCCAAGATAACGGACCCGGCATTCTCAAAAAACAGATCCCGCTCATTTTCGGTAAATTGCTCTACGGCTCCAAGTTTCATCGACTGAGGATGAGTCGGGGCCAACAAGGAATCGGGATCAGCGCGGCTGGGATGTATGGTGTTTTAACCACCGGTAAGCCGGTAAAAATTTCTTCCAAAACATCGAAGCGAAAACCGATTCACTATTACGAAATTCAAATCGACACCAAAAACAACAAGCCTGAAATTCTCAATGGTCGCGGGAACGGCGTCGACATTCCCGCCGGTCCCAAAGGGGAAACGTGGATGGCAAAGCACGGGGTCGAGTGGGTCAGAACCTATGGTGAGGATCCGGAGAATCCAAGCGGAAAGGAAGTCGTTAGTGGCACCCGCGTGACGATTGAACTGGAAGCAAAATATCAACGGGGACGAGGGAGTATCGACGAATATTTGGAACAGACGGCCATTGCCAACCCCCACGTGACGCTGCATTATCTCGATCCAGACGGCGGATACCGCCATTACCAGCGATCGACAGAAATCCTTCCGACGGAGCCAAAGGAAATCAAGCCGCATCCCTATGGCGTGGAGTTGGGGCGACTTCTGGCAATGCTCAAGGGAACCGATACTTCGACGCTTTCGCAATTTTTGACCTCATCCTTCTCACGAGTGAGCCCCGCGGTTGCCCGCAAAATCTGCAGTACTGCTGGTGTGAAGGTGCGGGCAAGCACCCGCAAAATCGGTCGCGGCGAAGTGGATCGACTTTATGAAGCGATTCAGGAAACAAAAATAAGTGCGCCGAAAACAGATTGCATTGCACCCATCGGAGAAGAACATTTGCTCAAAGGGTTACACCAGGTGGTTCCCGGTGAGTTCTACGCGGCAGCAACCCGTCCACCCAACGTCTATCGGGGAAATCCCTTTCAAATTGAGGTGGCGCTTGCCTACGGGGGAACGACCGCAGCACAGCGGATCACCAAGGAAACACTGATCGAGTTGATTGGTGAGACCGACTTAAGAACTCTCCGCCAGTTTCTCATCCACACTTTTGATGGTATCGGAAGTGACGCTGCAGAAAAAATAATGAAGGAGTCGGACCTCGGTACGCGTCTCTCACCTGGAAAACTTGTGACCAAACAGATCGATGCCCTCCACGAAGCGATGCGAAATCTGAACCTCGGCGAGGGGCAGACGATGAATGTACTGCGGTATGCCAATCGGGTGCCCTTACAATTTCAGCCCGCCGCATGTGCAATCACGCAAAGTATTTTGGGAACCAATTGGCGACCTTATGGGCTCAGCCAGTCGAGGGGTTCGCTGCCGAGCGGACCCGTAACGGTGATGGTCCATATGGCCAGTGTGTGGGTACCTTTCACAAGTGAATCTAAAGAGGCGGTTGCGTCCTATCCGGAAATTCAGAAAGAGTTACGTCTCGGACTCCAGGCGGTCGGTCGCAAATTGGGAATGTACTTGCGTCGGCGGATTCGAGTACGCCAAGAGGGGGAACGCCGTAATATTTTTCTGCGTTATCTCGGCGAGGTGGCCAATGCCGTCAGCGAGATCAATCGTGCCGACCGCAAAGACCTTTATGATAAGTTGCTGAAAATTGCGACCAAGAAAACGGCGGAAGCGGATGTCAAACTCGACAGTCGCGGGCGTCCCATCGAAGAAGACCTTGATCTGGGCAGCAATGTCTTGATCGTCGATCCCAATGAAGCAGCCGACAATCTTTCGGTCAAGTAATCATCCGTTGCGACTACGTGCAACATCAGAAAGAAAATAAGCATGGCGAAAAAACGCGTGACTGCCCGAAAGAAAAAGGTGGTGAAACAGTCCAATCGTGGCGGGGTCAAAAAGACTGCCAAAAAGGCGAAAGCCAAATCCCCGCGCGCAAGTGTCAAGGTCTCAACGAAAGATCGAAAAACACTCGCTGAGTTGATCACCATGGCTGATCAGGTCGTCCTCGCAGCACGCCGTCGACGCGATCCCCACTTGGATATCCCCACCCGAAGCCTCTCGAATGTGAAATTCAATCGGCGTAAGCGATTTATTGAGATGGGCAAGAATACAAATCGCCGTATGCTGTTCAACCTTTCGCAGGCAAAAAGCTATATGCAAACGATGCTCGTAGGCAGCGGCTGCAAGCAATTGATCGAGCAGGGAAAAAATACGAGTATTCGTGGACTTTACTACATGCTCAAGCACACGATTGAGGGGACCAAAGAAAATACGTTTGAAGAACAATCCGATTGCGATCCCGTGATTGAAGATGTCGAAGTTCTTTTGGGAACGCTACGTGAAGAATTGCATTTATACGCTGACAAACGGGGGGAAATGGTCGGAAATCTCCAACTCGAAGACAATGGTGACCTGATCGACTGTGCCCGCATGGGATCCGGGGGATATGGGATTCCCTCTATTGTGGAACCGAATGTGATCAACTTCAAAAAATGCTCGGCAAAATTCGTTTTACATGTGGAAAAAGGAACTGTGTGGCAGCGGTTCAATGAGGATAAATTTTGGAAGAAGCACAACTGTATTTTGACGCACGGGGCGGGACAGCCGCCACGGGGCGTACGACGTTTGCTCAATCGCATGCACAATGAACTCAACCTTCCCATTTTCTGTCTTCTCGATAATGATCCTTGGGGATACTACATCTACAGCGTGATCAAACAAGGTTCCATCAATCTGGCGTATGAGTCGCAGCGGATGGCGATCCCCAAAGCACGCTTTATGGGGTTGCGGAGCAAGGATTATGAACGCTGTAAACTTTCCCCTAGCGTACGCATTGATTTAAATGACAACGACCGTAAGCGAGCGCGACAAATTGCAGGCTACCCGTGGTTCGAACACAAAAAGGCCTGGCAAAAAGAGATCAACATGATGCTCAAAAATGACTTCAAACTTGAAGTGGAAGCGCTGATCAGCAAAGATATCAGCTATGTTACCGAGCAATATGTTCCCGACCGACTCAAGGACGGTGACTGGCTTGATTAACGCATCCCAGTACGCTTCGAGCGGCACGATCAAACGCCGCGCCATGAATAGAAGTCGGTCAGTCGCTGCGTATCTTGAAGAGTCTTATGCAGGAGAGTAGCAGCGAAAAAGCCCCCACGGTGGCGAAAAACGATTTTATCTGATCGTAGGGTGTCGGGCCCAGAAATCGACTTGCGTTTTCTCGCCAAGTCCCGCCCAACAGGCCGACGGTGCTTTGGCTGGTTTCCGGAATTGCCGCAGGGCGTTCGGGTACCAAGTCCCTGGGCGTTGGGCTCGCAACTGCTGCAGTCACAGGTTGGGCTGCCACCCAGTTGTTTACCTTGTGTTCGGCTGGCGAAGATGTACCCGTCGCCAGTCGATGAGATTCTTGGCGCTGGAGTTGCTGCTGCTGAAGCGTCTCAGCCGCATCGTTCAAAAAATGGCCGACACGACCGCAAAAACTACCCACCGTATGCCCACGTTTAGCACCCAACAAGACACCCGCAAGCTCCCCTTTGGCATTGAAAATGGGGCCGCCCGAATCGCCCTGCCGCGCCTCGGTGGAAAGCTCCACCATTTCAAACGGTTGGTTTTTTCCCGGAGCCACATATTGCGTACAACGGCCTACTGCCGCACGGTAGCGCCCGCCACCATATCCGGCAATCGATAGCCAGTCGCCCTGGACCGGTGCGGTATCGGCGAGTAACACGGGAGCGACCTGGGGACGCCAAATTCCAATGGCCGCAAGATCCCAATCGTTATCTAATTTCATCACGGTGCCGGCGGAACGGAAACCATCGGGAAAAATAACCTCCACCGGTTTTTTGGCCCCACGCACAACATGCCAATTGGTAATGACCAAGCCAAAATCCTGAGTGACAAGGACAAGTGTGCCCGATCCCAACGAGGTCACATTGCCTTCATCCGCAACAATCCTCACAACGGCCGGATGTGGAGTTTGAGGTTGTGAAGCGGAAGATACCGGCTGCTTTGCCGGGACGGTGAGCGTGGGCAGTGTCCGGGAACCCCGAACTGCGGGGGGCTTTCACA
Source organism: Planctomycetaceae bacterium (assembly GCA_902630355.1). Lineage (GTDB taxonomy): Bacteria > Planctomycetota > Planctomycetia > Pirellulales > UBA7805 > UBA7805. The sequence goes on from CACOUL010000019.1 coordinate 39,431, forward strand.
AACCACCGGGGACACAAACCTGTGCCGCTGCCGACAGGGGAACTAAAAAGTAGAGGTACCCCAGGAGTACAACAAATGTTTTGCGATGGAACAAGATTCAGCGACCTTGATTCGGGGCGCGGTCCATCGCGGTAGAAATCATACATCAGGAGTGAGGGATGCCATCGTGGCAAACCTTCACACGCCTATAACATCGACGAGGGAGAGATAAAAATCGATGATTTGCCGTGGCCTCCGCAATCCCCGCACGACCCATAGGACCGCTGCCAAAAGTGCTTCTATTTCGGCTTGTAGGAATTGAATGAGTCAGTCCGTGGCGGTCGGCCGCAACCGGTACACCCGCAAAAGCAACAAAAACAGCATGAGAGTCAAACCAATGGAGATCCACCACCCTCCATTTCTGTGGATAGTGGGTTTGAAGGTTTCGGGGAGGACAAACTTCGCAGGATCGCCGTATACAATCATGCCCTCCCCGAACGGCCAGTCCTTCGGCTCTAACTCCAATTGGTCCCAGTCCGCGACTGCGCGATCGAAGCGGTCTGCGGGGGTATCACCCAGATGAGAGAGGTCGAATGAGGGCTGATACCCGGACCGGACGTCAGCGAAAGAAAGTCCAAACTGCTCCGATGGCGGTCTCACTTCAGGCGCCGATGCTTTGCGATCGAGAGTGCTGGAATGGTCGGCAGACGTGCTGGAAAGAACCCCCCACGGGTCCCGGAGTGATCCCTGGAGTGGTTGTTCTGGATCGAGCGGATCGATCACACCGAGGGTCATTGGCAAGCAAAGGAAAGCGATGTGCATGACCGATTCGACTCTTTAAGTCTCTGGTGGGTCAAGGCAAACTTATCCGGAGTTGATTCCCGACACCCCACCGGGAAATCGATTCAAAAATACCACCTATGGGGGATGTGCACACTTGACGAGAAGGGTTATTTCTCGGTAAATTACTCCCTTCGAGTCGACGAATCTGAACAGAGTTTTCCGCACGAAGTTATCGCGTCCGCCGGTTGGCCATACCCTCTTTTCACCAGCGCGAAGCTTTTTTCGATTTTCCACTTCAAAACTACGGAAGAAGTACATAGAGCCTATGACCCCAGTGGTAATCGATACGCGGGCTGCCCAGGATCCCCGCGATGTAGTCCACCGGGCGGTGGAAGCCCTTACCGGTGGCAAGTTGGTAGCGCTGCCCACCGAGACCGTCTACGGCCTGGCGGTCAGTGCGCTTGATGAAGACGCTGTCGATCGTCTGATGACGGCCAAGGGTCGTGAGAAATCTCACCCGTTCACCCTCGCGGTACGCAGTGCCGAAGAGGCACTCGATTACGCCCCGGACTTAAGCCCCATGGGCCGGCGTCTTTCGCGCCGCTGCTGGCCGGGACCATTGACGTTAGTCGCGGAAAATCATCATCCGGAAAGCTTACTCACTCAACTCCCATCCAAAGTAAGAGAGGCGGTGATCCCAAACGGTACGGTCGGTTTACGCGTACCGGCGCATCCACTAGTGCTTGACGTACTGAGAATGCTCACCGGACCGGTAGCGCTGACCAGCGCTAATTTAACGGGAAAACCGGATGCGATTACGGCAGAGGAAGTGATTGATGCATTCGGTGAGCGGATCGATTTGGTCCTCGATGGTGGCAAAAGCCGCTTGGGACAAGCGTCGTCGGTTGTAAAGGTCCATGAACGAAGTTACGAAATCCTTCGGGAGGGGGTCGTAACGGAGCAGCATTTAAAGCGACTTTCGAGCTTGATGATCCTGATTATCTGCACCGGAAACACGTGTCGCAGTCCGATGGCAGAAGTGATCGGACGTCGTCTATTGGCTGAAAAAATCGGCTGTGCGGAGAGTGAGATTGAGGAACATGGTGCAATGATTGCTTCCGCGGGCATTGCTGCCATGTCAGGGGGTCGTGCCTCTCCGCAGGGTGTCGAGGTGATGGAAGCCATGGGTCTCGATTTGAGCGCACACAGTGCTCAGCCGGTGTCTGAACAGATGGTGCGTCATGCGGATCTTATTCTAACAATGACGCGCGGACATCGGGAGGCGTTATTGGCACAATGGCCCGAGGCGGCCTCCCGCACCGAAGTGCTACGACTCGACGGCAAGGATGTGGCCGATCCTATCGGAGAATCGGTCGATGAATATCGTCGGTGCGCGGAAAAAATTCAAACGGAACTTCGACAGCGCGTCAAGGATCTGAACCTGAATAACTAAGCAAACTTTTTGCAAAGCTGTGTTTCGCAGGAGCAAACAAGAGTATGAGAATTTCAATCGGAAGTGATCATCGTGGAGTGGACGTCAAAAGACAAATCATCGATTTGTTGCGGTTGTTGGGTCACGATGTGAATGACGTGGGAACCCAAAGCGAGGAGAGCGTCGACTATCCCGACATCGCCGCCGAAGTGGGTCGTCGCGTAAGCCAGAGCGAGGCGGATCGGGGCATCCTAATCTGTGGCACCGGAATCGGAATGGCGATTGCAGCCAATAAGTTTCCCGGCGTCCGTGCCGCCCCGTGCCACGATGATCTTACGGCCGAAATGAGCCGCCGTCACAATGATTTAAACATTCTTTGTCTCTCCGCAGACCTCCTCGGTGTGAAACTGATTGATCATATGGTCGAAATCTGGCTCTCCACCGAGTTTGATGGTGGCCGGCACGCACGCCGCGTCGAAAAAATCGGTGATCTCGACCAGCAACTCGGGGCTGTGGAATCAACGGCTCCTCTCAAGAGCGACCAATAAGTGGGGCTTAAATAATAGTCATTTTAAGTCGCAGTCCGCAGCGCAATTCACACTGTATCGATTAGAGTGAGTTTGCGGACCAACTTTCTTAGTTGTGCCGGTCGACCGACTGGGGGTCAGCTGGCTTTTCATTAAACGTGACGCTTCACCTGTTGATCACTCGGCAATCGTTGTTAGAGTCGATGGAAGAGTCGCCAATCGCCTTGGGAAGTCATCGATTGGTGAACACTTATTTCTCACCGAATTTATAGCGACTTACATTATGGAACGTTCCGAACCGAGTGCTTTTGATTACGACGAGGTGGATCATCTGCTTCGCAACGCCGAACTACGGGATCAAATTGAACCCTATGTCGACGAGTCGATCTGTCGCGTAAACGTACGGGCATTTTCGACCGCAAAAGAAAATGAGTTTTTGGCGTCGATGTTGGCCTGGGAACGAGCACCGGTACTCTCGATCGCCGAATGGTTCGATCCGCCCCTCAACCTGCCACGACCGGAGGAATTCGGTTCGGACCTCGAGGGCGAGGATGCACTGCACGAGGTACTCTGGGACACCGTCTACAAGCTTTTTGAAAAACGGATCGTACTTGAATTTACCGACCACCTTTCTGATCGGGAACTGTATCAGCTAATCTATCGCGATATTCTTCCGAGCCAGGAAAAGAAACTTGAGGGGACGGAGAGTTATCTACATTGGGATTGTGCGGATGCGGGACAAAATCCCACGATCTATCTCAGCCACTATGCCTCGGATTCAGAGCGCGAGGAGTGGGAAGTGGAACACGGATATCCGCCGCCGCCCCGCGCGCGAGCCCCTTTTCCCCGACAACTTCCGCGACGCCCACTGTGATCCGCGGATGTGGCAACTTGGCAACTAGTGCTGCTGTCGATCCTTGTCCTTGTATTGCTGACTCGCCCGCTCCAATGTGCGCCGCTCTTTTGCGCTGAGGCTTGCTTCACCTTCCCTGTTAATTTTGGCCAGAATGCGATCCACCTCTTCGGCCAGAGAGTCTGTCTCGGGCCGATGAATCCGCACTTTTCGGCGCCGGCCATAACGACGGACGCTTTCGGCAGTTGGAAGCAAACGGCTTAAGTCCCAGTTGGTCTTGAAATACACCCACCCGCACGCGGCTCCCGCCAGGTGCACGCCGTGGGCAATGTGGCTGTCGCTGAAGGTACCGATAAAATCCAAGACCAAATAGCCCACGGCAAGAATCCATGCACGGACACGAAGAACTAAATAAATACGAATTGTGCGTCGCGGAAACAGACACACGTAGAGAATCAACACCGCAAAAACGCCGCCTGATGCACCGATGATGTACGCTCCGGGTCCTGCCTCCCCTCCGGTGCGTGCTGCGGTGATCGCTTCCTGCAGATAGCTGCCTATGACTCCCGAAAGGATGATAGAGGAGAGATAAAAAGCCAGGAATTTCTTCCGGCCGTAGACAGATTCAACCTCGCGTCCGAAGAACCATAAGACGAACATGTTACCGAGAATATGAGCAACGTTGTCTAAACTATGCAAAAACCCATAGGTAAGAACTTGCCACACATACCAGTTCGTAAAAAAAATGTTCGGCTGCAGGGCGAAGACATTGTCTATAAATTGACGATCACCAGCCAAATAGATTACATACGCAATCACATACGCAATCACATTGGCAATCACCAATTGTGTTACCATCAAACGGGTTTTTGGAGCGCCAAACGATGGCGGACCACCGAAGCGATACTCCGGGGTAGGCTCTTGATAATAATCGCGACTATCGAGACCCATGGAACTCTAATTCTAATAATGGTGAATGCTAATTATTTTGCATCTTCTATCACTGCCCGCTCGTGGCAGCCAACCGAATTGTTGAACAAGAGAATGCCCGACGAAACAATAGCCAGATCGGTGGCCTACTAACCGGCACCCGCAGGAGGACCCGGGTCGGGCGAGCGGCGGTCAATTTCTCTGACTGCCTTGAGCTGTTTTGTATTGAGCTTTTCACCTAGACTAATGGTTTCCTGGCGAACCTTTCTCAATGCGGTATCTACCGCTTTGCGTTGAGCGTCCATCGAATCGGTGAGTGCTTGTATGATTTTATGATCGCGGTGGAATTGTTCGGCATCATTCGTCAGGCGACCTTTTTCTTTGGTAAACCGATCGACGATCTCCTGCTTTTCGCCAATCACTCGCGCAACGGTTTTCATTTCCACAAGCTTTTCATTTATTTCATAGGTTTGCCGCTGTCTTTCGCGATAGAGGTCGCTAAACAGATAAGCGTAATCTCGCAGTTTACGGGAATATCTTGGCGAGCCTTCTTCATCCAACCGTTCGATTACTTCTTGTTCGAGTAGTTCGCTGATGCTTGGGATTGCCTCGACCTCGATGGTCCCACCCGTTACAGAATCACGAATCTCCACGACGCCCTCTGCACCCACTCGGGGAAGCCATAGCTGCTGACCTTCGGAGAAATGAGGATCTGTATCGTCATCGGGATAGTCTTCGATAAATTCGACCAGTTCCTCAATTCGCTCGGGGGGATGTTGGTCTTGCGCGGGCTGATAATCGTCAATATATTCTTGTACCGATTGTGGAGGCAAAATTTTTCGAAGCCGAGCTTCCATATCCAGTCGATTAAACTCGTCCTCCTCTATTTTCATATCACTCGACTTTAAACCGGAAAAAACTTGGTGGCGATCGACGGGCGTTTTGTCATACAAACGCCACAGGTCTTTGTTCGCCACACTCGTACTGAGTCGATTTCTCTCCTCCTCCGATATGGGCCACCCCGGACGTAATGTCACTTGCACCTTACCTCCCGGCGTGGCATCGCCCTCCTCGTCCGTCGCATTACCGATAACCTCTTCGACGCGGAACATCCCAAGGTACTTTCCGCCTTCCAGGGGTGTTTTCTCACCAAAGATGTATAGCGGGATATTTTTTTCGATGCGGTAGGTCTCTGTCTGAGGCACCTCGACGACAAGGACATCTTCGGCCGACAGACTCAAAGGCTGGGCGTCGTTCCATAAACGACCACGATCCACGAGAATGGATGCGAGTTGGGACTGCAGTTGCACAATTCCCGGGGCAATAATTTCTCCGCGTTCTGTTTCTTTTCCGAATTCGAGTTCGTAATTTTCCTCACGAAGTTTTTCTGTTTTTTCTATTAGGCCCGTGGGACCGCCAAATTGAATGCTCAATTTTGGATCGGCAGGGTCTCCTAAATCATCGAGAAACAGGATCCCTCGCCAGCTTTGGTGCACCTTCAGCGTCTCGACACTCAGCCAAGTAGCAACGGCACCGGCAACAAAGACGAGCCCCACCAGTAGCATGGTGTGCCAACGCCACGATTTGTAACTCATCACCAGGGCGACGAGGAAGAGAATGGTGCCGAGTACGGCCAGGATCAAAAGAGTTGTTTCTAGGTCCATACAAGCAGCCTGGAAATTCTGCAAGTCATTGAGCGATAGTGAGTTATTGCTCCCGATACTACGGGCGTTCGGGTCGCATGTCAAGATTTACTTGATGCTTGCTAAGTCGCTCTGAAACAACGACTTTTGGCGTTTCAATCGCGCGTCTGGCAGAGAAAGGAGGCTCCTAAA
>CACOUL010000020.1 GCA_902630355.1 Planctomycetaceae bacterium
AAGGCGACCGGGTCAGCGGGACACTACTCGCAAAATTTGATCGTCCGTTGCCGGCAGGAGTCACCGCCGTGGACGCCGAAAACTGGGCACCGCGTGCCGAGGCCGTGGCAGAGATCGGAAGGCAAGCGATTGCGCAGGGGCAGAGTGACAGTCATTGGGAATTTTCGCCACACTACTATCGACTGAGCGCTGCGGAAGAAAAACGGCAATCCACGGCTACCGATTAGCAACAAGTCGGTTCCGGCTTGTGATTCAGCCGGATGTGCCTTCGGAAAAATCTTTACTCTCTCCCACGAGAGGCTTGCCCAGGAAGACGGGGATGCCACCAACCGCCACAAGGATCGTCACTAGCCGATAGGCCAGCGACACGAGCAAGCCAAGGGCGCTGGAAAACCCGAACAGGCGGTAGAGGGAGGCAAGGGTCGCCTCCAAAGCACCGAGCCCCCCCATCGGTAACGGAACGGCCGTCGCGAAGAGCGCAAGAGGGACCATCACAAAAAGCTGTGCGAAGTTTGGCCCCTCCCCCGGCAATCCGGTCGCAATGAGCCAAAAGCCGATGACCGTCAACAGTTGCGTCCCGAGCGTGATCAGAGTGGCAACAAGTAAAGTGCGCCGATGCTGTGAATACCGGGCAAGAGCAACGATGATCTGTTCCAGGTATTTCCCGACTCGCGGAATTGTCGAGACGCGCAGCGCGACGCGTCCGCGTGCGAACTGTCGCGGAAAACAAAAACCGAGCGTCGCCAACAAAAAACCACCGATCGATAAAATGAGCAATAAGTAAAGTGACTCCGTCGCCTGATGCGCTTCGGCGAAATACCCTTTCCAGATCACAAGTCCGACCGCTGCCAGGAGAAGAAGCCCGTAGAGGCCGACCAAGCGATCGACCAAGACACTCATCACCGCTTCGGTTCGACATCCGGCGTGATCGCGCGCCAGGAGAAACGCCTTGAAGATATCGCCTCCCACCACACCGAGTGCGAAAAAATTTACAACATAGCCCATGTAGCCCAGGCGAATGGCCTCGCGCAGGGTGAAGCGAATTTCTAACACGCGCACGAGCAAATACCAGCGAAAAAAAGTAAATAACGTGGCGGAGAGGAGTACGAGGCCGGCCAACCCTAAGCGAAGCCAATTCTTTTCTTCGCGCTGCAACTGCTTATAGACCTCGGCATCCGTTTGAAACGTCGACCAGAGGAGGTACGCGATAATGCTCACCGCAAGGGCAATCTTGACGCCGAAGATAAGCCAACGTTTCATAAAACAGCCGTAATTGCGTCTTCGCTTTTGAATTCCATCCGGCGCGCATTGTCCGTTGACAGTTTCCCTCTGCGTTGATAGAGTTTTTGGCATGCCTTGGCAATGCCGAGCGGGCAGGTACGACGCGATTCGGTGGCCCGATAGGCGTGCGATTTCCGGGGGATTAGCTCAGTTGGGAGAGCGTCTGGCTGGCAGCCAGAAGGTCAGCGGTTCGAGCCCGCTATCCTCCACTTAACAAACCGACTCTGCGGTCGCCTCGCTTTTGCTTGAACCGATCTGTCGCTCGCACGGTGCTAGCGTTTCTCGATCGGGCGGTTTGCATCCTTCTTTGCAGCACTCTGCGACTGTACGCAACGATAGCACTCTCGATGAAAACGCTCTGGCACCTTCGTTCGAGCATCTGCTAGACTCCCGCCCCCGATGGTGCCCTCTCCCCTGTCCTTCATGAACTTCTGTTCCATGCCAAGACTCCTCCTCTCCATTGTGTTCCTGCTCACCCTTGCCTATGGGCTGATGACGCCCCAATCGTCCCTGGCGGCCCCCTCCTGGTGGAATCGTTTATGGGGTTCGGGGGACTCCGCTTCTGTCGACAGCGATGCGCTGCAGAAAACCTATCAGTTGACCGATGAGCAGGGACCCTGGATGATCATGGCGCTTTCATTCCGCGGTCCCGACGCCATGAAAGATGCAGTTCAAACGACACAAGAACTCCGCAAAAAACACAAACTGGACACCTACATCCATCAGCAATCATACGACTTCTCCGAGTCATTCGTCGGCAGGGGCGTTGATCGTTTCGGCAAGCCCCGGCAGATGCGACATCATCAAAACACAGCATTCGAGGAAGTGGCTATTCTGGTGGGCAACTACGCTTCGGTGAACGATCCGGTCGCCCAGCGGGATCTCGAAAAACTCAAGTCGTTATCGCTCGATTCACTGAGTAAAGAAGAAAAAAAACAAAGTCGCTCGTTTGATGAATTGAGACGCATTCAGAATGAATTACTTAAAAAAGATAAAGGTCGCACCGATGGCGTAATGAAGCTTGCGTTTATTACAACCAATCCTCTATTGCCGGATGAATATTTCCGGCCTCAGGGTGTTGATCACTTCGTCGCCCAACTCAACGAGGACATTGAGCACAGTCTGCTGGAAAACTCGGGGAAATATACTGTGAAGGTTGCAACCTTTACCGGATTCTCTGCCGTGAATCCGAAGCATATCCGGGATGTGCAAGAAAGAGGCATGCAGTCGAGTCGTCTGGAAAAGGGGGCGATAAAAGCCCATCGACTCACGATCGCGCTTCGCGCCAAGGGCTACGATGCCTACCAATTTCACGATCGTAAACAGAGCATCGTAACGGTGGGGAACTTTCCGACACCGGGCAATCGCCTCGACAATGGAAAATTTCGCTATGCACCCGAAGTTCAGGACACGATTGAGAGATTTTCTGCCAAGCAGAAAGCGCCAACAGGCGAACTGCAGCACCCGGGCTTGCAAACGGGCATCGCACCCGAGACACTGCTGGGGATTCCTTTCGATATTCAGCCCGTGCTGATCCCCGTGCCTCAGCGATCTGTGAGCAGTGATTTTGCGAGGCGGTCTTACGATACACCATAAAACAACATGCCCCACCTTCCTCTGTTGGTCCTCGGCACGCACAACGCAAAAAAGGGAGGGGAACTGGTGGCTCTCTTGGAATCGCTACCGATCCAAGTCCGCACTCTCGCTGATTATCCGCAAGCGATCGATGTGATCGAAGATGGAACGTCGTTTGCGGAAAATGCAGAAAAAAAAGCATGTCAACAGGCACGCCATCTCGACTGTTGGGTCCTCGGTGAGGATAGCGGATTGTGCGTTGACGCACTTGAGGGACAACCGGGGATTTATTCCGCAAGGTTTTCCGGCAGCGAGGCAACGGACGAAAAAAACAACGCATTGCTGCTCGAAAAAATGCGAGCGATCGAGGACGGCAAACGACAGGCACACTACGTCTGCCACATCGTTATTTCCGATCCAGAAGGTATCGTCCATGGAACGAGTACCAGTCGCTGCCAAGGATGGATCCGTCGGACGGAAGTTGGCCACAACGGATTCGGGTACGATCCCCTGTTCGAAATTCGTGAGTACCACCGCACCTTTGGCGAACTCGGTGGCCATTTGAAAAGCGCGATCAGCCATCGCGCGCGAGCGGTCTCTCTGATTGTTCCCAAAATACGAAAACTTTTGCGGCGCGGAGTTTTACCAACAGCATGATCGCAGTTGATCGGCCACGTTACGCCTCCGTCTGTGTTTTCCTACTCGGCTACGTGATCACCATGGCCACAATATTCTACGGATTGGTTTCGGCCCGCGAAGACCAGCGAGGGCGATCGTCGGGCGAGGCCAAAGCCGCATGGACCGAGTGGCGCGAGGCGGCAGCCGAGCAAGCGTCGCCAGAGGGCCCTGTTCAGCGCAAAATACCGAAGAGTCCCCTGCCGCCGATTCGAGTGCTGCTCCTGCACCATTTTGGAACCATGATGGCCGGAGCCCTTGTCTTTGGCAGCATCCTTTATGGAATGTTCTGCTTTCTCGTACGTGGCATGCTCATCCGCAGTCATGTGCTCTCGGAGCCGCAGTACGACGGGGTGGCTGATCCTCCCCCCGAGGATGCACCCGATTGACCCCAACTGCCCTGGGGCTTACGATATTTTGCCTGCCTCGCGATGGGCCCGAGGCGGACATTTTTTGTTTTTTTCCCGGCCCGAAACCTTACTCAACGTCGTAGAAGATCGGGCTGTTTGGGTCTGCTTCTCACGGTGTGCCGAAGGTAGGGAGGAGTACGTGTCATGGCCGAGGTATTGGTCAAACAATTGGTCGAGGCGGGCGTCCATTTCGGACACCGAGCGAGTCGTTGGAACCCGAAGATGGGTCCCTATATCTACGGCCGCCAGAAATTGATCCACATCATCGATGTGCGAGAAACGGTCCGTGGGCTTCTCAGGGCCCGCAAATATTTCAAACAAGTCGCAGCTTCTGGAAGCCTCATTCTTTTTGTGGGAACCAAGCGTCAAGCGAGCGACACGATCGAACGTGAGGCAAACCGCTGTGGCATGCCTTTTGTCTCCCAGCGTTGGCTGGGGGGAACGTTGACAAACTTCAGAACGATTCGCAGTCGACTTGGCCGCCTGGAAGAACTGGAAGAAATTTTAGGCGGGGAGAAAATTCAAAATTACTCGAAAAAAATGCAGTCTTCGCTTCTGAGAGAAAAGCGAAAAATGTTTCAGAACCTCAACGGTATTCGCACTATGAATCGACTGCCGGAGAGTGTATTTGCCATCGATCCCAACAAAGAGCGTAATTCCATTCGCGAAGCAACAAAACTCGGAATTACAACCGTATCGCTGATTGATACCGATTGCGACCCCGACCTTGTTGATCTGCCGATACCGGGTAACGACGACAGCATTCGCAGCATCGAACTGGTGACGCGCATCATGGCCGATGCAATCCTCGAAGGCAAAGCAGAGGCGGCAGTCGCGGAACATGTGGAAGCGGAGGGCAGCACGCCTGAAGCACCGACAACTGCAATCGATGTAAAGGGCGCAATCAAGTCCTAGCCATCGTGCGAGGATTAAAAATCCAAACAAACCTTTGTGTGTTACAACGAATCGAACGACAGCGGGTAAACGATGCCCGGAGGATATGAGGAGTACCAAGAGCTATGGCTGAAATAACAGCAGCGGCAGTCAAATCACTTCGCGAGCGGACAGGATTGCCGATGATGGATTGCAAAAAGGCGCTTTCCGAAACGGGGGGCGATGAGGAGGCAGCGGTTGAGTCGCTGCGAAAGAAGGGAATCAAAACCCAGGAAACGAAGATGGGGACACGGGACACTTCCTGTGGAAGGATGGGCATCTACAACGATTTCGATTCAGGCGTCGCTGCGATGGTCGAACTCCAGTGTGAATCTGCACCCGTCGCCAGTCACGAGGAGTTTGTGGCGCTTGCGAATGACTTGGCGCAACAGCTGGCCACCGGTCCGGGCGCCGCCACACCCGATGAATTGCTCGATCAACCGTCTCCCAACGGAAGTGGCGTTACGCTACGGGAACAGAAGGACGATCTTTACAATCGTATTCGCGAGGTATTTAAGCTGCGGCGCATCTTGAGAATCGATGCAAGTTGTGGCGCCTACGCACACCATTCTGGTGTGACGAAAGGGGTCCTCCTGCAGGTAGAAGGTGGAAACGGAGAGACGGCGAAAGATGTCTGCATGCACATTGCCGCGATGAATCCGAATGCCGTGAATAAAGACGATCTCGATCCCGCACTCGTGGCCAAGGAGCGAGAGATTCTTGCGGAAGCCGCGCGAAAAGAAGGCAAGCCGGAGGAAATTATCGAAAAGATGATCGACGGCAGAATGCGACAGTTTTATGCACAACAAGTGCTCGAGGAACAGCCTTTCGTAAAAGACGATAAGCAGACGGTCGGTAAATATGCGAAGGCCGCCGATATGAAGCTGTTGAAATTCGTGCACTGGGAGTTGGGGCAGGACGAGTAACCCGGCGATTCAGATGATCCACAATTCACCATCGATGATTTCTGGCCGAAAGCGTCCGCAAGCGTCCGGCCTCCTCATCCTTCCGAAAGGGCACGAGTCGTATGGCTGCTAACGAAGTTGCCTCAGATGCCGATGTCAAACAGTATGACCGCGTCATTCTCAAACTCTCCGGCGAAAGTTTCTGCGAAGATGGCCACCGCGGAATTAGCATGGCCGCGGTAACCCACGTGGCGGAGCAAACGATTCAGGCGGCGCGTCAGGGGGTTCAAATTGCGATCGTCATCGGGGGTGGCAACATTCTCCGCGGTGCGCAGTTCACTGCCGGAAACTCGGTCATCCAGGAAGGGACAGCCCATTACATGGGCATGCTTGCAACCGTTATTAACGGTCTTGCGCTGCAAGACGCACTCGAGTCGCTAGGAGCCGAAACCCGCTTGTTGACCGCGATCCGTATGGATGGAGTAGCGGAACCGTATATCCGTCGCCGCGCAAAACGACATCTGGAAAAGGGACGCATCGTGATCCTTGCCGCGGGGACTGGGAGTCCCTTCGTGACGACCGACACCGCAGCAGCTCAACGCGCGATCGAACTCGAAGCCGATGCATTACTCAAGGCAACCCGAGTCGATGGTGTCTATAGCGACGATCCGGAAAAAAATCCGCACGCGATTCTTTATCGAGAATTAAGTTATGAAGCGATTCGGGAACAAAATCTTAAAGTGATGGATTCCACAGCGATTGCTCAGTGCATGGAACATCAAATGCCGATTGTCGTTTTTAACTACAATAAAGAAGGATTCATCGAGCGGGCAGTCCGGGGTGAGCTGGTAGGCACACAGGTCAGTAGCCAGGCCGTCGTCAAGCAAGGTTAAGCAAAACAATGCGGGCGGAGTCGCGATACGTCGCTTCGGTCGCAAGAGCCAAGTCGCTTCGAGGGAACATCAAATGGATGCCGATGATATTTTACTCGACGTCGAAGAGCGCATGGAAAAAACCGTGGATCGGCTCAAGCATAACTTGGCCGGAATCCGAACCGGTCGCGCGAATCCGGGGCTGGTCGATACGCTGCGGGTGGAGGCATACGGTTCGCCGACGCCACTGAAACAGTTGGCGAATGTGGGTGCTCCCGAGCCGACCCAAATCGTCATCCGTCCCTTCGATCCGGGAACCATTAAAGACATTGAAAAGGCGATTTTAGCCTCCGACCTGGGCTACAATCCCCAGAGTGACGGTCGGCTGATCCGGATCAATGTTCCTGCCCTCTCCGGTGAGGTCCGCCGAAAAATGGTGGGGCGTATCAAAGAACTTGCGGAAGAGGGGAAGGTTTCGATTCGAAATATCCGACGTGATGGTAACAAGGCGGCAGACACTGCAGAGAAAGAAAAGACCCTCAGTGAAGACCAGCGAGAGGGCCTCAAGGAAGAAATTCAGGAATTGACCAAAAAGTATGAAAAAATAGTGGTCGAAGCAGCAAAAGACCGCGAGACTGAGGTTCTGGAAACCTGATACGCCACCACGCTCCTCTACTATGATGCTCAACCGCCGAGACTACCTTCGCTCAGCCGGTCTATTCGCCACCGGAATGTTGGGGCTCAATCGCTACCTCGCAGCGGACGACGCGATCCAGACGGCGCGGGTCGGAAAACTCAAAGTCGATCCGGCAGGAATTCTCGATCTGCCACCGGGATTCGAATACCACATCTTCTCGCGGACTGGCGAGGTCATGGATGATGGGCTCCGCGTTCCGGGTCTGCATGATGGCATGATTGCCATGCCTGGGCATAAAGGCATGGTGACACTCATCCGTAACCACGAAGTCAGTTTTGAGCAGCCCGAATTGAGTGCTTTTGGCGAGAACTATGAATTGCTGGACCGCATCGATCGACGTGCGCTCTACGACCCGGGAAAGGAAAGCGGTCCCGCATGCGGAGGCACCACCACCCTTCTCTACGATACGCAGCGACGGGAGTTGCGCGAACATTTTCTCAGTCTCGCAGGTACGCTCACTAACTGTGCGGGTGGACCGACACCGTGGGGCACCTGGCTGAGTTGTGAAGAGAATGTAGAGAGGGCGGGACCTCGCGCCGTTCACGACCACGGATATGTTTTTGAAGTGAATAAAACGCAACGGGCGGGATTGTCGCCGCCGGTTCCCTGTCGTGCGATGGGACGGTTTCGCCACGAGGCGGTGGCAGTCGATCCTCGTACCGGTATCGTCTATCAGACGGAAGATATGGAAGACGGACTGCTCTACCGTTTCGTGCCCGACGCACCGGGCAGGCTCCAGAAGGGAGGACGCCTCGAAGCGCTTTGCCTCCGCGATCGTCGTGCGGCCTGTGTGAGAAACTGGGCAGACGATCCGGGCCCGGAGACGAAGATCGGAGAAAAACATGCCACCGGGTGGGTGCCGATTGAAAATGTGGAATCCCCGAACGACGACCTGCGATTCCAGGGCCACCTCGAAAAAGGGGCGACTCAGTTTGCGCGCGCCGAAGGTATCTGGTACGACGAGGGCATTATCTACTGGGCCTGTACCACTGGCGGCGTCAAGCAATACGGGCAAATCTGGAAATACCAACCGAGTCCGCTGGAGGGGCAAGCGGGAGAGGAACAAAGTCCCGGAGAACTTCAACTGTTGGTCGAATCCAACGACAACCGCATCCTTCAAAACGCGGACAACCTCACCGTCGCACCATGGGGTGATTTAGTGGTATGCGAGGACAGTGCACAACGAGATCATCTCGTCGGCATCACGCCGAGTGGGGAATGCTATCGGTTGGCCCGCAATGCCCTGAACGATTCTGAACTGACGGGCAGCACATTTTCCGCAGATGGATCGACTCTTTTTCTCAATATCCAGAATCCCGGGATCACGGTGGCTATCACCGGAAATTGGCCTGTCTAGCACGCCTTAAGCGAGTTGGTCCGCGAGCCACTTCAGATAGCTCTCGCTACCACCGACAATCTCGGTGGCAATAATCTCCGGTTCCTCGTACGGGTGGTGCAACACGATTGTCTCCTGAATATCCGCCAAGTGGGTGTGCGAGGTTTTGGCGACACAGACCCATTCTTCGGCGCGCTCAATCTTCCCCTTCCAGCGGTAAATACTTTGAACGGGGCCAAAAACCTGGACGCAGGCAGCCATTTTCAATTCCAGCAATTTGTCTGCCAATGCGTTGGCAGCAACGTTGGAATCGAGGGTTGTACTCACACAAAGAAATCGATCAGCATCCACCACGTTCACCCGTCGATCGTTGCAAGCGGAATCCGGACCGCATTAAAAACGAGGATGCACCGGTTCAAAATTATTCGGCGCCGGACGATAGAGCCACTGGTATTTCGGGTGCCCTTCGACCCCCTGTCGAATTTCGTCCTCACGCTCATCCAGCGCGTCACCCGGACGATGGAAATTGAGCTGGAGCGTCTTGAATTCGAATTTACGACCCGATCCCGGAACGTCCCCTTGTTTAAACGCACCCGCCGGATCGACCCAGCGGTAAGCGTTGGTGAGCCCCATAATCTGAATTGTCAGATAATCAATCTCCGGGTCGATGTCCATCCACGTAGCGACCCCCCAACGACTGATCTCTTTTTGGTCCGTGCTGACCGGAATCGGCTCGGCGCTGACTTGCGATGAATCGTAAAACTCGCCGAAAGAACAGGGAGGCCTTTCCCTCTCATAAATTTTTTGACGGGCAGCGGGGATGATCTGATCCATATACTGCACCGTCTTGTCATCGATTTTCAACTCCGCATTGTCGAAAGTCCGCAATAAAAAAGTGGGGACAAAACGGTGCGGCCCGATCGAGGCAAGCATCTGATCTGCGCGATCGACCGCTTCGATCTTCTCGTACTGTTCCTTATGTAATACGTCTCCCGATGGCAGCGTTTTGTTTTCACCATGGACCGGCGTTAGATGCTGCCCCGGATTGACAATGCGATACATCAAATACCAAATTTTTTTGCGATGCATCTTGCCGTTCGGCTGGGGAATATCGACTTCGACCATTCGCAGCGGCTTGTGAACAAATTCAAACTGCCATACACCGCGGTGAAAGAGAATCTGCTCGGCCTTCTTATAAAGCGTACTCGTGGATTCAAATTCCTGGGGCGACCAATCCAACTCCGGGTGGCCGACAATCACCTCAATCAAATCATGCTCCGCGTTGGTTTCCTCGGCGGCACGTTTGAGAGGTACCCGCGTTTCAACACCCGGGGCAAGTTTGCGGATCTTGCGCTCCTGTCCATCCGCACGATGAAACGTGGTTCCGAACGGAAGAGCGATTCCCAACAGCAGGAGACAGCGGACTCCCGTACGCCACAGGCGGGCAGATTTGAAATCATCCATGCAACTTGCGTTCCTCGATTAGGCGCCCCGGACAGGCGGGCAAAGGCTTGCCGCCGCGACTCATTATAGCTCCCCGAATCCCACAGATAAACGGAGAATTACGCGACGTCTCTCATTGCCGAATAGGTCATTTCTCAAGACGCAAGTCGGTGAGGAATATACGAGAAACATGCCGCCTCCGGAGTGCGGAAGCATGGACACTGGACGGAAAAATCGTATGGAGCAGGGATCGACGCGAGAGCGGGACAGACACCTTTTGGACCGGCTATTTTGCTGATTCCGACACTGGTTTGTTGTCCGGTTCGTTCCGGGAGATGAACTTGAGGCTGCGGACCCAATCTTCATCTGCTGCCCCGAAGCGGGCCACTTGATCCTGCTCCATCGTAAAGACCGTCGCGACCCGACGACCCCCACTGTCGCTCAGCAGATAGTAGATCCACTGCACCGGCACGTTCGACGCCGTCCCCTCTGCCTCGACTCGATAAATCAAATCCCCTCGGTCGTTTGTTTTCTCATTTGCCCTGACGAACGAGCCGAAATGATCGCCTAAATTCTTTTGGATATCTTTCTGAAACTGCGTAAGGGTGATTGCTTTTCCCTTTTTTACGCTCGGCAAACGAGAAACATTACACTGGGCAATGAGTTCTCCGCGGAAAAGCTGTCGCAGAACGACTGCTTCACGATCTTCTGCTGTCGCATACCAATCACGACCATGTTCAAAAACGACACCCAGTTCGGGCGAATGATACACAAGTGTCTGATTCGGCAGTTCCAGTGCTTTTCGCAGCGATTGAAGTTGATCGTCTGCGAGCGCTGCGGCTGCCCGGTGGGGATCGAGTCGCATTTTTAGTCGGGCCGTTACGTCGACGCCAGGATTAACGTATCCGATCGCGCGCCGCTCGCGGGTCACAAGTTGTAGCGAAGCGAACTCTCCTCGATCGATATAAAAATAATAGCGGCACTTCAGCGCGATCTCCGTGGCAACTCCCGCGAGTGCGCCGTGGACAACGCCTGCAAGTTCCACGCGGGCGAAGCCCCGCTCTATCCCCTCGAGCGTACTCGTCACATCGCTGTCCCCCACCGTATCGATTGCCAGAAGTGTTGCTAAGGCAGTTGCGGAGGGTTTCCAGACCGAGCCGACTTCCACGGGATTTTCTGGGAGCAGCAGGGAAAGAATCTGGCGGTCGGCAGGTAGCCGAATGAGGTCCAGTTCATCGCGTGTGAGGGGGCCGTTGGGGCTGACGTATTGAAGCAATCCATCACGGTAGGTTACCCCCAATAGGTGTTGCTCGTCGCGGAGTACGGGCGAAATTCGATCATCGCCGATCGTTAGAGTTGCGTCGATCCGGTGGTAGCGTCGTGCCGCGTGCAGTGCGGTCTCCGCTCCCGCCGATCGATCACGGAAAGCCGCAAGGTGGCGATCCTGAAACTCAAATCGCGCTACCACGTCCATATCCACAGTCTCGATTTTCTGATCCCCCGGGGTCTTGAGATGACCATGGGCCGCATACTCGACTTTGACATCAGCCACGCGGTCGGTCGGCCTTTGATACCTCAGATGGTAGCGAGGTGAATTTTCGGTGGGCGCCGCGTGAGCGAGAAGCCCGCAGGAGGCCAACCACAAACAACACAGCCACGCGGTGGGTGGGAGAGGCAAACGGTGCGGATCGCAGTCCATGAAAAAGGCCTCGTATGAAATTCTCGTGAAACGCAGGGAAAAGAAGGGCCCCTAGAGTTGCTTCGTCCAGTCCCGCAAAAGAAGTTGAGACCTTTCTCCGCCCAGCGACGGTAAAGGAATCGAGCGGATGCCCACACCGCGGAACCCCCAGTCCCCGGTGGGGTTTCATGCGAACGGATCGCCCCCCTATTTTTTGGACCGATGATGCACGTAATTCACTAATGCACAAGGATTTAAGTGGCAAATAGATTGAGTGATATTCAAAAATTGAAAGATTTATCGAACTTTTTGCAGTCCAAACGCGACTTAGATGCGTAAAAAAGGGTGTTCTCAGTGGGATTCCGGGGGGCCTGCTGGGTGGAAAAATTTTCTCCCCCGAGCAAGTCCACTGGCGAATTGAATCAAGAGGAGAAAACGTAGCGTCGCGTGGAAATGCGGTTGGTCGCGGGATGGACTCACCGTGCATTGGAACCCCCCGAAGAGGTCGCTAGGGATCGCCGGCGTTGAGTCGCCGCCCTCGTCGGGTCATTCGCAAAGAGGCAACCATGCACCTTCCCTACAGAAGTCCCTACTTTCGCCATTTTCTCGATCACATTCTCCCTTCAACGACCGGCCTCCAGCAGTTTCAACTCGCGGCGTCAGCAGAGCGTATCCTCGCTGAAGCGCGGGCCCAGAGGGCCTACCGTACGGCCGACGTCGTGCGACAGATTGTCGCCGAGGTGCTCCCTTCGTCGTGCGGTGAAACTCCGGCTGCAGAGCAGGAAATCCTCAGCGGGACGGATGTTTGTCACGACCTGAGGCAACTCATCGAGGACCTCACCGACTCGGCTGCCTTGTCGATCGATGCGGCAGGGGAACCGGTGCACACCGTAGAGGATTTGAGCCAACTGTTTGACGTTTCGACAAAAACCATTTCACGTTGGCGACGTCAGGGCCTGATTGGACGCAAGTTCCTCATCGACGGCCGCAAGCGGGTTGGATTCCTCAAGAGTTCGGTCGATCGCTTCGTCTCCTGCAATCGACAGAGAATCGAGCGTAGCGGTCGTTTCCGGCAAATGACCGATCGTGAGAGAGAGCAAATTGTCTCCGGTGCTCGGCGCCTATCGCGCTCGGGACACGGCATGAACGATATTGCGAATCAACTGGCAACCGAACTGCAAAGAAGCCCCGGAACGATTCGGGGGGCGATCAAGCAGTTCGACCAAGCGCATCCCGAAGAGGCGATTTTTCCGGTCCGCGGTTTGCCGCTGAGCGATGATATGCGAAAGGCCGTTTTTGAACAGTACCGCCAAGGAGCAACGGTGACTCGACTCGCGGAAAAATTTTCCCGCTCCGAGAGTTCGATAAGCCGCATCGTGGCGCAAGAGCAATATCGGCACATTCAGGATCTACCGCTCGATTATGTGAGTCATGCGGGTTTCGCGCGGATCAAAAACTCCGAAGCGATCCTCGGCCCGATGCCGGAGACTGCAGAGACCAAGAAAAAGTCCCGTGTCCCGAGCGACCTTCCCAGCTATCTGGCGAGCCTCTACGAAGTTCCTCTCCTGAGTCGCGAGCAAGAGCAGCACCTGTTCCGTAAGTTGAATTACGCGAAATACCGAGCCGCCTCCCTTCGGGCAAAACTCAGTGAGTCTCAGCCTCAGGTCCGTTGGATGGATGAAATTGAGGCTCTTCACCAGTTGGCAACTGCTACCAAGAATCAAATTGTCCGCGCCAATTTGCGACTCGTGGTTTCGATTGCCAAAAGGCACGTGGGCCCACAGGAGAATTTCTTCGAACTAGTCAGTGATGGCAATGTTTCACTGATACGAGCCGCCGACAAATTCGATTTCTCGCGTGGATTCAAATTCAGTACGTACGCCAGTTGGGCGATTATGAAGAATTTCGCGCGATCGATACCGAACGAAATGAAGCAGCGGGAGCGTTTCCGCACGAGCCACGACGAACTGTTTGCCGCCACTGAAGAGACGCGTGCCGATTGGATGGGCGAGGAACTGGAACACAAAAATCGCATTTCTGCGGTTCGGAAGATACTCAGTCGCCTTGACGACCGGGAACAAAAGATTATCATTCATCGGTTCGGGCTCGATTACTCCCAGGAACCGTCGACACTGAAGCAAGTTGGCGAGAGTATGGGGGTTACCAAGGAAAGGGTGCGGCAGATAGAGTCGCGAGCGCTCGACAAGTTGAGAATGGCCGCTGAGGAAGACCGGATAGACCCCCCTGCAGAGGGATAAGCGGTTGCCGCTCGGTGTATTCGGTTTCAATATTTTGTTGGCGCCCCAAGCCAGGGGATTTTTCCGAAAAAGGAGCCCATCCCGCCACACGTGCGACCGTTCCGTCCCCAAGGAATCGGGAGGATGCTAGGTTGCGGCCCGGGCGATCTTACGCCGACGCTGCATTTTAGCCCTTTTTCCACATGCGGAAACCGCTTCCCGCCGGATGGTCATGCCCTGATCGCCTCCGGATGAATTCGATCGACACAGCAACGCTCAAACGCTGGGAGAGCGGTGACTTACGTCGAGTTCCCCCATATTGCAAGGCATCGGCTGATCGGTATATTTAGAGGTTTCCCTGGGGAGTCGGGCGCTAGCGTAGCTCAATTGGCAGAGCAGTTGATTTGTAATCAACAGGTTGTGGGTTCAAGTCCCTCCGCTAGCTCGTATGAAGTTGCACTCTGTCGGGTCTCTCCCTCGGAACAGTAGACAACCACCTGCAGACATCTCATCGCGGACCGAAGCGGAATCGAACGAGAGGCGTCGACGGAAGTTGATACAACGGGTAACGGGTTTGAAAGTAATTGCGATCGCACGGGTCGTGGGTGCAAGGTTGTACAGGGGGGTTTCCCGAGCGGTCAAAGGGGTCAGACTGTAAATCTGATGGCATAGCCTTCGCAGGTTCGAATCCTGCACCCCCCATTAGAAAAACGAATACCGGTGGAACCCGGAGAGTTGGATAAAAAATAAAACGGAAAGCGTAGAGGAGCATTCGAAGCGGAATCAACTGGAGACAAGTTTTGTGGATAGTGTGCTTTGAAGCGCATTTCTACCTTTGCGGGTGTAGCTCAATGGTAGAGCCACAGCCTTCCAAGCTGAAGACGAGGGTTCGATTCCCTTCACCCGCTTTGCGTTAGGTTATGTTGCGTTAACCGCGGATATCGGGTGAACCGCAACAAAAACTTGATGGATGAACAAGGATAAAGAGTGGACTTGCCGGACAATGCGGACGACCACCCAACCAAGGATCGGTCGGACTGGCGGTGAGTCGCGGGAAAGGAAAAGCAAGCGTAGTAGGGGGACGGCCATACCGGCAAAAGCGGCTGCTGTAGCTCAGTTGGTAGAGCACGTCCTTGGTAAGGACGAGGTCATCGGTTCAAGTCCGATCAGCAGCTCTTCGGCTGCAACGATTTGGGGCTCGCGCCTTGACCGATCGTTGGCAAGCAAGTCAAGCCACTTGGCGATTTTATAATTTGAATAATAAGCGGAGGCTGAAAGGGCCTTCACCAGGGAACCCGTAAGAAAAAAAGGAACGATTCATGGCAAAGGACACCTTCGAAAGAAATAAACCTCACGTCAATGTTGGCACGATCGGTCACATCGACCACGGAAAGACGACCCTCACGGGCGCTCTCCTTGCCGTGCAGGCGCATAAAGGGCTGGCAAATTTCAAATCGTACGCTGATATCGCAAAGGGCGGAACGGTTCGTGACGAAACGAAGACCGTGACGATTGCTGTCTCTCATGTGGAATATGAGAGTGAAAAGCGGCACTATGCCCATATCGATTGCCCGGGGCACGCTGACTTTATCAAAAACATGATCACCGGTGCGGCCCAAATGGATGGCGCCATTCTCGTCGTGTCGGCCGCAGATGGCCCGATGCCCCAGACGCGGGAACACGTACTGCTCGCGCGGCAGGTCAACGTACCTTCGCTGGTGGTATTCCTCAATAAGTGTGACCTGGTCGACGATCCCGAACTTTTGGATCTCGTGGAAATGGAAATCCGGGAACTCTTAGACGCAAATGAATTCCCGGGCGATGAAATTCCGATTATTCGTGGTGCCTCAAAGCCAGCGTACGACAATCCGGGCGATGAAGAAGCGAACAAATGCATTGGCGAGTTGATCGACGCGATCGACAGCTACATTCCGGATCCGGTTCGCGAAACCGACAAACCTCTGCTCATGGCCGTCGAAGATGTCTTTTCGATTGAGGGACGCGGTACCGTGGCAACCGGGCGAATTGAGCGCGGCGAGGTAACGGTGGGTGACGAAATCGAGGTCGTCGGCCTCACCGAGGAGAGTCGTAAAACGGTCTGCACCGGTGTTGAAATGTTTAATAAGACGCTTGATCACGGTGAAGCGGGCGACAATGTCGGCATGCTCCTCCGTGGTGTCAAGCGAGAAGATATCGAGCGGGGTCAGGTCCTTGCAAAACCCGGTAGTATCACGCCGCACACCAAGTTTGAAGCGGAAGTCTACGTGCTCGCCAAAGAAGAGGGCGGGCGACATACACCTTTCTTCAACGGTTACCGACCGCAGTTCTATTTCAGAACGACGGACGTGACCGGTGCGGCAAATCTTCTCGGTGATGCGGAAATGTGCATGCCTGGAGACAATGCAAAGTTGGAGATTGAACTCGGCAAACCGGTCGCGGTGGACGAAGGTGTCCGCTTTGCAATCCGAGAAGGCGGAAAGACCGTCGGTCGAGGTGTGGTAAGCAAGATCATAGAGTAATTGTGACATTGAGTGGTTGTGGCACGGAGGGGCGTAGCTCAATTGGCAGAGCGCTGGTCTCCAAAACCAGAGGTTGCGAGTTCGATTCCCGCCGCCCCTGCCATTTTTGGGCGCGGTTGGGGATCAATTCCGCAGTGCGTCCCGAATGGTTTGTTTTCAAGCGATGATGATAAAGACGGACAAAACCATAAATTTAAGCAAGTAGAACATGGCACCAGCATCCAAAGATTCCACCGCGAGCACCGGTTCGGCATCCTTTCTGCAGAACCTCTTTCGGGCTGGACTTTACAAGCGCAATCAAGGGCGAATCACCCGTCAGGTGACCTTCGCAGCCATCGCCATTACGGTGCTGCTTGGCTGCTGGCAACTGCACCAATCGGCTGCCACAAATGATCTGGCGATGCGACTCGGCCTTCCGGGCGGGCTCCTCTGTCTGGGGCTTTGGATCGCCTACCGAATGGTAAACCTGCCTATTTTTTCAGACTTCCTCATCTCCGTCGAAGCAGAAATGAGCAAGGTTTCCTGGCCTACCAAGACAGAACTTGTGCGTGGATCGATGGTGGTTTTGATCACGATTCTTTTTTTGGCGGGCTTCCTGGCAATGTTTGACTTCCTCTGGGCAATGGTCTTCAAGTACCTGGGGATTGTGGGCTGAACTTGCATGAATTGATGGTGTTTAAAAACCAACCCGTTGGATTTGAACGTGGCGTTCGAATTACAGATTACAGTTGAAGGAATTTTGTCGTGAGTGAGGATCGAGAACAGATCGAAGAGAGCGTTGTAGCTTCCGAAACAGAAGCGCAGTCTCCCGTCGACGAAAATCAGCCGGACGATTCCTCTCAGGAGACACTGCAAGAGGAATTGGTGGAAGATGAGTTGGTAGAAGACGAAGTCGCCGAGTGGGCGGACGAAGAAGATCTGCAGGCACTCGCGGAAGAGCAGGCCGAGAGACAACGGAACCAGCAAGAGATCGAGGATGTTGCCCCCGTTGAGGAAAATCTCGACGTCGGTCCCGCCGAGTCTCGGGTCGAGGAACGACCGCTCGATTGGTACATCCTCAAGGTTCAGAGTAATCGAGAGGACTCGATCGCTGCCGGATTACAGCGGCGAGTCAAAATGGCAGGACTTGATGAGTACTTTCAAGATATCGTTGTGCCAGTGGAAATGGTCACCGAATTCAAAGGTGGCAAAAAACGCATCGTTAAAAAGAAACTTTACCCGGGTTATATCGTGGTGCACATGATCATCAACGACGAAACCTGGTTCCTCGTTCGGGAAACGCCGGGCATCGGTGACTTTACGGGTGCCGCAGGGCAACCGACGCCGATGCTGCCGAGTGAAGTTGCTCGCATTGTGCCCGAAGAAGACGATGAGGAATCGCAAGAGCCCAAGTTGCAAATTGGCGTGAGCGTTGGCGACCGCGTAAAAATCAACGAGGGTACTTTTGAGAACTTTGAGGGTGATGTCGACGAAATTGACGAAATGAACGGACGCGTGACGGTGATGATTAACATCTTCGGTCGCTCGACTCCCGTGGAATTGGAACATTGGCAGATTGAAAAACTGTAGTCACCTGCAAGGCGGGTGATCGTTTCGGCGGCAATGGAGCGAGGCCGGAACGACGAGATTCAACACAGAAAAAACTAAAAAAGGCAACGTACTATGGCAAAGCAGTTGGCTGGCACAGTGAAGTTTCAGGTGCCCGGAGGCCAAGCCACCCCGGCACCACCGGTCGGTACCGCGTTGGGAAGGTTCGGGATCAACCTCGGTCAGTTCGTGCAGCAATTCAATGACAAGACCAAGGATGCCGGCGGAATGCCCATTCCCGTTGTTGTGGACGTTTACAGCGATCGTACGTTCGAGTTCGTGACAAAAAGTCCGCCTGCTTCCGCCCTGTTGAAGCGAGCGGCGGGAATCGCCAAGGGCTCAGGGGTGCCAAATAAGGATAAAGTGGGGACCGTGACGCGGGCACAAGTGGATGAGATTGTGCAGACAAAAATTGCCGACCTCAACGCGAGTGACAACGACAACGCGAGGCGACTGATTGAGGGGACCGCAAGAAGCATGGGCCTCGAGGTAGTCGATTAGATCCCGGAACAACTCAAATCGGGCAAACTTTAGAGACTCAACATCAACAGAAGATAACAGAAGATCGAACGGCTAACGAATCGATTCGGAGACAGTTATGGCGGCGGCATCAAAGCGAATGGCAGGCCTTGCGGAAAAGGTGAAGGACAAAGGTCCTGTTTCCTTGAAGCAGGCTGTAGAAATACTGAAAAGCTTCGGGGAGATCAAGTTCGACCAGTCGGTTGAAATTGCAATGCGACTTGGGATCGATCCCAAGCAGGCGGATCAAATTGTACGAGGTTCCATCGTGCTTCCTCACGGAATCGGCCGCACGAAACGCGTAGTCGTGTTCGCCAAGGGCGCCGCGGCAGATGCTGCTCGGGAGGCCGGTGCCGATGAAGTCGGCGATGACGATTTGGCAAAAAAAATCAAAGACGGCTGGTTGGAATTCGATGCCTGCATCGCGGCCCCCGACATGATGGGGCTTGTCGGTCCTTTGGGTCGAATGCTCGGGCCCCGTGGGTTAATGCCGAGTCCACGTGCGGGAACTGTGACGCCGGACGTGGGCAAGATCGTGCAGGAATACAAAGCGGGAAAGGTCGAGTTCAGAAACGATGCGGGCGGCAACGTGCAAGCGGTTGTCGGTAAGCTTTCGTTCGATGAACAAAAGCTTGAAGAAAATGTTCAAGCGTTTATCGATTGCATCGCGGGAATGCGACCGACCACCACGAAGGGGCAATACATTCAAACCATCGCCATCAGTGGAACGATGACTCCGGGAGTTCATATTGCAGCATAATCGCATCGAGAGAGGACCGGCCCGACAACTCGTTGGTGCCGTTTCATTCTTCGCGATTGCATGACGATAAAAATCAGGTGCACCATGAGTAAGTACGTTAAAAGTCTCATTAGTGATGATCTGGCAAAACGCCTCGCGGGCGAAAGCGATTGTCTTTTGGTCAACGTGATCGGCTTGGATGCAAATCACACGATGACACTTCGTCGGGAGTTGCGGGCAAAAGATATCCGCATGACGGTCGTCAAAAACAGTTTGGCCAAGCGGGCCACGGCGGGGACCTCGCTCGAAGCGGCATTCGAATCAATCAGCGGGCCGATCGCTGTGGTCTGGGGTAGTGAAGATATTGTTTCCCTGGCGAAAGAAGTGGTGCGGCTCACCAAGGATGAAACGTTCGAGGGATTTGCGGCGCGGGGCGGAGTGATGGATGAATCGCCGCTGACGGAAAAACAGGTACATGAGGTGAGCAAGTGGCCCGGTCGCGCCGAGCAGTTAAGTATTCTGCTGGGCCAGATCCTGAGTCCCGGTGCCACCCTCTCGGCACAATTATTGGGGCCGGGTGGCGCCCTTGTGGGCCAAATCAAGGAGTGTGGCAAAGAGGAAAACGAATCAAGCTGATAATCCAAATTTTATATTTTGGCAACATCCGAAGGTTGTCTGCTAAACAGAAAGGGAGAGATGCGAGATGTCTGAAGAAACTACTGCAACCGTAGAATTCAGTGATGCGACGAAAGAGTTCGGTGACAAGATTGTCGCAATGACGCTGAAAGAGGCAAAGGAACTGAGCGATTACCTGGAAGAGGTTCACGGAATCAAGCCGGCTGCCGGAGGTGGCGCGGTCGTGATGGCCGGTCCTGCTGACGGGGGCGATGGCGGTGGAGGCGGGGAAGAAGCCCAGTCCGAATTCGATGTCGTCCTTGACAGTTTTGGGGACAAGAAAATCGGAGTCATCAAGGAAGTTCGTGCATTGACTGGCCTCGGCCTCAAAGAAGCAAAGGAACTCGTGGATGGCGTTCCGAGTAAGGTCAAGGAAGGACTCTCGAAAGAAGAAGCAGAAGCAGCAAAAGCCAAACTGGAAGAAGCAGGCGCTACGGTTTCGATCAAGTGAGATATGCTGCTCCTGCCCGGAGCAGCACACCGATCTGTCCCCAGGTTGATGACCTGGGAAAACCCGCCGACGATTTCTTTCAGTTGAAGTTTATGAACTGCTATTGCGACCATATTTTGTCTCGCACGGAACCGCAATTCTCTCCCGATGAGGTTTTGTTACCTCTGCGGCCTCCCTGCGCGCAATCGATCTGTCGCAAACTGATCGCTGATACGACAAATTACTGCTAGGAGCGTTTCCCTTATGGCAACCACGGCAAACCGACGTTTGAACCCGCAAAATATCCGCCGCTTCGGGACGGATAGTGCCCCCCATCCTCTGCCGAGCCTGACCGATATCCAAACGGCAGGCTACGACCGTTTTCTTCAATACGGCATCGGCGATACGGAAAGAAAATGTGAGGGACTCGAAGCTGTCCTGCAAGAAATTTTCCCAATCGAGAGTTACGACAAGACTCTGCGTTTGGAATACCTGCGGTACGAATTGGGAAAGCCCCGCTACGAACCGGATGAATGCCGACAACTGCGGTTGACCTATGGCAGACCGTTTCGCGTATGGCTGCGGTTGACCAAGGAAGAGCCGATCGAAGAAGAGGTCTACCTCGGTGACATGCCGATCATGCTCGGTGGCGGTGAATTCATCATCAATGGTGCCGAGCGGGTGGTTGTAAGCCAACTCCATCGGTCTCCTGGCGTTGATTTTGTCTGTGAAGCGGATACGAGCGACCGGATGCTGCATAGCTGTCGCATCATCCCGGAACGAGGCAGTTGGATCGAAATCAACGTCAATAAAAAGGACAGTTTGACGGTCCGTATCGATCAAAGCGGAAAGTTTTCCGCCATGACGCTTTTGCGGGCAATGGATCCCAAGTATGGATTGAATCGGGACATCATTCGTAGTTTCTACAAAACGACCACCGCGAAGATTGTTGATGGCCGGAGTGCCGGCAAGATCGAAGGAAAAATTGCGGTCGACGATGTTGTCTATCCTGCGAAAAGTGACCGTGCGGGAGAAATTATTGTCGAGTCGGGTCACAAAATCTCCAAGGAGACAGCCGAGACGATTTGCAACTCCGGCGTCACTTCGGTGCAAGTGATGCCCGAACCGAAAACTCCTCTGATCTTCAACAGCCTCGCCGAAGACAATACGGCAAGTCACGAAGAAGCGCTCCTCCGCATCTATCAACGGTTGCGACCCGGCAATCCTCCCCAGCTAGAAAAAGCGAGGGCTTTGTTTACAGAAAAATTCTTCGATACAAATCGATATCGACTCGGAAAAGTGGGGCGTTTCCGTATCAATCGCAAGCTAGGCCTGAAGGTTTCGGAAAACGAGATGACACTGCGTCCCGACGATCTTCTTGCCTCGATCAGATATCTGATTCGACTCGTCGGAAATGACCCGGCCGTTGAATTGGATGATATCGATCATCTCAGCAACCGTCGACTGCGGACGATCGACGAATTGGCGAGTGATGAAATGCGGAAAGGATTTCTCAAACTACGCCGTACAGTGCAGGAGCGAATGAGCCTCAAAGACCAAGAGGACATGACGCCCCGCAGTCTGATCAATCCAAAAAGTATTTCCGCGGCAATCGAATATTTCTTCGGACGTGGCGAACTCTCCCAAGTGGTCGATCAAACAAATCCGCTTTCGATGTTGACGCACGAGCGGCGACTCTCGGCTCTGGGACCGGGTGGATTGAATCGGAAGCGCGCCGGTTTTGAGGTGCGCGATGTCCACATCTCCCACTACGGAAGAATCTGTCCGATCGAGACACCGGAAGGAACGAACATCGGTCTGATTTCCTCTCTCGCCATGTATTCCACGGTCGACGAGTACGGATTTTTGGTCACACCCTACCGGAAGATCAAAAACGGCAAGCTGACCGATGAGGTTGTCTGGTTGCGGGCAGACGAGGAGGCCAATGCCTATGTCGCTCCGGCGGATGCAGCGACCCGGGACGGAAAGCTCACGGCCACTAATTTGGTGGCGCGCCATCTTGGTGATTTCGAACTCGTTTCGGCCGATGAGATTGAATATATCGATGTGGCACCGAGCCAGATGGTCGGTGTATCGGCAGGGCTGATTCCTTTCCTCGAGCACGATGATGCGAACCGCGCGTTGATGGGATCGAACATGCAGCGGCAGGCGGTACCTCTGCTTGTCGCGGAACCCCCGATTGTGGCAACGGGAATGGAGAAAAGTGTTGCGGAAGATTCAAGCATGGTTGTTCGTGCACGTCGCGCTGGCACGGTGAGTTATGTCGATGCGGATCGGATTGAGATTGGTTCTGAGACTTACCCGATGCGAAAGTTTGTCGGCCTCAATGAAAGGACCTGTCAAAATCAGAAACCGATCGTGACGATCGGTCAACGAGTCGAAAAAGGCGACGTGATCGCCGATGGTGCAGCGACCCGAAACGGGGAACTCGCCCTCGGTCGGAACGTGTTGGTCGCATTCATGACCTTCGACGGTTACAACTTCGAAGATGCCATCATCATCAGCGAAGAACTGGTGAAGGAGGATTCCTACACATCCATTCATATCGAAGAGTTCGATATCGAGATTCGCGAAACGAAACTGGGACGCGAAGAATTTACCCGCGATATTCCGAATGTGAGCGAAAAAGCGTTACGCAATCTCGATGAGAGCGGAATCGTACAAATCGGTACGTATGTGCGACCTGGCGACATTCTGGTTGGTAAAGTTTCGCCCAAATCGAAGAGTGAACTGACACCGGAAGAAAAATTGCTCCACGCCATTTTTGGCCGAGCAGGAGAAGACGTCAAAAATGATTCGCTCGATGTCCCCTCAGGGGTCGAAGGAATTGTGATCGACACGCAGAAGTTCTCCCGACGAATGAGTCTCTCGGATGAAGAGCGAAAGGTATTTGAAAAATCGCTCAAAGAGGTGGAAGCAGAAGGCAATGCCCTCGTCGCCGAAGCCTTCACGCGAATGCTGGAAGAAATCAAGGATGTCATCGGCCGACCAGCCACATCCGAGGACGGTACACCACTCTCGGCGGATCAGGATCCCAAGTTCCTGGCGGAAGTTGCGCCTCGATTCGATATTGCATGGTTGAATTTGCGCAGTGAACCGAAAATTGAAGCGGTAAAGAAGATTTACAAAGCCCACGCGCCGTTGGTTGAAGAGGCGATCGATCAACGGGATCGCAATTTGAATTCCATGAAGCGAGGTGATGAACTTCGAAGTGGAGTCCTGCAAATGGTCAAGGTATACATTGCAACCAAGCGTTGTATTTCTACCGGTGACAAAATGGCAGGGCGTCACGGAAATAAAGGTGTGATCGGAAAAATCCTGCCGCAGGAAGATATGCCGTTTTTGGCCGATGGTACGCCGGTCCAAATCATGTTGAATCCGCTTGGCGTGCCGAGCCGAATGAACGTCGGACAAATCCTCGAAACGCACCTCGGTTGGGCTGCCTCGAAACTTGATTTCCAGGCCGTCACACCCGTCTTCAATGGCGCGACGGAGGAGATGATCAAAACGACGCTCGACGACGCCGGGCTTCCCTCGACCGGTAAGGTTCAGCTTTACGATGGACGAACCGGCGAACCGTTCGAACAGGAAACGACGGTGGGCTACATCTACATGCTCAAACTGCACCACTTGGTGGACGAAAAAGTGCATGCTCGCAGCACAGGCCCCTACTCGCTGATTACCCAGCAACCTCTCGGTGGAAAGGCTCGTTTCGGTGGTCAACGCTTCGGTGAAATGGAAGTCTGGGCGCTGGAAGCTTACGGTGCGGCGTACATCCTTCAAGAATTGCTCACGGTAAAGAGCGATGACGTGGAAGGAAGAACAAAAATTTACGAATCGATGGTCAAGGGTGAAAACACGCTGGAAGCTGGTACTCCGGCGAGTTTCGACGTACTCACAAATGAGATACGCGGCCTTGGTCTCAATATGCAACTAGAGAAGCGACGAATTTAAGCGACATTTTTTGATCGACACATCAAAGAATCACCGGACAAACAACACTCAACAGCAATCCTAGACCATGAGGAAAACGATTCTGCAGGCGAGTTGCCCGTCAACGCGGAGCAGAAGCATCTCGAATGCAAACGTATTCCCAACGAAGGAGATTTGGTAGATGAGCATTGGCGAAGGCTCCTACGACCGCATCAATGATTATGCGTCGGTAAAAATCAGTTTGGCCCGACCGCACGACATCCGCAGCTGGTCTTTTGGCGAGGTCAAAAAACCGGAGACCATCAATTACCGGACCTACCGACCGGAGAAGGATGGCCTTTTCTGCGAAAAGATTTTCGGTCCCGAAAAAGACTGGGAATGTTCTTGCGGCAAATACCGGGGGATGAAATACAAGGGGATGATCTGCGACCGTTGTGGCGTCAAAATCACTCATAGTCGAGTGCGCCGCAAGCGTATGGGTCACATCGAGTTGGCAGCACCGGTCGTTCACATTTGGTTTTTCAAAGCGATGCCTAGTCGCCTCGGCAACTTCTTGGCGATGAAAACCACAAGCCTCGAAAAGGTTATCTACTTCCAGGATTATGTCGTCACCGAACCGGGCGATACACCGCTGAAGAAGCAGCAATTGCTCACTGAAGAAGAATACCGAACCGCCCTGAGCGACTACGGTGAGGGATCCTTCGAGGCCTATATGGGGGCCGAGGCGATTCACAAATTGATGCTCGGCTTGGACCTGGTGCAACTCTCGGAGGAACTCCGCGCTGAATTGGCGACGACCGGTTCGAAGCAAAAAGAGAAGGAACTGATCAACCGACTTAAAATCGTCGAGTCGATTCGTGATAGCGACAACAAACCGGAATGGATGGTTTTGGATGTGATTCCGGTCATTCCTCCCGACCTTCGACCTCTAGTGCTGCTTGATTCGGGCAACTTTGCGACCAGTGATCTCAACGATCTCTATCGCCGGATCATCAACCGAAACAATCGGTTGAAGAAACTGGTCGATCTCAACGCTCCCGAAGTCATCATCCGGAATGAAAAACGGATGCTCCAGCAATCGGTCGATGCGTTGTTCGATAACAATCGCTGTAAGCGTCCGGTGCTCGGAAGCAGCAATCGCCCTCTGAAGTCGCTGACCGACATGATCAAGGGTAAGCAGGGCCGGTTCCGCGAAAACCTTTTGGGCAAGCGGGTCGATTACTCAGCGCGGAGTGTGATCGTCGTGGGACCCAATCTCAAACTGCATCAATGTGGTTTGCCCAAGAAAATTGCGCTCGAACTCTTTCAGCCTTTTATTATTCGGCGACTCAAGGAACTCGGACACGCCGATACGATCAAAAGTGCAAAAAAGATGCTCGAGCGAAAGGATGAAGAGGTTTGGGATATCCTCGAAGAGGTCATCCGCAACCACCCCGTACTCCTCAATCGCGCCCCGACCCTGCACCGGATGGGAATCCAGGCGTTCGAGCCAGTCCTCGTTGAAGGGAATGCCATTCTTCTGCATCCTTTGGTTTGCAAAGGATTCAATGCGGACTTCGATGGCGACCAAATGGCGGTCCACCTGCCACTCTCGATCGAGGCGCAGGTCGAAGCGCACACGCTGATGATGTCGGTACACAATATTTTCAGCCCCTCCAGCGGGGCCCCGATTATCAGTCCGTCCCAGGACGTGGTGATGGGATCCTACTATCTGACCGTGCCCCTTCCGGATCGAAAGGGCCATGGCATGGTCTTTTCTTCTACCGACGAAGTCGCGCTGGCCTACTCGCTCAGCGCAGTCGATACGCATGCGAAGATCAAGGTGAAGATGCCAGCCGGAACGCAAGTCCGCAGCGAAACTCAGGACGACACGTTCGAGGCAACGATGATTGATACTACCGTCGGGCGGGTCATTTTCAATTCGGTTCTGCCCGAGGGAATGGCTTTCTATAACCTGCCTATGCGAAGCGGTGAGTTGGCCCGCGTCATTTCAGACTGCTACCAGCAGCTCGGTCGAAGGGCAACCATCGTCCTGCTCGATGACATGAACCGTATGGGATTCCGCGAAGCGACCCGCAGCGGTCTCTCATTTGCCACCGACGATTTGATTACGCCAGCGGCAAAGGAGACGGTGATCGATGAGGCGGAAAAACAGGTCTTGAAGACAAATAAACTCTATGCCCGCGGCATCATCACCGAGGGCGAGCGCTACAATCAAGTTTTGGACTGCTGGACGCATGCCCGTGAGCAAATTACCCAGGAGATGATGTCCGAACTGGAGACCGACTACCGCCGCGAGGGATACGTGAATCCCATCTATCTGATGGCAATCTCCGGTGCTCGTGGTGGCGTGGAGCAGATCCGTCAATTGGCAGGCATGCGTGGTTTGATGGCCAAGCCGTCAGGAAAAATTATCGAAACACCGATCAAGGCAAACTTCCGTGAAGGCCTGACAGTGTTGGAATACTTCAGTTCCACGCACGGTGCCCGCAAAGGTCTGGCTGACACGGCGCTCAAAACGGCGGACAGTGGGTATCTCACCAGAAAACTGGCTGACGTCGCACAAAACGTGGTGATCACCATGCACGACTGCGGTACCACGCAAGGCATCACCAAGGGTGTTATTTATCGTGGAGAAAAGGTCGATGTGCGGCTTGCTGACTCGATCAAAGGTCGCGTGAGTCGGACGAATATCGTCAATCCCATTACGGATGAAGCGATTGTCAAAGATGGTGAATTGATCACGATCGACATTGCCAGGCAAATTGAAAACCTGGGGTTGGAGAAAATCCAAGTTCGCAGCCCGATGACCTGCGAGGCACCTCTGGGGATTTGCCGCTCCTGTTACGGAATGGATCTCTCGACCGGATCAATGGTCGAGGAAGGCATGGCCGTCGGTATCATCGCAGCTCAAAGCATCGGCGAACCCGGCACCCAACTCACCATGCGTACCTTCCATATTGGTGGCGTAGGACAGCACGATGTCGAAAAGAGTGAAATTCGCGCGCAAAAGGCGGGCACGGTTCAGTACACCCGGTTGAAAGTTGTTGTCAACCAGGAGGGAGCCAACATCGTGCTTGCTCGTAACGGTGAAATTACCATCTTGGACCCGAAAGGCCGCGAGTTGGAAAAATATGAAATTCCTTCCGGGGCCACGCTGCTCGTCGATGAAAAAGCAGAAGTCAAAGCGGGTGAAGCCATTTGTCAGTGGGATCCGCACAGTATTCCAATTCTCGCGGAAGTGGCGGGTACCGTGCGTTACGAAGACGTGCGTGAAGGCGACACCATGCGACTGGAAAAGGATGTGAGCGGTCACGTCCGAAGAGTCATCACCGAACATAAAGGTGACCTTCACCCGCAAATCGTCTTGGAAGACAATGAAGGCAAGACACTGGACTTCTATTACCTGCCAGAACGAGCAAATATCGAAGTCAATGAACGGGACAGTATTATCCCCGGAACCTTGCTGGCTAAAACGCCGCGTGAAGCCTCCGGAACACAAGACATCACTGGTGGCCTTCCGCGTGTAACCGAAATTTTCGAGGCACGCAAACCAAAAGACCCCGCTGTAATTGCCGAAATCGACGGCACTGTTGAATTGCTCGGAGAGAAGAAGCGCGGAAAACGGACACTTATTGTTCGCAGTGCAAGTGGAATTGAGAAAGAACATCTCATTTCCCATGGAAAGCATTTACGCGTCCACGCAGGAGATGAGGTGCGAGCCGGGGAATCATTAGTTGATGGCCCTCTGGTGCCACATGACATCTTGCGTGTTTCTGGCGAGGAAGCCGTCCAGCAATATCTCACTCGCGAAATTCAGAATGTGTATCGATCTCAGCGTGTAGAAATCAATGACAAACACGTGGAAATTATCGTTGCTCAAATGCTCCGCAAGGTCAAAATTGAGTCGGCGGGCGATACCAAGTTGTTGCGCGGAAACGTCATGGACAAGTTTGAATTCCGCCAGCACAACGAAAATCTTGCCGATTGCGTTAAGATCTCCGATGTGGGCGATAGCGAATTTGCGATCGATAGCATCGTTCCGAAAGATGCTCTCCAACAAGCAAACGCCCAAATCGAAGCCTTGGGTGGAGAAGTCGCGAAAGGCTCAAAGCCAAAGCCGGCAACCGCAAGTACGCAACTTCTGGGAATCACGAAAGCGTCGGTGCAAAGTAGCAGCTTCATTTCGGCAGCGAGTTTCCAGGAAACGACGAAAGTTCTTACCGAAGCCGCACTCTCCGGAAAAGTGGACCGTCTCGTGGGGCTCAAAGAGAACGTGATCCTCGGGCACCTTGTCCCGGCAGGAACAGGGTTCCATTCGTTCCAAGATTCCGAGGTACGCATCCGGCCCGAAGCGCTCGAAGCGCTCACGGCAGAGAAGGATCTGGTGCTCTCTCGCTCCTTCCCGCTGCTGGATGCGGCAATCGAAGCCGAGGAAGCAGGCGACGGAGATGTACCGCAAGCGGCCCCCCCAGCACCTTCGCCGCTGGCGACCGACCAGGGCATTGCTCAGGACCTCGACGCACTCACCTCCGCTCCCCCAGAAGCTGTGCCGCAGGAAACCGTGGAGCCGCTGGCGGGCGTCGAACCGGAGCCGGTGATCGAGACGACGGAGACGGGCGAAGGATCAGTTCCAGAGGCCGATCAGGCGGAGACGACCACCGACGAGGGGGGACTCTCTGCACTCCTAGGCGAGAATCCGCACCCGGAGGCCGAATAAAACCCTAAACTGTACCACGCCAGATTGCTCGAGGCCCTGTGGCTCTTGGGACCATTGACAATCGGGCCGGATAGACTAGCTTAAGTGGTTCCAGATGGCGTGGCCCAGCGGTCCGTGCCACCGGGAATTTTTTTGGGAAAACACGCGTTGAATTGACAAAAGAAACATGCCGACGATTAACCAACTGATACGCCGCAAGCGCAAGCAGCCGAAAAAGAACAGCAAGGCTCCGGTACTCGATCGCTGTCCTCAGCGAAGAGGCGTTTGCCTTCAAGTGAAGACGATGACGCCGAAGAAGCCGAATTCGGCGCTACGTAAGATTGCTCGCGTCCGGTTGTCGAATCGTAAGGAAGTGACTGTTTATATCCCTGGCGAGGGACACAATCTTCAGGAACACTCGATCGTCCTGGTGCGTGGTGGTCGTGTTCGCGACCTTCCGGGCGTTCGCTACCAGGTGATCCGTGGTGCACTCGATACCTTGGGTGTCGACGGAAGACGCCAGGCACGCAGTCGATACGGAACGAAAAAATAAATTCAATAAACTCTGAGTGATTCACGTTTTATCGCGTGGGCAACGGAAGTGACTTATGGGACGAATTACTGCCAGTCGAAAGCAACTTGTGGGGGATCCGAAATTCGATTCCCTGCTGGCCAGTAAATTCATCAACGTGTTGATGTGGGATGGCAAGAAAAGTACTGCGCAACGCGTCTTTTACGATGCACTCGATTTGGTCGGTGAGCGAATCAATGAACCGGAACCGATCGAGATTTTTGACACCGCAATCAACAACATCAAGCCGGATATCGAAGTTCGCAGCAAGCGGGTAGGCGGTGCTTCGTATCAGGTGCCGATGCAAGTCGGTCGCAATCGACAACAATCGCTGGCAATACGTTGGTTACTCATGGCGGTACGGGAAAAGAAAGGTCGACCAACCTCCCAAAAACTGGCCGACGAAATCGTTAACGCCTTTAATCGCGAAGGCGTTGCAATGACGCGACGGGAAAATGTGCATCGAATGGCTGAAGCCAATAAAGCATTCGCCCATTTTGCTTGGTAAGGATTTTTCAATTGGTTGCCACGCTCAGAGTCTTCGGGCGTGGCATTTTTATGCGCCGACGATAAAAGCATGGCTCGCGAACTAGAAAACATTCGAAACATCGGCATCATTGCGCACATCGATGCGGGAAAAACAACACTCACCGAGAGAATGCTTTTCTATGCGGGCGCAACCCATCGGATGGGCGAAGTCGACAAGGGTACGACCAAGACCGACTTCGACGAAGAGGAACAGCAACGCGGCATCACGATCTATGCCGCATGTATCACTTTCGATTGGGATCGCATAACGATCAACTTGATCGATACCCCGGGGCACGTCGATTTTACTGCTGAGGTCGAACGGAGCCTCCGCGTGCTCGATGGAGGGGTCGTCGTCTTCAGCGCACGGGAAGGGGTAGAGGCCCAGAGCGAGACGGTTTGGCGGCAAGCCAATAAATACGGAGTGCCACGAATTGCGTTTATCAACAAGATGGACCGCGAGGGCGCAAACTTTGAAGCGGTGCTTTCAGAAATCCGCAAAAGACTCGGAGCGAATCCGGTGCCGCTGCAGATACCGGTCGGGGCAGGCCCTCCCCACGTGCCCGAGGCATTTCGCGGCGTCATCGACCTGCTGAAGATGAAAATGCTTGACTTCACCGACGACAGCGATGGCGCTGAAATCGTCGAGCGTGACATTCCAGACGACTGCATCGATGCGGCCCGCCAAGCCCGCAACGCGATGCTGGAGCAACTGTACGACTACAGTAACAAACTCATGGAGTTGGCGCTCGAAGAGGAAGAAATCCCGGTGGAGCTTTTGCATTCGGTGATTCGCGAAGCGACGCTTCATCAGTTGATTACCCCCGTGTTGTGCGGCTCTGCTCTAGATCGGATTGGAGTCCAGCCGGTCTTGGACGCGGTGGCAAATTATTTACCCAGCCCGAAGGATTTGCCCGCAATCACCGGTGTGAATCCGCGACACGGGGACCAGAAAGAGGAACGTCATGCGAGTTCAGATGAACCATTCTGCGGGCTGGTGTTCAAGGTCGAGGCGGAGAAAACGGGTGACCTTGCTTATGTGAGAGTTTACTCGGGTACGCTTGAGGCAGGTACACGCGTCTACAATCCGGGAAAAGACAAAAAAGAAAATGTGCCCCAACTTTGGCAAGTCAAACCGGGAGGAAAGGGCCAGCAGGTAGAGCGGGTCGAGGCGGGAGATATCGTTGGTGTCATTGGACTGCGTCACTCGATCACCGGTGATACAATCTGCCAATCGCAGCATCCCATTCTGCTAGAAACGATTGAATTTCCCGATACGGTCATTTCGATGGCCATCGAACCAGAAACTTCCACTGAGCGAAAGAAATTATCCGATGCGCTTGATTTAATGAAGCGACAAGATCCCACATTTCGCGCAGAAGAAAATGAGGAGACGGGGCAAACGCTCATCAGCGGAATGGGAGAACTTCACCTGGAGGTTATCAAGCATCGCCTCCTTCGCGACTTCAAGTTAGATGTCAAAGTGCACAATCCTCGCGTAAGCTACCGAGAAACCGTTCGTCGGGCGGCAGATGTCACAGGTAGCTGCCAGCGACAAATTGCAGGAAGTTCGACGTTCGCGGGAATCGACCTCCGTATGGAACCGGCGACAACTGGCCCGAGCCGGGTAAGTATTCAGGCCGGCGATACACTTCCTCCTGAATATCTGCAGCCTGTTCTTGAGGAATTAAACGCGCGGGTCGAGGGAGGCGGGCTTTATGGTTACCCGCTCACGCAGGTCATTGCCACGGTGACTGCCGGCAAAGTGCACGAGACCGATTCGAATGAGGTAGCATTTCGGGTCGCTGCCAACGATGCCTTTGACCGAGGACTTCAGCAGGCAGGTATCGTATTGCTGGAACCGATCATGCGGCTACAAATCAATACACCGGAAGAGCACCTGGGTGACATCATCAGCAGCCTGCAACAGAAGCGGGCCGTTATTCATTCCACGGAGACGCGGGGGCAGGGGTCGGTGGTCGATGCAGAAGCACCACTAGCCAATCTTTTCGGATTTGCCGGTGAGTTGCGAAGTTTAAGCCAAGGACGCGCCAGTTGCTCGCTCGAACCGGCGGCCTATGGCGCGGCACCTGATGAGGTGCTAAAGGCCTTCGTCTAAAAAAGTCGGGCCTGGCCCTCCCATCGGAAGACCAGGCCCTCAGAATCAGAACAGGATCGAAAAGCGATCCTGCGAGATGGTGGCTGCATATTGCGGCAGCCCGCCGGCTGCTAACAGCCGCAGCCACCCCGCTGGTTAGTTTTATTCGATATCAAGTGACCACCTCCTTTCTACAGGGTTCTCCCTGTGGCACCGAAAGTACCAGCATTCGGTCCACAAGGCCGCTAGCCCATCGCGCTGCGTGTACGCGATCCACACCGCCATCATGATGGAAACGGAATAAAGATACCAGGGCATTATTTTACCCCGCATCGGGCAGTAGACTCTGGGGCAAATCGAACAGCCCCTCAGGATCACTCAGGCAGACGGAACACCCCCCATCACAGAATCGAGACAAGCCCCCTACTTCGAGGAGTCGGTCGCCTTATCCTTTTTTTCTTTCTTCGAGATCACCGGCGGCAGGGGATCGCCTTTGGGAATCAACGCCATCGATACCGAATTGACGCAATGTCGCGTGTTTTTTGGCGTCATTCTCTCGCCTAAAAAAACGTGTCCCAAATGGCCGCCGCAGTTGGTACACACAATTTCAGTCCTGAAACCATCGATGTCCGGCAAGCGGGTGACAGCCCCGGGTATTTCATCGTCGAACGCAGGCCATCCACAATTGCTATGGAATTTATGAGTGGAAAGGTACAGTGGCGCGTTGCAGCGTCGACAGATATAGGTCCCCGCATCCTCCGTGTTGGTGTACTTCCCGACAAAGGGCCGCTCCGTACCCTTATTCAAAAGCACATACTTCTCAAAATCGGTCAGCTTGTTGTATCGCGTACTCTTCTCGGAGGGCACGGTAGATTCCTTTGTTTCACGTTTACTGTTTTTAGAGTCACGACGACTTTGATCGACATCGTCCGCAAACGAAGTCGGCAAAGTCGCCGGATGGTCGACACATCCCAAGATGCAGAAAAGGCCCAATAGATACAGCAGACATCGCATGGCAACTCCTCCGATGCGGCATATTGAACAATTCATTGCTGGAACCCTCACCCTCTATTTTAGCAGGTGGTACCCAGAGAGCGGATACCTCCTTTAGGGTACGCAGTGAATTTCCGCATGCAAAACATCGTCGTGCTAGAGCCCTTTGGTTAAAATCTCGTCCAATGGTTCGGCTGGTTGGCCGGACACCACTTTTTCGTGGAGTTGCTCGATCGCTCCGACAACCTCCGCACAACGTTCTGCCAGATCGTTCACCTCCCAAAGATCATCGGGCTTAAAGTAGAGTTCTCTCGTTTTTTTCTTCCCTACCTGCGCGCGAAGAAACCAAGCGGGCGTACGGACCGACCAGTTGCCGTTTTGATGCGTCGACAGGACAGTCGACCGCGGAGGAACGGAAGGAAAAAAATCCGACACTGGGTCTTTTTGCTGTGTCTCCCTCGCACACCACGTCGCCACCGCCTTCAAGAGATCATCCGGTTGCAAAAGGCGCTGCACACGATTCGCATGCTGACCTCCTGGGAGACGAACCAAACAGGGCAATTGGAGTAGTTCTCGATAAAGATCGCCATCTGCATCCACGGCCAGCCCGTGTCCCACGCTGCGATGCTCTCCAAGTGGGTATCCGCGACATCCCATCACCAGCAACACCGCGTGCTGGAAAATCGGATGTTGATCGATAATTTCAAGTAGCCCACCGAGGCACTGATCCCACAGGGCCACCTCGGCAGCGTATGCCTGAGCCCATCCTAAGAGTTCGTCCGGATCGATCTTTTCCGATTGGTAAAAGTGCGGCGCTCGCTGAGAGGTCGGGGGAGGGGGATCGTCTTCGGCGGCATACCATTCTCGCATGGCATACGGAGCATCCCAGGTTTCTGCCAGACACCTCGTATGCAACCAGACCAACGCGGGATCCTCAATCCCGATCAGGATGTCGGCAGCCCGCGAAAAGAAATTTTCTGTCTCCGTTCTCTGAATATCGCCCGATTGATTGTCTGAACGGGGATCGATAAAGCAACTGCGTGTAAATCGATTTCCTATTGATTCCACCTCCGCATCGTCCGTAATCAAAAGAGATGCGGAACCTCGGTCGGAAAATATTTCTGCGATGTGGCCCGATTGTTCAGGCTCGTGATCGGACTGCCAGATCGAACGATAAAAATCTCCGAGCAGCGGAGAGGTGAGCAGCATTTGATCTGCAACAAGCGCAGAGGACGCCAGTCGGTCAAAACTCGGCGTGCCCACCCAGCAGTTTCCATAGGCTCCCAGCATCCCCGCACTCAATCGATCGGTCACAAGGCAAATGGCGGTCGGGGCCGATGGGGCATGCATGGGCATCCCTCGTCAGGGCTTTTCCGCAAGTAAGTCTTTTGCCTCGGCGACCACGCAGTCGACCGTGATGCCGAACTCCTCGTAGAGTCGCTGATAAGGAGCAGAGGCTCCATAATCGGTCATTCCAACGAAACGTCCGGTTGCACCGAGATACTTTTCCCAACCCTGACTCACGGCAGCCTCTACGGCCACACGCGAGACAACCTGCGGAGGCAAAACTTTATCACGGTAGTCCTCATCTTGCGCATCGAACAATTCCCAGCACGGCAAACTGACCAAACGTGCAGCGACACCGTCGGCTACCAACTGCTGCCATGCCTCGAGTGCAATGGCCAATTCACTCCCGGTCCCGAGCAAAATAATTTCGGGAGTCCCATCACAGTCAGCCAGGACATAGCCCCCCCGCCGCGTTTCGGTTGCCGAACCATGCGAAGTCCGATCAAGCGTCGGCAGCGCCTGTCGCGTCAGCACCATCGCAGTCGGCATTGTCGCATCGGACAACACGGCCCGATAAGCCTCTGCCACCTCATTGGCGTCTCCAGGACGAAACACCCGCAAACCGGGCATTGCCCGCAAGGCGCTGAGGTGTTCGACAGGTTGGTGCGTGGGGCCATCCTCGCCCAATCCAATCGAATCGTGTGTGAGAACATAGATGACCGGCAACTTCATCAGCGCAGATAAACGAACCGATGGGCGCATGTAATCCGAGAAAACAAAGAAGGTGCCCCCATACGGAAGCAGACCGCTGAGCGCCATCCCATTACACGCCGCGGCCATTCCATGCTCGCGAATACCAAAGTGAAAATTTCGATTCCCATAGGAATCGGGCTCAAAATCTCCATCCTCTGCTAAGTGAGTCATCGTCGATGGGGCCAGGTCAGCCGAACCCCCGAGAAACCAAGGGATCTTCT
Organism: Planctomycetaceae bacterium; assembly: GCA_902630355.1. Taxonomy (GTDB): domain Bacteria; phylum Planctomycetota; class Planctomycetia; order Pirellulales; family UBA7805; genus UBA7805. Next base: position 35,616 of record CACOUL010000020.1, read on the forward strand.
TCGCCAGCCCATTGAGCACTTTGCCGGAAGAAACCCGTGTGGCCAGACCTTTTTCATCCGCTTCAAACTGCGGAATTTCAGCGTCCCACCCATCCGGTAATGCACCCGCTTGCATCGCCTTCCACTGAACAAAAAGTTCAGGATATTCGGCAGCATAGGCATCCAATTTTTCGAGCCACACCTTGTGTTCGCTCTCGCCCCGCGAGCGGATGCCCTGGGCAAAGTGTTCTAACACCTCTTCCGGAACGAGAAACTGCGCGTCTGCTGGCCACCCGTAGGCCTCTTTCGTCAACCGCACTTCCTCTTCACCGAGCGGCGCACCGTGGGCACTATGATCGTTGGCCTTATTCGGCGAACCGTAGCCGATCACGCTTCGCACGACAATCAGGGTGGGGCCCTGATCATTTTCCTTGAAAAACTGCAAGGCATTATTTAGCGCCTTGAGATCATTTGCGTCGTCGACGTGCCTTACCTGCCAACCAAGCGATTCAAAGCGGGCGGCAACATCCTCGTTGAACGCGAGCGATGTATTTCCTTCGATAGTGATGTGGTTATCGTCGTAGATCCAGCAAAGGTTGGAAAGCTTCAGATGCCCAGCGAGCGAGGCTGCTTCCTGGCTTACCCCCTCCATCAGGTCACCATCGCTGCAGAGTGCATACGTATCGTTACCAAAGAGTTCGAATCCCGGTTTATTGAAATGTGCCTCACACCATTTCGCGGCAATCGCCATACCCACGCTCGTGCCGATCCCCTGCCCCAGAGGGCCGGTTGTCGTCTCAATTCCACTTGCGTGACGATACTCCGGATGTCCCGCACAAGGACTGCCCCACTGACGAAATTGGCGTATCTGATCGAGCGTAATTGCCTTCCTGCCCACCGTAACGCCCTCGGAATCAACCTGCTCGACCCCCGCCAGATGAATCAGGGCGTAAAGCAGCATCGATGCGTGACCACAACTCAGCACAAAGCGATCCCGTACCGGCCAGAGTGGCGATTGGGGATCGTATTTCAACCAATCGTTCCACAGAACGTACCCGACCGGTGCCAGCGCCATCGGGGTGCCCGGATGACCACTTTTGGCCGCCTGCACGGCATCCATCGACAGCGTGCGAATCGTATTGATACAAAGTTGTTCGATGCTTTGATCGATCGAGAGCGCCGACATGTGACGATTTCCTTGGCGGTGATATGTGCTGTGGGTTCGGGAAACGCGGCTTGTCATCCGGTGGATGCAAAGAGAGCAACCATTGCCAACTCGCTCGATCCGGCCTGTAGTCCGAAAAAATGGGTTATTCCGAGGGCAAATTTTAATCTTTCTCAGCGCGGACCGTCAATGAGACCAAACGATGATAAAAAATCGGCGGCGGCAGTCGACCGATAATAACGCCTTGCCTGAAGGCAATTTGGTGAATTTCCTTTTCCTCTGGTCGCTCATCTGTACAGGGTGCATTTTTTTAGGTAAGCACACTGTTCATGTCCGCTCACATTGTCGCACAACTCGAACGGGTGATCTCCGGCGAAGCCGACCACATCTTATTCGGCGCAGACTGCGGGCATCCACCAAAGGTGGTTTTTCCGGGTTCCTTCCATCCTCTCCATGAGGGACATCGAGAGATTGCGCGGCTTGCCGCAGAGCTTATCGGTCACCCCGTCTATTACGAAATTGCCATTCACAATGTCGACAAACCCTCGCTCAGTGTCGAACAGATTATTACTCGCCTCGCCCAGTTTGAAAAAAAGGAAACCGTAGCCGTTACCGGCGCAATGCAATTTTCCCAGAAGGCGGTGTGTTTTCCACAAACTGTCTTTGCGGTGGGCATCGATACGCTCATTCGCATCGGATCGGTTGCCTATTACGCAACGAAGGAGGACGCTGATTCCGAAGAAGCGATCTCTCGACGGGATCGCGCCATCGACCGAATTGCCGCCGAGGGATGTCGGTTCCTCGTGTTCGGCCGAAAAGTCGACCAGAAGTTTTGCACATTGGAAGAACTCGCTCTTCCCCCTGCACTCAATAGCCTCTGTCAATCTGTCCCAGAAAGTGGATTTCGGCAAGATATTTCCTCTTCCGACTTGCGGTAGAAAAGCGAGGCTGGGAATCACCCACTGACCGCCACATCAGAAAGAAGAGGCTCGGAAAGCCGTCGGTGTGATCTTTAAGACGTAAAAGTTTACCCCACTCCCTCAAACCCCCGACGTAATGCGTGTAGGTCCACATCGATTGGACCCACGGGCACCGCGAATGGTGTAACCCCCTTGGTCAAAATTGGTTGGATCGCCTAGACTTTCAAGAAGAGCAGTTTTTATCGCCCTCAGCATTTCACCGGTGTGGTGTTCGCATCGGATGGGCGTCTCACCGCCTGCTTGGTCGCTTCGAGGACAGAACCATCACAGATCGTAAAGATGACATGGGACCGATGATGCGCGAGTCGCGCAAAATTGTGGCCGATCTTCTCCAACCCAAAGCCTGGATTTTTTGGGGCGACTTTCTCGTGTGCCTGGTCGTTACCTACACATGTGTGCTTTTTCTTTTTGGACTTGAAAAAGATGCCGCAGAGCTAGGGATGACCGGATATCGCCCGGGAGTACTGGACGCGGGCCAATGGTGGCAGGCTATCGTCCCCGCATTCATCGTGATGATTGGTTACAAACCTTGGGTTCTTCTGGTCTATCTCGTCGCGGGTTTCGGACTCCATCGATTGGCCAATTTCATCCACGAGGTTGCACATCTCAACGCACGCAACAGCTTGCCGCTTTTTAGAAAAGCGTGGAACTTGCTCTTCGGCATTCCCGCGATGATGCCGTCGTATTTCTTTGAGTTTCATATGGGGCACCACAACAATACGATTTACGGTACCCATGTAGACGGTGAATATCTGCCGATCGGTAGGGGCCCTATCAGGAACGTATTTTTGTTTTTGACGCAGATCTTCGTGCAGCCGGTCTTTGTACTTTTCCGCTTCCTTGTGATCACTCCTATCTCATTTTTGAGTCCCGCCATGAGGGACTGGTCGCTCCGAACTTTAAGCTCCTTTGTGTTTAATTTTTCGTATCGGCGAAAGATCACAGGTAGAGATCCTCGTCGCTGGTGGGCGTTTATGGATCTTGCTTGTAGCATTCGCGCCTGGTTGATCCCGGGACTTGTCATTGTTGGGTTTGTGAGCGGCGGCACATTGGGGACTCCCTTCTGTCGTATGGCCACGATCCTCGTGCTTGCGGCGATGCCCCTCTCGCTGCATTATTTCCGCTCGCTCACAGCGCATCACTGGACCAACTTGGGTGATCGCATGAGTTTTCGCGACCAGCTTTACGATTCGGTGGATATTGTGGGCGGCCCGCTCACGGAGTTTGTTTATCCGGTCGGCCTCCGCTACCACGCGTTACATCATATGTTTCCAAGCATGCCTTACCACAACTTGGGGATCGCACACCGTCGCCTTATGGCGCAACTTCCGGCCGATTCTCCGTATCGGGACCTGGTCTATCCCAGTGTTTATTCGGTACTGAAAGAACTTTTCGAGACCGCGAGAAGGCGAATCCCTCAGCAAGCTGACGCGCAAGGCTCTCCCGCAGAGGCAGCTTAAGAAAAGTCGGACTGTTCTGTTTTTTCAAAAGATCGATGACAGCAGATCAATCTGATCGCAGGGAATCGCAGAAGACCGATCAAACCGCTCACCCGGTGCCCTCTGCCACTTCGGGAACTCCGCGATGGAATCCTCCGTGGAGCATCTGGGCGGTGATTGCTGCTGGCCTGTTTGTCATCCTCCTGGTGCAAACCACCGACATCACGGCAGATCACGCGATTACCAACGTTGCGACCGCCCTCGCCGTTTTTCTTTCGTTCATGAGTTGGGTTGTGTGGTTCTGTCTTTATAGCGCCCAACCTCGCTGGTTGCGGATGATACCCCTTCTCGTAATCGTTATTTCGATAACGACCTTTTTTGCGTTTTACCGAATCGACCACGTCAGCGGAGAACTCATTCCCACATTTGCCCGACGATTTTCCTTTCATCCGGATCAGTTGCTTCCGCTACCGGCCCAATCCGAACCATCAGTTGCCACTGAGATTGCAGACCTAAAGGAACGCACTGCGTTTGATTTTCCACAGTTTCTTGGACCCCACCGAACGGCGTCGGTCGACGCGATTCAACTTTCCGACGATTGGGATGAGACGGCACCGCAACAAATCTGGAAAAGACCGATCGGCGCTGGGTGGTCGGCGTTTTCGGCAGTCAATGGGTACGCGGTGACGATGGAGCAGCGAGGCCCCTTCGAACTGACGACCTGCTACAATCTGCAAACCGGAGAGATCCTCTGGTCGTATTCCACCGACGCCCGCTATCAAAACAAGCTGGGCGGAATCGGCCCACGGAGTACACCTACCATTCACGATGGCAGGGTTTACTCGCTGGGGGTCACTGGAAAACTGCATTGCCTCGACGGAGCGAATGGGCAGGTACTCTGGCAAAAGGATCTTCCCAATGCTTTCGGCATTACATCGGCAGAAGATGCCGAAAATGTCGACTACGGCAGATCCAATTCTCCGCTCGTCTTCGGCACTTCGGTGATCATTCCAGCGGGAGGTTCTCAAAGCGAGGACGTATATTCTCTCGTCGCATACGATTTGAAGACGGGCGAAGAACGCTGGCGTGGCGGTGACGCTCAAATCAGCTACAGTTCGCCCTCATTGGTCGAACTCTGCGGGCGAAAGCAAATCCTCATCGTGAATGAAGAAAGCGTTTCGAGCCACGATCCGCTGACAGGAGAAACCCTTTGGTCGCATCCGTGGCCGGGCAGCAATTTGGCCAACTCCAATTCCTCCCAGGCTGTCGCGATTGATGGCGACAAAGTACTGCTCTCCAAAGGCTATGGTACGGGGGCCATGCTTTTGCAGATCACCAAGAACGACCGTTCGCAGTGGAAGGCAGAAGAAATCTGGAAGAAACACAACGTTTTGAGGACAAAATTTGCAAACGTCGTGATCCGTGGCCCATACACGTTCGGTCTGAGCGATGGAATTTTACAGTGCGTCGAAACGAAAAGCGGTCGCGTCAGGTGGAAAAAAGGCCGCTATGGTCACGGACAAATCCTTTTGGTGGGAGACAAAATTCTGGTTCTTGCCGAGGACGGGAAGGTTCATCTTGTGGCGGCTGACCCCAAACGACATCAGGAATTGGGGAGTTTTCAGGCAATCGAAGGAACCTCCTGGAACAATATCTGCCTCTATGGTCCCTATTTGCTCGTCCGCAACTCGCAGGAAGCCGCATGCTATCGGTTGCCGACGACGGGCGAGAAGGCGAAATAGCTCAGCCACTGTCGAACCCTAACCGGTAATTTCCACCATCGCTTCCAGCTCAACTGGCACGCCCAGCGGCAGACTCGTCACACCCACCGCACTTCGGATGCCGACCCCCTCCTCCTGATCAAAGACATCTCGAAAAAGTTCGCTGCAGCCGTTGATCACCGCCGGTTGCATCGTGAAATCCGGATCACAATTGACGAAACCGAGCACTTTGACCAACCGCACCACCCGATCGAGCGTACCCAACTCCTCGCGCAAACTCGTCAAAATGGCCAATCCCGCCGATCTTGCCGCCGCAAACCCGGCATCGAGATCGAGATCGACGCCAACCTTTCCGACAATTAAGTTGCCACTCTCATCGCTCGGCAGGTGTCCGGAGGTCGCGGCAATATTTCCTGTCACGATCACATTCCGATAGACCCCTTTGGGAACGGCAGGCGGAGGCAACTCGATTCCAAGCGCCTGCAGCCTTTCTTCGTGTGACGGCATCGAGACCACTCTTCTCACAGAATACAAACGGTCAGTTCACTCAATCACTTTGTTGAGCGGGTATTCGACAATCCCCTCGGCACCCACCGCACTGAGGCGCGGAATTATTTCTCTCACCACTGATTCCTCGACAATCGTAACGACAGAAACCCATTCGGCATCCGCCAAATCAGATACGGTCGGTTTTTTCATTGCCGGCAACAACAAGAGCACTTCTCCTAAATTCTGCTTGGGAACGTTGAGCATGAGTCCCACGCGATCCTCCGCCTTCATCGCTCCCTGCAGGAGCAGAGCAATGTCATCGATCTTTGCCCGCTTCCAGTCGTCCCGGTATGCATCGTGATTGGCAATCAAACGCGGTGTGCTCTGAAGAACCTCGGCAACGATTCGCAAATTATTTGCTCTTAGCGAGCTGCCTGTTTCTGTAACTTCGACAATTGCGTCAGCAAGTTTCGGGGGCTTCACCTCGGTGGCACCCCAGCTAAATTCGACATTCGCTTCCACCCCGTGCTGCTCGAGAAACCGGGTGGTCAGACCGACGGCCTCGGTGGCAATCCGTGCGCCATTCAGATCTTGTACCGATTGGACGGGCGAATCGTTCGGCACGCAAAGAACCCACCGGACCGGGCGGCGACTCACTTTAGAAAATACAAGCTCGCTCACCTCGTGCACATCGGCACCGGTCTCCATGATCCAGTCGTGACCGGTTAATCCGGCATCCAACACGCCGGCCGCAACATAGCGAGCCATTTCTTGCGCCCGGATGAGCAAACATTCAATCTCATCGTCATCGATCGTTGGCACATAGCTTCGAGATCGAAAAGAAATCTTGTAACCGGCCCTGCGAAAAAGCTCCCCGGTCGCCTCCTGAAGACTTCCCGCGGGAATCCCCAGTTTTAATATATTTCCACCGCTCATTTGCGATAAACCTCCTTCGGGTCAAACACCCGTTCTCCCACAACCTCAAGACCCTCGGGGGTTTTTCTCCGGTAGAAGCAACTGCGATAACCGCGGTGACATGCCGCGCCACCGATTTGTCGTACCTTCAACAGAAGCGTATCGCGATCACAGTCGAAATAGACCGAATCGACCTCCTGGACATTGCCACTCTCCTCGCCTTTTCTCCACAGTTTTCCCCGCGATCGACTGAAGTAGACGGCACGACCCACGCGCAGGGTTTCCTCGTAACTCTCGCGATTCATGTAGGCGAGCATCAACACCTCTCCCGTTTCAACATCCTGGGCGATTGCCGGAAGCAGGCCATCCTGCCCCTTGGAAAAATCGGGGAAATCTTCTGTTTCGGATGTCTCTGAAGTGTCCATAGGATTCGATCTATCACACAATCGGCAAGGGAGTTAGGCTTTAGTACCCCTCCAGCATAACCTCCACGAAAAGCCGAAACTAGGTGGGCTTTTGCCGGTCAGCCCGACCAACACACACACGCGACAGAGACCGCTGTGACCGCCACGCGGCGAAATGGAGTCAACCGAGGAACATTGCCATGCAGTTACAAGATCGTTCTTTCCTGATCACAGGCGGAGCTTCAGGCCTCGGAGCCGCTTGCTGTCGGGAACTGGTGACCGCAGGCGCGCGGGTGACGATTGTCGATATGGACGAGAACGGGGCCGAGAACCTGCTCGCCGAGTGCCCCACCGGCGTTCGATTTATCCGGACCGACGTCTGCGATCCGGAACAGATGAAGGCCGCGATAGACTCGTGTGTCGAGTGGCACGGCCCCCTGCATGGAGTGATCACCTGCGCCGGTATCCTTCGCGGAGCGCGCGTGGTCGGACGCCAATCACCCCACGACCTGGAACTTTTTCGGCAAGTTGTCGATGTCAACTTGATCGGAACATTCAACGCAGTACGACTCGGCGCCACGGCAATCGCAGATTCACCCCTCGAGCAGGAAAATGAGCGGGGGATCATTTTAATGACCGCCTCCATCGCTGCCTGGGAAGGACAGATCGGTCAAGCGGCTTACTCGGCAGCAAAGGGAGGTGTCGCCAGCATGACGTTGCCCATGGCCCGCGAATTAGGTCAACATGGCATTCGCGTCGTTTCGATCGCACCCGGCATTTTCGACACCCCTATGATGCAAGCCGTGAGCCCCGAGCTTCGAAAATCTCTGGAAGCTCAAATTCCCTATCCCCCGCGATTTGGGCGACCCGATGAATTTGCACAACTGGCAAGGCAAATCATTGAAAACCGGATGATCAATGGCACCGTACTCCGCCTGGACGCCGGAATCCGGATGCAGGCCAAGTAGCCGTAGAACAATCGTGCGACCGGTCGCTGGCTCAGAACCACCCGCGTTCTGAATACCAGTCGACCGTTTCCTGGATTCGCTGCTCGAGCGACGCCGCCGGTTTGAAACCAAGTTCTTGCTTAATGCGCTCCGCAGAGCAAACCCAACTTCCCGCCACGCCCTCCCGCGCCTTATCGAGAGAAAAGACGCTGGCACGCCCCCGCAAGCGGGCCAACGCACTCGCTATCCCTCCTGCCGTGCAAGCGATCATGTCGGGCACGGGTAACTTGACCACGTGATCTTTGCCCATCGCGTTGCCGATCATATCCCCGAGTTGACTGTATCTGGGTGTTGCATCGTCGCAGACAAAGTAGCATCCCTGTCGAAAGCTCTCCTCAGTCGCATCGCGCACATCGACGCGCGTTCCCCGATCGGCGACTAGCATAATCCCGTCTGCCAAATCTTTTGCATGGACCAACGATATTTTCCGACGATGTCGCATCCCGGGGACCGGATGGACACCAAATCGCTTGACGGGACGAAACAAGTAAAACCCACTGCGGTCGCCACCACCGAACACAAAGGGTGGTCGCAGAATAGTTGTCGGCACGCGATCAGCAAAAGATGCGGCAGCCAACTCCCCAGAACGTTTACTCCGACCGTAGTGGGAAACCGGTCTCACCCC
>CACOUL010000021.1 GCA_902630355.1 Planctomycetaceae bacterium
GGTGTCAAACGGGGTAAAAAGTAATTCTGGCGCGATCGCCGGGGTGTGGAAGCGGAAAGGGTAAGCGACAATGAACGTGCATATCAAATATTGTGCGATGTGAAATTACGAGCCCAAGGCTCTCAGTTTGGCGAGCCGGCTCTTGGAGACCTGTAAACAGAAAATATCGTCTCTGACGCTCACGCCGGGTGCAGGTGGCTGTTTTGAGGTGACCTTCGATCAAGAATTGGTCTACTCGAAGTTAGCGACGGGGAGTTTCCCGGCAGAAGAAGATGTGATGCGAATGGCTGGAGATCACCTCGGGTGAGAGTGTCTTTGACCTGAATTCCAAAGTGATAGTCCGGGGGGGTAGAGATGCTCTATCGAGTTTGCGTCGAACTGCTCAGGCCTTACCCCTTGCTGATTTTTTTTCTGCTTGGGGTGCAGATTTTCCTCTGGCGACGGAAGATGATTTCGGTTCGCTTGCGTTGGGCACTTCTGCTGCCGACGCTGCTCCTTTGGCTTTTTTCGATGCCGGTGGTTTCTTTCTTCTTCGCGGCCACGCTCGAGTGGGCCCATCCGCCCATTTACCAGCGTCCGCAGGACATCGATGCGATTGTGGTTCTCGGTTCCGGGGTTGCCCCGCCCGACAGTATGCGGAAGAAGGCGGAACTCGATACTACTGGAATGCGTCGGTGTCTCAAAGCGGTGGAACTTTACCACGCAGGTTCACCCTGTCCGGTCGTTGTGACCGGTGGTCGGGTTTCTTCTTATAAGACCGGGCCCGTGATGGCCGAGGTGATGCGCGATTTTGTAATCTCGCAAGGGGTGGCGGCGGAGGATGTGATTCTGGAAGATCAATCGCGCTCGACATACGAAAATGCAATTCGAGCGATTGAGTTACTCCAAGCGAGGGATATCGATTCGGCCCTGATTGTGACCGATGCAACGCATCTGACTCGCGCCCTGGGTTGTTTCCGCAGTTTGGGAATGGGTGCGCATGCCGGGGGGTGCAATTACAAGGCGACCAAGCTTTATTTGACTCCATCGAGCTTTTTACCGAGTGCGGCGGCCGCTGCCATGAATCAGGTTGTTTTCCATGAGTGGCTCGGGCTGTTTTACTATCGGTTACGTGGGCGGATCTGAGAGAATTTGCCGACTTCGCCTCCTTCCGTTGATGTCTGATTCTCTTTTTTGGCGTAGAATAGGTCCGTTGCCTGTTTTCTGTTTTTGAGAGTTGCACTCCTCGAGGAGCCGGTGTCTTGACGGACGAATCTCCCGCCGCATTTCCGGACCCGCCGCCAAGGCCTGCTGCGAAGGGGCCCCCGGATCGTCTGGTGGGTCGCACGCTCGGCGACTACCGCATTCTTCGCGTGTTGGGGCGGGGGGCCATGGCAGAGGTTTATCTTGCCCAGCAGATTTCGCTCCAGCGGAAAGTGGCCCTTAAAATTCTCGATACGGAGGCCGCCACAGAGAAAACGGATGTCGAGCGATTTCTGCGAGAGGCCAGGGCGGCTGCAAGTCTCGTTCACGCCCATATTGTGCAGGTCTACGAAGTCGGTCAAAGCGGTTCGCTCCACTACATTGCCCAGGAATATGTCGAGGGTGAAACACTCGGTCAGCGTATTGACCGGGCGGGACCGTTGGGGCCAGGGGATTTCACCAGGGTACTCAGGCAGGTTGCTTCGGCATTAGCGCGTGCCGGCGAAGCCGGCATTGTGCACCGCGATATCAAGCCGGATAACCTTATGTTGACGTTGGATGGAGAGGTAAAAGTCGCTGACTTCGGTCTGGCCCGCGTCGTTGAAGGGCGACAGCAACCGCGGTTGACCGAAGATGGGATGACCATGGGATCCCCCCTCTATATGAGTCCTGAGCAGATCGAGGGCAAACCGCTTGATGCCCGTTCCGACATTTACTCCCTCGGCGTCACATGCTTTCAGTTGATCACCGGCCATCCTCCCTTTTCTGCGGATTCTTCAATGGAGGTGGCGCTTCAGCATCTCCGCGATGAACCGCCGCGTCTGGAGACCCTCCGCGCCGATTTCCCTCCGGCCCTCGGTCAAATCGTAGAGCGGATGTTGGCCAAGCGACCAGAAGATCGATTCGGTGGAGGAAGGGAAGTACTCGAAGCCCTCGATTCTCAACTGCCGGGAAGTGTCGGCGGGAATATGCCGGTCAACGTACCGCCGCTGCTGAGCGGTTCGGGGACCGACAGTCGATCGAGGTCCGCGGCAGCGACCCAGAAACTTGCAGCGGTGATGGCATCGGAAAAAGCGGCCCGACCCTTGCTCAAGACGCCCCTTTTTTGGTCTTCGGTTGCCGGTGCGCTGTTGCTCGGCGTGACGTGGGGGCTTCCGGCCAACGATCCGTTCCTGCTCGCAGATGCGGACGACCCGCAGACGGAGATCCGTCCTTGGAATACCGCCGAACTCCAATATGAGTATGCTCGAAAGTTAGGGACAGAGGAAGCTTGGGAAAGTGTGGCATTGCATTTTCCCAATGATCAAAAACACGTTCGTTTGGCCGATCAAGGCTTGGCGGAAATGTATTTGAAACAAGATCGACGAAATGAGGCACTTGAGATTTTCGCGCGTTTTGCAAGAGAAAATCCGAGCGATTCCAAATTTCATGCGTATGGGTTGGCAGGGCAATATGTGATCATGGTCCTCGACGGTGAGCGGGATTCGACTTTTCAATTATTTGCTCAGTTATGGCCGCTCCGCGACCCATTAAGCGAATTTGCTCCGCAGATGACGCGGCGCATCTTGTTGCATGCGAGGAGGCACAATCCGCAACTGACGGCTGAAATGCGTCAGGAAATCGAACGCGTCTTAAGCGCGGTCGGTCGTGGACGCGGTAGGTTGACACGCCCAAATCGCCCTGACTAGACTCGAGTGCGAGGTTGCTGGTCCTTTCTCGCGGAATGTCGCCTCACGGAAACCGCCGAGCACGCCCCCTTCGTCTAGTGGCCCAGGACATCGGATTCTCAGTCCGAAGACAGGGGTTCGACTCCCCTAGGGGGTGCTCGATTTCCGCCATGCGTTGGCAACTCGCCAGACGCTGCCCAAAGCGGTGATTTGTGCTTGCCCAATGGGGTGGCTCGCCGTCCGGCGACGCACGAAGCCCCGAGAAACAGCGACGAAGCGGGGAAATACGGTCGTTCGTTTCAGCCCTTTTCTTTTTGCTATCTTTCCCAGGCGTCACGTCTTTTTGCCCAGGCGGCATAGTTTGCCTCTGTTCGCCGTAATTTTTAATGCTCTCCGTCCGAGAACCCCGATGCCGTTTTCAGGAGAACTCTGCACGCTATAGAAAGGAATGTTTTCATGAATGTTTTGACGAATGCCAAAGGATGGCTGCGTGAAGCCACCGAATTGGGGCTTCTGCTCGTGGCATTGGGCGTTGTGGTTCAACTTCTGTTTGGCACAACCAACACGAGCTTTATCGGAAACGTCACCGAGAATCTGACGAGCCTCATCTCGAGCCTCGGAAGCCAAGGCCTGGTGGGTCTGATTGCTCTCGGTGTGATTTTACACCTCCTCTCCAAGAGCCGAACGACCGGTTAACTCGGTTCGGTGAGATGAGAGGCCGATACACGAGACGATGTCGGCCAAAATTGGCAAAGGGGCTTTGTGGCCAAGTGCCGCAAAGCCCTTTTTGTTGCGCACGCCATTCATCGCCGCGCCGGTTCTAACCAGATCGGTAAGTCGCCCGCCGCCGGGAGTTGGATGCAGCACACGCGGCTGATCGACTCGTGGGCCGCAATTTCCTCTATCGCCGCGCCGTCCGCCGTCGCATCGAGGTTGAGAATGCCGATCGCCTCTCCGCCGGGCGATGCGCGACCTACCGCCATTTGAGCAATGTTGACACCATATTTTCCGAAGATCGTCCCCACGGTTCCAATAATGCCGGGACAATCGCGATGCTGAAACACGAGCAGATGCCCGTCTAAAAAGGCTTCGAGTTGATGCGATCCGATTTGCACAAGCCTTGGCATATTTTCGCCGAAGAGGGTGCCGGCCACGATACGTTCTCCCTCGCGGGTCGTGAGGTGCGCACGGATGAGCGAGGCAAAGGCACCGCGACCGGGGCGTTTGTCTTCGACCAGTTCGATGCCGCGTTCGCGCAAAAGAAGTTCGGCATTGACAATATTCGGTTCCGTATCGAGCACCCCGGATAAAAGCCCGCAGGCGAAACTGCTGCTCAACAGTGAAGTTTGTCGTTCCGCAACATCTCCGCGGTATTCGAGACGACACGATTCGGCGACCGACGTGTCGAGTTGGCCTACGAGCATGCCCAAGCGGTAGGCGAGGTCGAGATAGCCCCGCATGGTGGTCAGGGTTTGCTCATCGAGTGAGGTCATGTTCACAGCGTGCCGAATTTTTCCTGCGGTGAGAAAATCGATCAGCAGTTGAACACCCTCGACCGCGACTTGCGCCTGCGCTTCATCGGTACTGGCTCCCAAATGTGGCGTACACAGAACGCCCGGCATTTCAAAGAGTGGGCTTTGAGTGCACGGTTCGTTTTCAAATACATCGAGGGCGACCCCGGCGATAATGCCACTTTCGAGACCCTCGAGCAGCGCGGCCTCGTCAAAAATGCCTCCTCGCGCACAGTTGATCAAACGCGCGCCTGGCTTGATCCGCTCCAATTGTGCTTTACCGATCAGGCCGGTTGTCTGTTCAGTGAGCGGCGTGTGTACTGTGAGATAATCGATTTCAGGAAGCATTGCATCTACGTCGTCGAACATCTCGACACCAATTTCAGTCGCTCGCGTTGCCGAAAAGAATGGGTCGTAGGCAACGACTCGCATTTCGAGTGCCTGGGCCCGTTGAGCGACCGCTTGTCCGATGCGACCCATACCGACGATGCCCAGCGTTTTGCCGGCGACCTGCGCACCGGTGAATTTTTTTCGATCCCAGCGACCCTCTCGCAGTGACTGATAAGCTGGCGCCACATTTCTCGAAAGAGCCAACAGCAGCGTGATCGCATGCTCGGCGGTGCTCAGTGTATTACCTGTGGGAGTGTTCATCACGACAATTCCTTGTCGCGTTGCCGCCTGTTTGTCGATATTGTCGGTGCCCACACCGGCTCGCACGATTGCCCGCAGTCGAGAGTTGCCCTCGAGAGTCGCTGCCGTGATCTTGACGCCGCTCCGCAGGATCGCCCCGTCGTATTCGGTGAGTACTTGCCGGAGTTCTTCATCTTCCAGGCCGGTGCGGACATCGAACTGGACCCGCGAATCGGCTTTGAGCAAATCGATGCCTTCACTCGCTAGGTTGTCCAGAACGCAGATGCTGGGCATGTCACCTCTCCTTTTCTGCTTGGCTCAGCGAGCAGATCGCCCGCCCGTGAACCTTAACTCCTAACGGTGTGATTGGCAAAATTCGCTCATGAATTCGGCGAGTCGCTCGACTCCTTCACGAGGCATCGCATTATAGATCGATGCGCGAATACCGCCGACGCTTCGATGTCCTTTGAGGCTGTGTAGCTTACGATCAGCCGCTTGTTCGATAAATTGCGATTGGAGTTCATCATTCGGTAAACGAAAGGTCACATTCATCAGGCTGCGACAATCGGGGTGTGCATGCGGCGTGTAAAATCCATCCGATGAATCGATCTGCTGATAGAGCAGCGCCGCCTTATCGCGATTGAGGGCGTACATTTTTTCAAGGCCACCGACGGTGTGGAGCAACCAGTCGGTGACCAGCTTTAAAATGTAAATTCCGAATGTGGGAGGTGTGTTGTAGCAGGAATCGTTATCGGCGTGATTGCGGTAGCTGAGCATGCCCGGCAGTTTCTCGTCGAGGTCACCTAACATTTCTTCCCGAATGATCACTGCGGTCACACCCGCCGGCCCCGCGTTTTTCTGAGCACAAGCATAAAGTACTCCGTAGCGCGGCATGTCGAGCGGACGACAGAGAAAGTCACTTGATGCATCGCAAACCAACGGAACGTCGCCGGTCTGAGGCTCCTGAGGAAATTGCACACCTTGGATCGTTTCGTTGGATGTGAAATAGACGTAGGCTGCTTCGGGATCCAGTTCCAATGCGTCTTCGGTGGGTACGCTCTGGTAATGCGACGACTTGCCGTCCCACGCTTGGCGGACCGAGCCTTCCCGCTTTGCTTCGGTATACGCTTTGGCCCCCCAAGTGCCGGTTGTAATGTAATCCGCGCTGCGTCCTCGCAGTAAGTTCATCGGGATCATCGAGAATTGGAGTCGCGAGCCACCCTGTAGAAACAGAACGCGATACGCATCGGGAATGCTCAGAAGTTCTCTGAGATTCGCTTCCGCCGCCTCGAGGATCGCTGTGAAGGGTTTGCCGCGATGGCTGATCTCCAGAATGCTCGCGCCGACACCCGGTAAACAGAGCAGGTCCTGTTGAGCCTTGAGAAGTACCTCCTCGGGGAGCACCGCAGGGCCAGCCGAAAAATTGAAAATACGATCATCCATAGCAAAGGTCCTACCCTGGTTCGTCAGTCGAAAAGTGATCGATCGCAAAGGTCCGAAACGCAACGGTCGGCTACGATGCCGATTGTAGGAGTTGCCTCGCAGAGCGAAAAGGTCGGGCGGTGGTCCTATAGTCGCCCGTTTCCTATACTTTGACTCCTATATACGTTGGCCGTTGCTTGCGTGATGTGGTGGCTGCAGCGGGCCGACTCGCACGGCAGGGCGGATGAGAATTGGAGGTGAATGGTTTGAGATCTTTGGGCCGCTTACTGCAAATTGGGGGGCTTATTCTATTGCCGGTGGCAATGTTGATGGAACTTTCGGGTCAACTCGGTCGCCGGGGTGTTGCCGAGTTGCTCATCATGTTAGTTGCCGGTGCAGCGGCATTCGGGTTAGGTCGTTTATTAGAGGGTTACGCTCGCTGAGCGGTGGTTGGCTCTCTCTCTTTCCTCGGCAATCGGGGCCGCTTATACTTGAATTTGCGGTTTTTAGCTGCGCTCTTCCGGATTCCGCCTGGCTCTCTGGAGCTCAGTCCGGAAACAGGGCGCCGACGGAAAAGAAATGAGAGGCCGATTTGAATCTGCGGTTCTTCACGTTCATTGCGCTCTTGATCCTGCCGGTCGCGAGCCCGCTTGTCGCCGAGGCTCAGGGGCCCCGACTCAGCCCTGCGAGGGCAGGCACCGTCCAACTCACGGAAACCTCGATCGAGAGTCTTTCGAACGAGGCGGCTGTGATGCGGATGCAGTTGGCGGCACTCCTCGGGGAGCGAGATTGGGAAGGTGGGGTCGATGTTCTCTTGCGGTTGATCGATCAGTTCGGTGACGACCTGGTTGAAACCGCACCCGACCGATACCACACGATCGCCGCGTACTGTCAGACCGTGCTGGCAGGCTTGCCTGCCGACGCGATCGAGCTTTACCGTGAACGCGTCGATACGGCCGCCGCCGAGTGGTACGAGCAATTGCGGCAGATGAGCGGCGCTGAAATGGAAGAATCGCAACTGCTCGATACTTTCTTCTGTAGTAGTTACGGAGATAAGGTGCTGCTTCTGCTTGGCGATCGCGCGCTGGAGCGCGGCGAACCGGATCGTGCGCGAGACTACTGGCAGCGCATTCACCCCTTCCTGACGGCCGAGGGGGGTGTCAGTCTCTGGCACGCGTTTTATGGCACAGAGCCGGAAGAGGCGGCAAAAACATTTGCGTTGCAGCGGTACCGATCCGAGCGGCCCCCACTCGTATATCCGGATACCGATATCGAAACGGCTGAAATCCATGCCCGCCTCGTGCTGGCCTCGATATTACAGAAGGACCTGGTTCGAGCGCGCTGGGAACTTTCTGCATTCCGGCAACTTTACCCGACGGCCCGCGGCTGGTTACGTGGTCGCGAGGGTCCCTATGCCGACACGCTCGCCGAGTTGATTGCCCTCGAATCGTCGGTGCCGACAACGAGGCAAACCGAGTGGCCGACTTTTGCGGGGGCGCCGACACGGAATCGAATTTTTTGGCCGACTTTTGATTTTTCTGCGATTCCAAAATGGGGCAAGCGCTATGAAAGTATCATGCCAGCTGTCGAATTGCCTCCCAAGTCACGACCCCCACAGCGACCCCCACAGCGACCACAAGGTCAGGCGACCGGAGCGGGTCAGCAACACGATCTGTATTTTTATCCTTTGATTGCTCGCGGTTGGGTCTTACTGAACAATAGCAGTCAGATCTTTGCCTTCGACATCGAGTCAGGCGACGCGGCGTTCGAAGGAAGTCACCTCGGTCAAATTTATCCCCGCGGAAAACTTCCGAAAAAATCCAAGCGTGATGCGCGGAACCGCGTGGCGACGGACCCGCTGTTGCCGCCACAATACTCGATGACTTTTTTTCGCGGACGATTATTTGCACGCATGGGTACGCAACTGACGAGTCGCCCGGTCGGTTTTGATCGAGGTTATGCGGGCAATCGAATTCTCTGCATCAATCTCGATCGAGAGGGTGCCCTTGAGTGGAACTATCCTTCCAAACAAGAGGAGCCGCAATTTGATCGTGAAAAGTGGGCCTTTGAAGGGCCGCCTCTGGTCGACCGGCAGGGCGTTTATGTGGTCATGCGGCAGGGGGCCATGCAAGCAGGTTGTTACGTGGCCTGCTTGGATCCAGCGACCGGAAAACTCCGCTGGAGGCAGAAAGTGTGTCAGGCCAACACGCCGGGACAAGGTAATCGCAATGAAATCACTCATACTTTGCTGACCCTCGGTCAGGGGGCGCTCTATCTGAATACAAATCTGGGTGCGATCGCGTCGCTCCGCACCGAAGATGGTCGGGTGCGTTGGATCCATCGCTATTCGAGGGTCGCATCGGCCCGCTCGAGTAACCCACCGGCGCATTGGAAGAGAGTTTTGAACCCCTGTGTCTATGCCCGAGGTGTCGTGGTCGCGGCACCGCGAGACAGTAGTTATCTTATGGCTCTCGATTCAAACACGGGCCAGTTGCTTTGGAAAAGTGCCCCGATGAACTCCTCGCCCTTGCATTTGCTGGGCATCGCAGATGGTACTTTAATGGCGGCTGGAGACAATCTGTGGTGGTTCAATGCCATCACGGGGCGGGCGGAGGCTGTCTGGCCTCAACCGGGAAATCGTAGTGGTCCGCGGGGGTACGGTCGGGGTTTACTGGCCGGAAGGTGGGTTTATTGGCCGACGCGTGAAAATGTTTATGTGTTCGACCAGCAGACGGTTCGCAATGGTCAGCGGCTTTATCCGGTGCAGCGGGCGGTGATTCCGCTCGTGCGTCCTGATTTGCCGGCGGCTGAGCAGGTGCGCGGAGGCAACTTGGTGGCCGGGGCCGGAGTCTGTCTGATTGCGGGCAGGGATTCGCTTCAGGCTTTTCCTTTGGTGCCCGGAACTGATGGAAGCTAACGGCAGTTTTTAATTTAATGGAAAAGAGATCAATGTCAGAACAAGAAGATCTTCAGGCAGTCGAACGGCTCAATCATGCGTATCGACAGATTACAGATGAACTATCCAAGGTGATTGTCGGTCAGCAACAGGTGATCGAAGAGTTGTTGATTGCCCTCTTTGCACGCGGACATTGTCTGTTGGTGGGGGTTCCTGGTTTGGCAAAGACACTGATCATCCAAACCTTGGCCGATACGCTCTCGCTGAATTTCAATCGAATTCAATTTACGCCAGACTTGATGCCTTCAGATATCACCGGAACCGAGGTCATTCAAGAAGATAAATCATCGGGCAGCCGCGAACTGCGATTTTTGGAAGGCCCCATTTTTGCGAACGTGATTCTCGCTGACGAGATCAATAGAACGCCACCGAAAACACAGGCGGCGCTGCTCGAAGCGATGCAGGAGCACCAGGTCACGATCGGCGGGCAGCGGCGTGTTCTCTCGGAGCCGTTTTTCGTGCTCGCCACGCAGAATCCGATCGAGCAAGAGGGAACGTACCCGCTCCCCGAAGCACAACTCGACCGCTTTATGTTCAATGTACTGGTCGATTATCCCGACGAGGAAGAAGAACTAGAAATTGTGAGGCGAACGACGACCGATCATACCGCGAAAGCGGAGGCGACTCTCACGGGAGACGAGATTCACGCGCTTTCGGAAACGGTCCGCCGAGTGCCGATTGCAGATCACGTCGCTCGATATGCGTTGCAACTGACCCGCAACACGCGGCGCGAGAAAGGCCCGGTTCCTCGTTTCGTTTCCGATTATGTCAGTTGGGGGGCAGGGCCGCGGGCAACGCAGTACTTGGTGCTCGGAGGGAAAGCCCGCGCCATCTTGCACGGCAGATATTATGTGGACATTGAAGATATTCGCTCGGTTGCTCCTGCCGTTTTGAGGCATCGCATCCTGACAAATTTCAATGCCGAGGCGGAGGGGATTACTCCCGATAGCGTAATACAGCAATTGATAGAAACCGTTCCTGTTGGCGAAGGGGATGCCCGCCATGGTGGAAGCGAAGAAAAAATATTTAGATCCGCAGACGCTCTCTAAACTCGACGGGTTGCAGTTACGTGCCCGGAAGATTGTAGAGGGTTATGTCGCGGGGCCTCACCGAAGTCCCTATCACGGATTTTCCATCGAATTCACGCAGCATCGGCAGTATGTGCCGGGCGACGATCTGCGACACGTGGATTGGAAGGTTTTCGGGCGCACCGACAAGGTTTACCTGAAGCAATACGAAGAGGAAACCAACCTCGTCTCGTACCTTCTCCTCGATACAAGTGAGAGCATGAGCTATCAAGGACAGTCGAGCCCGCTTTCCAAGGTCGATTACGCCAAGTGCATTGCTGCTTCACTTGCGTATCTTGTCCTGCAGCAACAGGATAGTGTCGGAGTTTCGACTTTCGATTCGAAGGTCCGTCGGCTGATTCATCCAAGCGGGCAGCCATCGCATATGCAGCAGGTCCTCAGTGTCCTCGAGCAGTCTCCGGCCGAAAAAAAGACATCCCTCGGGCCGCTTTTTCATGATCTCGCCGAACGACTTGGAAAACGAGGGATCGTAGTTATTTTGAGCGATCTATTTGACGATCCCGAAAAGATTCTCGCAGGCCTTCAGCATTTCCGCCATCGCCAGCACGACGTTATTTTGTTTCATGTTCTCGATGCAGATGAGCGTGAGTTTCCTTTTCATCAGATGACACGTTTTTGTGGAATGGAAGATTGGCCCGATCAAATCACCGATCCGCGACAGTTACGGCAAAGTTATCTGCGCGAGATGGATCATTTTCTGCATCGGATCGCCCGCGGTTGTCGAGAGCAACGAGTCGATTATGTGCCTCTGTTGACCAATGAATCACTCGATGTGGCTTTGTCCAGTTATCTGGCGGGTCGCATGGTCCAGAAGACGTAGCGCCTGTGGAGGGGCCACGCTTGCCCGTGGTTTTTTGTGATGCCCGTTTGGCTTACCAGCCTATTTGCCAATCCTTGGATGCTGCTCTGGATACCGGTCGCGGCTGCGCCGGTTGTCATACATCTCTGGTATCGGCAGCAATATCGGGAAATCCGGTGGGCGGCGATGGAGTATTTACTTGCTGCGATCGAGAAGAGTCGGCGGCGGATGCGAATCGAGCAGTGGCTCCTGCTCCTCGTCCGCATCGTGCTGCTTCTGTTGTTGGTCTTAGCCATCGCGGAGCCGCTTCTGCGCAATCGCGGTGTCGCACCCCTTGCTCAAGATCGAACGCACTATGTGTTTCTTTTAGATAGTTCGTATTCCATGGGTACCACGGATGGTGACCTGTCTGCATTTGACCTAGCAGAACGCCAGATCGCTGATCGGGTGAACGCAAGTCAAAGCGGGGATGGGTATTCGCTTATCCGCATCGGCGATCGTGCGGAGGTGATCGTGGGGCAACCGAGTCTCGATGCGCCCGAGTTTCTTTCCGAATTGAAGAATGTTCCGCTCGGCCAAGGGGGTGCTGATTTGGGTAGTGCGCTCACTGCGGCACAAAAAGTGATCGATGCAGAGGGTGGTGGGAATGATTTCAATCAACGCTCTGTAATCATCTTCAGCGACCTCGGTCGCACGAGTTGGGACGACGGGACCCGCCGGGTGATGGTTGCCGAAAAGCTTGAACAGCAACTCGCGCGACTTGCTAAAACGAGTGTGATCGAGGTGGTGCCCCTTCAGGGCGGTGTACAGGACAATCTGGCAGTGGTCGACCTTGCGATGGCCGGCCAAGTGGCAACCGTGGCGTCTCCCACGCAGTTTATTGCAACGCTGCATTCTTTTTCGCAGCGACCGATGGTGAGTGAGAATGTCGACTTTTGGGTTGATGGAATTCGCGTAGACCAAAAACAAGTCGATCTGCCCAGCGGGTCCGATACGCAGGTCGCATTTGTGCATCAGTTTCTCGAGGCGGGTCCGCACTCGGTAAGCGTGCGTGTCCGGGAAGACCGACTTCCGATCGATAATCGGCGCTATCTTGCCCTTGATGTAAAAGAGCAGATTAATATTCTTTTAATCCGTGGTAAGCGCGGGGCCGCGCAACCGCTCGTGGCGGCAATTGACAACAGCGAGTCGAATACCGGTCGTGCGCGAGTGAAAGTCGTGGATGAGAGTCAACTGAGCGAACTTGACCTGAACCGATTCGATGTGATTTTTCTCTGTAATGTGGCACAGTGGACGGCCATAGAAGGAGAGCGACTGCGAGCGTACGCGGAGCAGGGGGGCGGGATTGTCACGATTCTGGGCGACCGCGTCCTGGCGGATCGATACAATCGCAGCGTACTTCGCCCATCGGATGGTAACGGTACGCCCGAGTCGGCAGCGAATTTTCTCCCGGCCGCGTTGGGCAAAATTTTCTACGACGGTGACTACCATTTTCCGGACCCGCGGGATTACGAACATCCGATGCTCAAACCGTGGCAGGGAAATCCTCGCACCGGTTTGACCGGCGTACCGATACTCGAATACTTCCGCCTTCAAATTCCCGCAGGATCCGATGCCCGCCCGATTCTCTGGCTCGATACGGGAGATCCGCTGCTGGTCCTGACAAAAATCGGACGTGGGTGGAGCCTCCTTTTGGCAACCGATCCTTCTGCGTCGAGTCGCTCGGCAACTGAACCTGCTCGGCCTTGGTCGCTGGTGGCATCCTGGCTCAATGCGCAGCCATTTTTTGAGGGACTGTGGAAGGCGGTGATTGGAGGTCGCACGACAAAGCGCAATCTTCAGGTCGGTCAGTGGTTGCAGGGGAGATGGGATGCTGCGGAGATGCCAGATAAGTTGAACCTCGAGATTCCACAAACACCTCCCCTGGAAGTCGAACTGCCGCTCGGTCCCGATGCGACCTGGTCCTTTGGTGAGACCGAGCGATCCGGTTGGTATCGAATTTCCGGGCAAGAGAATTCGGCTGGAGTTGAAGAAGCTGTAAGGCAAAACCGATCCGACCCTGAGGCAATCAATTACGCCGTGAATCTCGACACCCGAGAAAGTGATTTGCGGCGCTATGCGATCGGTGATCTTCCGGCGATCTGGCAGCCGTATATCCGGCAACAGATCAGTACACAGCAAGGATCCACAGCGCCTCTAGCGGGGCAGACTGCTTCCATCCTTTTCCTCTGGGTAGTTCTTTTTTTACTTTTCGTTGAAGTGTTCCTCGCGTGGTGGATTGGAAATCGATTCGCATGACAGATCTGTTCGGCAGAGGATTTCTTTGGCTCATGGGCGTGGAGGTGCCTCCGGCGGGGGAAGATCTGCGCTGGTCGTTGGCGGGCAGTTGGTACTGGGACCGGGGTCTTCTTCTCGCCCTCGCTATTTTTGCCGTCCTGAGCAGTCTGTATGTGGTCGGTTTTTATTTTCGCGAACGAAGTCGAGCGAGCGTCGGCATGCGATTGTTGCTCTCTGCGATTCGCGTATCGGTGATGGGCCTGGTGTTGCTGGTGATGATCTTTCAACTCCAGATTCGCTTTACGCGGATGCAGCTTCCTGCACTGGCAATCCTGCTGGATCGCTCGGCCAGTATGGGCACTGTCGACGAGTATCAAGAAGGTACGGGTTCCGAGGTGGCCTCTTCGCCGGGCGAGGACGGAAATTCAGAAGCAACAAGTCGTTGGGCCATTGCCCGGGAGATGCTCGGGCCCGAATTGCTCGATCGCCTGACCTCGCGATACCGCGTGCGGGTTTTTACTATCGGCGAAGCAGCCGAAGAACTGAGTTGGCATGATACTTTTCCGGAAGACGTCTCTTTCGGCTCGCGAATGTCCGAAATGATCGGAGGTCTCCTGCCGGACGGCCCGGTGAGCCGGTTGGGATCTTCGCTTCAATCGGTTCTCGCTGAGCTTCGCGGGCAGAGAACAGCCACGGCGATTATTCTCTCGGACGGTATCACGACCGAGGGGGTCTCCTTGGCGGACGCCGCTGAGATGGCCCGCAGTCAGGCCGTGCCACTCTGGGTAGTGGGAATCGGGACCGATCGCACTCCTCGTGATTTGGTGCTGTCCGATCTGGTGGTCGATGAAATTGTTTTTGTCAACGATTACGTCGACTTTGATTTGAAGGTGACGTCTCACGGGCTCGAGGGGCAGCCGATCGAACTGATTTTGCGCGATCCCTCCGGCAAGGAAGTCGATCGGTCGGAACCGTCGGGCGGTCAAGATGGAACGTCGCAGCGTGTGACTCTTTCCGATCGTCCGGTCCAACTCGGTCAGCGGACGTATCGGATTGAGGCAACGGTACCCGGAGTAAAATTTCAAAATCCACCATCACCGCTCACGCGGGATATCGAAGTGCGCGACGACCCGGTCAAGGTGCTGCTCGTCCAGGGGAGGCCCAGTTTTGAGTTTAAGTACCTTAAGCACTTGCTCGAGCGGGATCGGACCGTCGATTTACGGGTGGTTCTTCAGCAGGCCGATATCGAATACCCGGAGCAGGACCAGTTTGCGCTGCCCCTTTTTCCGGTGAGCCGCGAAAAATTATTCGACTACGATGTGTTGATCCTCGGCGATGTTGATCTCGGCCGATTCAGCCGACGCGATCTGGAGAACATCCGCGCGTTTGTGGAGGAGAAGGGGGGCGGGTTGCTCATCTCGAGCGGTAGCAATTTTAGTCCCGATGACTATCTGAAATCGCCGCTGGCAAAGCTCTTGCCCTTCACCCGCGAAAATGATCTCCAGAGGGGATCGGTGATCGGGCAGATCATTCCGACGCCTATCGGCGCGAGTAGTCCCCATATGCAACTCGGCGACGACCCGGTTCAAACGCAGCAGCTCTGGCAGCGGTTGCCCGAGGTCTATGGGATCCACCGGACAGGCGAAATCAAGCCTACCGCTCGCGTACTGGCAGAGGCGGGACTCTCATCGCAGGATAGCAGCGGTTCTGTGCCCGTGTTCGTGGTTCAGTATGTGCCACCCGGTAAAGTGCTTTGGCATGCGACGGATGAAACCTATCGCTGGCGATATCGCTTGGGTGATACCATTTTTGCTCGCTATTGGATTCAGGCGATCCGTTATTTGAGTCGATCCAAATTGTTGGGCGAGAAGGGCGTGGAACTATCAACGGACAAGCTCGAATACGGTGGAGATCAGCCCATCAACCTGCGAGTTCGATTTTTTGACGAGCGGCTCATTCCCGACGCAGACGATGGTGTGGTCGTGCTCATTGAGGGGGATGGATTGCAGAAACGTGTGGTGCTACAGCGCAATGCGAAGCACCGCACTATTTTTGAGGGCAGGGCGGGGCGGTTGCCCGCCGGTAGCTATCAAGCGGTTCTGGCACCCACCGGCTCCGGTCAAGCGTCGCTTCCGGTCCCCTTTCAAGTCACGGCTCCCTTGGGTGAGATGACGCGCATTAAGATGGATCGACGGCGGCTCAAGCAAGCGGCATCCCGATCCCGCGGACGATACTTCGATGTCCGCGATCGCCGCGATGTCTGGAATTCCCTTCCGGCGGGCGAGGCGGTGCCCCTGGCAACGTTGCCTCCGGTACCTCTATGGAACAATTGGCGGATATTTTTGCTGATCTTTGTACTCTTGGTTCTGGAGTGGCTCCTCCGCAAGCGGTTCGGGATGATGTAACAGGCTGGGCACCCCAAGGCCGGCCACACAAAGCAATGACAGCGGTCACCGTCGAAGTGGGAGGCTGCCGAGCGACTGGGCGGCTTGGTATACTACCGTCGCTATTTTACTTACCGCCGGCGTCAATCGACCGGCATGAATCGGTTCGGAACTGCGTATGTCACGCGAACCTATCCTGCAGGGCAATCAGGCCAAAGATGATGATCGCGATCTGCGCCCTCAGCGGATGACCGAGATGGTGGGGCAGCGCGAAGTCTTTGAGCGAATCGAAATCGCGGTCGACGCATCAAGAAAGCGGGAGGAACCACTCGGTCATATTTTGTTCGACGGTCCCCCAGGACTCGGCAAGACGACATTCGCGACCTGTATTCCCCATGATCTGGGGGTCGGCCTGCAAATCGCCAGCGGTGCGGCACTTGCTGCCCCGAAAGATCTCGTTCCGTATCTGACGAATGCGGAAGAGGGTTCGGTGTTGTTCATCGACGAAATTCATCGCCTTCCGAAAACAGTCGAAGAATTTTTGTATCCGGCGATGGAAGATTTTCGCATCGATCTCGTTCTCGGAGAGGGAGTTAACGCACGCACGCTTTGCATGAACCTCAAGCCCTTTACGCTGATAGGCGCAACGACCCGTACGGGGCTACTCTCGGCACCGTTGAGGGATCGATTTCAAATGCGCGAGCATCTCGATTTCTATTCGGTCGATGAGTTATCAAAAATTGTGGAGCGGAGTGCGGATAAACTCGGTGTGCAGATTGACGCTGATGCGGCGAGCGAAATCGCCAGAAGAAGCCGCGGTACACCGCGGTTGGCGAATAACCGACTTCGCTGGGTTCGCGATTTTGTGACGAGTCGTGCCGATGGCTGCATTTCGAGCGAGTTGACCTGCGAAGCATTGCAGATGCAAGGTATCGATCAAGCGGGCCTCGACCTGCAAGACCGCAAATATTTGGAAACCATCTGCAGAGTCTTTCATGGTGGTCCGGTCGGGGCTGAGGCAATCGCCCACACCATGAATGTTCCCCCGGATACGCTGATCGACGAGGTGGAGCCCTTTTTACTCAGGAGTGAATTGGTGGTGCGGACGCCACGGGGCCGAAAGCTCACCGAGGCCGGATTCGATCATTTGGGTGTGGTCCCCCCACCGGAGAACCCACAGGCGGAGGAGGCCGAGCGACCCTTGTTTGAGTAACTGTTTGAGTAACCGAGGGGCGTTGCATAGCAGATGGTCGGTTGGTAGGCTAAATCCTTCCTGTTGCGGGGTTGAGAGCCCCTGCGGGACATCATTCAAGACGAGGGAGCCGAACGGATGGCAGTGCCAAAACGTAAACATTCCAACTCGCGGACGGGAAAGCGCCGTAGCCACGATGCGCGTCGACCGCGGCAGTTGACGTATTGCCCCAAGTGCAGCACTTCGCTCCCCACGCATACCATCTGTCCGAATTGCGGCTGGTACATGGGTCGTAATGTAGTTGCTATCGAGGAATAAATAGCAATTTGAGTAAGACGGCCTTTCTCTTTCCCGGACAGGGTGCTCAGACCGTTGGCATGGGTCAAGCCTTGCATGCATCGCTTCCCGAAGCGCGCCGGCTATACGATCGTGCCGGCGAAATTTTAGGCTACGATCTCGCAAAGCTTTGCTTCGAAGGTCCGCAGGAAAAGTTGGATTCGACAGTTTTCAGCCAGCCGGCACTTTTTGTGACGAGTCTGGCAGTCCTCGAATCGTTGCGGGCAGAGCAGCCGGAAGTAGTGGAGGCGTGTGGACGAACGGCAGGACTGAGTTTGGGAGAATATACGGCGCTCGTATTTTCCGGAGTTCTCTCGTTTGAGGACGCTTTGCGTATTGTGCAGAAGCGCGGAGAAGCAATGCAGGAGGCTGCCGATGCAACGCCAAGCGGCATGGTCAGTATTCTGGGGCTCGAGCCGGAACAAGTGGAGCAACTCTGCGTACAGGCTGCTGAAGGAGATGTTTTGAGGGCGGCCAATTTTCTTTGTCCGGGGAATATTGTGATTTCCGGGAACCGAGATGCGTGTGAGCGTGCAGTTCCGTTGGCGCTGGAGATGGGGGCGATGAAAGCGATTCCGCTTGCGGTGGCCGGGGCGTTTCACACGTCACTGATGGATTCCGCCGTCCCGCCTTTGACCGAAGCGTTACAGAAGGCTGCGTTCCAGTCGCCGCGGATTGTGGTGGTGTTGAACGTGGATGGCGCATACCACGACGATGCGGCCACGATTCAATCGATGTTGGCGAGACAAGTTGTCGAACCGGTACGCTGGGAAACTTCGATGCGGGCGTTGCTCGAGGATGGCGTCACCGAATTCTATGAGGTCGGTCCGGGCCGTGTGTTGCGCGGCTTACTCCGCCGCATTGACCGAAAAATGACCTGCCATACGTTGGCATGAACCACGCTAAGGGAGAGAAGGCAATGACTGAAGCAAACCAAGCAATGACCGTTGATTTGTCGGGGAAGGTTGCCCTGGTAACCGGTGCTTCCCAGGGGCTCGGGCAAGCGATGGCCCTGCGTTTAGGGACCGCCGGGGCGAAGGTCGCCTGTGTGGCCCGCAACGCGGAAAAGTTAGCTGCGGTAGTGGATCAGATTGGGCAGGCAGGTGGTGAAGCGGCTGCTTTCCCGTGCGATGTGAGTGATTCTGAAAGCGTGAAAAAGGTCGTAGATGATGTGACGGAAAAGTGGGAACGCCTGGATGTTCTGGTCAATAATGCGGGAATCACCCGCGACACGCTGATCCCCAGAATGGGAGACGATGATTGGGATGACGTGATGAACACCAACCTGCGGGGTGCGTTTCTCTTTACGCGGGCAGCAACGATGCCCATGATGCAGCAGCGTTTCGGAAGAATTATCAACATTTCGAGTGTTTCAGGTGCGGTGATCGGCAATCCGGGGCAGGCGAATTACTCGGCGTCGAAGGCCGGATTGGTCGGTTTGACTAAGACAGTGGCCCGTGAATTGGGGAAAAGAAAAATCACCGTCAATGCGATCACCCCGGGAATCATCGCCAGCGAGATGACCGAGGCGGTTGGCGAAGAGGTGATGAAGGAATTTAAGAAGCGCATACCAGCAAACAGGTTAGGTCAAGCGGAAGAGGTAGCGGACCTGGTGCTTTTCCTGGCAAGTGATGCCGCGGCGTACATTAATGGAACGGCGATTGCGGTCGACGGCGGGATGACCTGCTGAATCGGAGAGGGGCGGGGCCACAAACGGCCTTCGACCTGGGCAGGCTCGGGAAAGGATGTTATAGACACGCTCCGGCAAACACGGTATATCTGTGGCACGACTGAAAAATACCCCATTTTATGAGGGACCGCTGGGGGATGTCGGTGGGCGGTTCTTTCGACAAGTGAACTGATTCGCTGGAAGAGTCAGTTCTAGGAAACAGGATCTCTTTGGAGGATAGTCCAGGTGGCCTCAGTTGAAGAACGCGTGATCGATATCGTTGCGGAGCAGCTCGGTGCTGATAAAGAAAAAATGAACACGGATACCCACTTCGTCAATGATCTGGGTGCCGATTCCCTCGATACGGTCGAACTTGTGATGGAGTTGGAAGAAGAATTCGATATCAACATTCCCGATGATGCAGCCGAAAAAATACAAACGATCGGTGAAGCGGTGAAGCATATCGAAGAGAGCGTCCAATCTTCGTCATCGTAGTTTTTGAGATCTCAAATTAAGTAATGGACTGAGCATGAGACGGCGTGTTGTCGTAACGGGTCTCGGTGCAGTCACTTCCATCAGCTGTCAGGTCGAAGATCTCTGGCAAAAAATTCTAGCTGGCGAAAGCGGTGTCCACGAGCTGTCGGTTTTTGATACCGGGAAGTTCAAGGTTCACTTTGGAGGCGACATCGCCGATTGGTCTACCGATGGGTATCTGCCGGCAAAGGAAGCCAAGCGGGTTGATCGCTTTGCTCAGTTTGCCCTGGTGGCGGGCACCGATGCGGTGAGCGATAGCGGGATCGACTTCGACTCGGAGGATCCCTTTCGTTGCGGAGTGATTCTTGGTTCTGGCGTTGGCGGGCTGAACGAGATCGAAACGCAGGTGGGCCGGCTTCTGACCAAGGGACCCGACAAGGTTTCGGCTTTTACAATTCCGAAGCTGATGGTCAACGCGGCGAGCGGCCACATCTCGATCCGTTATGGGTTGAAGGGCCCGAATGCGGCGGTGGCGACCGCATGTGCATCGGCCACCAATGCGATCGGCGATGCATTCAAGGTCATTCAGCACGATGAAGCCGATGTGATGGTCACCGGGGGAACGGAAGCAGCGGTGACCCCCATGGGCATTAGTGCCTTTTCCAACATGCGGGCTCTTTCGGAGCGGAACGATGATCCGCAGCGAGCGAGTCGCCCCTTCGATGCGGACCGCGACGGTTTTGTTCTCAGTGAAGGGGCGGGTATTTTGGTGCTCGAGGAGTTGGAGCGGGCCCAAAAGCGCGGCGCGAAAATTTATGGAGAACTCTTGGGCTATGGCGCAAGCGGCGACGGAGGGCATATCACGCAGCCGAACGAAGATGGGCAATCGGCCGCAAAGGCGATGTCGCGGGCGTTGGGCGATGCGTCACTGAGTCCCGAGGAGGTACAGTACATCAACGCCCATGGGACGAGTACACCCTTGGGTGATGCGGCCGAGACAGCAGCCATCAAGTCGGTCTTCGGGGAGGCCGCTACAGAACTGAGTGTTTCGAGTACGAAAAGCCAGTTGGGACATCTTTTGGGTGCTAGCGGCGGTGTGGAATTGATCTTTTCGCTGCTGGCACTCCGCGATCAAGTCGTTCCGCCGACGATCAACTACGAAACGCCGGACCCCCGCTGCGATCTCGATTACACGCCGAATGCACCGAAAGAACGCCCGATCGAGGTGGCAATCTCCAATAGTTTTGGTTTTGGTGGCCACAACGGAACGGTGGTCGTCGGGTCGCTTCGCTAAGTCGGGACTCTCTCTGCTATCAGTCCGCAAAGATTCGGTCTTGCCCCCCTCTGGGGCGATTTCTATACTCCGCCGCGATTGTGCAACATCTCCGTCGGTTTATCCGTGAGAGAGATTGTTTTTCAAGGAGTTTTGACGATGTCTACAACTGCATTTGCCTTTTCCTTTCAACGGTGGTTCGGCGCTTTTGTGATGGGATTGCTGTTGGTGTTGCCCAGCGCCTCCGATGGAGAGACTCCGCCTCGCGCCTGGCGCTCACCCGAAGGAGCGGCGGTTGCGCCGATTCGTACCACCCCACCGAAGCCTGCGACTCATGTCGCGGCACAACCGACACATCGTCAAACCGCCGCTTCGAGTTCGGGCGGCAAAAGTATCTCAAAACTACCGAGCGAGCATGGGCAGATATGGCGCGAATACGATATTTCACCCTACACTTCACGGGTGACCGAAAACGGTGCACCTCCTCAGCAGGCGATCATCGATTGGATTCTTCGAGATACCGGTTACGCTTCCTGGCACTCAGATGTCGTCGCCGTACTGAGTGGAACCCCCCAGTCGTTACGCGTTTACCACACGCCCGCCATGCAGGATGCGGTTTCCCACATCGTCGATCGCTATGTCTCCTCCGCCAGCAAAACCTATATGTACGGACTGCACATTTACACGCTCGCCCATCCCGATTGGCGGACTCGGGCCCAACGGTTGCTGCGTTCAGTTCCGGTTCAGTCAGAGGGCGTCGAGGCGTGGTTGGTCGCCCGCGAGGATGCGATGCTTCTTCGCGAGGAACTTGCCCGCAGGAGCGACTTTCAAAATCACGGTTCGTCCAAACTCCTGGTTCCCAACGGTCAAAATACGATTGTGAACTTCAATCGGGAACATCCCTATGTGAAGAGTCACCTTTCACCCGAAAGCACCCCGGGTTCGCGGGATGCCAATGTTGCCGAATTGACGGAAGGATTGGTCGTCGAAGTCAATCCTCTGATGTCGCTCGACGGAACGACCGTCGATGCGATGATTAAATGTCAGGTTGATCAGGTCGAGCGGTTGGTTCCGGTCAAACTACAATCGCCGCCCGGCAGAAACAACGGTCGTCCCTGGTACAATATCGATGTTCCACAGCGTGTTTCTTGTGAGTTCCACGAACGATTCCGGTGGCCGCGGAACAAAGTGCTGCTGGTCAGTCTCGGGGTGATCCCCCGCGCGGTTCCACACTTCAGTCTCACGAAAACGGTCAAACTTCCGATGCCGAAATCGCCTCCGCGAGGCGATCTCCTGCTCTTTGTGGAGCACAAGGGAGATGCGGTCGATGCCGATACGGCCGATGGGAGCGGTCCAGGAAAGACACAGGATTTTCGCGGTCGCTATTAAGCCGCGAGAAAGTGTGGCGGCGGAGAGCCTGTTTGACTCGACGGCCTGAAGCTTCGTCGCTACAATGCCTGCTTGATCTTTTGACCGGCATTGCATGATGGACTATGGCCGCATCGTCTCCTCAGCGTCGCATCGTAATTTCAGGGATCGGTTTGATCAGTCCCCTGGGGGACTCTCCGCAAGTGTTGTGGGAGGGACTTCGCTCGGGTCGCAGTGCCGTCGCCGACTATCAGGAAATGCGGCTTTGCGCAAACGGTCCGCGGTGTGCGGCTCTGGCGCACGGTTTTTCGGGCAAGATCGATGATTTCGGCACGCTCGAAAAAGACCAGAAGAAAATGATCCGCAAGGGTCTCAAATTGATGAGTCGCGAAACACAGATGGGTGTTGCTGCGGCGCAACTTGCACTACAAGACGCCCGGTTTGATTCAGTCGCATTGGCTCCAGAGCGATGCGGTTGCATTTTCGGCACCGACTATATGCTCACGATGCCGGAAGACTTTTCCGATGGAATCCGCACTTGCGCAAAGACCGACGGGGGTGAGGAAGCGGCCTCTTTTGATTTCAGCCAATGGGGGACCGAAGGGCTCTCCAAAATGACCCCCCTCTGGTTGCTGCGGTACTTACCGAACATGCCCGCCAGTCACGTCGCCATCTACAACGACCTGCGCGGACCGAACAATTCGCTCACCATGCGGGAGGCGGCGGCGAATATCGCAGTCGGCGAAGCTTTCTTTACGATGGAACGGGGAGATGCGGACCTGATGGTGGTAGGGGCCACGGGAACCCGAGTCCACCCCATGAATGCGATTCACGCTGTGCAGCAAGAAGAAATTGCGATGGAGCAATTTGCACCGGAAAAGCTGAGCCGTCCCTTCGATCGCGACCGTTGTGGAATGGTCCTAGGCGAGGGGGCAGGTGTGGTGGTGCTCGAGGAATTGAGATCGGCCGAAGCTCGGGGCGCTACGATCTATGGCGAGATTATCTCGCGCGGTGGATCCACGGTTCTTTCGCCCCAGGGGGTCCCGGATCGCCAGCGTGCCCTGGAAAATGCGATGGAAAATGCGTTTCAAAGTGAGCGAGTCGATCGTAATCGGTTGGGGCATCTCCATGCCCACGGAATTTCGACGCGGCGGGGCGATGCGGAAGAGTCGGCGGCAGTGGAGTCGATTTTTGGTGACCGGAGCGTGCCTGTCATGGCGTCGAAGAGTCATTTTGGGAATCTGGGAGCCGGCAGCGGCATGGTGGAACTGATCGGTAGTCTGCTTGCCCTCGAGGCGGGAGAAATTCCGGGGATGATGAATTTCGATGCGGCGGCCGACGATTGCCCGCTCGGCGGGGTGAGCCGAGAGCCACAAGCGGCAGGGGCCACCTTTGCCAACCTTTCGGTAACCCCTCAGGGACAGGCGGCGGCCGTGGTGGTGGGGCAGCTTTCTTAACATTTTTCGCTGCGTGTTCACCCTCATCGGCGAGCTTCTCAGGCAGTGGTCGCCGCTTGACAGGTCCTCAGGTGACCGATATGTTGGACCGATTACATTCCGTCGCTAAGTAGTGACTAGGGAATAGTTTTCGTATACCTTTCCCCCAACGAGAGGGGGATAGGGGTCGCTCGTGGTACGGGCCGGCCCCTGACCTTTTGCGCCGGGGCGCGGATTTGAAGTAAGTCAGATCATGAAGCCAGAAGAAGTTTTACGAATCGTTGATGCGATCCATCGCGACAAAAATATCAACACGGAGATTGTCTTCGAGGCGATCGAACAGGCCCTCGTCTCCGCCATGAGCAAACACTACGGCGAGGAGGAGGAGATCACCGTGCAGATTGATCGTGAATCGGGTGCAATTCACGGTACGCACAACGGGACGCCGCTCGATCCGGAGGAAACGATCGGTCGAATCGGGGCTCAGACCGCCAAACAGGTGATCATTCAGAAGATCCGTGAAGCGGAACGCGACGCGCTGTACGACGAATACGATGAGTTGGTCGGGCAAATGGTAACGGGTGTGGTGCAGCGGTATGAGGGTGGAGCTGCCACGGTTGCGTTACCCAACGTCGAGGCGATTTTGCCTCGCAGTGAGCAGATACCTGGCGAATCCCACCATACGAATGAACGCGTCCGCGCAACGGTTTTTGAAGTGCGTAAGTCGGGAAGTCGGGTAAAGATTATTTTAAGCCGTATCCGTACGCAGTTGGTGCAACGCCTTTTTGAGCAGGAAATACCCGAGATCAATGAGGGGGTGATCGAAATCAAATCGATGGCTCGCGAACCGGGGTATCGCAGCAAAGTCGCGGTGAGTAGCTACGATCAGCGGGTCGATTGTGTGGGAGCATGCGTTGGTGTTCGTGGAAATCGAATCAAAAATATTGTGGATGAACTTGCGGGAGAACGCATTGATATTGTCCGTTGGAGCGACGATTCGCAAGTTTTGATCCCCAACGCGCTCCAGCCGGCGGAGGTCGAAGATGTGATCCTGTGCGAATTGCTGGGCAGGGCGATTGTTTTGGTGCGAGAAGACCAGCTTTCGCTCGCCATCGGTCGCCGCGGACAGAATGTACGTTTGGGAAGTAAGCTCTCCGGGTGGGATATCGAGATCATGACCCAGGAGGAATTGGGCGAGCAGATCGATCGCGCGGTGGCTGGATTTGCGGACCTCGAGGGAATCTCCGAGGAGTTGGCGGTGAAGCTCGTTGAGCAAGGCTATATGTCGTACGACGATCTGTCCGTGATTGAGCCCGACGTATTAATGGAGATGGGTGGCTTGGCTGAAGCAGAGGTCGATGCCATCGTCCTGCAGGCGGAAGCCAAGGCAGAAGAGGCTGAAAAATTAGCGGCCGAAGCGCGGCGCCAGCGTCGCGAGCAGGAGCGGTTGGAAGCGGAAATTGCGAAACAGACAGAAGGGCTTGAAGCGGAGGCGGCCGCCGCGGCTGGTGACGAGGGTGTGAGTGAGGAATCACCGGCAGACGAAACGCCAGTGACAGAGTCGCCTGCGACAGAGGTTGCCGAAACAGAGTCGCCCGAAACGGACGCTTCAGCGGAAGAGGATGAGCAGTCGGCGAAACCGGATGGATTAGCAAGCGATGAGCAAACGGACGCCGCTGAGGAAGATCAGGTTTCGACTCAAGAGGCGTCTGCCGAGACTGCAGAGCAGTGAGACGTGTCGATGAGTCAGGTGACAATTTCAAAGACTGTAATTGGCCGAGACTGTGGACCGGTGGTAACTACCTTGTTGCCCCGCGTCGACCGATAGGGAGAAGTAAGCCATGAATTGAATTCACTGGTGTTTGCCTCTCCTTCGGCCGATGCACGGAGAGGTAAAGGAAAGGAAGGCGCGCATTGCCCGCACGTATTTACGCATTAGCGAAAGAGTTGAAGATCGGTAACGCCGAGCTTTCCGCAATGTGCGCGAAGGCGGGTATCTCTGGCAAGGGTTCGGCACTGGCGAGTCTGAGTGACGAGGAGGTAGCCAAGCTCAAAGAGTATATGGCGGGCGGAGGTGCCAAATCGTCATCCGCGGGCAGCGGTAATACCACGACCGAGCAGATGCAGGGGCGAGTGGATGCCGGAGGAGCGATTCGAAGAGAGGATTATGTCGCGCCGACTGCCGCGATGGAAAAGCCACAGGCGGTGAAGCAGGAAAAGCCTCGGGAACCGCAGAAGCCGGCCGAACCGCGTCCGCCGAAAAGTCGTCCCAGTCCTGCGATCAAGCTTGCGCCCATGCCGCAGGTTGACCCAGTGGTGCCCAATGCTAACGAATCCGACGGGCCTGCCGCGCAAAAGCCCGATATGAAGTTGTCGCCCGATGCGTTGCGTGGCGGGTCGAAGCCGCTCTCGGAACATTTGCGTAAGCATGGGAAGCGTAAGCAGACCGATGACGTGGGGCCGGGCGGCACCGTGCCGCCGCGCGAGATGGATGTGCCCGGTTCCGATAAAGGACGTCGTCGCGGGCGCGGTGATGGCAAAGAGGGCGAAAAAAAATTCGTCGACAAAGACAAGATGGCAAAAGAAGACGCCCTTATGGGTGGGCGCGAGGCGCGGCAACTCAATCGTAAGAAGGCGACTCGCGGTCGCCGGCAGCGTGATGATCGTGGGGGAATGCGGCGAAATACGATTCGTCGTCGTAGTGGCGTCAGCACGGCGGCACCTCGAAAAGGCGACGTGGTGATCGAAATTCCGTGTACGGTGCGCACATTTTCCGAAGCGGCGGGAGTGAGTGCCGCCAGCATTCAGCGTCAACTGATGGCGATGGAAATGATGTGTACGATCAATTCGGAGTTGGATGCCGAGACCGTAGAATTCCTGGCAATGGAGTTGGGGGTTGAAATCTCGATCAAGCGACCGGTCGATATCGAAGATGTATTGATTCAGTCGATCGAAGACGATTCGTCCGATGAGGCCTCGCTCGCCCCACGACCGCCGATCGTGACTTTTTTAGGGCATGTCGATCATGGCAAAACATCACTGTTGGATGCGATTATCGGAATCGATGTGGTCAGCGGTGAGAGTGGAGGAATCACGCAACATATCCGCGCATACGACGTCGAGAAGGATGGCAAAAAAATATCATTTGTCGATACGCCGGGGCATCAGGCGTTTACCGAAATGCGGGCACGCGGGGCGAATGTCACCGATATTGCCGTGTTGGTCGTTGCAGCCGATGACGGGGTAATGCCGCAGACCGAAGAGGCGATCAGCCATGCGAGGGCAGCTGAAGTGCCGATTGTGGTAGCTCTCAACAAAATTGATTTACCCGGAATCGACGAGAACAGGGTGATGCAGGGGCTTGCCGCGAACGATCTGTTGCCTCGCGATTGGGGCGGTGAGGTGGAACTCATTCGAACGAGTGCGACGACCGGAACCGGGATCGACGATCTACTCGAAATGCTCCTGTTCATCGCGGAAGATCAAGATTACCGCGCAAATCCTGATCGTCCCGCATTCGGTACCTGCCTCGAGGCCCAACTGCATGAGGGGCGCGGTGTGGTTTCGAAGTTGATTGTGCAGGGCGGCACGATGCGGGTGGGTGATTCCATTGTTTGCGGTAATGCATTTGGTAAGGTCAAGGCGATGTACGATACTCTGCGACCGACCAAGATGCTCACCGAAGCGGGGCCGAGTACGCCGGTGGATGTTACCGGTCTTGATATCGCCCCGGCTGCAGGCGAACGATTCCATGTGCTCGAGGACATCTCGAAAGCCCGCGAGATTGCGATGCAACGCGATACACAGACGCGAGCTTCGGGGCTTTCGCCACCTGTGCACGTGACTCTTGAAGGGCTTTTTGACCGCCTTGGGCAGGATGAGGTTCAAACGCTTAACTTGATCCTTCGTGCAGATGTGCGGGGATCGATCGAAGCGATTCAGCAGGAGTTGGATAAGATTGATCACCCGGAGGTTCGATTTAAAATTTTGCAGGCGACGGTCGGCGGAATCACGGAAGCGGATGTGCATCTGGCCGATGCTTCGGACGCGATTATCTGCGGCTTCAACGTGGTTCCCGACGAACAGGCTCGCGTTCTTGCAGAGGAGCGAGGCGTTCAAATTCGACGCTACAGCATCATCTACAATTTGACCGACGATCTGCGGGCCGCGTTGGAAGGTATGCTCAAGCCGGAAGAGCGTGAGGCGGAGTTGGGTCGCGCACTGGTTCAACGTGCATTTAAAATCAGTCGTGTCGGTACGGTGGCCGGTTGCCGGGTTCTGTCCGGAAACATTCAGCGCAATGCGCGGGCGCGAGTCATTCGCGACAATACGGTCATTGGCGACTATGCAATCGACGCGCTCAGGCGAGTGAAAGATGATGTCAAGGAGGTACGGGAGGGATTGGAGTGTGGCATCAAGTTAGGCGGTTTCAACGACATCAAAGAGGGTGATCTGTTGGAAGTTTATAAGATAGAAGAAGTCGCTCGTACGTTGGACGGGGAATAAGGACATCTCGCCGGGTTGCATTCACTGCACCCACTGAGGCCGAAGGTTAAGAATGAATTCTCGACGTTCACAGAAAGCGGCCCAAGCTGTTCGCGAAGTGGTGGGCACTTCTATTCTTAGGGATCTGAAGGATCCAAGGATTGAAAATGTCACCGTCACGCATGTGGAGGTCGCACCCGATATGCGAACAGCCCGCGTGTACGTTTCGGTGATGGGCGATGAGTCTCAGCAGAAACTTTGCCTTCGCGGTCTACAGCATGCCGCAGGTTTTTTGCAGTCGAAAGTAGCGAAGAGGATTGATACCCGCTACACC
This sequence comes from Planctomycetaceae bacterium, assembly GCA_902630355.1. Classification (GTDB taxonomy): domain Bacteria; phylum Planctomycetota; class Planctomycetia; order Pirellulales; family UBA7805; genus UBA7805. The sequence goes on from CACOUL010000021.1 coordinate 28,484, forward strand.
CCGGTGCTCAAATTCGTTTTGGATCATGGAGTCAAGAAATCGATTGAGATGAATGAAATACTCGAGTCCGTTCGCTCGGAGCGAGAGTCCGAGTCGAAGGATGAAGAGTCCCAGAAGGTCACTTAATGATTTTTCGTTGATTCGAGGATAGCGTTCTTTCCGTTTGTTGTTTTTGTCTCCCCGTTTACACAAAGCATGATTTGAAGAGAGAAGATGGCAGTAAATCGCAGCAGTCTGTATACCAAAATTCATAAGGTGTTGAAGAAACATTATAAGCCTGTGGCACCCAATGCGCGATTGCCGTTGATGCAACAGTTGCTCTACGCTTGTTGCCTGGAAAACGCGTCGGCAGAAGCAGCCGACAAAGCGCTGGCTGCTCTGGAAAACGATTATTACGATTGGAATGAGGTTCGCGTCAGCACGGCGACGGAGTTGAGCGAATCGATGCATATGCTGCCCGATCCGTTGAATGCGGGAAATCGCGCACGCCAGATATTGCAGAGCGTTTTCGAGACCAACTATTCGTTCGATCTTGAACAGCTAAAAAAAGAAAACATCGGCGCGGCGGTCAAGAAATTACACAAGCTGAAGGGAGCCACGCCATTTACGGTGGCTTACGCGACCCAAGTGACGCTTTCGGGGCACTCGATTCCCGTCGGCAGCGGCGCGCTGCACGCGCTTTTTATTGTGGGTGCGTTATCGGAGAAAGAGCGGAATAACTATGTCGTTCCCGGGTTGGAACGGGCGATTCCGAAAAACCGTGGTGTTGAATTTGGTTCGTTGCTCAATCAGCTGGGAGCGGAATTGACACGGGCGCCGCATGGCCAAGCGGTGCGGAAAATTTTGTTGCAAATTGCACCGGATGCAAAGGATCGCTTGCCGAAGAGAAAGAGCGCTAAGCAAGAAGAGGCAAAAAAGGCAAAGGCTGCAGAAAAGAAGGCAGCCGATCGCAAGGCAGCGACTGCCGCGGCGAAGGCGGAGCAGAAATCAAAATCGCCTACGGTGAAGAAAGCCGCGCAGAAAGCAGTAGCAGGTGGGAAGAAGGAGACAGCAAAGAAAAAGGCAGCACCTGCAAGCAAGAAGGCGACGGCAAAGAAAGGCGCCGTAAAAAAGAAGGCCGCGAAGAAGGCAGCCGGGAAAAAGGCGACCGTCAAGAAAAAGAAGGTGACCCGGAAGGCAGTCAAAAAGCAGCCGGCAAAAAAAACGGTCAAAAAGAAGGCGGTCAAAAAGAAGGGGGGCAAAAAGCCCGTCAAAAAGAGGACGGCCTCCAAAAGCTCCACTTCACGGATCGCAAGACGCAAGCCTCGCTGAGTTGCCGGTTACATAAAAGCCTCAAGCGAGTTGACGTAGGATTTCAATCCCGCGCTTTAGTGTCGCGTCGCTTACTGCATACGAGATGCGGAAGTGAGTATCGCGTTGGCTGAATACGCTGCCGGGGATGATCAGCAGGTTGTGTTTGATCGCCCGATTCACAAAGTCGGTCGCTGTCCCCTGGGGGACTTCCGGGAAGAGGTAAAAGGCGCCTCCGCCCGGGGTGATTGAGTAATGGTCGCCAAGTGAGTCGATCACCAGATCGCGTTTTTGGCGATAGTCGGCGGCCACGTGCGACATGTCGATCTCGAGCGCGACGGTGGCCGCCCACTGAGCCGGTTGAGGCGCGCAAACGAAGGTGTATGGTTGAAGGCGCGTCATTGCCTCGATGAGTTCTGCCGGTCCGTGTGTAAATCCAACCCTCCATCCGGTCAGGCCGTGCGATTTCGAGAATCCATCCACCACCAGTGTGTGGGGATTGAATAGGGCAGGGGAGGTGAAGGGGGCGTCATAGCAGAGAGATCGATAAATTTCGTCACTGAGGAGCACCACATTGTGTTGCGCCGCAAGTTCCGCAATGGCGCGGACCTCGCTTTCCGATGCGACGTGCCCGGTCGGGTTGTTCGGACTGTTGAGCAGGATCAGTTTTGTCTTCGGGCTGATTGCTTTGGCAACCTTCGCTACGTCGAGTTTGAAGTCTGGGTACGTGTCGACCGGGACGCAGCGGGCCCCCATGAGAGTGATCAAGGGTTGATAGATCACGAAGTGCGGATCGAAGACGATAATTTCATCCGCCGGGTTCACAATCGCCATCATGGCCAACAGTAGGCCGCCGCTCGTCCCGCTGGTGATTAGTACCTTGCGATCGACGTGGCCGAATTGCGAGTCGATCTGCGCTTGGATTTTTTCTCGGAGCGGGGCGATTCCGGCGGTCGCCGAATATCCGTTTTTCCCGGATTGGATCGCCTCTGTGGCTGCAGTTTGGATTTCCTTGGGGACCTCAAAGTGAGGTTGCCCGATCGAAAGATTGACCGGGTCCTCCATCGTGGCGGCCAGGTCGAAGATGCGGCGGATGCCAGAACTGTCGAGCGTGGCTGTGCGGTCAGCGATCCACGGATGGAGCGTGCTTGGATTGTTCATTCACCGGGCCATCCAATTAGCGGACGCGACATTGAAAGCGAATGGTTCCACCGGTGCCTTGGTCTACCGGGTCCGTGATTTCCCAGCGCAAGACCAGTGAATCGCCCTCGTTGGTTTGCGTGAGAAATCTTGCTTCGCTAGAAGCCGTTTGACTTCCTTCGACGTATTCCAGCCTTGTCGTGAGGTTGTCGATGATCGTCACGTTGCCTAACGGTTCGTTGCCGACGTTATCGTAGCGGAGAGTAAATTCCACAATTTCTCCCGGCGAAGCAGCCTGTGTGGATGCCACTTTGACGATGCGGAGTCCCGGTGCACTCTCGTGATCCACGGTGAAGGTGGCTTCCGCTCGAGCATCCCCCGTCGATACCTCTGCCGAGGTTCCATCGACGACAATCTGGATGCCTTTGTCCAGAGTCCAGATGGTTGCCGCCTCGGTTCGCTCGGCGAGTTTTGCTGCTTCCGAGAGTTCATAGAGTCCATCGCGCAAAATGCGGAAATTCGCATAAGGTTTTATGCCGCCGTTGGCTTCCAGAAGTCCCGTATCTGATGCAAGTAGGAGGCCCGGGCTATTGCGCTGTTGCCCGCTGGGTCGCTTGGAGCCGACGGCACGAATCGTTTGAAGTTGTTGCAAGGTCGTATTGGCGACAAGATTTTCTTCTCGCACCTCGACGCGTTCTGGTGTGTCATAACGGATAAGCGACTCTTTGCCTTCAAAGCCGTCCACGCCGAGAACCAACCTGACAGAGCCGAACCGCGGAGCATAGACGCAGACCCGATTGCTCGGTGAGATGAGAGTTTGGCCATCGAGCGTGTCAAAGTGCGCGATCGTATCCTCCAGATGGAGTCCTTTAACTGTCCAGTCCGCTTCAATCTTTGCCGGACGATCCCGATCTCCGCCATCGCAGATGTATTCATCGTTTGGCCAGGGGCGTTGGATGCCGGGCGGACTCCACGTGCTACAGGGCGGTCCCCAACCGCGGGCGGCCTGCGGTGGTAAATCGGCGGGTGGCGGAGCAAGGGCGGTAGCGGGCGTGGCAATAGGTCCGGTTGGCACGGTTCCCGCGGGCTGCACCCCGCGGCACGAACAGAGGATGACCGCGCCGGCGACGATGACGGCGAGTCTCCACCAAGCGAGTAGATCACAGGACTTTTGCATCATTTTATTTTTTGGTGAGCCGATCAGGTGATAACTTCGTCCCCTGGATCGAAGAATCGCCGAGGGAAGTCACCGGCATTCGGAGTGGAGTCATTTTTTTCCAGGGTGGCGAGCCGAAAAGGAATTGCGGCGTGGGGCCGCGGGGACCCGGGACCCTCGCGCCCAGGCGGAGGATGGCGATGGGTCGGCCTAACGAATCGGCAACCTGCAAGGGATTTCGTCCTCGCTCAATGTCAAAGCCAAATGATTCGTTGGGTTGTTGGGCAACCGGGAGGGCATGGGCAGGGTCCTCGACGTAGAACACGCGGGTGACCATTCTGCCGGCAAGCGCCTCGCGCAAATCGTCGCGAGTAATGCGAATCGGGATGGGGAATTCAAGTGCGCGTCCCGCAGGCGGGTAGATTCGATCGATCAATTCGACCGTCGGAAAAACTTCGAGCCCTTCATAGAGTGGAATGTGCGTGATTTTCAATCGGTAGACTTGACCGATGAGTAAACCTGCTGCCCGCTGGTCTTTGACACCCTGATCAAAGTGGCCACCGTAGGCGAACGAGATGGCACATCCCTCGGGGACCTGGACTTCCGTCGGTTGAAAATACCCAGGCAATGGTCCGCCCCGCTGCAGTTGCCATTGCCCAATCGCTCCCGGTGGCATCTCGCCATGATGGCGATAGTGTACCTGCTGGGCCTCGACCGTGAGGCAGAGGACCAGACTTACCAGGGCTAACAGAAGGCCGGTGGTAATCCAACGGACATTACTGAAAACGGCGACAGAGCGGAGCGTACGGACCATTGACTTGGATAAATTTCTGCGAAAGTGGTCCCCCCTTTTGTTCACAATAATTCGGTATCTCGCTACCAGGGACACATGTTGCCGATCCACTGATAACGGTCCCGCCAGGGTTGGCGGAAGGCGTGCTTATGATCTTTCGATGCCTGCTCCACGATTCGGACCCGATTGGCGGGCTGTGGATAGCTGTAACCCGGTTTCTGTTCCACGTTGATGTGGACTCTCTTGGTGGGTTCCGGCATGTGGACCCGAGTCCAGTTTTTGATCGAGTGCGATTGCAACCCGGCGGGAACTCCGAGAGGCACATGAGGAGGTCCCGGAAGGCCGATCGGTGTTCCCGTGATCGGCATGCCGTACTGAGGGGCGGTGACTCCCGCAAGATGCGGTGGAGTCATTCCCAGTCCACCCTGGGCAATCGGAAAGTTACGTTCCGGGACAGGAAATCCTTGAGGTCCGCCGATCATTTCGACGGCACCTTCCATCGGTTCTTGATACTGTACCTGTTGAATGACGCTGTTGCCGCCGACCGGACAGTTGGGATCGAACCCGGGGCCCATCATGCCGGGGCCTTCGAGAATCTTATTTCCCAGCCGAACAATTGCGAGGATTGAACCGCGTCGGTCTGCTTCTTGAATCGGGTCCACGCCCGGATCGAGTCTTGTGCTAACCAATGTTTCAATTGCGGCTAGCGCTAACTGTTGGTATTCGGGATCCGGGAGATAGATCACTTTGGTTACAAAATTGCCACCTTTGACCTGATCGAAGTCCTGCGACGTGAATTCGACAGGAACCGCATTGTGAGCCAAGTAGGCCTCGGTGCGGGCGGTCGTGGGCCCGACTTCGAGTGTAGGATAATACTCGTCACCCGGTCGTCCGGGGACATCGGTCAGCTTCAGGCGATAAATCGCTCCTTGGGGAAAGTTTTCTCTGGCCGGAACAATCAGGGGATCGGATGCAAAAAGTCCCTGGCCTGTGCTGTCGTGAATCACGTGCATCCCCGCAGGTCCCGAGAAGGCGACCTGGGAAATATTGAACGGTACCGGCGTCGGCAAATTGCCCAGCATCACTCCCGGTCCGGGACCTCCCACACCTGGCCCCGGCTCCATCAGCATTTGTGAAGGGGGCAGATTGTTGACATGATGGCGACCGCATCCACCGGCAGCCACTGCCAATATCAGAGCGAAAGTAAAGGTATGCATACGGCGAAGTTTCATGCGTCTATTCCTCTTGACGGCCTTCAGGGAGTTTTTGTCTCGCTGCCAATCTAAAAGCGATGGCACCGATTGCTGTTGTGAACTGACGTGGACCGGGTGCCCCGGTGTGCATAAAATGTGGTCGCTTGAGAGGGGCCTGTTGATTTCCAATTGCCCTCGATGACTTTCTTCGGTGCAAAACAATCGATTTCTTTGATGAAATCGGCAAGAATTCCCCATGAGTCAAAGATTTTCTATTTTCTCTATTCTTGCTTTGGTCATGGGGCTCGCAGTTTTTGCCTGGGGAAGGGAAGAACAGCGCGAGACCGCGCCCGGGCAGGGAAATAAATCTGCTGCGAGTGCAGGCGATGCTAGCGGTGATGTATTGCTCGACTCGGCCCTGGCGGCCTTTGAAAACTACTCCTCGATCATGGCAACCACGCGCCTGCAGGTGCACCTTCGAGGGCATCATCTTTTCGGTCCCGGGAGTTACTTGCAGAAGGGCAAGGGCGATCGGCGTCGCATCCGATCAGAAATGGTTTTGCGGGGCAGGGCAGGTAAGTTCACATTTACGCAGGTCAACGATAGCAATCGGCTCTGGTTGTTGGAGGAGTCGCTCGATAATTCAAAGTTGCGGTTGATTGACTTGCAGAGGCTTCGCGACTCTGGCATGGTCCACGACGGTTCATTGGGCTCCGCTGCAAGTTTCGATTCCCTGCAGGTCTCGGGGCTCGCCGGTCTGATGAAGAGTATTCAGAGTAGCTTCCGCTTCGGCCGCGCCGTCCAGATTGAATGGAACGGAAAAAAAGTGTGGGCCATGCGGGGCGTATGGCGAGAAGCGATGCTTCAACAGATTATCGGGAGTTCAGATCCCGCCGAATCGGAACAGTGGCGGGACCAACTTCCCGATTGGGCACCCACCGAGGTCGGTATCCTGCTGGATGTCGAGACGCTCTTTCCCTACCGATTCGAATTTTTGACGCACATCGGCAACAACCCTCAAGGGCAATCGCAACTCGAACCGGTTGCCATCCTCGAATTGTTGGAAATCCGCCTGGCGGTTGAAATCGACGAGTCGCAATTTGATCGACCGAGTGATATTCGGCCCACCGATATCACAAAGGAATATCTGCGAAAGGCGAAGCGATAAACGTCGGTAAAGCTTCTCTGTGGCCGTGAATACCAAAGCAAACTGGTCCTGCTCAACGCATGCGGGTTCTATGCCGTCGATTCGAGATGTAATGTTGCATTGAGGGTGATGAGCTGATCGCGGTTGCCGCGATGACGAATGACGTTAATCCCACAATTACTCTGCTTGAGATCCCGCGACTTTGCCAGCGGGATGTCCGCCACATGGGCAAGGTAAACGCGATTGACGACGTTGTGTCCCACCACAACAATCTTCTCTCCCGCATGCTGTTTCATGAGTTGCTCAAAAGCGGGCTGCGTGCGGTGCGCAACATCGGTAAATGATTCTCCCCCGGCATACGGGTACTTTGCGGGATTGTCGATAAACTGTCGATAGGCGATCGGCTCAGTCTCCGCAATTTCGTCCCAGGCGCGATTCTCCCAGGAGCCCACGTCGACCTCGATCAGTGCATCGACTACGGTGCAGGCAATCGCGTGAGGCTTTGCAATCAACTCCGCCGTCTGTACAGCACGTCGTAGGGGCGAACTGTAAACAGCGGAAATCGGCAGCTGCTCAAGTTGTGCGGCGGTCGCGGCCGCTTGGTTCAATCCCTCTGCAGACAGTTCAACGTCGGTTCCTTGTCCTTGCAGCAGGGGAGGGTGGCTGAGATTATTTTGGGTCGCGGCATGCCGGATGAGATAGAGATGGCACGACGGGGCAGCGGTTGCGGATGATGGCGAGCCGTTCTTCATCGAGTTGAACATGACGCTTGATGGCCGCTTGCGACGAGATCATGCCGACGAGAGAGTTTTGCGGCGAGACGAATCGCCGCTTGCATACCGGATGCATCGGCCGTTCCCCGCCAGGCTTGATCGAATGCCGTACCGTGCGACGCGCTCGTGCGAACGATCGGTAGTCCAAGCGTAATATTGACCGCGCGGTGCATGCCGAGAAGTTTCAAGGGAATATGTCCCTGGTCGTGGTACATGGCAATCAGTGCGTCAAATTCGCCACGATGGGCGCGGCCAATCAGCGTATCTGCAGGATAGGGTCCTTCAATCTCAAGGCCATTTTGAGCGGCTTGTGTGACGGCAGGTGCCAGAATTGCTTGTTCTTCCTTTCCAAAAAGTCCATCCTCGCCCGCATGCGGATTCAGTGCGCAGACTCCGATCTTGGGAGGTTGAAGATCCTCGTGATGCTTCAATCTCCGAATGGCGGTATCGGCAAGTTCTGCACACCGCAAAATGCGATCCGGAGTCAACCGGGTGAAAATTTCGCTCAGCGCCATATGGAGCGTTGCATGGACGACTCCCCATCCCTTGCGATTGCCGCGCTTTGGGGAGGGGAGGTCTTCGAGGTAGAGCATCATGGCGGTATCCCGCACACCACAGCAATCGGCCAGAAGTTCCGTATGTCCGGGGTAGGGGTGTCCGGCAGCGTGGAGAGCCGCTTTGCTCAGTGGCGCGGTCACCATTCCGTCAACCAATCCTCGCTGTGCAAGTTCCGCAGCCAGCACCACGGCATCGTAGGCGGCCTGGCCGCCTCGAGGGTCACACCGACTAGGTTCCACCTCAATCGCTCCGCGATTTTCCGTTTCCAAGCAGGGCAGGGCGGCGGGGTCGTCGAGTTGCTGATCGGGCGACTCGACCGCGACGATGGGCCGGTCGGCGCCCACAAGGCGAGCCGCGCGGCGCAGTATTTCTGCTTGGCCAATGATCAGGGGACGACAATGCTGCCGCATCTCCGAAGCCTGGCAGGCCTTGATAATTGTTTCAGGACCGATCCCGCAAGGATCGCCCATCGTGATGGCGAGCAGTGGCGTTTGCATGCCCTTATTCTATGCCCCGCGGACACATTAAAAAACGGGCGCAACGTTCTCTTTTTTCGCGTCGCGCTATCGCGTTCACCGCAGATTTTGGCTTATGGGCTGCGCATGCGACTTGTCGATTTGCAGTCAGCCGCTGATAATAGTTGCGATATCGGTGCTCCTTCTGAAGCAGCACCACGGGTTTTGTTTCATGACTTGCCAATAGACGGATTGTCGCGTGCCCCGCATTTTTGCCTCTCTCGCCGTATTCACCCTGTTGTCGCTCCTGTTGGCAATGTGGATCGGTTTTGAAGGAAATCTGAATGACCGGTTCAGCGAATGGAGGCTTCTTCAGAGGCAGGCTCGACAGGGTGACGCGGCGGTTCTCGACGGTGGCGGGGCGGCTGTCGCGGCGGGCGATATCGAGGCTCGCATGGACGTTGCCGAAACGAGGTTGAAGAGGGCGAGGCAGGCCGGTTCGCTGCATATTCTCCTTGGCATCATCTCAGTTCTCCTGGTGGTTTTGGTCTGCAGTATTGCGGTCACTTATTTTATCGGAACAGGGCGGTGGTGCCGCGAGGTTACCGAGGCATATCGAATGGAACCGGCAATCCTTGCCGAAAGTCAGTCACTGAAGCGAGGTTCGTTCCCTTGGGCGGTCGGGGGCATGCTCACGGCATTGGGAATCAGCGCTCTCGGTGCTGCTTCCGATCCGGCAACGGGTATGGAGGGGACTGCCCGATGGGTCACCCCCCACCTGTTTGCGGCTCTTGCTGGCATCTGTTTAATCGGTTACTGTCTCTATTCTCTTTGGGCTTCGATTGTTCAGAACCACCATCTGGTGGGGCGAATCATGAATGAGGTCCGAACTCGCAGGGCAAAGGCGGGTTTGCAGGCGTGCGAAGGGGAGTCCGCTGCCGACGCGGTCAAGTTGGGGTCGTGATGGTCCGCAATATTGGTTCGCGGTAAGTGGAAGAGAAAACGTGTTTATTTAAACAAAGCTTCAACGCGGATGGGGAGATAGCAACGTGTTTGATACTGTGGCGGTCGTAGGTGCAACGGGAGCGGTGGGCACCATCATTCGAGAAATATTGGAACAGCGTCAATTTCCGCATAAGCAAATACGGTTTCTCGCCTCGGCGCGATCGGCGGGACAATCGCTTCGCTTCGCGGGCAAAGAGTTCACGGTGGAGGAGATGAGGCCGGAGGTGTTTGACGACATTGATCTGGCCATCGCCAGCACACCGGATGACATTGCGGCGGAGTTTATTCCGTGGGCAACCGAGCGAGGCTGTGTGGTCGTCGACGAGAGCGGCTATTGGCGAATGAAACCGGAAGTGCCGTTGGTGGTGCCGGAGGTCAATCCGGATGCAGTGAAGAACCATCAGGGCATCATTGCGAGCCCCAATTGTTCCACAACCCAGATGGTGTTGGCGATGAAGCCACTCCACGACGCGGCAAAGATCAAGCGGGTTGTGGTGAGTACCTATCAAGCGACGAGCGGCGCGGGATTGGCCGGTACGCGTGACCTTGAGCAGGGCACGCGGGCGCATTTAGCAGAGGAATCGCACGACTACGAAGCATTTGCGCACCCGATCGCATTTAATGTGATCCCTCAAATTGGCTCAGAGAAACACAAAGGTTACACGTCGGAAGAAATGAAGATGGTTTACGAAACGCACAAGATTTTTGCTGACGAATCGATTACGGTTTGTCCTACGTGCGTCCGTGTGCCGGTTTCCAATTGTCACAGCGAAAGCATGCTGGTGGAAACCGAACGAAAGCTGAGTGTTGAAGAGGCGACCGCGTTGTTCCAGCAGCAAGAAGGGGTCACAGTGATCGACGATATTACTGAGGCTCAATATCCGATGCCCCATGAGTGCTCCGGAAAGGACGACGTCTTTATCGGTCGCATTCGAGAGGACCTTTCGAGCGAGAATGGACTTGCCTTCTGGTGCGTGAGCGATAATCTCCGTAAGGGTGCCGCGACCAATGCGGTACAAATTGCCGAATTGCTCGTGCGACTCAAGGCCGCCGCCGTTTGATGAAGCGGAGGGCACCATCGAGCAGAGGGTGCGGGTGTTCGATCGGCCATGCGTAACTTCAAAATGACGCTCGCCTACGACGGAACCGCTTACAGCGGTTGGCAGGTTCAATCTGAGCAGCAAACGGTGCAGGGGGTACTCGAGTCGGCGGTTGAGGCGGTGACCGGCACTCCGGTGCGGGTTCTCGCCAGTGGTCGCACCGATGCGGGTGTACACGCCCTCGGGCAGGTCGTCGCATTTTCGATCGATACTGAACTATCGTGTGAGGTATTGAGAAGGGCCATTCAAGGTAATCTCCCCGCTGACGTAAGTGTCCGAGAGGTTGTCTCGGCACCCGATCGGTTTCATCCGATTCGGGACGCGCAGAGTAAGCGTTACCGATACGTCTTGAGTGATGCCGAGGTACACGACGTCTTTTTGCGCGCCTACTGTTGGCAGTATCCCAGGCCTCTTGAGGCGGAGATCATGCAGCGGGCGGCGAATGCGTTGATCGGCAAACACGATTTTGCCAGCTTTCAGTCGAGCGGGGCACCGCGAGAATCGACCGTACGGACCATTTACGAACTGCAAGTCATCAGGCCGGAAAAAGCGTCCCGGGGGCCACTTTGGATTGAGGTGGAGGCAGACGGGTTTTTGTACAACATGGTCCGCGCCATTGTCGGTACGCTTACCGAAATCGGACGCGGTGCAGAGGAGGAGGCCTGGTGTGCGCAGGTCCTGGCAGATCGCGATCGCAGTCGGGCCGGACCGACGGCACCGCCTCAAGGTTTGTTTCTCCTGTCGGTCGACTACGGCACAATGTTTTGCTCCACCGGCGGCGCGAGCCGCTGAATGTTCAGGCTCTGCGTACGGCACGTCATGTGCATGACCGATGTTAACGACGACGTTTTACCGGCTGAGGAAGTCTGTTACACTGTCGGTAATCGATCGACCGGGAAGGGGATGCGTAACTGCTAAAAGTGCGTGAGCCGCGAGGCAGGGTACGACAGCAGGCATTTACAGTGTGACACGGGCATCAACCGATAGACATGCAGCCAACGATTCGTGGGGTGGCTACCGACTGGATCACCGCATCGCGCAATCGCAGTCGACCGAGGTGTGGGAAGTAGCGCACTTACGGTCGAAGCGAACGTGCGCAATGAAAATTATGATGCCTCATTGGGCCGGAAGTCGGCATGTCATCAGAAGCCTCCGTTGGGAATATCAGGTGGGAGTCCGGCTGAAGCACCCGGCAG
>CACOUL010000022.1 GCA_902630355.1 Planctomycetaceae bacterium
CTACACATGCTGTCGCATGGTGAAGGAGGAGTGTGTCAAAATGGTACCGTACACGGTCTGCAAACCTGTACACTACACGAAGCAGATCAAATGCAAGAAATGCGTGTGCGAAAGAGTTCCCTACACAGTGACGCGTTGCGTTCCCAAAGTGGTCTGCAAACAGGTACCGGTCAAAGTGTGCTGCCCGGTTCCCTGTCAGCCCAGTTGTGGATGTGACGCGGCACCGGAAACGTGTGATTGCGGCTAGTACGTCTTGGGGGAGTTGTCTTGCCTCTGACTGCTTGCGGCCAGGGCGTACGCTAGTCATCCTGGGCGGTTCGGTTTCCTGCGAAGCCGGACCGCTTTTTTTTGCGCATTTGCAAGAACGCTCCCCTCTGCCTGTGTTCAAACCCCGCATAGCGCCGTAACGTATAGGAGTTAGGAGGCTATTCGTCGCTGCCGCTCAAAATTCCGCAAAGCATGAACTCGACCACCAAAAGATACGATCACTCCGCTGCTCGGTTGAGGCTGGTTGCGTGCAGCTTGGTTGCTGGCTTCTTTTTCAGCCTCGTTTCCGCCTGTCGCTCTGATGACGCGCCCGCGGCAGCGAAAGATGATGTGGGCCAAACACGCGAGAGAGAAAATACCCCACAGGGAAAACCGGCGAAAGCGAATCATCTCTCGGCCGAAACGAGCCCCTATCTTTTGATGCACGCCCACAATCCGGTGGACTGGTATCCTTGGGGGCCCGAAGCGTTTGCGAAGGCAAAAGAAGAAAATAAACCGATCTTTCTCTCCATCGGTTATTCCAGTTGCTACTGGTGTCACGTGATGGAGCGCGAATCTTTCATGGATGCCGAGATCGCCGCCTTCCTCAATCAACATTTTATCTGCATCAAAGTCGACCGCGAAGAGAGACCGGATGTCGATGATATTTACATGACGGCGACCCAGGTACTCACCGGTAGAGGAGGCTGGCCACTCACGGTGTTCATGACCCCCGAAGGTTTGCCCTTCCTCGGGGGAACCTATTTCCCCGCACGGCAAGGGGATCGCGGTGAACGTATTGGGTTTCTTGAATTGATCACCCGCATTGCCTCGCTATGGAAAGAAAAACCTGAGCCGCTACTTGAACAATCCCGGCGTCTTACAGCGGCCGTACAACAGGTCCTCTGCGAAGAGCGCAAGGAGCAAGCGCAAACACCAAACACCTCGCAGGTCGAGCGGGTGAAAGAATCGATGCGAAAACAATTCGACCCGAGTTACGGTGGCTTCGGATCCCCGCCCTTCCCCAGGCATCAACCGAAATTCCCCAATCCTCCGGAACTGCTCTTTCTGGCCGACCGCATAAGCCGCACAAAAGATCGCGACGCAGAAAATATGCTTACGCTCACGCTCGATAAAATGGCGGAGGGCGGTATCCGGGACCATTTGGGAGGCGGATTCCATCGCTATAGCGTGGATCGCCACTGGCAGATCCCCCACTTCGAAAAAATGCTCTACGACAATGCGCAATTGGCCTCGGTCTACGCGGAGGCTTACTCGGTGACCAAAAATCCGACTTATCGCCGCGTTGCCGAGGAGATGCTCGACTTTGTTTTGCGGGAAATGCGCGACCCACAGGGGGGATTTTACACAGCCATCGATGCGGAAACCGATGCGGAGGAGGGCAAGTTCTACCGGTGGGAGAAAGAGGAATTACAAGCACAACTCGATCCAGAATCATTCGCTTGGCTTGCACCGTTCTACAGTTTTTCCGGGCCGCCGAATTTTGAACACGACGGGCACGCCTACTATGTGCTGCAACTGCCGGACAGCCTCGATCGTTTGGCAGCTGAGCAAAATATCACGACCGAAAAGCTTGCCGATAAAATGCGACCGCTGCGGGAACGCTTGCTCGAAGCACGCTCCGAAAGAAAACGTCCGTTGACCGATACCAAAATTCTCACCGCCTGGAATGGCCTGATGATCCGGGGATTCGCTGATGCCGGAAGAATCTTCGGCGTTCCGCGTTACCTGGAGGCGGCAGAGCAGGCCGCAGACTTCGTACTCGAAAAGTTGCAACAACCGGACGGACGACTGATAAGAACGTACCGGGATGGAACCGCAAAACTGAATGGCTATCTGGTCGACTATGCGTTTTTGGTCGACGGCCTCATCGCACTGCACCGGGCGACCGGGAATCCACGATGGCTCCAAGAGGCCCGCCGATTGACGGACCGCCAGATCGATCTTTTCTGGGACGAAAAAGACTCGGACTTTTTCTTCACGTCGGATGATCACGAAACGCTGATCGCTCGGGCCAAGAAACAGACCGATAGTGTCTTGCCCTCAGGCAATGGAATATCCGCCTTAAACCTCATTTATCTCGCCGAGAAATTCCCCGACCAACCCTATGACGTCTACGCTGAAAAAATGATGGGGGCACTCGCAAATGGTTTAGAAAACCCGCAATCGGCCAGGTGGATGCCCACCTCCGCACGCGCGGTTGCCACATGGCTCGCAGGGCAGAGTGAGAGTACCGAAAAATGAAACGCTCTGGGAACTCACGCGAAGACCACTAGAATACATTGCGAACAAACTCACTCTTTTGATTGAAGCCGTCCCATGCCGCGCACCTATGACATCACAATTATCGGCGGCGGCATCGTCGGCCTTGCGACTGCCCTTGCACTCACCGAGAAACAAAAATCCCGATCGTTACTATTGATCGAGGCAGAAGGGTCGCTCGCGGCGCATCAAACGGGACACAACAGCGGTGTGATCCATTCGGGCCTCTACTACAAGCCCGGATCAAGCAAGGCGCGGAATTGCGCGGAAGGCCGCGAAGCGATGTATCGCTTCTGCAGTGAACATGGCATTGCCCACGACAACTGCGGAAAGATTGTGGTCGCCACAAAACAGGAGGAGTTACCGGCTCTGGAAAATCTCCTGAGGCGAGGAAAAGAAAACGGACTGACCGGCATCCGGCAAATCGAGGGCGAAGAACTCAAGGAATACGAGCCACATGTGGTTGGCGTCGCGGGACTGCATGTCCCGCAAACCGGTATCGTGGATTATGTGCAGGTGGCTGAAAAATTCGGCGAGTTGGCTGCAGCAGCCGGCGGAGAGATCCGCAAAGATCGGCGGCTCTGCGGAGTGCAAAATCGCGGAAGCGAGATCGTGCTGGAAACGCGGCAGGAAGAAATACGAACCAAGCATCTGATCAATTGTGCGGGCCTGCAGAGCGATCGAGTGGCCAGAATGTGCGGCGAGAATCCTGAAATCAAGATTGTTCCCTTTCGCGGTGACTATTACGAACTGGTCGAATCGAAAACCGATCTGGTGCGAAATTTGATTTATCCGGTCCCCGATCCGCGGTACCCCTTTCTGGGCGTTCACTTCACGCGGATGATCGGCGGTGGGGTCGAGGCAGGACCCAATGCAGTCCTCGCCCTGGCCCGCGAGGGATACGGCAAATATTCGGTCTCTGTCCGCGATACACTCGAGACGCTCGGCTTCGGCGGCTTCTGGCGGCTCATATTCCAGCACTGGAAAATGGGCCTGGGTGAAATGGCCCGCTCGCTCTCCAAGCGGGCGTTCGTCGGCTCGTTACGCGGTTTGATTCCGGAATTGCAAATGGGGGATGTCGTCGCAGCCGGAAGCGGTATCCGCGCACAAGCACTTCAGTCCAACGGCGCGATGGTCGATGATTTTTACATCGAACAGAGCGAGCGGATGATCCACGTGCTCAATGCCCCCTCACCGGCCGCCACCGCCTCGATCAGCATCGGCAAGACGATTGCGGAGATGGCCGAGCAGAGGTTCGGCCCTTAAAATGTCAGTGAGGATTGTCCATCATCTCGGTGCGACGGACGGTTGGTGCAAAGCGGGCGGCGGAGGAGTTTGTCGCGAGAGAAGATACACAAGGGCAAAGAAATCATAAAAAGCATGAATGAGGATTGGGACGACCAAATTGTCGCTCCAGAGCCAAACACCCCCCAGGTAAAGACCGGCGAGCATGCAAAGCAGGGCATAGGTCTTAGTCAACGGATGCAAAAGCCCAAATGACAGACTCGCCAGAAAAAGTGCTAAAAGGGTTGCCACAGGCAGCTTGAAAAAGTTCAGCAACGAGACCAGACCACCTTGAATCAACCCGCGGAAGAGAATCTCTTCACCCACTCCGGCCAGCAACGCCACAACGGCCAACTGCCAAAGTGCGAAGCCGCAAAACATGGGCACGAGGATCTCCTCAATCACCCGACGGATCTTGACGAAAGGAGCTGCTTCGGATCGCTCGAGCCAGAGCAAGCCGCCGATGAGCGGAACCGTACCGAGCGTGGCCCAGAGGAGGCTCTCCCAACTCCAATACAGCGTGGCCAGCGGCGAGTAACCGACCAACAGGCCCACCAGCCAGGCGACGACTCCCAACGCCGCTTCGAACAAACAGATCAGCAGAAAACGACGAAACGTGGCGTTCATTGCGTCAGGCTATTTTTTGTGAGGTTACCGGCCCGCAGCTTGGATCCGCCGTGTGGAAGACCTCTTGGCGAACGCCTCCCACCGTTTCTAGCGATTATTACGAATGCCGGCCACTGGGTTTCCCCACCGGTTTTCCCTCGGGAGATCTCAATCTTTTTTACATCTTCTGGATTTCCCGGGCTTCGTCCGTCGGGTTAAAATCTTGAAAAGTGGCGTAAATGTCCGTCGCCGGACCTTTTAGTTCGATGCATTCGCGGCGAACAGTGGAAAACGCAGCAAACGACTGAGCGTTCGGGAAAGTCTGTAACATAAATTGACCTCGCGTAAAACGACCGAAAGCAACCGGCGCCCCCATGCAACCGTTACTCGAAAAGGTCCCGAAACCCCACGATGCCTCACTTAGAGCCTTTGTGCGTCAGGAAAAACAGTTTCCTTTCGAGTGGCATTATCATCCTGAATTCGAGTTGACGCTCATCACGGCCGGTCGAGGGCGGCGTTTTGTCGGCGATCACATTGCCGACTTTCGTGAAGGTGATCTTGTATTGCTCGGCCCCCTGTTACCCCATACCTGGCGGAGCGGACCGAGCCCGTCCGGTCGCAAGCGTCGGGCGATCGTGGTGCAATTTTTGGAAAATTTTATCGGCACGGCGATCAACGAATGCAAAGAGTTGAGTCGTATTCAACAACTGCTTGCCCGCGCACGTCACGGGTTGCACTTCCGCGGTCGGCATCGCACGGTTGCTGCCGGGCAATTGGAAAAAATGGTGCGGATGCGGCCGACGCAGAAACTGGCCGAAATACTCAACGTGCTGGATGGGCTTTCGCTCGCCAAGGGGGCGCAGTCGCTGGCGAGTGAAGCGTATGCAATCCCTAGACAGCGAAGTACATCGCCCCGGATCGCTCCCATTCTCAAGACCATTCACCAGGAATTCCAGAGGCCGCTACGGCAGAACGATTTGGCGCGGAGCGCGGGACTGAGCCGGGCCTCCTTCAATCGAAATTTTCGCCAAGCGACCGGTACCACACTCATCGATTACGTGAATGATTTGCGGATTGGGCATGCGTGCCGGATGCTCGCGGAGAGTTCAAAACCGATTACGGAAATCTGTTTTGAATCCGGGTTCACAAATTTATCAAACTTCAACCGCTGTTTTCTTCGTCGCCGGGGGATGCCACCCTCGCGATTCCGATCACAATTCCGCCGGTAAACGAGCGCCAATTCGCAAATCCTGATCGGGCTGCTATATTGCCTTGGTTCTTTTTCAAATGAGAGGCGACCGCTTTCGTGCTTGATCCAAATTTTTTGAAAATTCTTGTCTGTCCGGAAACTCACCAGACCCTGCAACTGGCCGATGAGCGACTCATCGATGCGCTGAATCAACAGGTCGGTCACGGCGATTTGTCGAATCAGGCCGGAACGCAACTCGAGAAGAGACTCGACGGCGGCTTGGTCAGGGAAGATGGAAAGATTCTCTACCCGATCGTCGATGGAATTCCTACACTCCTCAGCGACGAAGCGATCGATCTAGCAGCGATTGCCCGGGGAAACAGCGATGTCTGAGAAAAACGTATTTCAAAAAATCATGGCGGGCGAAATCCCGGCCGACATCGTCTACGAAGATGAAGAGTGCCTCGCTTTTCGCGATATCGCCCCCCAGGCACCGACCCACATCCTCATCATCCCCCGCAAAGCGATTCGCTCGGTGGCGGAACTTGAGGATGAGGATGGCCCCCTCATTGCGCATCTCTGGAAAGTGATTCGAGAGGTGGCAGAACAATCAGGGCTGGGGGAGGGGTATCGCGTCGTCGTCAACTGCGGTCGGGATGGTGGACAGGAGGTGGACCATCTCCACTACCATCTCCTCGGTGGTCGCTCGCTCCAGTGGCCCCCCGGGTAGATTGGGGCCCACGCAAATTACAAAAGCACCCGACCCTCAACGAAGCAAGTTGGGAAACTTCTTCCACCACGGTTGTTCTTCACCCGGGACATTCGCTTCGATTACGGGAACCCTGGACAACTCCTCGGGGCGATCGATGGGGCCCTGCACAGCACCTTCGGGGCTGGGCAGAGATACGTGTTGCTGGAGAAACTGCGGCCAATAACTGTTGAGAATCCGATTACACTCCGCATACTTGCCTCCCGTAAGGGCGAAGTGGGCCTGCGTGAGAATCCGTGATAATTCTTTTCTCTCGTTCTCGCTGAAGTAGAGTTCCGATACAACCACATCGTCGATCCAGACATCGCCACGGCCCCGATGCTCAAAGCGGATGGCAATCGGGCCCAATCCGGACAGCGGCAAGTCGGTGATCTGGTATTCAAACATTTTCCATTCCGACTCTGCGGGGACCTCCCCGTATCGATAGAATGTCTTTTCTTGATGTTCTCCTTCGATGCCCATTCTCAACGGGCCTTCAAAGTCTTTCGACATTTTCAGCCAAACGAAAAAGGAAAGGCGGCCCGTGCCCGGAGCCGCGAAGCGATTGCTGCGGACAACCGTCTCAGCAGACGTATTTTGAATGCGAAGCGATGATTGCCCCGTGTGTGCCTGCTGCGGATCGAGTGCGACACTACCGGACCGGTCGGAAGTCCACCCGACAACCCGGTCGGCAGACTCGGGCGATTCAAAGTTGCTGTTTTTCAAAGCCTCCCGCGACGGACGCGTTTTCAGTTGACTCGTGCGATCTGCCAGTTCATTGATGCGGCGTTCCAACAATGTGGCGGCATCGGCGGCGAGTTTCACTTCGATTGCCGTGGGATTCACATCGGCACGCGAAAATCGGAGGGCGCGAAAATCGTGAGCGGTAAGGCTCATCTGAACCAGGCCGTCGGATACCTTCGGAGCACCGGCAAGCGAGAGATTCTCAATCTTAAGCGGTGACTCTTGAGGCACGCGAAAGGTAACGCGGCAGGGCCACGGGGTTGGATTTGCAAGAGAGAGATAAGTGGAACCCTGCTTGACTAATTTTCGCAGCACGACCGGTTCGTGCTCTCCCTCGACTCTGACAAAAGTTTCTTTCGGCAGACGACGGTAAGTGGTCACAACGGAACGCAGCGACTCTTCTTGACCGAGAGGTAACATGGAACCGCCTACCATGATGGTATCTAAGTCGCGAGTGGCCAGATCGCGTACCAGAAGTTCCCGATTGCGAGCGCCCGTGGGCACGAGATGGGGGACGAGTGAAACGTAGGTAGCCTCTGCGCCGAAGGGGCTCTGCTGGTCGAATGAAGCCAAGCGTATTGCCCGCGGCCGACTCTGCCAAAAATGGCCCAGCGCTGGCAAGCCCTCAAAAGGCTGATCCCATTGCAGCGAACGCCCCACCTCACTTGCGGCCGACGGGTCGATGCGAGAAAAATCGGTCTCCATGACGCGCGAACGGAGGAGCACCACCCCGTCGCCAACGCGCCTGTAGTTGTCGGTTGAAAGCCCGACCCCGAGCAGTAGTTCATCGGGGGTAAACTGGTTGGGCAGGGCGGGACGCAACTTGTCTGCCACATCGGGGCTTACCTCGATTGCCGATGTCGCAACAAACAATTTACCCTCCGGGCAGACCGCGCGGAGTTGATCGGCAATGCGACCGTGAAATGTTCTCAGTTGATCGGCCCGCCACTTGAGCCATGCGTTCCGTTCATCCACCGCCGAGGCAGTGGTTGTCGTTCCCTCAGCTGCCTCACTGTGCTGCTGGACCTCCCACTGCTGCAGAAATCGTTTGTAGGTCAGCGGGTCGGCACCCCAAGCAGGTCCGGGAAAGACCGTGCAGCCACGGCCCGACGTATCGATCGCAATCCCGGCAAACGAAGGGTGATCTCCGTAACGATCGACCAGTTCACGTGTGATCTGAAAAACCTCTGCCTGCACATCGGCATGCAGCGGATTGTAGCGCAGTTGCCCGCCTTGCACCGCTCGATCCTGCCACAGACGTCCCTGCGCATCGGCGAGAAGCATACCCTTCGTCGCGGCCCGCCGCGTGCGCCTTTTTTCTTCTAAGTAGGGCAGGGGGGTCGACAACTGCAGTGCGGGTATCAATTGAATCCCCTCACGATCACAGAGTCGCAGTAACAATTCCAACACATCCTTGCGAATCGGATCCTGTCCGCTCGACGCAAAGACACCCGTATCGTAACGCGGAGTCGCCTCCAATCGATCGCTCGGATAAATCGCGCCGCCGCGGGCGAGTACTGAAAAAACCAACGCGTTGTAGCCCCCATACTTCAAGTACTCGATCAATCGCCTGCCGGACTGGTAAAAGGTAACCCAGTCATCGAGAGATCGATTGGTCCCCGCATCCAAAAACTCGGGGGCGGAAAAGTTTTCCGGAAGGAGTGGCTCGGCCATGTAACCCGCGAATAACCGATCACCTTCCGACACAGTGGGAGCGATGAGCGGGGGCAAGCGATGATCTCGGGGATCGGCGCGTTGCAGACTCGGGAAACTTGCCGACCGTGGCCCCCGCAAGCGGATCGTGCCGTGTATGGCCGGCTTGTCCTTGCGGGCATTCGTGATGAGTACATATGGTGATTTGGTTTTGGGCCAGAATACGATCTCATGGTTGGCAACAGCGGGCGACTCCTGATTTTCTCTATCGCGAACAGCCACACCCGAATCAATGCCGACCGGCAGCAAATTTCCAGCAGCGTCGGGCTCCAGAATGCTGATACCCATCGACTGAGGCAGGTCGCTCGGATAATCGACTTGAAGCATGTGTGGTAAACCGGGCTGAGCAACGGTTAAAGGGTAGGCTACCCACACCGTCTCCTCATCGGTTGGCGAGGGGGCCAAACGGGTGTGCGCCCCCAACGACGGATGCTGCCACAACTGAATGTTCCCGTGCCGAAGGGGACCGTCACGCAACCCGGACATCGACCCCACTTTTTTCCACCAGGGATTGGTGGGGAGGATCTCGGTCACGATCTTACCGGGGGCCGCTGCGACGGTGGGAGTAGATTTACCGGGATCGCTCGATCCCACGACCACGCATTGGACCTTTCGTCTCGCGACCACCTGCTCCCGGGTCCGGAAAGGGTTCGCGCGGGCAAAGCCATCGTCGGAAAGCAAGGCAGTGAACACGAGATCGTAAACACCCTCGTCTTCGGGCAATGAAAATTTCAGGGGGATCGGTTCGTAGTTCTGTTCATCGACTGGAACCGAAAAAGTGTCGCTGCTTGACGATATTTCATCTTCCGTACGTGCTACCACAACCTGTGACCGAAGCACCACATTCCGATTGGCCGAGAGGCCAAGCAGGTGGGGTAACAGTTCGAGTTCAAGTTGCTCATTCGGAGCAAAAACAAGGGAATCCCCCTTCACTTTCACGCGCAACCGATCGCCGGGTACCCGCTGCACAAGAATTTGATTGCCGAGATCGGCAGGTCCGAGCGAGCGATGAAATGATTCGTTCACAAGATCCCTTAAGGGAATCTCCAACGATGCTGAGGCCTCGTGTGCATCTGCCTCTTTGAGCGAAACGACCAAGTTACTTTCGAGCGGCGCAACAATATCCACATCGACCCCGTCGTACTCACGTTGCGAACGCGCTTCAACTTGAAGTGTGCCGCGGTCAATCCACATCGAGCCTGGCGCATCCTCATCGATGCCCAACGGATCGTGCTTGACGATACGTCCCTCGCTCACCGAAAGCGAACCGCTCCACGCCTGGGGGACACCGCCACCCCAAGCGATGCGCAAGCGCAAAACGGCACGTTCCGCGGCAGATGCTTCCTGCAAGAAGATTGGCCCGTGTTCCGCCGAACAAAAACTCAAGAAGGTGAGCAGCAGCGCAACGGTGAGCGGCCGCACCCGAGCGGAACGAACTGACAGGCAACTTGGAATACTGTGGATTCCCCTCCACAGCGCACCAACGATCGGCACCGTACGGACCTCCTTGTCCGACGCAGCAGAAAATTTTGAACGAACGTATTGTCCCGATAAGACGTTACGAAAAATCGAGGGGCGGGATTATAGGCAGAGGAGGAGCGCGGTCGCCAGATCGAATCAGCTTGATCAGCACCGGTTGCACCGCCAGCATTGCGGGCAGCTCCCGAGGGTCCAATCAAGGACTTTCCAGCAGCAGGCGGTAAACCGCGATCATCTCTTCAGCCATCTCCGTTGCACCGGCGGCACGCATGACACCCTCGCGACCTTCGCGGGAAAGCACTCTCCGGCGTTTGCTATCGTGCAGTAATTCGCTGAGAGTGCCTGCAAGCGCACTACTGTCTCGCGGCGTGAATAGCTGCCCTCCCCCGGTGCGCCCGATTAATTCAGGGAAGGTGCCATCCGCCGGTTGCACCACGGGAATGCCTGCTGCAAGGGCCTCGAGAACATATCGTCCCTTCGGGTCTTCAAAGGGAGCCGGTACCGAAAAGAGATCGAGCTGACTGAGAAAATCAATCTTCTGCTTCCGATCGACGCGACCGGCATAGTGAAAATCATTTTGGCAGCCCGCACTGACAATCCGCGCCTTTTGTTGCTCGAAATAGGCTCGATCTCCGCGACTTAAATCTCCCGCAACCCATAACTCGAGACGTTCGAATGCAGGCTGTTCTTTGAGTTGAAGAAAGGCATCGACCAACAGATCCAATCCCTTTGCCGGACAGATTCTGGCGAGATAGCCAAGCCGCATGGCCCTGTGATCGCTGTTCTCGCGTGGAGAGTCAAGATAATCGGCAGCTTCAATCCCCAGGGGAACAATCGAAAATTTTTCTTGCGGTATCGAAAAATAGGATGCCATTTTTTTTGCATAGAAATGGCTGTGAACGATAAATCGATCGATCACCGCGACCAGATTCTGCATTTCATCGACAATCCTCGCACGATGATTTTCTCCGAGCGATTCGAGAAAAACATCGTCACCCTGAAGCGTCACCACCAAAGGAATTGTCACTTCTCGTTTGAGTCTGCGTGCACATCCGGCGACCAAAAGATTGCTGAAGTGAATGATATCCGGCAACGGTTCTCGTGCGAGCCAGTCGATCAAACGGTGAACCTCCTTGCGCTGGTTGCCCTCCTCTCCGCGGACCATCGAAAGCGTTAGCGAGGCCAATTGATCTTGATTCGTGTTTGCGGGCAAGGATGTCAACAAGGAGATAAGACGAGGGTGATCGAGCAGACGATCCAAGAACCGGGGAAAGTGTCGAAAAATGGGAAACTTCTGTTGCAGATAAACGTTCATACCTCCAAAAAAAACCGGGAGGAGGCTTAAATTTTCTTCGTCCGTCGTGATCGGAGTATAAAGCGGTACGAGCGATGCATCGTGCCCCAGGCTTTGCATGGCACCGATGAGCGTATTGTCGCTCAGACAACTGCCACAAAGCATACCGCCAGCGCCGGGAGTCAAGGCAACGATTTTTAACGCCTGCTGGCACATCATTGGATGCTCGCATATCTCTCTCCCGCTGGCAATCTGGGCACTCCTCAACCGAGTGAGTGGGCGAAAAACAACCGGGAGGCCGGGGCAAAATGCACTGGAGGTGGGGTAGGGGTCCTGCTAGAATCCCGCCGCATTTACGCAGCTAATCGAATCGCAGCTAATCGAATTCACGGTGAAGAACAACATCATGCGTCACATGCGACAATCCTCACCCACGGCAATCCTATTGTTGAATCAACGGAATCTGGCAATGTGCGCTGCGTTCATGGTCAGCGTCTTTCTGCCCGTCGCGCTACGCGCCGATCCCGAACCTCCAACGGAGAGGGCATCGGCGACGACCCCTGCGGCCAGCGCAGTTCCCGCCTCGCTGCCCCAACGGTTCCATCTCAATCCGCAGCAGGAGGTGTATCTGCAAAAAGTACTCGAAACCTGGCAAGATCGAACGAAGGAGACCAAAACCTTTCGCTGTGATTTTGTCCGCTGGAATTACAATCCGGCATTTGAATTACCGCAATTCAAAGATGTTCCACTGGTGGTCAACAACGGCGACTTGAAGTATGCCAACCCGGACAAAGGTACTTTTCGTGTGACACGGGTGATGAATCTCGACACGAAAACCGGCGATTACAAAGCGGCAAAAGAGGCAAACAACGAACATTGGGTTTGTGACGGCACCTCCATCTGGCAGCACGATCACAAAAACAAACGTGTCATCGAACGGAAAATACCCGATGAACTCCAGGGTGAAGCCATTCGTAATACGCCGCTGCCATTTCTTTTCGGATCTCAGGCAGCGGACCTCAAGGAGAGGTACTTTCTTTGCATTGTCACTCCTCAGGAGTACGCGCCTAAAGAAATCTGGGTCGATGCCGTGCCCCGAACGCAAACCGATGCGAGCAATTTCCGGGAGGCGATTCTGCGACTCGATCGTAATACGTTTCGGCCGATCGCACTTCGGGTTTACGATCCCGGAGATACCTACGCGACATACGAGTTTTCCAACATTGTGATCAACGACCCCTTCGAAGGTCTCAAGCGATTGTTCGCGCCACCGAGCGTACCCTTCGGTTGGCAAAAGGTGGTCGAAATGCCGTCGGAAGCGACTGCGCGTCGCACCGGTCCACTCGGTGCAGATCAGCAATCTTCAGAGCGATAGCAGTCGAATCGCCAGACCCGCTCCTCGCGCGCTTCTGATCGCGCGCCTCTCCCTGTTGCTGGCACCGGCAGCACCGCGGACAAATTCACATGCGACATTTTTGCTGCCTTCTCAGGATGAGTGAAAAGTTGCCATATGTGAAAATAGTGAATCTGTAACTATCAACAAATTTTTGCTGATTGTACTTTTTATTAGGATTATACCGGCCCGGCGTCCGATAGTAGTTTTCGTTCCGCGGTCTTGTTGCGGAAAAATCAAAGACACCCACCGTCGGGTGTTGCAGTTCGACGGTACACCGAAATCGGTTGAGGCTACCTCTGCCGGTCGCCATCGCAGGCGTTGACGCATACATCACACAAGGTGAAAAATCATGAAAACCCTTCGACACATCCAATGGGCAGCGGCTTCATTAGCCGTG
Organism: Planctomycetaceae bacterium; assembly: GCA_902630355.1. Classification (GTDB taxonomy): domain Bacteria; phylum Planctomycetota; class Planctomycetia; order Pirellulales; family UBA7805; genus UBA7805. The sequence continues at coordinate 13,380 of CACOUL010000022.1, forward strand.
GTGATGATGGTCGGTCCCTACTCGGTCCATGCAGCGGTAAGGCAAGCTGCACCCGGTAACCAAGCCACCATCTCCGACATTCGTCTCGCGGATGGCGGTTTGCTGGAAGGACGTTTGGTCGATTCGCAGGCCCAGCCGATCCAACAGGCTTCCGTGGCAGTTCTCCACGACGGCTTGGAAGTAGCCCGAACGAGGACGGATGCCAATGGAGCGTTCCAAGTCGCCGGTCTCCGGGGAGGGGTTCATCAGATTTCCGGTCCTTCGGGGACGGCAACGTGCCGTCTTTGGCAGCAGGGCATGGCACCGCCGTCGGCACGCACAAGTGCGGTCGTGATCTCTAGCGGCCCTCTGGTCCGCGGGCAACAGAATGCCTGTGCCAGTGGATGCCAAGTCGGATGCCCCACCAATTGCAACAATGGCTGTCGCACCGTTTGCCAAACGATTTGTCCGGCCGATTGTCAGCCCGGGCAAGCGCAACGGATTGCGACGCAGCAAGCGATGGCCAACTCGCCGAAGCGTACCGCCCAACCGCTTGCCACGGTAGGCTCGCAAAATGCCGGTCCTAGAAGCCAACAGGTCCAGTACCAGGAAACCGTTCCAGGCACTGTCCAAGGACCACCCGCTCAAGGGCCACCCGCCGGACCCTACGGCCAACCGCCGATGGGCACTGGCTTCGAAACGTGGGGCTGGAATCCACGGGTCCGAGATATCATGATTGCCTGTGGTATCGCTGCCGCAATCGCGATTCCGATCGCGGTGGCCAACAGCGGCAGCGGCACGGGAAGCTAGAGTTCGGTTGCCGCTGCAGAATCCGCCGCAGCCGTGGCATTTCGCCGAGTCGGCAGATAGAACCTGCGAACAATCTGCTCGAAGTGAAAAAGCATCCGCTCTGTGTGCGTGTACTCGGCGTGCCCCATGCCGCTCCTCCACCAGCGGCCACCGGGAAGGCCGTAGTCGATCAGCAGCGTGGCCCCCTCCTCGGGCACCCGCATTCCCAGCGCAATGCGGCGCAGCAGCGAGCTGCAGTGAATACCGGCTGAAAGTTGGTCTGCCAATTGCCGGTCACTTCTCCATAGAGAACGAACGAAGGGCGTGGTGAAGTTCGACCCGGCGATGCCCAACTGGTGGATGTAGTCACCATGGCGAGCGGTGAGCATTTCACCCGGAGAGAGCGATCCGGCAAAGCGATAGTCGGGCTGAAACTTGCTCGGTCGATGATTGACAAAGTGGAGTAAATTTTCATAGCCGCTCGTCTCGAAACCATAGCGAATGGGCGTGCCGAGAGTGACCAGATCGAGCGGATGTCTCGATGCAAACCGAGGCCCTTCCTTCACGCAATCCGCATGCTGATCCCACGCGGGGTCAAACGTGCGGGCGTAGCCTGCAATCGCATCGAGAAATTGCGGTACTCCGCGTTGCTGCGGCGAGAGCAAATTGGTTAACAGTGCGAGGACGTTACCTCCGTGACTGTGGCCGCACAGTAAAATACGCTTACCTGCAGGCAGTCCGAGCGAATTCAACTCGCTGAGCAAACGGACTGCAGCGATCGATCGGCCGATGTGGTTGTTCATGCTCGACCACAAAAAACGTGAGACCAGAAAAGGATCGGGGGCAGCGAGCAGTTGGGACAGATGTGTCGCGTAACGGGAGGGAAAATTGCCGCGATCGACCATCACGCGATCGGCCAGTTTTTTCTGCCAGCGACAACACCGACGATACCACTCCGGGTGCCTGCCGAACAGCATCGCAGCAAGACCCCACGGGTCTTCACCCACAAATGTTCCATGGATCAGGACAATGGCGCCAACATCGGCGTCATTCAATATTTTCCCAACCGCCTGCATCCTCTTTTTGTATTCGGGTGAGTTGAATTGTGGCGGGGAAGAAACCGCCATGATCTCGAAAGGAGGTTTCGGTCGGTCTGCCGAATACGTTTGATGGGCGAATCGATTACCTGTCGGCATGACTGGAAACCATACGGTTCAACTTTTTCGACCGCGCGAGGTAACGTTTTGCCGACGCACAAATCGCGATGCTGTCACTTTTTGGGACTGCATGCCGTTTGCGCAATCGGAGAGACCTCCTCCAGGTGGAATTCTTTGCGACTGAGCGCCTCGTAGTGATGGCCAATGTCAATCTGCTCTCCCTCGGTAATTCGATTGCCATGCTCATCGAGACGTGCATTCATCGTCGCTTTCTTCCCACTCCGGCAGATCGTTTTTATTTCAATTAAATTGTCTGCCCAAGCCAATAAATACTTACTGCCTTCGAAGGGCTCGCCCTGAAAGTCGGTGCGAATCCCATAGCAAAGGACCGGAACGGAGAGCCGATCGCATACTTGCGTAAGTTGCAAAACCTGAAGCGGCGTCAGAAACTGTGCTTCGTCGATCAACAAGCAATGGATCGTTTGATTATCTTGCTCTTTTTGCACCTCTTCTAAGAAATCGTAGGATTCATTGAACGAAAAGGCATCTGCGGTGAGACCGATCCGCGAATGAATTTTTTGTCCTTCTGATCGGTTGTCCAGGGCGGGAGCATAAAGGAGAGCTTTCATGCCCCGTTCATGATAATTGTGTGCCGATTGCAAGAGCGTCGTACTCTTGCCCGCATTCATCGCAGAATAATAAAAGTAAAGTTGTGCCATGCGATTCCGAGTCCCGCTATCAAGCCATGAATTATCTCACACTTCCTTCTCATCAATCCAAGACATGAGTCGCCGGAGGTGCTGTCCTATATGCTCCACCGGGTGCTCGCGTTCCTGCTGCCTCTGAGCGTGGAACTTTTCGGCACCCGCTTTGTTTTCTGCGATCCATTCTCGGGCAAAATCGCCACTGCGGATTTCTTCCAATATCTTTTTCATCTCTGCACGTGTCTCTTCGGTAATTATCCTTTCACCCCGCGTGTAATCACCATACTCCGCCGTATTGCTGATGCTGTAACGCATGTAATTCAGCCCGCCCTGATAAAACAGGTCGACGATCAGTTTCACCTCGTGCATGCACTCAAAATATGCCATCTCGGGCTGGTACCCCGCGTCGACGAGCGTCTCAAAACCGGCCTTGATCAAGGCGCTTAAACCCCCACACAGAACCGCCTGCTCGCCAAAGAGATCGGTCTCCGTTTCTTCGGCAATCGTCGTACGGATGATGCCGGCACGGCCGCCGCCAATGGCACTGGCGTATGCGAGTCCTATCCGCATGGTCGCTTCATCACTTTCGTCGCCCAGGGCGACCAGACAGGGGACCCCACCACCCGCCAGATATTCGCTCCGCACCAAGTGCCCCGGGCCCTTCGGGGCCACCAAAAGCGTGGCAACCCCATCCGGAGGTGCCACATAGCCAAAGTGCAAATTGAATCCGTGAGAACACATCAAAATGTCCCCGGGGGACAAAGCATCCCGGACTTGTTCTTCGTAGGCTGACCCCTGCTTCTCATCGGGAAGAAGCAGATTCACGATATCTGCCTGCTCCGCCGCCTGCTGAAGCGATACCGGTTCGAAGCCGTGACTCTTTGCCAAGTCGTAACTCGGGCCCTCGCTCCGTGTACCGACAATGACTTCACAGCCGCTATCCCGGAGGTTTTGCGCGTGGGCATGCCCTTGCGATCCGTACCCCAGAATTGCAATCTTCTTTCCCGCTAGAAGTGCCATATCGGCATCGGCGTCATAAAAAATTTCAGCTGCCATTACTTTCTCATCTCTCTTGGAATCAGATTTTGTGTTCAGAACTTTCTCAATCAACCCGCATCTTCACCAACATTGTTGCCGGAAACATCTTCTTCACATCGATGTTGCTGTCCGCCCCGCACCAGTGCAATGCGCCCGGTCCGTACCAGTTCCGTGATACCGAACGGACGGATACGGTCGATAAACGCCTCGATTTTGCATTCCTTTCCCGAAATTTCAATCATCAAGCCATCCTGGCCGACGTCGACAATCCGTCCGCGAAAAATCTCTGTCAATTCGCGAATCGCCGTGCGTTGTTCCCCTGCAGTCGCGTTGACCTTCAGCAACATCAAATCTCGCTCTACAAAATCCTGAGAGCTGATGTCGTCCACGCGCACGACGGTCACAATTTTTTCAAGCTGTTTGCGAACCTGCTCGAGCGTTCCATCATCGCCCACCACCACGAACGTCATGCGCGAGAGCTGTGGATCTTCGGTCTCTCCCACCGCCAGGCTATCGATGTTGTAACCGCGCGAAGCGAACATACCGGCCACGTGTGCCAGGACGCCAGGAATATTTTGAACTAAAGCGGAAATAACGTGTCGCATAAAGCGTGCCGTCGTTGAGAGTCGCGATCGCAGCGCCGGGGGTGAATTTCTGATAATAGCTACCGGAAGCGAGGGTGCCAAGCGGTCGGCACGATATGCCGCGCTGCGTGCATCGACTTATCCGTTGGTTGTTCGTCTGCTGCGGTTTTGCTACGGTGCCCGATTGTACTGCAGGCCGCTTTCCCGTACGTCGATCTCTTCGAACCGACGCATTCCTTCCCCTGAGTGCCAGCTTTCCAGATGAGACTTTTCTGATGGGTAAAAAAATCAGCAAAGCGACAAAGAATAGGCGAGCCGCATCAAAAAACACGCCGGAGCAGATTCGTATTTTCGGGGCGCGGGTCCACAATCTAAAAAATATCAGCCTCGACATTCCCCGCAACCAGTTCGTCGTGATCACGGGACCGAGTGGATCGGGCAAAAGCAGTTTGGCTCGCGATACCCTCTGTGCGGAAAGCCAGCGACAGTACGTCGAAAGCCTCTCGATCTATGCCCGGCAGTTTTTTTCCCAGATGGAGCGACCGGACGTCGACCTGATCGAGGGATTGCAGCCCACCATCTCAATCGACCAGCACGCATCCTCACTGAATCCCCGCAGCACGGTTGCGACCCTCACGGAAATTTACGACTACCTCCGCCTTCTCATGGCGCGCCTGGGGGAGGCGTTTTGTTACGGTTGCGGAGGCAGAATTGCACAACAATCGCCGCAACAGATCCTCGAGTCGATCAGCGGACTTCCCGAGGGAACCAAGGCTATGATTCTTGCTCCCCTCGTGCGAGGTCGTCGCGGCAAGCATCTAGATACGCTCGAGGCAATCCGCAAAGCAGGGTTTGTGCGGGCGCGTGTCGATGGCGAAGTGATCGACGTGGAACATTTCCCTGAACTTGCGGCACGCAAAGTTCACCACATCGAAGCGGTCGTGGATCGGATCGTTATCCGGGATGGACTTTCTTCGCGGGTTGCAGAATCGGTACGAACGGCACTGAAACATGGAGAGGAGACGCTGATCGTTTGCCACCTTAGTCAAACGACGTCGTCTGCAGACAAATCTTCTACAAAAAATAAAGCGGCGGGGACGGCGAGCGATGAATCAGTCTGGCAAGATACGCTCTACAGCGCACGCCACGCATGCCCACAATGTCAAATCAATTATGCGGAGTTGCAACCGCGTTCGTTCAGTTTTAATAGTCCCTACGGCGCGTGTCCCGAATGCGATGGACTGGGTATCCGGCGCTCTTTCGATCCGGACCTCGTGATTCCCGATAATTCGCTCTCTCTCGCCGAGGGTGCTGTGCTCCCATGGAAGGGATTATCGAAAACGGCGATCGCCAAAGTCCGGCAATCCGTCGAACCGTTCCTCTGCGCAAAGAAATGGGACTGGAACGCACCCCTCAACAAAATGTCGGCGGCAACGCGCGAGATATTTCTCCGGGGAAGCGATCCTTTCCTCGGTCTATTGAACCTCCTTGAGTACGAACTGGCGACGACCTCAAGCAGTCGTCGCATCCAGGAACTCGAAACCTATCTGGATGATGTGATCTGTTCCGCCTGCGACGGTTCGCGATTGCGCAACGAAGCGCGATCGGTGACCTTGGGGGGCCGTGCCATCCATGAAATGACATCGCTTTCGGTCGCCTCTGCGATTGATTTTTTTTCCGCACTGAAATTTGATTCCACTCAACGCCTCGTTGCCGAGCCGATCCTTCGCGACATCCAACACCGCCTGCAATTCCTTCACCGAGTCGGCCTCGACTACCTAACGCTCGATCGACCCACCGACACGCTCAGCGGTGGCGAGTTACAGCGAGTACGATTGGCCACCGGCATCGGATCGGGATTGATCGGGATTTGCTACATCCTGGATGAACCCTCCATCGGCCTTCATCCGCGAGACAATCAGCGGCTGATCGATTCACTGCGTACTCTACAGCAGCAAGGTAACTCCGTGTTGGTGGTCGAACACGATGAGGCGATGATGCGGGCCAGCGACTATCTGATCGATATGGGGCCTTCTGCCGGTCAACAGGGAGGAGAAATTATCGCTTCGGGCGATCCGGCGAGCGTCAGCGAAAACGATAAATCCATCACAGGCCGATACCTCGGAGAACGGGACACGATTCCAGTACCGCAGGCGCGTCGACCAATGCGAAAGAGCCACTGTCTCGAACTGCTCGGGGCAAAGACCAACAATCTACAGAATGTCGATGTACGTATACCGCTCGAAACGCTCACCTGCGTGACAGGCGTCAGCGGTAGCGGTAAAAGTTCCCTGATCAACGAAACCCTGGCCCGGACGGCAATCCGCCGTCTCGGAGGCGGGGCGGCCAAACCGGGGCCGCACCGGGGATTGCGTGGTACGGGGCAACTAAAAAAAGTCGTTGTGGTCGATCAAAAGCCAATCGGTCGATCGCCGCGAAGCAACCCGGCGACCTTCACTGGTATTTTTGATGAGATCCGCAAAATTTTTGCACAAACTAGCGAAGCCCGCCAACGTGGTTTTACGGCGAGTCGGTTCAGCTTCAACAATAAAGGGGGCCGTTGCGATGAATGTCAGGGCCACGGCGAGCGAAAATTGGATATGAATTTTCTGCCCGATATGCGCATCACCTGCAATGCCTGTCGTGGAAAGAGATTTAACCGTCAGACTCTGGGGATTCGGTATCGAGAACATTCGATTGCGGATGTTCTCGATTTGCAGATCGGTAAAGCGGTCTCCTTTTTCGAAAACTTTTCGCGGATTGCCCGAATCCTCGAGTGCCTCGATCAGGTCGGTCTTGGCTATCTCACTCTGGGACAGCCCTCGAGCACACTCTCGGGGGGAGAATCGCAACGAATCAAACTCGCCCACGAACTGGCCCGGCCTAAAATTGGCCACACGCTCTATATTCTCGACGAACCGACGACGGGTCTTCACTTTGAAGACCTGCGCCGGTTGCTCGATGTCTTCCACCGACTCGTCGACCAAGGCAATACCGTACTCGTCATTGAACACCACCTCGATGTCATTAAATCGGCCGATTGGGTCATCGATCTCGGGCCCGAAGGGGGCGCGGGGGGCGGTCAGGTGATTGCGGTCGGCACGCCCGAGGAGGTAGCCCGGGATGCGAACAACGCAACCGGCAAATTCCTCCGGCAGGTGCTGGCATCTGTTTGAGCGACGGAGAGCTTGATCGATTCTCCGATCTGCAAACTTGATAAACGCTGCTCGGCAACTTATTCTTAACGGTACCGTTCTTAACGGTATCGCATCGAAGGCGATGCGGAGCCTAAGCGAGGGAAAACCACGAGGAAGTATATGGCCACTTCACCGGCCGAAAAGGCAGCCATCAACGGCGCAGAAACGATCGTTCAGTGCCTGATCAAGCACGGGGTTCCCATGGTGTTTGCGTATCCCGGGGGAGCAAGCATGCCGTTGCATCAAGCGCTTCGGCGAAATCGCGATAACTTGCGAACGATTCTACCCCGACACGAACAGGGCGGAGGATTTGCGGCCCAAGGTTACGCACGTGCTACCGGCGAGGTGGGGGTTTGCATTGCGACAAGTGGACCGGGAGCAACCAACCTGGTCACCGCCATTGCCGATGCAAAACTCGACAGTATTCCGCTGATCGCCATCACCGGTCAGGTCGGCTCGTCGGTGATTGGAACGGACGCATTTCAGGAGACGCCGATCGTCGAGGTATGCCGAGGAATCACGAAGCACCACTACCTCGTTTCGCGCGTCGAAGACATTCCACGGATCATGCGCGAGGCGTTCCATATCGCGAGGACCGGTCGCCCGGGGCCCGTACTAGTGGACGTGCCGAAGAATATACAGATGGCAATGGTTGAGCCCGATTGGGATGCACCGATGGATTTGCCCGGTTACCGCTTCGGCAAACCGGATAAGGCAAGACCCGAACAAATTCGCCAGGTTGCGGCAGCGATCAAGATGGCCAAACGCCCTATCCTTTACGTCGGGGGCGGCATCATTGCATCCGATGCGAGCGAACCGCTCAGGGAATTAGTGGCAAAGACTCAAATACCGGTGGGGATGACGGTGATGGGATTGGGGGCTATCCCGAATGAAGATCCGCTTTCTCTCGATATGCTGGGGATGCACGGCAGCGTCTATTCCAACCTCGCAATCCATCAGGCGGACCTTGTCTTGGCAATCGGCGTTCGCTTCGATGATCGGGTCACGGGCAAGCTCGCCGAATTCGCGCCCCACGCTAAAATCATCCACATCGATATCGACGCAGCGGAACTCAATAAAAATAAGGTGGCGCACATTCCCATTGTGAGCGATGCCCGGTATGCGATCGCGGAACTCAACAAGATCGTCGAGCCACCAGAAGACCATCGGGCCTGGCTTGAGCAGTGCCAACAGTGGAAGCAAGCCGATCCTTTTCGATTCGATACCGAGTTCGATGGCATTCTTCAACAACACGCGATCTCCAGCCTCTGGGAGGCCACGCACGACCGAAAAACGATCATCACCGTGGGTGTGGGTCAGCATCAGATGTGGGCCGCTCAGTTTTATCGTTTCTCTCAACCGCGCACCTGGCTCTCCAGTTCGGGGCTGGGAACCATGGGATTCGGTCTGCCGGCGGCCATGGGTGCACAGGCTGCCTACCCCGATGCCCTCGTGGTCGACATTGATGGCGACGGCAGCTTTCAGATGAACATCCAGGAGATGGCCACCTGTCACTGCGAAAACCTCCCGGTCAAAGTTCTGCTCCTCAACAATCAGCACTTGGGCATGGTCGTCCAGTGGGAAGATCGCTTTATGGACGGTAATCGTGCCCACACCTACCTCGGCCCCATTCACCACGCCGAGGCAAGCGGAGAGGGAGACGGACCCTTTGCCCGCGAACGATATCCGGACTACGTGGCCATTGCCCGCGGTTACGGTTGGGGCAGCGCAAGCGTAACGCAGAAAAGTGAGCTTGCCGGGGCAATTGAAGAGATGATTACCTCGACGGGCCCCTATCTACTCGATGTCGAGGTTCCCTACCAGTCGCAAGTCCTGCCGATGATTCCCTCAGGCGGGACGGTACACGATTTGATCAAAGAGTAACTTTGACGAGCGTAGGAACCGGGGCGATCTTACCTGCATGGTCCGAGGCGCGCAAATCGCGCGTCACACTTCGGCATCCTGACGGAATACCTCTTCATCAAGATTGCCGTCCCATTTGGCAACCGCACAGGCGACCGCGACATCTCCCGAAACATTGGTCAGCGTTCGCATCATGTCGAGCAAGCGATCGAAGGGGAAAATAAATGCGATGACCAGCAGTGACTGTTCGGGCCCCACCCCAATCACCTCCAACACCGTAGCCGCCAACAGCAACCCGGCGGAGGGAATACCGGCGGCACCGATCGAAACGAGTGTCGCGGTGAGCGCTACGGTAAAATATTGCATCGCCGAAAGTTCGATCCCGATGGCCTGTGCGCCAAACAGTGCGATCAACCCGAGATAGATGGCCGTTCCATCCATGTTGATGGTGGCACCGAGTGGCAGGACCGAGCCAGCAACTGATTTATCCACTCCGAGATTATTTTCCGCACAGGAGATAGTCACCGGCAAAGTTGCATTAGAAGATGCCGTAGAAAATGCGACTCCTTGCGCATCAGCAATTCCACGCAGATACTGTTTTAATGGCAGTTTCAAGAGGCAACTGACTATGAGAAATCCATAGACCAAAACAATCTGGATACCGCACGCAAGGTACAGAGAGACTGCAAGCTTCCCCATATTCCACAAAATCTCGATTCCCTTCGTTGCCATCACCCAAGTCATCAAGGCAAAGACGCCATACGGTGCGACTTCCATTACCAACATGGTCACCCGCATCACGACCTCTGCTGCAGCTTCAAAAAAGTTTTTTACTGGGTCTGCCGCTGAGCCTGTCAGAAGAATGCCGACGCCAATCAGAATGGAAAAGAAAATAGTGGGAAGTACAGTTCCGCGGGCTAAGGATTCAATCGGATTGGTAGGAATAATCTGCAAGAGCCTTTCGACAATGCCTCCAGCCGCCTCACCCGTTTCAATCTTGCCTCTAACACTATCAATGGCCCCAGCGTCTGCCGTTTCATAATCAACTCCAGCCCCAGGGTGCAGCAAACTTCCAATCAAGAGACCGAGGCTGACCGCAAAAAAAGTCGTTACTAGGTACATCCCGATGGTTCGACCGCCCAGCGTGCCTAGTTTCTTTGGGTCGCCCATCGCAGTCACGCCGGCAACCAGCGTCGTAGAAATCAACGGAATGATGAGCATTTTGATCAAGCGAACAAACGCATCGCCAAAAGGTTTCACGAAGACGTTAACGAAGGACTTAGCTCGACCATGGGGATCAGTGAACTGGTACAAAATTTCATCTGCACCCGTCCAACCGTTATTGGGCTGATACTCAAAGTGATCGCCGTGGCGGGTGACCTTGCCGTGCCGGGCAGTGAACGACGCAGGGTCAATAATTCGTTGATCGCCCACCCCGTTTAATTCGGTCAATGTTAACGGTGTAGATTGTCCCGACTCGACGACAACTTGAAGACTGTCGGAACCGGTGGCACCCCCCAGCGTGTAGCGCAATAAAAGTCCGATTGAGAGCCCCAGAAAAAGCCCCACCAACACGCGTTTCCACAACGTGATCGATTGCCATTTTCGAAACATTTCGCGGGTCTCTCTTTTTGATGGTCTGCGCAAAAGTAATCGCTATATCGGTTGAATCGGGTCGCGCTCCGTCTCACTGCACCAAATATCGAGCTCTGTGAATCGATCCGCCAAAGCGTCGGCCAATGCCTGCATGGCAAATTGCTCACTGGCAAAATGCCCGGCAAGCAAAAGTTCGATACCGGTCGCTTCGGCGGCCAGACAATGGTGAAATGTTGCTTCACCAGTCAACAAAAGTTCGCACCCACAATCTTTTGCTGCCGCCATAAAAGTCGCGGCACTGCCACAACCGACCGCCAACCGCTCGATTTTCCGCTCTGGATTTCCTACGGCACGGATCTGAGGGACCCGCAAAAATTCCTTCACCCTCTTTGCGATCTCAGCCACTTGCGCACCACCTGAGACCTCACCCCAGCGTCCCTCCCCAACGTCCGGATCACCTTCGTTGGGCACCAGCGGCGCAATATTCGACAAGCCGATCCCTTCAGCCAACTTTTGATTGATTCCCCCGGCCGCTGAGTCCCAGGCGGTATGAGGGCTGAAGAGGTGGATCTGGGCACCGAGGAGATCAAGAAGGTAGCGACCCTCCGGAGAGTCGGTGGTGATCCGCACCAGCGGCTTGAATGGCAACGGGTGATGCACGACGACCAAATCGGCCTGCCGCTCGATCGCCTCGGCCACCGTATCGGCCGTCATTGTCAGGCAGGTCATCACCCTCTGCACTTCCGCATCGTAATCCCCTGCCAGCAAACCGACGTTATCCCACTCTGCAGACAATCGCGCGGGGGCAAGCGACTCCAGATACTCGCAGATCAATCCAAGACGCACCACGATTTTTCGATGCCTCCTTGTTTTCAGAGAGGGGTTGTTTTTGATTCCCCCACCTTAAAGGAACATGCGACGTGAAAAAAGCCACATCCACATCGCGGCATGAGCAACGCGTTTTATGCCGGATCGATAGAATCACTACCCGTCAATGCGGCCCTGATAAGGAATCGGGGGCATGCTAAAATGCCGCAGACCGAAAACCTCTTTTTGCAGGCGGATCATGCTCTCACTCAAAATCGGCGTGCAAACGATCAGCCTCGCAAAATCGCTCAAGCGGGCACTCACCATCGCTGCGCAGATGAAAGCAGATGCCGTGGAAATCGACGCACGCCACGAGTTGCGGGCCGAAGTTCAGTCGCAGACGGCCATTCGCCAGTTTCGAAAAATGCTGGACGACTTGAACCTGCGTCTCGCGGCGCTCGCCTTTCCGACTCGTCGCGGCTACGATAATCCGGAAATGCTCGACCGTCGGGTAGCCGCTACTAAGGAGGCACTCCGCCTCGCTTCAGAGCTCGGAGCAGGGGTCGTGGTGAACAGAGTAGGGCAGGTCCCCTCGGCGAGCGAGTTGAAAGAAGAAGAAGACGAGGCCAGCGGTCGCTGGAATTCTTTATGTGAAGTCCTTTCCGACTTGGGACAGTTTGGAGACCGCCAGGGAGCCATCCTCACCGCCGAGACGGGCGATGAGTCGGGGGAAGATCTTGCGCACCTTCTTCGGTCCCTCTCAGGCGGTTCGATCGGAGTCGCCCTGAATCCCGGCAATCTTATTTTGGCTGATTTTTCCCCGCTCGAAGCGATCGCTCAACTCGGTTCCCGGATCCGATACGTGCGGGCTCGAGACGCGGTACGCCAAGGAAGATCACATCGCGGAAGCGAAGTGGCACTCGGACGCGGCTCGATCGACCCTCCGGCATTGCTCGCGGCACTCGAGGAGCACGATTACTGCGGGATGATCACGATCGAGCGGCGCGAGTCACACGATCCGATTTTGGAAATTGGCCAGGCGATCACCTACCTCAGAAACCTCTGACTCGACCGCCGCCGCACGGTGCGGCTAGCGGAGCATCTGGTGGCACGCGAGAAGCGAGAAGACTATAGTGCAGAGTCTTGAATTTTTCCCCTTTGTTTCCAATCACTTCCCATGACCCGCGTAGCAATCCTTGGTGCATCCGGTTACACGGCGCTCGAACTGGTCAAGATTCTCCTTCGGCACCCCGAAGCCGAGATAGGCTTGGCAACCACGCGTCAGCAAGAGGGTGTGCCTCTCTCCGCGGTGCACCCATCGCTTGCCGGGCAAATCGATTTAGCCGTCGAGCACCTCACACCAGAAAAAATAATCGGACACGTCGACTGCGTCTTTAGCTGTCTGCCCCACGGAGTCACCGCTTCGCTTGCCGAACCCTTGCTCGATGCGGGACTTCGGATGATCGATTTTTCTGCCGACTATCGACTCGACGATGCTGAAGAATACGCGCACTGGTACGGACAACCCCCCCCCGCCCCGGCCCGCTTACCGCACGTCGTCTACGGCTTACCCGAACTTTTTCGAGACCGCATCCGGCCCGCCGATCTTGTGGCGAACCCGGGGTGCTATCCCACCTCGGCCATTCTCGGACTTGCACCGCTGCTCGATGCGCAACTCGTGGCCCCCGACGACATCATTATCGATTCGAAAAGTGGGGTCTCCGGTGCCGGCAGAAACCCGAAACTCACGACGCACTATCCTGAATGCAACGAGAGTCTCTCCGCTTACAACATCGGCCACCACCGCCACACACCCGAAATCGAACTCATTTTATCGAAAGCGTGTGATCAGCCGGTTCAGGTTATCTTCACGCCCCATCTGGTGCCGATGGATCGCGGCATTTTGACCACGACCTACAGTCGACCGTTCGATACGGTGCGTGAAGCCGATCTTTTTCAAATTTTTCGTACCTTTTACGCCTCACATCCCTTCGTGCGAATTGTCGAACACCTCCCGGCAACGAAAGACGCAGCACACACGAACTTTTGCGACATCACGGTCCGGGTGGTCAAGGATCGCATCCTGACGGTCAGTTGCCTGGATAATCTGGTGAAGGGTGCGGCGGGAGCCGCCGTACAAAACTTTAATTTGATGTTTGGTTACGCGGAAACACTCGGACTTTGAATGATGGGACACGTTATTGAGCCTGACCCCGCCAAGACCGTGCCGCTCGGCTTTCGCTTGGCGGGTGTACACTGCGGAATCAAATCCGATCCTGAGAAAGAAGACCTTGGCCTGATCCTCCTCGATCGGCCCGCAGTTGCCGCCGGCGTTTATACCCAAAATAAATTTGCGGCAGCCCCTGTCGTACTCGATCGAAGCCGAACACCGAGCAACTCGATCCGTGCCGTGGTGATCAATTCGGGTAATGCCAACGCCTGCACGGGAGACCGCGGCATCGCGGATGCCGAGCGGATGTGCCTCGAGGTTGCTTCGGCATGCGATATCGATCCGGGCGAGGTGCTGGTACTCTCCACCGGGGTCATCGGTCAGTTTTTACCGATCGACGCGATCGCGGCAGGCATCACCCGGACCGCGGCAAACCTGGCAGATGATGCGAGCGCGATTGCCGCGGCGGCGCGGGCTATGCTGACAACCGACACAAAAACAAAAACAGTCGAGCGCCACTGGCGAGGTGGATCGCTGCTTGGCATGGCCAAAGGTGCCGCCATGATCGGGCCCAAAATGGCCACCATGCTCGGGGTCGTGCTGACCGACGTTGCCATCGATCCGGAAATGGCACAGCGCCTTTTACGTCAAGCGGTTGACGAGAGTTTCCACTGCGTTCATGTCGATGGGCACACGAGTACCAACGACTCGGTCCTGTTTCTGGCCAGTGGCGCGGCGAACGTCGCGGTCGAGACGCCCGAAGATGTGGAGCAATTCGGCCAGCTTTTAACTGAAAGTTGCACCTCCTTGGCGCGAAGTATCCCCGATGACGGAGAGGGCGCAAATCACTTGATCACAATCCACGTCCGAGGATGCGAAAGTAGTTCCGCAGCGCGCAAGATCGCCCATACCGTGGCCGACAGCCCTCTCGTGAAAACGGCGATCGCCGGAAATGATCCGAATTGGGGTCGAATCGTATCGGCGGCGGGGTACGCCGATGTACCGTTCGATCCGGAAAAACTGGAATTGCGGCTCAACGGTCAACTCCTCTTTTGCGGGGCAACACCGACAGATTTCTCCGAGCGGGAGGTCTCCGACTCGATGCGCAGCAACCGCGAAACCCTGATCGAACTTCATTTCGGCGAGGGATCGGCGGAAGCCCGATTCTGGACGAGCGATCTGACGGAAGAGTATGTGCGGCTCAACGCCGATTATCGCACGTAGGTGCCATATGCTGGGGGTCGTTGGCACTCCCTCTGCAAGCAATGCGAGGCAACCTCGACATCGGCCTGTTCCTCCATTGGCCGCCGAGTTAAACTCCGGGGGTGGGCATCGATGCCCGGAAGGATCAAGCACGGAGGCGGCCTATGGCGCCATCAAGTGAAAATCGACCAAAACTTTCGGTCGTCGTCGTAGCGGTCGATAATGACCGCGATCTCCAAGCCTCGATCCGGAGCGTCAGCCCGATTGCAGACGAGATCGTGGTAGGGCAAATCGCCTTTGCGGATGCCCCAGATGTCGCGGAAGATTTAACGGAGAATCCCCGTGAAACGCCAGCGGGAGCTTCTGTCCGCTATCTTTCACTCCCTTGGCAGCAAGACTTTTCCGCAGCGCGCAACGCATGCCTCGAGGCCGCCAGTGGTGATTGGCTGCTTCTGCTCGACGGAGGAGAATTGCTCTCGGCAGAATCGCTCACCAAAATCGGCGATTTCATCGCGTTCAAAGCCGATGCAAACAAGGTCTACCGTTTACTCATCCAATCTCCTGCCAAGACCCGAGCCGACACCGGCGCGCAAATCAGTCAATGCAGGTTGCTCCCCAATCGACCGGAACTCCACTTCTCGGGTCCGGTGCGAGAATCCCTCGAGGCATCGATTGCAGCCTGTGGCTTGGAAAGCGAGCAACTCGACTTGGTCGTCATGTTGCCGGAAAACGGCGAGCGAGATGATTTTAAACTGCGGAGGGCACGCATGCAGCTTCGTGTCTGCGAGCATATACGAAGCGAGGAAACGACCGATCCCCGCCTCTGGCTTGCCCGTGGTGAGGCCTTGGCCGACCTCGGGGAGTGGAAGCAGGCGGAACACGCGTTCTCTCAAGCACGCCGGTTCGCCGTGGAAGGGTCGGCAGAACTTCTCGAAGCGTACTACGGAGAGTTGCGATCGCTGGATCGCGAAGCCGATCTTCAGGAATCACAGCTTACGCTTTGTATCGAAGCGCTCAAGCAATTTCCGGTCGACGTTCAATTGCTCTGTGCTATGGGAAATTACTTGCATCAACAGCAACGCATCGACTTGGCAACGCGGGCATATCAGACGGCCGTAAGACACGGAACGATTCATCCCACGAGTTGGCATTTGACCGAGATCGCGCAAATTGCAACCACCTGCTTGAGTATCAGCCTGGAGTTGGAGGATCGCGTTGAGGAGGCTCGGGGTGTCTTGGAGGATGCATTGCTCGAGCAACCGAACTCGTTTCGCCTGCGCCATCAGTTGATCGATTTGCACGTGAGACACGGACGAAGAAAAGAAGCAATCGAACAGGTCAGTCGCTTTCCCACTGAATGGCCCCATCGCGACGCGTTGGCCAACGCGGTCCGGGGTGCGTGCCTTGCAGGCACACAGAATTGGTCCAATGCGGAAGCCTACCTGCAAACCGCCTTCGACGCCGGTTGCCGCGACATCCTTTGCTTGCGGTGGCTGACACTCACCCATGCGGCACTGGAACATTACGATGCGGCCCAGGAAATTCTCGACCTCTGGAGAGACGAGGAGCCGGAGAGCCAAGAGGTGCAAAAACTGACCGCCAGCCTGCTGACACGAAAATTCGGTCAGACCGCCCAAGCGGTCGCGAGTGGTTCGCCCGCGACCCTGCCACCGCACTTTCCACTCTCTCCGGGCGCGGAAGGGGGAGCACGCAAGAGGCCGCAAAAGGCTGAGGTTCACCCCGGTTCAATGTCCGAAGAAGCGGGACCTACCGGGTGATTTTCGGTATCACCCCCGGCGTCCCGCGATACAAGCAAAAACGCATCGGGAAAGCTTTTTTGAAAACTCCCGGTGAGATTGCTTGACAAATTCCGTGCGACCTCCAAACTAATTTATTCGACACTGTGCAATTGATATCCATCGAGGAGACTGGCATGCGGGTTACGTTAGACAATCCAACAGCATCCGATCTTTTTGCGAAAAGCGACCCCGGTATGCAACCGGAAATCCCACATTGCGTCGCGGCGGCAAACGGAAGTTGGTGCGATCTCGAAACGGACGATGAGGGCGCCGGCGAGGAATTTGACGAGGAAGATTTTGACGACGATTTCGATGACGACTTCGAAGATGAAGAGGACGATGGATACGGCGATTTCGACGATACGATCGATCCGTTTGCCACAGATGACGATGCGTCGGATAAAGACGACGAGGATGTGGAATTTGACGAATAGTCACTCCCTCTTCATACGGAAACGATTCCGTTTCTCCGTCCGGGTGCAATATGTTTGAGACGGTGGAAGGATCGGTTGATTTTCCTGCGCTCGAAGAGCAAATCGGTCGCTTCTGGAAGTCCGAAAAGATCTATGAAAAATCGCTCGCTGCCCGCGAGGGAGCCGAGCGATTTGTCTTTTATGAGGGACCGCCGACGGCAAACGGCATGCCGCATCCGGGACATTGCCTCACGCGAGCCATCAAGGACCTCTTCCCTCGCTATCGCACCATGCAGGGATTCCTTTGCGAGCGCAAAGCAGGGTGGGATACCCACGGACTTCCGGTCGAGGTGGAAGTCTGCAAGGAACTCGGTATCCACTCGAAGGAAGAAATCGAAGCCTACGGCATCGAGCCTTTCATTCAGCAGTGTCAGGCCTCGGTGTGGCGCTATATGCAGGAGTGGGAACGACTCACCGAACGCCTCGGATTCTGGGTTGATCTACGAGATGCCTATGTCACCTACCACCAGTCCTATGTCGAGAGCGTATGGTGGAGCCTGCAACAATTGTTCGAGCGAGGGCTGCTCTATCGCGGGCATAAAATTGTGTGGTGGTGGGCTCAAGGGGGAACCGCACTTTCGGCCGGAGAGGTCGGACAGGGATACCGTGAAGTCGCCGACCCAAGTGCCTTTCTCAAACTTCCGTTGAAGGACGAGCGGTACCCCGAGACCTCGCTGTTAGTCTGGACGACCACCCCGTGGACCCTGCCGAGCAATCAGTTTGCTGCCGTGCATCCCGAAATAGAATACGCCCAGGTCCGCGACGCGGCGAGCGGGGAAGCGTTGATCCTCGCACACGACCTGGTTGAGCCTCTGGCCGAACAGTGGAAGCGAGAATGGGTGATTGAGTCTTCATGTCAGGGGAGTGCGTTGGTGGGTTTGCACTACCAACCCCCCTTTGATTGCTTGAGCGAGTGTGGGGGGGAGGCCTCCTGGAAAGTCGTCCCAGCGGAGTTTGTCACCACCGAAAGCGGAACCGGATTAGTCCACATTGCCCCCGCGTTCGGTGAAGACGACTACAACATACTTCAACGGGAGCGAGAAGAGGATCCACAAGTCCCTCTGATTCACTGCGTTGGACCGGATGGAAAATTTACGGATCAAGCACCCGAGTTTGTCCGTGGGCGGTGGGTGAAGGAGTGCGACAAGGACATTCTGCGTGATCTCAAATCGCGTCAGTTGCTGTTTCATCAAAGCCAATATTTGCACGACTATCCGTTTTGCTGGCGAGCCGAGGAGGATCCCCTGATCCAATACCCTCGGGAAAGTTGGTTTATCAAAACGACCCTCTGCAAAGATGCGATGCTCGAGAATAATCGGGCGATCCAATGGTTGCCGGATCACATTCAAGAAGGTCGGATGGGGAAATTCCTGGAATCGAATGTTGACTGGGCCTTAAGTCGCGAGCGGTACTGGGGCACCCCGCTGCCGATTTGGGAGTGTTCACAGACCGGAAAGCAGGAAGCAATTTCCAGTTATGCCGAACTACAGGACAAACCCGGAGTCGCCGGATTCGAGGTCTGGGAGGCTGCGAAGGCGGCAAGCCCGAATCTGCCAGACGACCTCCGCGTCCACAAACCCTATATCGATGCGGTGACATACGCATCGCCGTTTGCCGAAGGCGGCCGCATGCAGCGCGTGAGCGAAGTGATCGATTGCTGGTACGATTCCGGTGCGATGCCATTTGCCCAGTGGGGTTACCCGCACCAGGGAACAGAGCATTTCTCATCGCAGTTTCCGGCCGATTTCATCAGCGAAGCGCTCGATCAAACGCGAGGTTGGTTTTATAGCCTGCTCGCCATCAGCACGCTTCTCTCAACGACGGAAACGGAAGGCGAAACCGAAGCGAATCTCTTCGATCGCCCCTTGCCCCACCCCTTTCGCAATTGCATCGTTCTCGGACTGATGCTTGGAGAGGATGGTGGCAAGATGTCCAAGAGTAAACGGAATTATCGGGAACCGAATGAGATCTTCGACAAATATGGCGCCGATGCGCTGCGTTGGTATTTCTTTGCAAACCAACCGCCTTGGACCTCCATTCGATACAACGAACAGTCAATCAAAGAAAGTATCCCCGAGTTCTTACTTCGCCTCTGGAACGTTTACAGCTTCTTTGTGATTTACGCCAAGATCGACGGCTTCAATCCGGCTGAAAATTTTGCTGACGGCGCGGTTGATGCATCGCTAACACCCGCCGCACTTGAAAACGTTCCCGATTATCCCGCCACGGAGTCGCGCAGTGAGTTGGATCGCTGGATCTTAAGCCAACTGCACCGCACCAGCGGCCAAGTGACCGAGGCGATGGATCGGTACGAAAACTACGAGGCGTGCGGATACCTCACCACGTTTGTGGATGCGTTGAGCAATTGGTATGTCCGCCGCAGTCGGGATCGCTTCTGGAGTGGCGAAACGGGATCAGCCGATAAGTGGAACGCCTATTGGACGCTCTACGAATGTTTGCTGACCACCTCCAAACTCGTGGCCCCTTTCATTCCCTTTCTCGCGGAATCGATCTGGAAAAATCTTGCACGTCCCTTTGAGTCAATCGCCCACGAAAGTGTTCATTTGTGCGATTACCCGATCGCCGATCCCGCCCGCATCGACACGACGCTGCTGGAGAGAATGGCTCTGATGCGGGAAATCGCGTCGTTGGGTCGCAGTGCGCGGATGGAGGCAAAACAGAAGGTTCGGCAACCTTTGCCTCGGGTCGAAGTGATCCTCGCCTCGCCCACTCACCTCGATTGGCTCGCATCCCACGCCGAACTGATACGCACGGAATTGAATGTCAAAGAAGTCGAGTTGACGCTTGAGGCACCGGAGTACATCACCTATCAGATCCAGCCCGATTTCAAACGACTCGGGCCCAAAATGGGGCCTCGCATGCCCAAACTTAAACAAGCACTCCAACAGACAAATGGTCGCGATGTCCTTGCCCAACTCGCGGAAAAGGGATGCTATGAACTCGACCTGGAGGGAGAGAGTATCCAACTTGGCCGGGACGATCTGCAAGTGCGACTTCAGGCGAAAGAGGGTTGGGCTGCAAGCGAAGGATCGCAATGCGTGGTCGTGCTCTCCACGGAATTAACCGAGGAACTGATCGGCGAGGGCATGGTTCGCGATCTGGTGCGGGTGGTTCAGGATCGCCGCAAGGAACTGGATTGCGATTTCACAGACCGCATCGCCTTGGGCATCGTCACTGAATCGATTCCACTTCAGACTGCGATCAAGTCACACGAGGGGTACCTCGCTGCTGAAACGCTGAGTCAGGCAGTGTCGCACGCTCCGATCGCCGAAGTCAGCGGCATCGACATCCAACTCGGGGAACATGAACTCACCCTGTACGTTGAGGTCGTTGATCCATGAAGCTTGCCGTTTTTATTTCCGGAGGTGGCACCACGCTGCGCAACCTCATCAAACAGCAAGAAAAGGGCCAACTCGACGTTGAGTTCAAACTGGTGATTTCAAGTTGCCCCAGCGCCGCAGGTCTCGCCTACGCCGAGGCGGCAAATATTCCTCAGCATATCGTCTCGCGATCCGATTACAGTTCGGCGGAAAACTACCGGGACGCCATGTTTGAGCCTTGCAGGGAAGCGCAAGTCGATTACGTGTTGATGGGTGGATTCATCCAGCACGTGCTGATCCCCACCGACTTCACACATCGAGTACTCAACATCCACCCCTCACTCATTCCTGCCTTTTGCGGCAAAGGATACTACGGTTCGCACGTGCATCGGGCCGTGCTGGACTACGGAGCGAAGGTGAGCGGATGCACTGTGCACTTCGTGGACGATCAATACGATCATGGGCCGATTCTGCTCCAGCGCGTGGTGGAGGTCGAGCAGAACGATACCCCCGAAACCCTGGCCGCGCGGGTCTTCGACGCCGAGTGTGAAGCCTATCCGGAGGCGATCCGGTTGCTTCAATCCGGCGCGGTCCGCATCGAGGACCGCTCTGTCACTTGGTGAGTCGGCAGGTAACCGATCGCTTCGTAAAAGCGGGCCGCCTCATGCCACCCGGTGTGAGTCTCCAGGTGGATCTCCCGCATGCCACGCTGCCAACAGACACGCTCCAGGTGAGCCACCAGGAGCCGAGCGACGCCACGCCGCCGCCATTCGGGCCGAACCGCCAACCAGTGAATCGCAGGGATGTGCTTTCGATCTCGACCGGACCGCACCCGAAGGGCGACCGAACCTATGAGTCGGTACTCGCCATCGCAAGCCAAGAATATTTCGTCGGGCGAGCGATCCGCATGACTTAAGAAGTGCTTTTCAAAATCCGCCGTCGTCCAGGGTCGCATCGGTGGATCCGCCGCGACGAAGGCATCGCACATCAAATCGATCCATCCAGAAATATCCCGCGAGCCTCCAAACGGGCGGACTTCGACCCCGGCCACTGCAATGCACTGCGGTGGTGCGGTGAGCAGGCGGCAGAGTTGCTGGACGTGCATCGCGTAGCTCACGGAGTCTCGATGATTGCCTTAACCTGAAAATGCGTCGCTCATCGCTCGGATCTCTGCCAAAGCGTCTTCGATCTCGGGGACGGCAACGCCACGCTGTCGCCCTCGCTTGTCGCATTCGGCGAGAAGGAGCAATTCCTCAAAATTGGGATCTGCCTCCAGTCGTCGACGCGCCCGCATGCCCAGTGTGCCATTCAAATACTGATGTCCCTGCTCGTGTTGCTCGATCAGCAGCGCGGTTCTCTCGGTGACGTGGTCCGCGAGTGCCTCGACTCCTGCGACAACGTGATTGTGTGGATCGATCGCCTTGCCGACGTCGTGCAAGAGGGCAGCAAGCAAGAATTCTTCGTCGTACGGTCGCTCCTCTGTCGCAAGTTGAAAGACTTGGAGGCTGTGGTAGAGGGCGTCCTTCTCGGGGTGTCTCTCGGGCGAAAGGACCACGTTTTCAAGTGGCGCAAGCAGCGCCGCGTAGTACGCAAAACGGTCGGGACGCGGCGGTGATGCGGCGGAGAATTCCACATGCGTTTTCTCGCCCGGCCCCTGCCATAACTGCTCCAATTCGGCGAGCCCACACATCTGCGCCGTTTCGTCAGCGCACCGGACCGCACTGCGGGAGACGATCCAAAGATTGACAATAAAATTGCCCATCAGCCGGATCTCTCCCCCGACAAAAGTGACGGGAGATTGCTCGGACGATCTCTCGCATGCTGCCGAGAAGTCCGCCTGCAGCAGCAGTTCGATAATCCTCCCCTGAGGCACATCATCGACCGCAACCTGAACCTGATCATCCGGCCGCACGACGCGTTCGAGAACTTGTGCATCGATCTGCGGATTGAACGCCTTGATCGGTCGCATGACCGTCAACAGATCGTGAACCAATCGCTGCCGCAGGTTGTGCTGCTGGCCCTCAGCGAGGAGCAGCACCTTGTTGCGAATTTCCTGTTTTGTCGGTATATCGCGCGAAGCGATCGATCCGCACCGCAAATCTCGCATCGCCTCGTGCCTTGCCTCTTCGTAACTCGGGCCCGTCGGCGCGCACATGAATTGGGCCGCCCGCGCCGCAATTCGTTCTCGCCAATAGCCTTCGTGCATGTGAAAACAAACCAAAAAAGGGAAAATCAATCAGAGGGTCATTCCACATCGAGTGCCTGCCGGAAACAGAACGCGAAGAGCAAATCCCATTCGGCAGACTCAACGGCTTGGAGTACCGAATCCGAAGCTGGCCCTCGTGCAGCCGCCTGACAGCGGTCGACAAAATCGAAGGGGTCCCATGGAGTGCTGTCGGAAAATACCTGGGGTGCTATTTGGTGCGCTGCCGCCGCAAGTTCCGAAAAAACAGGGTGGGGGCCGACACGGCGAAACCAATACTTGGCATTCCCGAAATCACCTTCACGGCGATGCATGATCCCATGCCAATAGCTTCCCGTCGGAGTATCGATCTGCTGACTCACCTGATGGGATTCATCGAGAAACTGATGCCGCAGCCAAAGTCCGCTTTCACACGCCTCTGCCATTGAAGTGTCCTGGACCGGGCGAGGTGCGACGGCCGAGTTGAAATCGAACACCTCGAGTTGCCGTCGTGCAGCGGTCGGAGACTCCTCCTCGAGGAGGTCGACAATCGGCGGCGGATAGTCGGGCGGGGCGGGAGTCGACATGGCGGATGTTCTCTTCGGTGACTGAAAACGCATTATAGGGTGCTCTTGAGCGTGCGGCGATAACGTGAAAAACAGCCCGTATGGGCGGGAAGACGACATTTTCAGGGAACTTACCTGCCAAACGTATCTTGACTCGTTTATTCAGGCACACTAAATTACG
>CACOUL010000023.1 GCA_902630355.1 Planctomycetaceae bacterium
GCATTCTGCTAGATGCCAATGATGAATTGGTCGCTTTTTATAAAGGACCTCTACAAATTTCTGAGCTTTTAAACGATCTTTCTCATCTGAAGGACACCGTTCAAGAGCGTATCGCACACTCTGCCTCCGTTCCCGGGCGAGTATTAAATCACAAAACGATTCAGCAGGTACAAACCGTTGCCGAGGCGGAGCAGAGATTTAAAACTGCACATCTTTTTCAAAAAAATGGGCTTTGGAGACAAGTGCTTAGCCAGTACGACGCAATCCTTAATCTTTGGAATGTAAACGGTGAGCCGTCGCTGGATAAAACTGATAAAACAAACACAGCTTCGCCCCTTAACGATTCACAGCACTCGGGAAAACAAACTCAAATCATGTCCCTCGCTTATGCTGGACGTGGCCAGGCACACGAACAGTTGGGACAATTGCAGGCAGCCCTAGACGACTATGAAAAAGCCATGGCAATCCTTCCACAGGATGCGCAAATCTATGTGCATTCTGGAAACTTGCGGGCAAAGCTCAAGGACTTCACGGGTGCGGTGAACGATTATACGATTGCCCTTGAGAAAGAACCCGAATTGCATGAAGCACTGATGCTTCGTGCAAACGCACATAAAAAACTAAAAAACTATCAACCTGCCGTGGATGATTACGACCAAGTCCTTCGAATCAACCCCAACACACGTCGCGCCTACATTGAACGTGCAAAGCTCTTCATGATCCTCGCCACGTATGATCGCGCTTTGGAAGATTTTTCCGTGGCACTTAGGATGGATTCTCAGGATGCAGAAACGCTGACCAATCGAGGCTCTTGCTATAGCAATCTGGGAGAACCTGGTTTGGCACAAAAAGACTTTGCAGAAGCGATTAGGTTGAACCCCCGCAGCCCAATCGCCTACAATAACTTGGGATGGTTGCTGGCGACTTACAATGACACAGACCATCGCAATGGCGAACAAGCAGTACACTATGCACGAAAGGCCTGTGAACTATCGAATTGGAAAAGTATTGATGCCCTGGATACGCTTGCGGCCGCCTGTGCGGAACTCGGAAGATTCGAAGAAGCTCTAAAGTGGCAAACCAAGGCTATCGACCTTGCACCCGATGCAGCGATTCCCTCCCTGCAGTCTCGACTCGACCTTTATCGATCGAGCAAACCATATCGGGATAGAAGTAGTGAATAAAAGAGTTTGAGAATAGTATTGATTAAACTGCTCACAGCTTGAAACGTTGTTGATTTTTTAGCGGTTGGAGATTGACGTTATTAAATCTTTGGAATTGGCCATGTCTTTTCGGTCTAAAAGATGTCTTCTGACTCTATCACTCTTTGCGGCTATCGCAATCGTATTTCCGTGGTCGTATCCGACCAGCGGCGAGGAAACGTCCAAACAGGCAATCGCGACAGACTCGGCCTCCGTTGGCCATCTGATTGAGAGCAACAAGAAGTGGGAAAGTCTCGATGATCCTTCGCGCGATGGATGGGCAACTGAAGAATTTAATCTTCACGCTGGAAAGCAACTTAAAAAACTCGGAAACCTGTTATTGGAGGGCCGTGCCCTTACTTCTACTGACACAAGGCCTTTTGTGACCGAAAACTTCAGTTGCGAATCGATTTGGCCAGAGAGTCACCAAGCTGTCTACGACGATGGGGTATTCAAAATTTCGAGATTTTCCGGAATTGCTTCCGAAGACGATTCTCCAGGTTCTAACGAGTCAGCGAAGCGTTTTTCCGGTGCCGAAGGTTTTGCCACATCTCTCAACGGACTCTATTCTCTTTTCCGAGACGCTGAATCGATACATCACAAAGCAAAAATTATTGGCGTGAAGCCAACGGGTGATTCGGTCATAACGCAACAATATTTTTCCTCCTCAGGAAAAACCCCTCAAGGAATGCTTGAACAACATTCAACCTGGGTTATCGAATGGGAACGAGCCGAATCGGGGCAACCGCCGAGGATGCGTAATCTTCAAGTCGAAGATATTGAAGTTACGCGGATAACGAGCGAAGGCAAACCACTTTTTTCAGACGTCACAGAATCTGCACTGGAAAAGAACACCAGCTATACGAAACAAGTGCTGCAAGGCATGAATCATTGGTTACACCGAAGCAACGCTATGAAGAGCGAGCGGAGAGACTCGGGATATGAATTTGGCACAAATACACCTGGAATCGCTCTGGGAGACGTGAATGGTGATGGATTAGAGGACCTCTATCTCTGCCAAGAAAATGGGCTGCCCAACCTGCTTTTCCTTCACGATCGAGATGGCACCCTGCGCGATGTCTCTGAGGAATGGGGTGCCGACTGGATACAGGATGCGCGCAGTGCCTTGTTTCTCGATTGGGATAACGATGGTGATCAAGATCTCGTAGTTGCCATTCGCGGGGGCGTGGTATTTGCCGAAAATATCGATCAAAAGAGATTTGAATTTCGTGGACTCGTTGAGACGAGCAATGACAATATGTCTCTGGCATCTGCTGATTACGACAAGGATGGCGACCTCGATTTATATGTTTGCACGTACAATCGAAATTTATTTTACGATTCGAATACGGATATCAATACAAATGAGGATCAACACGCCTTCGTTCCACATGACGCCAATAATGGCGGAAAAAATACTCTCTTACGCAATGAGGGCTCAGGTCATTTTATAGATGTTACTAATGAAATAGGGTTGGGAGTACACAACCAGCGCTACAGCTTTGCTGCGGCATGGGAAGATTACGACAACGATGGCGATGCTGACCTCTATGTGGCCAACGATTTCGGCCGTGACAATCTCTATCGAAACGATGATGGGATCTTCAAGGAAATATCATCGGCAGCAAACATTGAAGACAGCGCCACCGGTATGGGAGTTGCCTGGGGCGACTTTAATCGCGATGGCTGGATGGATTCATACATTAGCAATATGTGGTCTTCCGCTGGCCGCCGTGTGACGCATCAGCCAAAGTTTAAGGCTGATAATCCAACCGTACGTAAGCGTCTCCAACGGTTTGCGAGAGGCAACACACTCCTTAAGAATAATGGCAACGGCGGCTTTGATGACGTGAGTGGACCGTCAGGCGTTGAAATGGGCCGCTGGGCGTGGAGCGATCAATTCGTTGATTTAAACAACGATGGCTGGGAAGATTTAGTAGTTGCCAATGGCTATCTTACCGGAGTCAATAATTCGGGTGATTTGTGAAGTTTTCTTTGGCGGCAGGTTCTGGCGCAAACAATAAACGATAAAACCGAACAGCATATGACGGCGGGACGCCGGTCCGCGTCGAGAGAACTGGGAACTCTCTTAAAAAAAGGCGGGTCGCTCAGTGGGCATGAACGGAATTGTGGGTTTTTAAACTTACGTGGCGCACAACCACAAAATGCTCGCTTTGCCAATATTTCTGCAGTATCGGGCTTAGATTTTGCCGACGATAGTCGTGGACTCGCCTTGGTCGACTGGGATTATGACGGTGATCAAGATATCTTGTTCTCGAATCGCAATGCCCCGCGAATTCGATTCATGCGTAATGACGGTTCTAATGATAATCACTTCCTCGCACTACGACTCAAGGGAAACGGTTCGAACACCAATCGCGATGCCATCGGAGCGCGAATTGAACTCGAACGTATGAGCAGTCCGGATAACGGTTCCCCGGCAAACCCAACGGGCACCTCAAAACGTCCGCCAATGATACAAACTCTTCGAGCAGGCGAAGGGTTTATTTCTCAAAACAGCAAGTGGATTCACTTTGGGCTAGGCGCTGACAAAGACCTTCAAAAGGCGACTGTTCTTTGGCCCGGAGGTACTACTGAAGAATTTTCAAATCTAGAGCCAGACCAACATTACGAGTTAATCCAAGGCACTGGTACCGCAAAGTCATGGAAACCACCGATTGGCAAACACCAATTGGTTGCCAAGCCACCCAACCTGCCGAGTCCGACGGAAAAAGCGCGTTCCCCCCTTGTCACACTCGCCCCTCTACCGAGTTTGAAATATGAGTCCTTTGCTGGCAAAAGCCAGATTATAAAAGTAGGAGAAGGCAAACCTTTGCTTGTCAATTTATGGGCAACATGGTGCCTTCCCTGCGTCAAGGAGCTTAAGGAATTCGCCGACCAGGCAGAGATAATTCAACAGCACAACCTGGAAATCGTTGCTCTCTCAGTCGATGGCCTCGGCAGTGACGAGGGCGATCCTGCCGCAGCCGAAAAATTGATTGATAAACTTGGTTTCCCCTTCGAAGCAGGGCGGGCAACGCCGCAACTCCTCGAACTCCTCCAAGAATTTCATGATTCCTTAATTCCCCTCCAAAAATCGTTGCCCATTCCATCTAGTTTTCTTATCGATGCCAAGGGTCGATTGTCGGTGATTTACAAGGGGCCGGTCACAGCGGAGCAATTGATAACTGATCTAAAACACTCATCTCTTAATCGAGAGGAACGTTTGGCAGCAACCATTGATATGCAGGGGCAAACCATCCAACATCCTCGCGTGCAAAATCTCATGAGTCGGGACGACGCGCGGTCACTCTTTCAGATCGTGCGTATAACCCAGCAAAGTGACCTGAAAGCAGCAAAAAAGACCTACGAAGAAATTATTCGACTCGCTCCCGATTTCGCTCAAGCTCACAGCAAACTTGGTGTTGTTTGTCTTCAACTTGGGGAACTCGATGAAGCCAAACAGCATCTTGGTAATGCGCTGGACATTGACCCCAACCTTGCAACTGCCCTCTATAACATGGGTGTCATTGCTGCTCGCTCTGGTGACTTTTCTTCCGCAGAAAAATATTTTCGTAAAGTGGTGCAAGCCAACCCTCGCTCCACTGAGGCTGTGTTCAATCTCGGGTTGATTTTACTGAACCAACAAAAATACCAAGCCGCAAAGGCTTACTTGGATAAAGCACTCGAACTGGCACCGGCCAATGCCAACATCCTCTACAATCACGGAAATGCAAATGCTGCTTTGAATAACCACGAAAATGCGATTCATGATTACAGTATGGCAATCCAGATTCAGCCAGCCTTTTTCGCAGCCTATCGGAACCGTGCGAAGTCGTCTATGAGACTCGGAAAGTACGATGCGGCTAATGATGATTACACAAAAGCAATTGAACTTGCGCCACAGAATGCCAACTTGCATTTCAATCGGGGTCAGATTCGCCAAATATTGGGTAACACAGAAGCCGCGTTGGATGACTACGAAACTACCATTCGTCTGAATCCAATGCACGTGATGGCTTACAACAACAAAGCATGGCTTCTGGCGACGAGTTCTAAAGGCGCCATACGCAACGGCGAAGAAGCGGTAGCAAATGCAGAACGTGCTATGCAGATGTCAAAATCAAAAAGGCATGACATCTTAGATACACTTGCTGCCGCATACGCGGAGACGGGACAATACGAAAAAGCCGTAAAATGGCAGCGCAAGGCCATTGACCAAGCCCCCGAAGATGCCAAAAAGGCACTGACCGAAAGACTCCGGATCTATCAGTCGCACAAGCCTTATCGATCCTCAGCGCCGCTTTAAATTAGCGAACGTTGTAACGCTACCGCCAAGACTGGTCGGGCGACATCACACGGAATTGTCAGGCGCAAACTCCGTTTTCTTCAGACGCATGGTCTCTCTTCTTCAGACACATAGTCTCTTTTTTTCAGACGCACAGTCGTCCTTCAATCGCATACTCTGGTGCGCTAGTTCACTTTGCCTATCTTATATCGCCTTTTTTAGCGTTAAGAGCTACCGCACATAGGTGAGTGCATAACGGAGAAGGCGAAAAAATCGCAGTTTTTGAATTGACGTTTTGAACGCATCACTATAACTGTTAAGTATTCCTTGATCACATTTGGGGCGTGACTTGGAAGTGGAACAGATGAGTGGCTAATGTTTAGGACACCTGCGCGCTACGTTAGCTTTGTGGCTCTCCCTCTAAGGGATAGGGCGACCTCTAACGCGTCGACCGATCGAACCATCCCCGCGACACCCGTTCCCCCTCAGACACGTAGCCGATGTAGACACCGTCTCTGGTTTCTGGCGATCTTGCTCGTGCTTTCTGGATGCGAATTCAATCGGCAGCCGCAACAAACACTCTCTGAGCAGTCTAAACAGGATTCTAACACTCAATTTGTTAGTACCGAGCCTAGCACTGTTTTTCCTGGATCCCAAAATATTCCCGGATTTCAAAACCAAACAGAGGTTTTCAAAATTCCCACCGAACAATCCATTCAGCAATCGGCAGCGAGTGAGATATTTCTTGGAAGTCATCGCATCCAGTACTTACGAAACGTGATGGAGACACTTCCTTCGGAAGCGAGCGATAAACAACGCCTGCTACTGCACTATGCACTTGGGCAGGCGGAAAGTCTCCTGGGCAATGAACAGATAGCAATCGACCATTTGGAAAAAGCTTATGCCATCCTACCACGCGTAAGAGGGTCGTTGACGCGTACTCAGATCGAAAGGATTATTTATCGCCTTGGTCTGGCCTACATGCGTCAGGGAGAAACTCAAAACTGTTGCCAGCGCAATACGGCAGAAAGTTGCATCTTACCCATTCGTGGTGCTGCTATCCATACAAAACAAAAAGGATCTCAAGCCGCGATTCGCTACTTTACTGAACTATTAGAAATGACTGCGGGAACGCATCGACGGGCACAATGGTTGCTCAATATTGCCTACATGACTATCGATGGATATCCGCAGGATGTTCCAGAGAAATATCTGATATCACCGGAAAAATTTGCATCAAGAAAACCGTTTCCGCGATTTGAGAATATTGCGCGTAAGTCGGGGATCAATACCCACAACTTGGCTGGAAGTGTTGTCATTGATGACTTTGATGGTGATAATTACCCGGATATTCTTATCTCATGTTGGGATCCAAGGGAACACATTCGTTTCTTCAAAAATTTTGGCGATGGATCCTTTATTGATCAGACGATTGATGCGGAACTCACAAATATCCGCGGTGGCATCAACATGGTTCAAGCCGACTACGACAATGATGGTGACCTTGATGTTTACATTCTGCGAGGATCATGGTTAGGGTCTCCCGGCCGTCATTCAAACACCTTGCTCCAAAATGATGGTTCCGGAAAATTCCACGACGTAACCATGAGCTCGGGACTAGGTTCAATCCACTATCCGGCTCATTCCGCAGGTTGGGCGGATTACGATAATGACGGCAACGTCGATTTATACGTTGGCAATGAAAACCTACATGATGGAAAACAATTTGATTCCAACCCCGTTCCAAGTCAACTGTTTCGCAACAATGGAGACGGCACATTCACTGACGTAGCGACTGAAGCGGGTGTTACCAATTGGCGTTTTGCAAAAGGAGTCACATGGGGTGATTACGATGGCGATCGCTTTCCCGATTTATATATCTCGAACTATGGCTCCCCCAATAGGCTCTACCATAATAACGGCGATGGAACATTTACCGATGTTGCAGATGAATTGAACGTAGATCGCCCCGTCAAAAGCTTTCCAACTTGGTTTTGGGATTTTGATAACGACGGTCGTTTGGATTTGTATGTATCCAGCTACGATTTACGCAGAGGAAGTCTCGATCCTGTAGTTCGCGACATTCTGGACCAACCCACAACAATGGCTCCATCCCGACTTTACAAAGGAGTTGAGGGTAACGGTTTTGAGGAGATCTCAACCAAACAAGGCATTACAAAACTTGCGTTGGCCATGGGAGCGAATTATGGGGACCTAGATAACGATGGTTATCTAGACTTCTATTTAGGCACTGGCTATCCAGACTATGAGGCGTTGATGCCCAACGTGATGTTCCACAACCGGAAGGGACAACACTTCGACGATATCACTTTCTCAGGTGGTTTCGGCCATCTGCAAAAAGGCCATGGCATCGCGTTTGCCGATCTGGATTTGGATGGTGATCAAGAAGTAATCGCACAAATGGGTGGGTTTTTTGAGAGTGACAAATACAGTGATATCATCTTTGAAAATCCAGGTTTTGGAAATCACTGGCTCAAAATCAAACTGACAGGTACCAAGTCCAATCGCTCGGCAATCGGTGCGAGAATTCACGTGATCATCACTGAAAACGGTAAAAGACGCTCCATTTATAAATACGTGAATAGTGGCGGTAGTTTCGGCGCCAACCCGCTAAGTCAATCGTTGGGACTCGGTCAGGCCTCAGAGATTAATCGTCTTGAGGTTTATTGGCCCACCACAGGAATGACGCAGACTTTTACTTCGGTTCCGATGGATCAAACAATTCAGGTCACCGAGGGGCAAGCGCATTTCAAGGTCATCGAGGTCATCGAGCGGCCACAGTTTACCCCTATCTCATCCACTTCGCCGTAAACCGCGCGCCTGCAGATTTCATAATCCTCCCAATCGTCACGCGCGGAAAGACCCTCACGCAGCGTAGGGCGGCTCCTGCCGGACTGGCCCCTTTTCCGTCACGGACCGTGAGTTTTCGTTTATAATTGCATTGCACTGCACTCCGCACCGCTTTATCCAACTCACGTTTCCGAGGACCACTATGTCGGCCATCTACCCCTTCAAGCACATCATTAGCGAAAATGAAGTGGAGCCCGATGGGTATGTGAGTTGCTTGACCTATCTACTGTGGACCCGTTCGGCCGCCCAGGAACATTCCGCGAAGCAGGGCTGGACCCCGGAGCGGTATATTGAAATCGGTGCGGCATGGGTCGTCCGCTCGCACCACATCGAATATTTCCGACCCGCCTTTGCCGGCGAGGAGGTCGTAATCGACACCTGGGTCTCGAATTTTGGTAAAACGAGATCGTTGAGAAAATATCTGATCCGCCGGCCCGCTGATAATTGCGTGCTGGTTACGGCGGAGACCAATTGGGCGCTGGTGGATATTGCCAAGCGAAGACCTCGCCGCATTCCGCAGGAAATTATCGATGCTTTTACGCTGGTTCCCGAGTGCGAAGAGCCAAAACCGAAACCGGCTCCCGAACCGGCGCGCAGCGATTAAACTTGCGTGCGATGAAAAAAGGAGTAAAAACATTGCACAGGGAGGGTCGCAATGACAGAGCAGATCAGAGTCGCCGTTACAGGATTTGGCATCCTCAGTGCACTCGGTCGGGGCGCGGACAAGAATACCGATGCGCTTCGCGAGGGTAGATCAGGGCTGGTGGCTCGCCCGGAATGGGAATCAGAAAAACTCCGCTCGCGCGTTTCTGGCAACGTCGATATTGAACCGCTCCGCGACCAATTCGACCGCAAAGAGAGTCGCTTCCTCTGCGACCCCGCCCTGCTTTCCGCACTTGCGATGCGCGATGCGATCGAACATGCAAAACTCGCTCCCGAGGATGTCACCAATCTGAGAACGGGCCTGGTGATGGGTACCGGGGGATCGAGCGTGCCGGACGCCGTCGCCCTGGCAGACCGCATGCGGGCCCGAGGGGGCTCGAAAGTAGGAGCCTACTTTGTGCCGCGGATCATGGGTTCGGCCGTCACGGCCAACCTGAGCAATATGTTTCACATTCATGGGCACGCCTACTCGATGACTAGTGCATGTGCCACATCTGCACATACGATCATGCACGGTTTCGATTTGATTCGCTCCGGAAGACAGGATCGCGTATTTGCCGGTGGCGCTGAGGATATCAACGTATTTTGTGTCGCTTCGTTCGACGGCATGAATGCCCTCTCGATCGCCTACAACGAAGAACCTTCCCGGGCCTCCCGCCCTTTGGACCGCGGGCGCGATGGGTTTGTCTATTCGGGCGGCGCCGGCGTGCTGGTCCTTGAAAATCTGGAGTTGGCCGAGCGACGCGGAGCAACGGTCTGGGCCGTCCTCGCCGGGGCCGGAGCATCCTGCGATGGCGAAGATATGGTGGTGCCCAATCGCATCGGTGGTGAAGAGGCAATGCGATTGAGCCTGGAGGACGCAAAGATCGTCGCCGACCAAATTGACTACGTCAATCTCCACGGCACTTCAACACCTGTGGGAGATACGGTTGAAGTGGAAGCGATCAAAAATGTTTTCGGTTCTGCCATCCCCGCATTTTCGTCGACAAAATCAATGACGGGACACGGACTCGGCGCTGCGGGCGTGCAGGAGGCTATTTTTTGCATCCTCATGATGCAAGGCGGATTTCTCGCCCCCAACATCAACTTAGAGGATCCTGAACCGCTGGTGGCGGATTTGCCGATCGTGCGACAAAGCGAGAAGGCTCAGATCGGCTGGGCCCTGAGCAATTCGTTCGGCTTTGGAGGCACCAATTGCAGTCTGATTTTCAACCATCCCGACGCAATGCTTTGAAACTAATCATTGCGGCGGTCGATCACCCGCTTCGCTTTTCCTTCGCTCCGCGCGAGCGTCTGCGGACTCAGCAGTTTGACTTCAACTCGCAGTCCAACCGCTTTTTTCATCACTTGTGCTAATTCCGCGTGCAATGAATCGGTATCCGAAGAAGCCACTTCCACGTGTACCGCAACTTGGTCCAAATCGTCTCGACGCATCAATTCGATCTGGTAATGCGGCAAGGTACCCTGGACCGACAAGAGGGCCGCTTCAATCTGCGCGGGATAAACATTCACACCCCGAATGATCAACATGTCGTCCGACCGCCGATCAATCCGCCGTATCCTCCGCAGCGTGCGGCCACAACGACAGGGCTCTGGCAAAAATGCGGTGATGTCGCCCGTGCGATACCGAATCAGTGGCATTGCTTCTTTGCTGAGGGTTGTGAGCACCAGTTCCCCCTCTTCCCCGGATGGCAGCACCTCGAGCGTCTCCGGATCGATGACTTCCGGGAAAAATAGATCTTCAAAAATGTGAAGGCCATCCTGCGCGTCACATTCCGCGGCGACTCCGGGACCAACAACTTCTGAGAGACCGTAAATATCAAAGGCCCGGATGTCAGCTGACCGTTCAATCCGGTTGCGCATCGCTTCGCTCCAGGGTTCCGCCCCGAAGACGCCGATTCGCAGCGGGAGTTTCCTGAAATCGATCCCGGTCTGCTCGGCCCGGTCAATCAAATGCAAAAAATAGCTTGGTGTGCAACAGATGACCGTCGCGCCAAACTCTTGCATCACCTGAATCTGTCGATCGGTGTTGCCCCCCGAGGTCGGCACCACCGTAGCGCCGAGATGTTCCGCCCCGTAATGGACTCCGAGACCTCCGGTAAAGAGTCCATAACCATATGCGTTCTGCAACACATCGTCAGCACGGATGCCATAGCAACGCAAAGTACGCAGCATCGCCATGCTCCAAATCTCGAGATCGCGGTTGGTATAGGCGACCACAATCGGCTGTCCCGTAGTGCCGCTGGAAGCATGAATGCGATTGACGTCCTCAAGAGGACAGGCAAGCAATCCGTAAGGATAACTGTCCCGCAAATCTTGTTTGTGAGTGAAGGGATACTCCTGCAGACCAGAGAGGCTGTCGATTTTCTGTGGATCGAGCCCGAGGTCATCCCAGCGTTGCCGCACCGATTCGACCCGCTCATATGCTCGCACCGCCATCTGCCGTAAGCGATCGAGTTGCACCGCCGCCAACTCCTCCGGAGGCAAGAAGTCCAACGTCTCGACATGCGCGGGATTCAATGATTGAGAGGAGTGTTCCATAGCGAATGAAAGAGAGGCATCGCCCCGCCCTTACGACCTCAGCAATTCTTCCATTTTTTCTTTTATCTGGATGGTGCTGGGAATCACTTGCATCATTTGCTCAATATTGTACGGGACGGGACAATCTGCCGCACACAGTCGCTGCAGGGGTGCTTTGAGTGAATCGTGCGCCTCGCTGGCAAGCGTTGCCATCACCTCACCGGCAAATCCTGCCGTCACAGTATCCTCGTGCACGACCAATGCTCTGCCCGTCTTGCGCACACTTTGCACTACCGCTTGCCGATCCCAAGGAATGAGGGTCCGCAAATCGACGAGTGTTACCACCTCTGCAAACTCTGCGGCCGCCTCCATGCAGCGGTGTACCATTTCTCCCCAGGTAATCACGGTGAGTTCTTCGCCCGTCCCGTAAAGGGCTGCCTTACCAAAAGGCACACAGTGTTCGGGACCCGGATTTGATCGGCGTGCACGAGGATCCACCAGCAAGCCACGGTGCTCGAGAAAGAGTGTGGGATCGTCCCCTCGAAGCGCAGTCCGCAGGAGCCCCGCAGCATCGGCCGCGTTACTCGGCATCGCAATCCGCCAACCCAGCATATGGGCGTAGCTCGCCTCACCGCTCATGCTGTGCCAGGGGTCTCCCCCTTTCTTGCCACAGCCTACCGGAATGCGAACCACCATCGGAGCCGAAAATTTTCCCGCCGTGCGCCAGCGAACTAATCCGGCATCGACCATCTGCTCATAGCCCGCATCGGCATATTTTCTAAACTGGAGTTCGGGTACCGGCATCAGCCCTGCAATCGCCAATCCGATAGACCGGCCTACAATTCCTTCTTCTGAAAGTGATGTATCGAGTACACGATCGGCACCCACGTTCTCCTGTAATGATCGAGTTACCCCGTGAATCCCGCCATAGGCACCGACATCTTCTCCAAAAACGAGAATTCGCTCGTTTTTCTTCATCTCGCTTTGTAAGGTGCCGTGGATCGATTCCCGCAAATCAACGGTTCGACCATCCGCTTCCTGATCCCCTGCTGTTTGGTCAACATCGTCGCTTTCAACCTTTCCTTCTAGCGACATTCTCTCCACCGGTCCCTGCGGCGTGTCGCATTCGGCAAACAGATGATCGGTCGGTGGCAACGGAACCGGGGATGCCGTTTCCTCGATGCGACGAAGAGTGTCCTCAACCTCTCGGTGCACCTCTTGCTCAAGATGCGAAAATTTTTCTTTCGAGAGAAGATCACTATCTTCGAGAAACTTCTGCAACTTGGCCAATGGATCCTGTTTGCGATCTGCGGCCAATTGGTCTTCGGTCTTATAGTGCTGTTTATCGGTGAAAGCATGCCCCGCAAGCCTGGGTACCGTGAGCCGAAGCAGGCACGCACCCTCGCCGCTGCGAACATACCGCAGAGATCGCGAAATAGCGCATGCTGCCTCATACGGGTCAGTGCCGCTCGCTTCATCCACCTTCAAATCCTGAAAGGACGCAAGATTCGCTGCAATATTCCCACCCGGTGTTTGCAGCTTTGAAGGAACTGATATTGCGTAACCGTTATCTTCGATCAAAAAAAACATCGGTAGTTTTAGCGTCGTCGCGATTGTCAGAGCCGACCAAAACCCATTCGTCGCTACACTTCCGTCACCCCCCGTTGCAACCGCAACAGCCCCCTCAACCTCCTGCTCACCCAGAGTCTCTCGTCGGTAGCAAAGCGACTGAGCCCAGCCGGCAGCAGGTGTAAATTGGGCTCCGACATTACCCGACGCGGGAAGAATCGTTGCATGCTCTCGACGAGGCAGATTGAAAACGACACCGACATCGCGGCCCGCACTGGGGCCGCCCTCGTATGCCAAACTAGCCGCCAATGCCTCTTCACACGTCATCCCGCTGGCAAGCAATAAGGGACGTGATCGATAGTATGCGGTCGCCACATCGTGAGGATGATCCAGAGACAGGCCCAACAAAACCTGTGCCAGTTCGTGACCGGCAGACGAAAGCTGTAACTTCGTTTTCCCTTGCGGCGCCAGCTCGCGTTCTTCGAGTTCATCGATCTTTCGCGCAAGCAGCACAAGCCTTGCAACACGCTGCCAATCGAAATGAGGCTGATCGGACCCCAGACTCCCCTCGGCGTCCCGCCGCGGTGCATCTCCTTGGTGCCCCTGTTTCGTCACGTCCGACTTCATGATGTCACTTCAGCCACACGATGTTTGTGATAGGGTCTCTTGACGAATCGGAGAGCCTCTGGAAATGGCATATAGTTGTCCGTTTTGATCAAGTATATTAACAGAAAGACAACAAGTCTGATACCTGATACTCCCACCATTTGAAGCGTTCAGGCCCGTAATGAGAAAGGTTCGCCAGTTACTGGGCATCGACACCCGTTCCCTAGCGGTCTTACGTATTGCGCTGGCGACACTGGTCCTCATCGATCTCCTGCAGCGCGCGGTGGACCTGCAGGCGCACTATACCGATTTCGGAGTTCTGCCCACCTGGGCAACAAAATTTATTCTCAGCTACAAACCATTGCACTGGTCGCTGCACCTATTGACCCCCAAGCTGTATTGGCTGAGCGGTAGCTGGCAGTGGCAAACAGTGCTTTTCAGTATCGCCGGCGTGGCTGTCCTCTGCATGCTCTTCGGTTACCGAACGCGTTGGGCCACAGTGATCACCTGGATTCTCTTGGCCTCATTGCACACGCGGCATCCCCTCGTCCTCAATGGGGGCGATCATCTTCTTCGCATGCTGGTTTTCTGGTCGATGTTCCTGCCCCTCGGTGAACAATTTTCCCTCGACCGCAAACGCACTCACTTGCCAAGGCAGCCGAGACTTGCGTTTTCGGCGGCGACCATCGCTATCATGGCACAACTCTGCTTCATGTACTGGGTGAGTGCCGCGACAAAAACCGATCCCCAATGGACTGAATCTGGGTGGGCTCTCTACTACGCACTGCACTTGGATCAGGTGGCAACGCCTTTCGCCAAGTGGCTGCTTCAGTTTCCTTCTCTCCTGCAGTGGATGACTTTCGCAACCCTCTACCTTGAGTGGTTGGGGCCCCTGCTCACCTTCTGTCCCTTCTACAATTCCCGCGTCCGCCTCGTGGTCATTGGACTTTTCTTCGGCTTACACATCGGCATCGCCCTTTGCATGCACTTGGGCCTCTTTCCCTGGATATGCATGGCTGGATGGCTCATATTTTTGCCTGCCTCGTTTTGGGATTGGATCGCGAAAACGTTTTTGTATCGATCCCCACCCAGTATCGCCGCATCCCGCAGCATCACCTCGGAAAGTGATCAGCCTCTCGATTCAATAGAACCCCCACGCGACCTGCCATCCTGGGTCAACGGCATGGTCACCGTGCTGATCCTCTACATTGCGCTCTTCAATCTCCAGGTCATCTTTGAGGTAGCCAAAAGCGACCGGATGGCTTGGTTTAACGAGAACTGGAAATCGGTCGGATACGGACTCGGATTCGAGCAACGCTTTGATCTCTTTGCCCCGAAACCGACCATTATCGATGGTTGGCTCCTTGCGGTTGCGACGCTGGAGGATGGTCGGCAGGTCGATTTACTCGAAGAAGGCACTGCCGTCGACTGGGAAAAGCCAGAGGATTTTTCATCCCGTTACCCGAATGGGCACTGGGGCGCCTACCTCTTTTTCCTCAAAGAGCCCAACATGGCAGCGGCGATGCATCGACCCTATTACGTAGAATATCTCAAGCGACGCTGGAGAGCGGAACACGGGACGAAAAACCAAATCGCAAAAGTCGAACTCGTTTTTATGTTGGAACTCACCCCTAAATGGCCCAAACAGCCGCAAGCGAAGCCGGTTCTGCTCTACCGCGATAAGCCACGACTCGACCGCGTAAATTATAAAGAATACAATTTTTCTGATTAACGCATTCTTCTGCTTCCGGTGAAGAATCTTCGTTTAGCGCTAACAAATTCAATATTTGATCCCTCATTCAAGAATACCATTCGATGAACACATCTGTTCAAATACTGGCCGAGGTGCATCGCAAAATCCAGGATGGCGATTTAAATGAAGCAAAGGAGTTGCTTCAACACCTTTTGAAGAGCGATCAATCCCAGAGTGAAGCCTGGAATTTGCTCGGTTGGGTGCAAAGTCAACAAAAAGATTTTTCGGATGCGATCGAATCGATCGGTCGGGCCATTGCCATCCATCCCACCGAACCATCGCTACATCGAAACCTCGGCGTTGTTTACCAGAATGCGGCCGATCTGGACCAAGCCGTTGCGTGCTTTGAGCGAGCAATTCAACTTATGCCTGATGATGCAAACCCTCACAACGAATTGGGGGTCGCCCTCAAAGCGGTCAATGAGAACGGAAAAGCAGTAGTCCACTTACAGAAGGCGGTGCAACTGCAACCGCAGATCCCTCTATTTCGTCAAAACCTCGCCGAAGTACTCGGCAAATTGGAGCGATTCGATGAGGCACTCGTCCACTACGAGGAGGCAATCAAAATTGCGCCTCACGACGCGGGACTCAAAAATGGCTCCGGCGTGATGCTGCAAACGGCTGGCAAGCAGGAGGAGGCAATCGAGCGGTTTCGGGAAGCCCTAGCGGCGGCCCCCAACCACCCACTCTACGAAAATAATCTCGCATCCGCACTTCAATCGATTGGAGAAGACGATGAAGCGATCATGCACTACGAAAACATTTTGCGTGCGCTTCCCGATTCCGCCGACACGCATGTGAACATCGGCAATTTCCACTTGGCTCGCAATGATCTCGACAGTGCCGTGCATCATTTTGGGCGCGCAATTGCGATCGACCCCTCACACTTTGTTGCCCACAACAATTTTGGCTCCACCCTGCTGGACCAGGGAAAGTTTTCCGAAGCGGCAGACCAATTTCAGCAATCGCTACAGCACAACTCGGAATATGCGCCGGCCTACTTCAATTTGAGTGACCTTGCACTCAATAACAAGTTTCATTTTACGGATGAACAAATCCACAAAATGCAATTGCTTGTGAGCAAAGGTGATCTGCCACCAGAATCGGCTTCTGCGATGCTTTTTGCCGTCGGCAACCATTTTGATTCCCGAGAAAATTATACCGAGGCCTTTCGCGCCTACGCGGTGGCAAATGACATTCAAAAGCAAATCAACGAAACCAAAAATATTCGATTCGATTTTGAAAAACGGGAGTCCCTCACAGCTCAAACCATTGAGTTCTTTAACGAAGCCTACTTTAAATCACTACCGAGCGTTGCGAACGACTCAGAAACCCCTATTTTTATCGTGGGCATGCCCCGCAGCGGCAGCACGCTGATCGAACAAATTATTGCAAGCCATCCTGCAGCGGTAGCCACCGGAGAACTTGAGGAAGCGGGACGCCTCGCCACCAAAATTCTTCCCCGGCGCGTTGCTGGCGAACATTCGTTTCCGCTCTGTCTCCAAGATATTGAGCCAACGATCCTCGAGGAAACATCACGGGACTATCTTAAATACTTGCAGCAACACGATGCGGTAAAGCCGGTTTGGAAAACAATCTCGCGCGTCATCGATAAGATGTGGCACAACTATTTTTATCTCGGATTTCTACATGCGATGTTTCCCAAAGCGCACTTCATACATAGCAGGCGGGATCCGATGGATATTGGACTATCCTGTTTCTTTCGTCGACTCTATGCCGTACATTGGTCCTGGGATCTAGCGGATATCGGATATTTCTATCGCCTCTATGATCGATTGATGCAGCATTGGCGAAAAGTCTTGCCCACCTCTATCTATGAGGTTGACTATGAAAAACTTGCGCAACACCCGGAAGAGGAAACACGCAAGCTGATCGATTACTGCAATTTACCCTGGGATGATCGTTGCCTCGAATTTTATGAGAACACCACTGCCGTTCGTACGGCAAGCAGGATCCAGGTCCGCGAACCGATCTATCAGTCGTCCATCGGCAGGTGGAAAAACTATGCGTCGCAACTTGCGCCTATGAAAGATGCGATGCGAGCAGACGCGTAGATCCTAGACGCCCTTCTCCCTCAGCCCTAAAATGCGGAACGTACTTAGATCGTAGCCGCTGCAGGAATCGCACAATGTTCGGCGAAAAAGACACCATTCAGATTTTCCCCTACCCCGTCTGGCTCTTCAGCGTGGATGCTGATCGAGTTGAAACCATCAATCAAAAAGCGAACGCTGCGATCACTCAAATGCGGCAGGCAGAACCTCCCGGTATTCCGGGAGCGCATTGGCAATCTCCCAACGATCTGCAAGCACGGGATGAGTTCGGAGAACTCGTGGAAACCATTAGCGGAGCGACCAAAGAAATATTCACAGAACTGCGTATTCCCACCGATGCCTTCCTCGTCACCGGGATGTGGATTAATCTTCGCCCCCCCGGGACGCAGCATCCGGCCCATACGCATCCGAATAACTACTTGAGCGGCACGTATTACGTCACAGCGCCGAGCGGTGGTGATGCGATTGTCTTTCGAGACCCGCGCGTCGAGACCAACATTATCTCGCCGCAGTTTTCTGAGCAGACGGAACTTAATACACGAGAAATCATGGTGCCGGTCGAACCGGGCATGTTGGTTATGTTTCCCTCGTGGCTGCCCCATTTCGTCCCACCGAATCAAGGCAATGCCGATCGCATCAGTATCAGTTTCAACGTTATGTTTGAGTCCTACGGAGAGACAATCAGCCGTCCTAAGTGGACCTTTGATCAAACCCCGGAAGAATCTTAACTCACTTAGATCGCAGGTGGCGCATCAGCGATCAAGCAGGAGATCAATCACCTTCACCCTGAGTCGACTGCTTCTCATGGCACGAAATTTCACGACACCCTACCCTGCAAACCGATATCTTTGGCTGCTTGCAATTGCGTGGCTTGCCAGTGGCTGCAGCTCGGATCAACCTGCTCGTACCGATACGAGGAAAGCGGAGTCCGCGGAAAAAAAAGAACTTCCGATTCTAGTCCAACTCCCCGATTTCAAACTGCGCGATCAAACGGGAAATTCGTTTGGCACAGATCAGCTCAAAGATAAACCGTGGGTCGCTAATTTTATTTTTACCCGTTGCCCGACGACCTGTCCGATCCAAACCCGCAACTTAGCCAAACTTCAGAAGCAACTGAAGAAAATGTCGGGGGCAGAGGATGTGCAACTGGTGAGCATCACAGTCGATCCACAATTTGACACGGAGGCCGTGCTGGCCGACTATGCACAAAAGATGAAAGCCGATCCGCAAGGGTGGCACTTTCTTACGGGCACACGCGATGATATTTGGCAACTTTGCAAAAAAGGATTCAAACTTGCTGTGGACGATGCCCCGCCCGAAGCCCCCAGCCCGATTATGCACAGCTCTAAAATGATGCTCGTTGATCGCGAGGGTCGCATTCGGGGCTTCTATGAAGGCACCACGCGCGAGGGAATCGGAAATTTGCGTGCCGCAATCGAAAAACTGGTTGAGACAAACGACAAATCGTGAGCGGTTTTCCCTTCGGTCGGCGACCCGATTGAATTCTCCGCCATCTCCTGAGATATTGTCTCGCTCCCTTGTCCCCGTCCCTTCGCACCGAGGAATACTACCGATGTGGCACCGCACCTTTCTCTGTTTGCTCTGTTTTCTCTCATTCGATGTAGCAGCACGTGCCGCGTGGAACGTGAAAAAGATTACAGAGGTCGAAGGATTTGAAATTCCGGAATGCGTTGTCGTCGACTCTAAAAACAATAAAGCATACGTTTCGAACGTTGCTGCGGCCGTAGAAGGCGAAGGATACGATCGTTTTTGGGCCGACGATGGGAATGGGTTTATTTCAGAGTTTTCGCTCCCCGACTCACCCCAGAGGCGGCGAAAGCGTTCCGACAATCCCTCGCTCGGTGAAAAAAAGATAACACCAAAAGACTTTGCTCGCAGCAGCGAAGAATTTCGCTTCAGTGGGCCCAAGGGAATGTGCATTTTAGGTAATTCTCTCTGGGTTACCGACATCGATCGGGTGCTCGTCTTTTCGCTCGACGGGAAGCATGCTCCACAGGTCGTCGAGGTACCCGAAGCCATTGCGCTGAACGACGTGGCGAGCGATGGACAATTTGCCTACGCCACCGATTCGGCTGCCGGGAAATGCTACCGCCTTCACGCGGGTGGAAAGCACGAGGAGATTCCTGCACCGAGGGGGATCAATGGCATCACGTTTCACAAAAATAAAATGTACGGAGCAAGTTGGGGTTTGAGCGATATCTACGAATTAGATCGTGACGGAGTCAAGCCTCCCAGAGCTTTTGGCCTTACCGAGTACTTCAAAACACCCGATGGCATCGAAGTGCTCGATGATGGCACGTTCCTCGTATCTGATTCGGAGGGAAATCAGGTGGTCACAATCTCGCCTGACGAGAAAACGGTGACACGGATCATCGAATGTGCAGCGCCAGCCGACATCGGGATTGATCGTTCGCGTGGGCTGCTTTTTGTCCCCCGATTTTTTGAGAGTGGAGTCGATATCTATCAACTCTCGAGATAGTAGCCGAGGTCGTTCAGCGCATAACGCAAAACGGAACATTTTTGATTACAGCAGGAACAAGGAGATCTATCCATGTTGGTTGGATGTGGTGAATGGGGCTTTCGCGAAATGCCCATGGAGCAACATTTTCAAATTTGCCAGGACTTCGGGTTCCACTTCATGGAATTTGGTATCGGAGGAGGGCAAACCGGCAGGCTCCCGGAAGAACCTGCAGATGATGACATTGAGGCCTTCCTCGCAATGGGAAAGCAATTCGGAATCGAAACTCCATTCTGCTGTATCGAAAATGATTTCACGCTTGCAGACGCGCAGGCACACGAAACAATGGTCGATAAGGTCTTGAGCCAGATTCGTGCGGCTGCCGCCTGCGGCGCAACGCACGTTCGCCTCTTTGCCGGGTTCACTCCAGTGGACCAGATGACCGACGAATCCTGGGGAAGAATGTTCGAGGCATTTTCTCGCTGTGACGCCCTTTGCGAACAACACGGAATGCAGATTGCGATCGAGACCCATGGAGCGATCGAACTCGATGAAACGGGCGCGGCGATCCATAGCCATACGGCGTCAACCCATCCCGATTCGCTGCGTAAATTGTTGGCCGCATTACCCGAGCGAATCGGTTTCAACTACGACCCGGGCAATCTCAAGCCTCTTGCGGAAGGCGATCCGCTGCTGCGACTCGATCTGCTCGATAAGCGCATTAATTACTGCCACCTGAAAGACTGGCGGAAGAGCGGTAAGGGATGGGTGGCCTGTGCGATCGGCGACGACGATCTCGACTACGGCCCTCTCTTTAAGAAAATGTCGTTCGACGGTGTCTACCTGATCGAGTATGAACCGCTCGAGGATCCCCGCGAGGGAATCCAGCGGAGTCTCGATTATCTTTCAAGCACTGTCGATCAGGTGGACTTTGGAAAGTGATTCCCGTCTTGATACCACCGGGGCAGCAGGGTTGCGGATTCCGGATCGCGATCGGGAAAGAGGTTTTTTTGAAAGTTAAACCCGCTATAGGGTTTTCTGTCGACGAGCGTCTTTGAGGGTGGCAAAAAAGCGTCTCGGGATACCGCTCCGGCGGTCGATATGCTTTAATAGAGGAGTATTCCTCACCCTTCCCGGCACCTTCGATTTGGCCCCCGGTCGATGCGCATGATGAGAATGTTTGTCTCTTTAAGTCGCCTGCGGATCTATTTTTTCTCCGCCGGATTTCTGGCAGGTGTCCTTAGCCTTGCC
The DNA here is from genome assembly GCA_902630355.1 of Planctomycetaceae bacterium. GTDB lineage: Bacteria > Planctomycetota > Planctomycetia > Pirellulales > UBA7805 > UBA7805. The sequence continues at coordinate 21,275 of CACOUL010000023.1, forward strand.
GTGGAAGTACCTGCGGCAGAGCGAGTCGATTTTGTCCGCGATATCCAACCGCTGCTCTCGACACACTGCTATGCGTGCCACGCCGAAACCGAGGTCGAAGGAGGGATTCGCTGGGATCAGAAATCGGCCCTGATGGGCGGTGATTCTGGCGAGGTCACGGTGGTGCCCGGCAAGCCCACCGAGGGAACCCTGCTCGCATATGTTCGAGGTGAGGGGGATGAAAGAATGCCTCCCGAAGGGGAGGGAGAACCGCTGAGCGACAATGAGATTTTGTTGCTTGAGCGCTGGATTGCCCAAGGTGCCGAGTGGCCCGACGATGCTCAAGCGGAACAGAAAATAACACACTGGTCGCTCATCGCTCCGGAAAAAAAATCGCTGCCGACAATCGAGGATGAAGCATGGGCGAAAAATCCCATCGATCACTTTGTCCTCGCCCGGCTAGAGGCCGAGGGACTCCGTCCTCAACGACCGGCCGACCGCTATACCATTGCACGCCGCGTTTACCTTGATTTGATCGGTCTGCCGCCGACCCCCGAACAGGTCGATGCCTTTGTGAGCGATACCGATCCGGGCGCCTATGAGCGACTCGTCGACCAGCTACTTTCCTCGCCCGAGTATGGAGAGCGTTGGGCCAGGATGTGGCTCGATCTAGCCCGCTACGCCGACACGCAAGGCTATGAGAAGGATGCGCGGCGAACGATTTATTCGTTTCGCGACTGGGTCATCAAGGCGTTTAATGGCGACATGCCATTCGACCGATTCACAATCGAACAATTGGCGGGGGACATGCTGCCGAACCCGACAACCGATCAACTTGTCGCTACCGCCTTTCATCGCAACACGATGACGAATACCGAGGGCGGAACCGATGACGAAGAATTCCGTACCGCAGCGATTGTCGATCGCGTCAACACCACCGGGCAAGTATGGCTTGGACTGACCGTGGGCTGCGCTCAATGCCATACCCACAAATACGATCCGCTGACTCAGCGCGAGTACTACCAACTTTATGCTTTCCTGAATCAGAGTGAAGATAGCGATAAACCGTCCGAGACGCCGACGATGGAGGTCCTGCCGCCCGATTCGCGCGAGCCACTCGAAACACGCATGCGAGAATTGGCCGACCTGAAGGAGCAACTGCAGCAGGAAACGCCCGAATTGCTCGCAGCAGAGCAAATGTGGGCCAGTCAACTTGCCGAGCAAGGGCCACCCAAAGCGCCCGAATATGGCACCTGGCAGGCGATCGGACCGTTTGAAGTGAGTGACTTCAATGCTGCTTTCGCGACCGTTTTTCCACCCGAAGTGGAGGTCGATCTGGATGCCGAATACGAAGATGGAAAACTCAAATGGAATGCCCGTCCCGATTACAACGACGGGCGGGTCCATCCGCTGACCGGCGATTATGTGGCCACCTACCTGTACCGCACGATTGAAGCCGAGGAGGCGGGGCCGGTCGAATTGTATTTCGGGAGCGACGATGGCATTAAAGTCTGGCTCAATGGGCAACCAATCCACGAAAACAAAATCGGGCGATCGGCATTACCGGATCAAGATCGCGTGCGGGCAACACTTCGCACCGGCACCAACCATCTGCTCATGAAAATCGCCAACGGAGGCGGCAAGAGTGGTTTTTATTTTCGCGCCCGTCTGGGAGAGTTGCCCGAGAGCCTGCTGGCGGCGGCGCGTGCCCCTGCGGAAGGGCGAACGAAAGAACAGCAAGAGCAAATCACCTCCTACTTCCGCACGATCACGCCGTTGCTCAAACCGCTGCACGATGAGATTTTTCGCGTCGAGACGGAGATTCGCAAAATAAGGGACCTGGCTCGCGCTCCCACCGTTCCGATCATGCGCGAACTCCCACCGTATCAGCGACGTACTACAAATGTGATGATTCGGGGAAGTTTTCTGGACAAGGGCCCAGTGGTCGAAGCAGGCGTGCCCGCGTCGCTCCATCCGCTGCCCGAAGATGCGCCGGTTAACCGTATGGGCCTGGCGCATTGGATCATGGACACCAACAATCCACTCACCGCCCGAGTGACAGTCAATCGCTTCTGGGAAAAGATTTTTGGTCGGGGACTCGTGGAGACGAGTGAGGACTTCGGCACACAGGGGCAACCTCCCACGCATCCCGAACTACTCGATTATTTGGCCCTGCGGTTCACCGAAAATGGGTGGTCGATGAAAGAACTGTTGCGCGAGATCGTCACGTCCGCTACCTACCGCCAAAGCTCGCAGATCGACGAGGAGCGACTTGCCCGCGATCCGGATAACATTTTGTTTTGCCGCGGTCCCCGTTTCCGCCTCGAAGCTGAGATGGTTCGCGACGCCGCCCTTGCCACGAGCGGGCTGCTGAGTGGAAAAATGTATGGAAAAAGCGTGATGCCACCACAACCGGAAGGTGTGTGGCAGGTGGTCTACAGCGCCGACAAGTGGGAAACGAGTGAAGGCGAAGATCGTTACCGCCGAGGGCTTTATACGTTCTGGCGACGCACCAGCCCGTATCCGGCAATGATGGCGTTCGATGCAACGAGCCGCGAAGTCTGCACGGTCCGTCGCATTCGCACCAATACACCACTCGCCGCGCTGGTGACCCTCAACGATCCCGCTTTCGTCGAGGCCGCCCAGGCCCTCGCCCGCGATACAGTGAACAGCAACGCGGACGATCTCCAGGACCGGATATCGTACCTGTTCCGGCGCTGTCTGGTACGTCCGCCGCGCGACGATGAAATGGCTAGTATTCAAAAGCTTTACCAAGCAGCAATGGATCACTATCGCAACCATCCGGAGGATGCCATCGAGATGGCGGGGCTCAGCGACGGCGCGAATACCGATGCGGCGACGCTTGCTTCCTGGACCGTGATTGGCAACATGCTCTTGAACCTGGATGAAACGCTCACCAAAGGCTAAAGCCTCAGCAATCGGGAGTTTGAAAATGCAAAATGCAAGGCAACTTTGGAACCTCACACGACGCCATTTTTTGGGTGGATCCACCGCAGGACTCGGTGCTGCGGCGTTGGGACAGCTTTTGACCACCGATGGCTGGGCCGCAGGAACACAGCAGAAAAATCAAATCGCTCAGCCGTTGGCGTCGAAACTGCCGCCTCTTCCAGCAACCGCCAAAAGTGTCATCTATCTGCATATGGCGGGCTCCCCTCCCCAACAGGAACTGTTTGACTACAAACCGAAATTACAAGAATACAACGACAAAGACTGTCCGGATGAATATCTGAAAGGCGAACGTTTCGCTTTTATTAAGGGGCACCCACAACTGCTGGGAACACCGTACAAGTTTTCTCGACACGGCGAGAGTGGGCAGCAAATTTCGGAACTGCTCCCCCTGCTCTCCTCGCTCGCCGATGATTTGTGCATCGTGCGTTCGATGCACAGCGATCAATTCAATCATGCCCCGGCACAAATGCTGCTCTACACCGGAAGCCCCCAATTCGGCAAACCATCGATGGGCTCATGGATCACCTACGGATTGGGAAGCGAAAACCAGGACCTTCCCGGTTTTGTGGTACTCGTGTCCGGAAACAAAGTGCCGAGCGCCGGAAAAAGTGCCTGGGGTTCAGGATTTTTGCCGGGCGTCTTTCAGGGTGTGCAATGTCGCACCAAAGGGGAGCCGGTATTATTCGTCAATAATCCGGCAGGGATGAACCGCCAGGTGCGCCGCCTTTCGCTCGATACGCTGCGAGAACTGAACGAATTGCAGATGGCAGAGCAAGGTGATCCCGAAATTGCTACCCGCATCGCCCAATACGAGATGGCGTACAGGATGCAAATCAGCGTGCCGGAAGTGATGGATATCGGTAAAGAATCGGCAGACACCCACGAGTTTTATGGGTCAAAACCCGGAGAAACCTCATTTGCAAACAACTGTTTGCTTGCCCGTCGCCTCGTTGAGAGTGGAGTCCGGTTTGTGCAACTTTTCGATTGGGGATGGGATATCCACGGCACGGCAGCGAGCAACGATATTGTCGAGCACTTGCCGAAAAAGTGCAAAGAGATCGATACACCGATTTATGCACTACTCACGGATCTCAAGCGCCGCGGCCTGCTCGATGAGACGCTGGTGGTATGGAGCGGCGAATTCGGGCGAACCCCGATGAATGAAAAACGCGATAACTCAAAATATCTCGGACGCGACCACCATCCACACAGCATGAGTCTCTGGATGGCGGGTGGTGGCATCAAACCTGGTTTTTCCTACGGGTCGACCGACGAACTCGGTTATCACGTGACCGATAAGAAGATGCACATCCACGACCTGCAGGCCACAATTCTGAATCTGCTCGGATTCGACCCCCACAAGTTCAGTGTGCCCTATCAGGGGCTCAATCAGCGGCTCATCGGGCCGACTGAGGAGCCGCGGGTGATCACCGACCTGATCGCCTAGGAAACGCTACACGTTACGCTCTACACCGAAGTTGGCCATCACGTTGCGCATCAGCGCCTGGAATTTGGGATCGAACGAGAGCACCCAGCCACCGGCAATCACGCCAGCGTGAAATACCCTGCCTCCCGTCGGCCGGGTCCAGTAGACCATCTCGCCCCCCAGATCACCGTCGCTGGTGATCCGCCGGGTGTAGTAGTCGCAAATGTATCCGGCCGGTTTCCATTGGTGGATACTGTGCCCGAGATATTCAATCCCTGCGGGCTCTTCCGGAATCGGGGCGCCTTCCGGCACGGGACCCTGCTGCAATTTCTTGAGTGTGGAGACCCGGACATCAAACTCATGCCCTCCGGCACAAGGAAAACCTCCTTCAGCGATCCCAAAATGCTCACCATCCTTTAAGCCGGTCTCCTCGGGCTGATGGTAGAGAAAGTGATCGGTGTTCGCAGCCACAAAGGCCCCCATACTGTTGACCTCGCCATCCCAACCGAGGCATTCGAGTCCTAGAATTTTCCATGCCGGTTGGCCGCAGTCCCGAAGCAAGCCGCCGCGAGCAAAATCGTCACTGTGATAAGACTCTCCACGCTTCGACGGTGGAATCGGATTCCCGGGTGCATCGATCTTTCGGCACTCGATCGTTCGGTAATCGTCGTCGTAGGTCACTCTCCAGAACATCGTGTTGCCACTCATCACGATCACATTCCCATCATCTTCCTCCAAATACCGTTCGACCGCTTTGCAGGCCGGAATCGACCAGTACTCGCTGTGCCCGTTGATGATGAAAACCTTGTAGCCTTTGAGAATGTCCGGGTTCTGATGCAAATCGAGATCGGTGATCACATCGTAGTCGTAGCCGGCTTTTTCGAGCCACACCTCGGTGAGTCGGTCGGCCCGGGCAAGGTGACTGTAGTTGTGTTCCAATCCGTGCATCATGGAATTGACGTACGGACCGCTGTTGGGTGAGGGCATCTTGAGTCCCAACCGATAAGCGACATTCCCAGCGTTGTTGCCTTCATAAAAACTATAATTTGGTGGATCGCCCGGACTGTTCGAGATTGAATAATCGTTCCATTTCAGTCTCGGCGGAACCTCGGCGAAAGGTTTATAGGTATAAGCACGATAGCTGTTGGTCGCTGCCAGAAGACAAACCTGCGCTTTTTCTTTTTGATCCGCTTTGGGCCGGACAAAAAACAGAGTGTGGTACATCCGGTCGGTACCATTGAGCTTGTAGCGATAGCGACCGACGTAAAATCCGCTGCGAGCATCTTCCGGTATTTTGAAGGTGTGCGTCGGTTCCCAGCGGCAGTCAAAAATATCGTCCGATGCCAAACGCAGACCATGCCCTCGGGTCGAATCGGTGCACGGATCGTAGTCGCCCCACCGCGGCACACTCCCCGGGTCGAATGAGGGACCACCGATCATCCAGGTCCCAAAATTGATGATTTGCCCATGATGCCCATGACCACTGATATCGGCGACCACCTCACCTCGCTCTTCGCTCAAGGGCCAACAGGCAATGACCTCATCGCCACCTTGCGGCTGAACGAGCGCCTGCTGAGAGAAACGCTCTTTGATTTCATCATCGCTAAGGGACCGACCATAGATTGTCGGCATCGCCAGATCGGCATCGAGCATCCGGTAGGCCTCTCCCCAATCGCCGCGGGCACCCAAACGCAGCGGCACGTCGTTTCCTCGGACCTCGCCTTCAAACGGCCAGGCGGCAACCCGTTCGCCGTTGACCCAGATCGATTTCTCCGCACCATCCCAACGTGCGACCACATGATTCCACACGCCTTTTTTTACGGCGTTTGCGGAAGAGTGATGCAGTTGCCGACTCTCGTATCCTTTGCCGTCACCGAGATAAAAACTGAGTCTCCAGTCGGGATTGAGAAAGAGGGCAAAGGACGCGGATTCGGGTAGATCGAATTGAGTAATAACGCCCGCTGGTTGGTCACAGAGAAAAGGCCGTATCCAACACTCCAGAGTGATCGAGTCGAACGATTCCTCGGGGGCGAGTCCTCGATCGACATGTACGTACGAACCGGGCCGAATCGGCTGGAGTCGTGGTGGCGATTCGGGATACTCCACGAAGACTTGATCGCCGTTCGGATCGTCGACCTCTTCCCCCAACCGGCAGACCGAAAGCTGATAGGGAACGGTGCTGGTTGTGTGAAACTGAACTTCATCTCCCGGCTCCACGCTCAACTGGTCGGTATAGGCATGCAGGCCATACAGCAGCTCGACGCGTTGGGGCGGGATCGGTTGATCGATATCGACAAGCGGCCGTGCGGCCTTGGCCTGTTCGGTGAGAGGAAGCGATGCAGCCGCGGCAGCTGCCGTTGTGGTTTTAAGAAAATCTCTGCGATCAACCTTCGACATAATAACACTCCTACGACAGCGAGAATCGACAGAGGACTAATCCCTCTCCCTTTATTGTCGGTTAGTGGCGAAACTCTGACAACCGGCCGAAAGGATGCTGCTGGCCACAAAATGGGTGGTCCGTGCATACGTGGCATAATTTCGCTTGAGGCTGGCCGAACTTGCGTGCCTTGTCGTAGAGGCTTAAAATCCGTGTTCTTCCTGAAAGATGGAAAACTGCTCTGCAGCCTTTCCCTCCAATCCCCTAATCCCACCGAGGGCACCGAGACGATGATTTACCTCAGTAAAACTGCAACCACGCGCCGACTCCTTTCGCTCATCGCGATCTTGATCCTTTCCGGAGCGGGCCCACTCGGCGAAAGCGACGCGTGCACCAACATTCTCGTCTCGCGCGGCGCCTCGGCCGATGGATCGGTACTTGTCAGTTTTTCCGTCGATGGCACGGGAGCCGGAATGCTTTCCGTTTCTCCGGGCGGTAGGAAACCGGCAGGCGAAAATGAACATCCGTCGGTCGCCGACTACGAGGGTCCGGTCTACAAGGTGCTCAATCACATCAACGAATACCAGGTTTCCGTCGGTGAAACGACCACTAACGGGCGCGTGGAATTGGCCAACAAAAACGAGACGGCCCTCACCTACGACCGGCTGATGGTACTCGCGCTGCGACGCTGCAAAACGGCTCGCGAGGCGATCGTGGAAATTGATCGCCTGATGCAAACCTACGGATACGGCAGCACGGGAGAAACGCTTTCAATCGGCGATAAGAACGAAGTCTGGTTGATGGAGATCATGGGTAAGGGAGAGCAAAAGGGGGCCGTGTGGGTTGCCGCCCGTGTGCCGGAGGGAGCCATCTCTGCGCACGCCAACATGAGCCGGATCACGACATTCCCGCTCGATGACCCTGAAAATTGGGTTTATTCCGACGACGTGGTCAGTTTTGCCGTGGAGCAAGGATTTTACGACCCCGACTCCGGCAAGCCCTTCAGTTTCCGCGACGCCTACCATCCGAATATCAGCAAGTTGATTCAGCGGGCGTGTGCCGGAAGAATCTGGAGCATTTTCCGTCGCGCTGCACCGAGCCAGAACTTTTCAAGCGATTACTTTCGCGTTGTTGAGGGAGCGGAACCGTACCCGCTCTTCGTCAAGCCTGACAAAAAAGTGACGGTCCACGATGTGATGCAATTGATGCGCGATCACTACGAAGGGACCCCCTGGGATATGACCAAAGGCGTGGATGCCGGACCGTTCGGTTCGCCGTATCGATTCCGGGGACTGACGTTTGAAATCGATGGTGAAAACTACGCATGGGAGCGACCGGTATCGAGTCAACAAGCGGCATGCGTATGGATTGCCCAGAGTCGCAACTGGCTCCCCGACCCCATTGGAGGCGTCTATTGGTACACGCCAGATGATGCGTTCACTTCCTGCTTTGCACCCTTTTATGTCGGAATCACCGATGTTCCCAAACCCTACAACACGGGCAACTATGATCAGGTTTCGCTCGATAGCGCGTGGTGGGTTTTTAATCTGGTCTCCAACTACGCATACGATCGCTACTCGCGGGTGATCGACGATATTCTCAAGGTGCAGCAGGAGCAGGAACACTTTTATTTGGAGATGATGCCAAAAATCGACCAGATGGCGCTCCGCTTGTATGAATCGGACAAGGAAAAAATGCACCAGTTTCTTACCGATTATGGAGTCAACACCGGCAACGCACTCTTTGAGCGTTGGCTACAGCTTTACAACGAAATGTTGACCAAGAACATCGACGGTTACCAGAAAACTGCGGAAGGACCACCGAAAGAGGCCGGCTACCCCGAACAGTGGCTCCGCGAAGTAGTGACTGATCGAGGTGAAGAACTCTCGGTTGGTGAGGCTGGTGATCACTAGCAGCGTCCCGAGAGGAGCCCTGAAGATGCGTGGCCCGTGCCTGTATTGGTTTTTCTGCGCTGCGGTGTCGATCATCGCGACACCGGTTGTTGCCGAACAATCTGCAAGCGCAAAGCGGCCCAACATCATTCTGATCGTTGTCGATGACCTGGGCTACGGAGAGTTGGGCTGTTATGGACAGCAGAAAATAAAAACACCGGCCATCGATCAATTAGCGAAAGAGGGCCTGCGGTTCACGCAGTTCTATGCCGGCGCCAGTTTGTGTGCGTCGTCGCGGAATGTGCTGCTGACGGGGGAACATACCGGTCGCTGTCGCATTCGGGACAATGGTCCGCCGAACGTTCAAACCCTCCGACCCGACGATCTCACAATCGCCGAGGTGCTCCGCGATAGCGGCTATGCCACCGCAGTGATCGGCAAGTGGGCGATTGGCGGTGATTTACCTGAAACGGGCGGGCGACCTGAGGATCAGGGATTCGATTTTTTTTACGGCTACTTGAACACCGTACACGCGCACAATCACTATCCGAGTTACCTCTGGAAAAATCGGGAAAAAGTCCCGCTCGGCAATGTGGTCCAAGACGTTCCACCGGGATATGCCGGGTTCGTCGGTGGAATGGCGACAAAAAAAGTGAGCTACAGTCAGGACCGGTTTATCGAAGAATCGCTCTTGTGGATAGAATCGCATCGGCAGGAACCTTTTTTCCTTCTGCTCACCCCGACCATTCCCCACGCCAATCCGGAGGCCCGCAAGCTCACCGGCAATGGGACCGAGGTGCCGGATCTGGGCAACTATGCGAACCGGGAGTGGACGGAGCAAAATAAGGGGCAGGCGGCAATGATTAGTCACCTCGATGCGGGTGTGGGGCAGATTCTCGATCAACTGAATCAACTCAAACTCGATGAGGATACGGTCATCTTTTTTACCTCCGACAACGGCCCTCACAACGAAGCGGGGCACGATCCCGATTTCTTCGATGCGGCAGGCGGTTTGCGCGGCCGCAAGTTCGGTCTCTACGAAGGAGGGCTCCGCGTACCACTCATCGCTCGCTGGAGCGGTACCATCCCTGCCGGCCGTGTGACGGATCACGTTGCCTACTTCGGTGATTTTTTTGCCACGCTGTGTCAGTTGGCCGGCGTCCCGCTACCGGCCGATGAGACGCAACGACAGAGTGTGAGCCTAGTGCCGACGCTGCTGGGCAAAACGGAGCAGCAGCAGCACGATTACCTCTACTGGGAGCTGCACGGCGGATATCCCCGACAGGCCGTGCGGTTCGGTGATTACAAAGCGATTCGCCGTCCGCTGGGTGGCAAGGTGCCTGAGAAAACCAAATGGGAACTCTATGATCTCAAAGCCGATCCGAGCGAACGACGCAATCTGGCCGAGTCGGAACCGAAACTGCTGACGAAAGCTGAGAAAATGATGGATGCGGCGCACGTCGAGTCGCCGCACTGGCCGGACCTCAAATCTCAGTAAGCAGCAGACTGATGCAGGATTTCTCTGCCCTGCTTGGTGCAATCACGGTAAAGGGCATCACCAATCCGCGGTGAGTTCCCCTGCTTATTTTGATGCAAATTACGCATCTTGAACACAAAAAAAGATTTTACGAATCGTTCACTGGATCTTCATCTTTTCTTCACGCGACCTTCCTAGAGTATCGCCGTCATTTCACCCGAACTAAAAGTAGGAGCGCGATAGGGCTGGGAAATGAGTTTTCCAAAAGGTGAATCGCAGTGGGTTTACGGAGTGTGCAACTCCAAATGAAGGGATCCCATGTATCAAGGACGTAATCATTTTGCCCGATTTGCTTTGCACGGGATGCTGTTAGCCTTCCTCTGGTTGGGATTGTCGACGAATCTCTTCGGCGATTCGTTATTGACGCTTCATTCGCTGTGGTCGCACGCTCATGGCAGATTCGACAAGAGCGCGGCAGAGGTGGTCACCTGTTTGCCGCAACAGGGACGGGTGTATGTAACCAACGCAGATGAAAATTGTATCGATGTGCTTCACCTAAGAACGGGTGAATTGATCTCGCGCTGGGATTTATCCAGAATGGGCCGTCCCAAGGGCCTTGCCGCATGCGATGAATTTATTGCCGTTGCCGTCGGGGCGGCGCAAAAAACAAATAACGGTAAGCTGCTCTTTCTTGATCCTGCAAGCGGCGACGTGCTTGAGCAACTCGAGGTGGGTGCAACTCCTGATATGGTTTGTATTTCACCCGATCAGAAAACCGTACTCGTGGCCAATGAAGGCGAGCCCAGCGAAAACTACGATATCGATCCGTCTGGAACAATCAGCTTGGTGCGTTGGCGCGGCATTGGTCAAAAGCCTGAGCTGCAGGCGGTCGACTTTGAGTCATTTAATCCACACCGGGATCAATTGATCGCCCAAGGCATCCGTATCTGCGGCCCTAGCAAAAAACATGATGACCGGTGGGCCACAGTTGCTGAAGATTTAGAACCCGAATACATCGCGGTGGCACCGGACGGCAAGCAAGCATGGATCACGCTGCAGGAAAACAATGCCATTGCAATGCTCGATATCCGCAGTCGAAAAATCACCCGGATTTTCACCTGCGGCCTCAAAAATCACGGGCAACGCGGAAATGGATTGGATGTCAGTGATCGGGATGGTAGCGATCGCGATGAGGAAATCAAAATTGAACCGGCTCCTATCTGGGGCCTCTATCAACCCGATGCGATTGCAACGATGGAGGCTGATGGCCAAATCTATCTGTTGACCGCCGATGAGGGAGACCCTCGTGATTATCGGGGGCATAGTGAAGTCAAAAACGCAGGTACGACCAAGATACCCACGGCGATCTCCAAGCAAGACCAGGAGCGTCTTTCCCGATTAGAGGTTTCGGTGTCAAAGGTTGACCGCTTGCAATATCCGGACCGGTTGCTCAGTTTCGGTGGCCGATCATTTTCGATTCGTTCGACCGATGGCACGCTGGTTTTCGATAGTGGAGACCGACTGGAGCAAGAACTCGCACGCCGCTGGCCAGCGCATTTCAACTCCAACCATGACCGTCTTGTCGAGATGGATGATCGGAGTCGAAAACGCGGTCCGGAGCCGGAGGGAATCACAGTGGGCAAGGTGGGTGACCGCACGCTGGCATTTATTGCGCTTGAGCGGGCCAGCGTGATCGCCATTTACGATGTCACCGATCCAACACGACCAGCACTTCTCAACATGATCTCTGGCAGAGAAGCTTCCTCAAGTAAAGCTAATGCACCAAATAAGCAGGACCTAGGACCGGAAACCATGGCGTTTATTCCCGCCAGTCACTCGCCTACCGGCAAACCACTATTGCTTGTTGCCTTTGAAGTAAGCGGCACAACGCGGTTGTATGAGGTGCGCGGTGGTGGGCTGCTTGCATCATCTTGAATTGCAATGTGCCCTGCCGATCCGGTCATCATGAGCGAGTGTAACGCCAGCAGAGGAGGCAAGCACCTCGACGGAACCGGGCACAGCGATCTTGGTAATCTTCCGTACTCGGGAAACAGTTAACGCGCCGCCGAAGAAAGTAGGCCCCTGTTTTTCACCGTCCATTTCATCGTTGAGCCAAAGACTCATCGTTGAGCCGAAGACCCGCCAGCACACCTGGCGGGCTTTTTTGTGTTTTTGTATCGGAAAGACGAACTTCCGCACGCGCTCCGGCCAACTTGCCCCTGATCGGGCGAGCAGCAATACTAAGAACTGGTTGATTCCGCCCGTTCCCTGCCCCCGAGGCCCTTATGCTATCCCGATTTTGGCTCGCTTTGCTGATTTTGCCCTTCTGTCTCTGCTGCCTGTCTCTCCAAGAAACCTGCGGCGAGGAAACTCAGCTTGAGCAAATGCAGGCCTGCCGCTATTGCCGGCCTCCGTTTGATTTCGTCAATCAACTCCAACCGAGTGCGAGCGGCAGGCAGTACGCACCGGACCGCAAGGTCGATCTTTTGCACCTGCGACTCGATGTCACCCCCGACTTAGAAGCACGGACCGTGGCTGGCACCTGCGTCCTGCAGTTTGAACCGATCGCCCGGCAGCTGAGTGAGTTGACGCTCGGTGCGGTGGACTTAAACATTCAATCGGTCGAGGCCAATGTTCCTCTTGCCGATCACGAAATGACAACCGACGGACTGGAAATTGCCTTCGATCCACCAGTCGAACCCGGCAAACGGGTCGAACTACGCATCGCCTACTCTGCCGAACCGCGACGTGGCCTCTACTTCCGCACGCCCGAATTGGGATTTCGCAATGAGGACACGCACATTTGGACCCAGGGCGAACCGCACGAATCCCGCCATTGGTTTCCGAGTATCGATTACCCGAACGAGCGGTTTACCAGTGAGATCATCTGCCATCTCCCCGAGGAGTTCACCATACTCTCCAACGGACGTTTGCTTGAAGAGGTGCGCGAGGCAAATGGCATGAAGCGCGCCCATTACTTGCAAGACAAGCCTCACGTCGCCTATCTGATCGCACTGGTGGCAGGCAAATTCTCCAAACTCGAAGGTCGCTACAAAGATATTCCGCTCCGGTTCTTTACACCGCAAAGTCGGGCGCCCTACGCAGCCAACGGGTTCCGCGATACGGCTGACGTTCTCCAGTTCCTCGAAGAGGAGTTGGGGGTGCCCTATCCTTGGGCTAAATACGATCAGGTGGTCGTCGAGGATTACCACATCGGTGGCATGGAAAACACGTCGCTCACGGTACTCAATCCGATTGCTGTCTTTCCAAACGAGAGCGAAAATCTTCGCGACCTCTATGGATTGATAGCGCACGAACTTGTGCATCAGTGGTTCGGTGATCTGGTCACGTGCAAAGACTGGAGCGAACTTTATCTCAACGAAGGTTTTGCCGTTTACTACTCCTATCTCTACGACGGCTACAAAAATGGAAACGATGCGCTTTTGCACGACGTTTACAATGACCGCAAGGGCATTCTTTACAACAAGGATGAAAAGCGGGCGATTACCCACCGGCAGTACAATCATGCCTGGGATCAATTCGATCAGCGGGCCTACGCCAAGGGTGGCTGGATTCTCCACATGCTCCGCACGCACTTAGGAGAAGACCTCTTCCGTCGTGCCGTCACACATTATTTGAACAAGAACGCATTGCGGAGCGTCGATACGCACGATCTGCAGCAAGCCTTCGAAGAGGTTTCCGGACTTTCGCTACTCCCCTTTTTCGATCAGTGGGTCCATCACGGCGGGCATCCCGATTTGAAGGTCACGTACGATTGGTTACCTGGCGAAAAGCTTGCCAAAGTTTCGGTGCAGCAACGGCAGGCAGCGACACAGAGCGAGAAAGATAAAAAAGAGGCATCCCCTCTGTTTGACTTACCGTTGACACTCCGCTTTATGGGCCCTGAATTTGCCATCGACCGGGAGGTACTCGTTGACAAAGAGATGCAAGATTTCTACGTCCCGCTGCCCGGCAAACCGGATATCGTGCGATTCGATGCCAAGACGCAAGTACTCGGCAGCATCGAGTTCAACAAACCGAAAGAGATGCTCTACGCCCAACTCGCCCGGCAGGACGATGTTGTCGGCCGACTTTTGGCTGCCGATGCGCTAAGCGAGAAGGATGATCGGGAGACGATCGAGCGATTGCAGGCTGCGTTACAGAACGATCCCTTTTTCGGTGTGCGACTTCAGGCCGCCAAGGCGCTGGCGGACATCGGTTCTCTCGCCGCGCTCGAGGCACTCATCGACTCGCGCCAGCAATCCGATGCCCGCGTCCGGCGACATGTTGTTCGAGCGCTCGGTTCCTTTTTCCACCCGATGGCCAAAACTGCACTTTTGCAATTTGTGGCGGAGGAGCAGAATCCCGATATCATTGCCGAGGCGATTCGACCTTTAGGCAAATATCCGGGCAGTGAGGTGAGCGAACAAATCACGCGACTGCTGCAGCAGTCGAGCTACGACAATGCAGTGGCCGTAGCGGCGATGGACGCGGCACGCGCGCAGGAAGACCCCTCGTTTCTTCCGCTGATGCAGGCTTCGATCCGGCGCGATGCGGAATTCCCCTCAAAAACGTTTGCCGGTGCCCTCGATGCGGTTGCGTATCTGGGGAAGGATCTGGATGATCGGCGGGAGGTGAGAGAATTTCTCACTTCGTATCTCAACCATCCGCGGGAGCCCGTGCGTTTGGCTGCCCTCGGTGCCCTCGGCACGCTCGGCGACCCGGCAACGCTCGACGCGGTAAGAGCATTTCATCGGGGACCCAAGGGGGACCGCAAGAAGAAGGCAGCCGGCGAGGCACTCAAGAAAATTCGCGAAAAACAAAAAACCTCCGAGTCGCTAGGGGCACTTCGCGAGCAGGTCGATACGCTGCGTGAGGAAAACGAAACGTTTCGTAAGGATGTGCAAGAGCTGAAGGATCGACTGGAATCGACCAACGAAGGAGCCGAATCTCAAGCAAGCGAAGAAAAAGCGAACTGAACCGATTCTCTGCAGCGCGGACTGTGCATTTACTTGCGGGCACTACTGAATGGAAACCGCGCCATTCATCACCATCCCCCCGCGATAGCCTTTGAATCGTTCGTAGAAGGCATAGATTTTGGGATGCGCTCGACGAAGCTGGTCTTTACTCTCCGCGAGAAAGCGAGCGTATTTCGCCCTGCCCTCCGGTTGCTGCTGACACGTATGAATCTCGATTGTGCCGCTTTTCTCATTTTCCAGGATCAGCACTCCCAAG
>CACOUL010000024.1 GCA_902630355.1 Planctomycetaceae bacterium
CGCCACCGCACCCCCGGGTGGTTCCCAACAGCCCCTTTTCGATCAGGCCACTTTTGGACAGTGGCCGCGATTCCTGCAACAGCTCCGCTTTCGTCAGATGTACATGAATCGTGGCGGGCAAGGCGGCCTTGGCTGGACCGAAACGGAGTTGAGCGGCACGTTCCTTTTGCCCCTATCGTTCATGCCCGAAAATGCACCTCTGCTTGTGACACCCGGATTCAACGTGAACTTTCTCAACGGCCCGAACAGTGCGATTGTCAATTCGAACGGTGGTCCAGGCCAGCAGGCACCGCCGCGACTTTATGCCGGCTACCTCGATTTCGGTTGGACACCTCAGTTGACGCACGGATTGAGTGCCGATGTCGGCTTTCGGGCGGGCGTCTATTCCGACTTCAAATCACTCGATTGGAAGAGTTGGCGGTGGCAGGGCCGAGGATTCGGCGTTTGGCAGACCAACGACAAGTTTCAGTGGCGGGCCGGGCTCGTCTACATTGATCGTCTGAGCATCAAAATGCTCCCGGCTGGTGGGCTGGTGTACACCCCTGGTGGCCCGGATGGAAAGATGAAGTTCGATATCCTCTTTCCCAATCCAAAATTTTCGTACCGACTCGACTCGTTCCGCAACGCGGATCTGCACTGGTATCTTGCCGGTGAATACGGTGGTGGTACCTGGAGCCAGGTTTTCCCACCCACTGCAATCACGCGGAGCAACCTGACTGGAAACGGCAATCAAACCGGGCGGATCGAATACAACGATATTCGTATGATCAGTGGTATCGAGTGGGCGGGCTATTATGGGCTCAAGGGCTTCTTCGAATCGGCCTGGGTCTGGAACCGGCAACTACGCTACGACCCGAACTACGTCATGTACAACCCACCCTCCACCTGGATGCTCCGCGGCGGACTCACCTACTAGCCCGCCAGGCATTCCCGGTGCAACTGGTGTCTAGAGTGCGCTACGCCTGTCCCATCGCGCGCTGCACCGCATGGCCCATGTCGGCCGGGCTTTCCGCCACCACGATTCCGGCCGCCTCCAGGGCCGCGACCTTCTCTTCCGCCGCCCCTTTGCCACCGGAGATAATTGCACCGGCATGCCCCATCCGTTTGCCCGGGGGGGCGGTGCGGCCCGCAATAAATGCGGCCACCGGCTTGTCGATCTCTTGGGCCACCACGGCGGCTGCCTCCTCCTCGGCCGTGCCCCCGATTTCACCCATCATCAAGACCGCTTCGGTCCCATCATCCTGCTGGAACATTCGCAAGAGGTCGACAAAGGAGGTTCCCACAATCGGGTCGCCACCGAGGCCGACGCAGGTCGATTGTCCGAGCCCCAGATTCGATAACTGCCAGACCGCTTCGTACGTCAAGGTTCCGCTGCGGCTGATCACACCAACCGATCCCTTGCGATGAATGTACCCCGGCATAATTCCGATCTTACATTCCTCGGGGGTGATCACGCCCGGACAATTTGGGCCGATCAGGACCGAATCGCTGCCGCTTACCTTTTCGTAAACGCGGACCATGTCGAGTACCGGAACTCCCTCGGTGATTGCGACAATCAGCGGAATCTCCGCATCGACTGCCTCGAGAATCGCATCGGCCGTAAAGGGTGCCGGCACAAAAATCATCGTGGCGTTCACCCCCGTTTGTTCGACCGCCTCGCAAACGGTATCGAACACCGGGACCCCGGCAACCTCTTGCCCCCCCTTGCCCGGCGTACAACCGGCAACCACCTGCGATCCATATTCCAGACAGCCACGCGTGTGAAACTCACCGGCTTGCCCGGTGATTCCCTGACAGAGGACCCGCGTTTCTTTACCGATTAAGATACTCATGCGATTGCGTTCACTTTCCCTGAAGTCGTCCTCAATTAAAAATCAGCCGGCGGCGGCCACCACTTTTTGTGCCGCATCGGTCAAATCATTGGCCGTGATAATGTCGACACCGCTCTCCTCGAGAATCTTGCGGCCCTCTGCCACTTCGGTACCTTCCAAACGCACGACGAGCGGCACGTCGAACCCGACACTTTCGTACGCCTCGAGCAGCGCCGACGCGATGGTCGTACACCGCATGATTCCACCAAAGATATTGACCAGAACTGCACGTACATGCGTATCGGAAAGAATGATACGAAAGGCCTCGGTCACCTGTTCGACGTTGGCTCCACCACCCACATCCAAAAAATTCGCCGGTTCACCACCGTGGAGTTTAATCAGATCCATCGTACTCATCGCCAGGCCAGCACCATTGACCAGGCAACCGATGTTGCCGTCGAGCTTCACAAAACTGAGCCCCGCCTCCCCCGCGCGAACTTCGGTCGGCTCTTCTTCGTCCAGGTCGCGAAATTCTTGAATCTCTTTATGTCGAAAGAGCGCGTTGTCATCGAAGCTCATCTTCGCATCGAGGGCCACCAAGTCCCCTTTTTCTGTGACCACCAGCGGATTGATCTCCACCAGCGAACAATCTTCAGCGACAAAAAGCCGACACAGACGCTGCATAAAGGCAACCGCACTCCGCACACTTCCGGGAGCAAGGTCCAGAGCAGCGGCGAGTTTGCGGGCTTGATAGGCATCGAGCCCCGCATCGCGATCGAACGCTTCTCTAAAAATCAACTCGGGCGTCTCGGCGGCCACTTTTTCGATCTCCATCCCTCCGGCACTCGAGACCATCAGCACCGGGGAGGACGCCGCTCGATCGACAACGATCCCCAGATACAATTCGCGGGCAATGGCGCATCCCGCTTCGAGCAGCACTTGGCGCACCTGCTGACCTGCCTCGCCCGTTTGAAGCGTCACCAGATGGTTGCCGAGCAATCGCTCAGCCACTTCCGCCGCCTCATCGCGACTGCGGACGAGTTGCACACCATGCTGCTCGGGATTTTCCTTGAGCGTTCCCTTCCCGCGACCGCCCGCGTGGATTTGCGCCTTGACCACGGCGATTTCTCCACCCAACGCATCGTATGCGGCAGCCGCCTCGTCGGCCGAACGACAAACTTGATTTTCGAGTACGGCAACGCCTGCCGATCGCAACAACTCTTTGGCTTGAAATTCGTGAATCTTCATCCGCTGCTGTCCTCAGGGAGGAGAGGTCTATGGGTCGACAAACTTTCGAACTGCTGGAGTATAAAGATCGCCGGAAGAAACCGTCAACGGGCGAGAGACGCGGATCGTCGAGACGGTCGAAATTTTATGAGTTCCGACGACCGATCGACCGTTTCATCTGCGACCAACTCCGCGTGTTGGCAACCTCTGCCCGGGTGAGACCCGCGCGGCGCGCTTGCAGCACCCCATAGCGCATGCAATCGAGTCCCCCGCAGTGGTGTGCATCGGTGGAAATCACCACCTGTCCACCGCTCTGGCGGACTGTCGCACAGGCAATGTCATCCAGATCGAGCCTCGCGGGGTTGGCGTTGAGTTCGAGAAGTTTCTTCTCTGCCACCGCTTTTTGAATCACCGCCTCGAGATCGACTTCGTACGGTTTGCGTCGACCGATCAACCGTCCGGTGGGATGTGCGATGGCCGAGGTGTAAGGATGCTCGATTGCCTCGAGCAACCGCTCGGTAATTTGTGACTTCGGCTGATTCTGGCCGTAGTGAATGCTGCACACGACATAATCGGCCGCCGCCAACACATCGTCGGGCAGATCGAGCCCGCCCCTCTCGAGGATATCGCACTCGATTCCTTTGAGGATCTCAACCTCCGTATCGGCGTTGAGCGCATCGATCCGCTCCCACTGCGCACACAGCCGCTCGGGATCGAGTCCGTGCGCCATGGTCACCCGTTGGGAGTGATCGGTGATTGCAATATAGGCGAGACCCCGCTCACGTGCTGCCTCGACCATTTCTTCAAGCGAGTTCTTGCCGTCGGTCGCCGTGGTGTGCATGTGTAGATCGCCGCGGATGTCTTCGAGCGTTACGAGTTCAGGCAAACCCTCATCGGCTGCCCAGGCAAACTCTTGACGGTCCTCCCGCAGTTCCGGAGGAAAGCGAGGAAGGTCCAGGGCGGCGTAGACCTCTTCTTCGGTCGCTCCGGCAATCTGTTCTTCTCCGCGGAACACCCCATATTCATTGATTTTCAGTTGCTGCTTGCGGGCCATCCCCCGCAGATGCACATTGTGCGCCTTCGATCCCGTAAAATACTGTAGTGCCGCACCGAACGATTCAGTGGGAACGACGCGAAGGTCGATCGAGAGCCCGCTCTCAAGGCGAATCGACATTTTGGTTTCGCCGCGGGCAATGACCTCGGCGATTCCCTCAAAAGCCGCAAAGCGATCCATCACCGGTGCCGAATCTTCGGCATCGACGAGCAGGTCGAGATCACCGACCGTTTCCCGGCCCCGGCGAAAACTCCCCGCGATCTCCATCTGCCGCACGCCTTTCGCATTTTGCATGTGCTGTAACAGTGCCTCGACAAGAGGCTCCGCTTCCGCCCAGTAGATCCGCTCTCCGGCCGATGCGGCCAGATCGATCCCCGCGAGGATCGTCTGTTCAGTCTTGGCGGCAAAACCTTTGAGTTCCCGAACCTTACCCGCCTCGCATGCCGCGCGGAGTTGGTCGAGTGTCGTGATCTCGAGCTCGCGATAGAGGACCGCGGCCTTCTTGGGACCGAGCCCCGGTATCCGCATCAGCGACAAAACACTCTCGGGAATCCGTTCGAGCAATTCGTCGAGAAACGGAAGTCCTTCGGTCGTGACGAGCGTCTCAATCTTTTCCGAAAGATCTTTTCCGATCCCCGCCAGATCGGTCAGCTTCCGATCCGGACCCGCAACGAGCGAAGCGACCGATTCGGAAAGTTCACGAACGACACGACTGCCACCGCGATAGGCTCGAATCCGAAACGGATTGGCGCCTTCAAACTCCAAGAGGTCTGCCACCTGATCGAGCACGTCGGCGATTTGGTCGTTCGTCACCGAGTTGCCACCGCACAAGTGCGGGCCCTCACGAAGCCGTTACATCAGAAGACGTGGAAGCCGACTACGCCTGGAACGAGCTGCCGCAACCGCACGACTTGACCGCGTTCGGGTTATCGAAGGTAAACCCTCGCTTTTCCAACCCTTCGTAGAAATCGACCGCGGTGCCTTCGAGATAAAGAGCACTCTTCTTATCGACCACTACCGTCACACCGTGCTGATCGGTCTTCGAATCGGCTTGCTGATCGTACGCCGTATCGAATCCGAGAGCGTAACTGAACCCACTGCATCCACCACCGGTGACACCGACGCGGAGAAACGTTCCGTCTTCAGCTTTTTGGTCTTCAAGAATCTTTTTGACTTCGGTGGCGGCTCGCTCGGTTAGCGTGATAGACATAAGATCAACGTACTCCGTTTAGGGACAACAAAAAGAAGCACCCTTGCGCACCGGGGCAAGGGCGACCCTCGACACTCCAAATTATAGCATTCTGCCACGCAGCGGAAGTCGGTTTCCACTTTTTTGACCCTTTTCGACTCGTTTTTCAAGGCTTAGTACGGTTGGCGAACGTGCGACTGGATGGGTAAAATTTCCCCCAGCGAAGCGATATCAAAATCTCCCGTGCAAAGGACTGCAAGGAGATCTCGTCATAAGAAACACATCACCCCCTTCTGGAGATTCTCATGGCAACCATCACTGAACCGATCACGACCCCGGCGGTCCGCGAGACCGAGTGTTTTATCGGAGGTAAATGGACACCCTCGGTGAGCGGCCAGACCTTCAGCACTATCAATCCGTCGACCGAAGAGGTCATCTGTGAAGTTGCCGAGGGGGATGCGGCTGATATCGATCTGGCCGCCAAAGCGGCGCACGCGGCACTTTACGACGGGCCGTGGGGAAAAATGGACGCCCGGGACCGTGGCATCCTGATGAACAAACTCGCCGATCTGATCGAGAGCAATCTGGAAGAACTGGCCGCGCTCGAATCGCTCGATAACGGAAAGCCGTTCGCCGACTCTTCGACGGCCGACCTCCCGCTGGTCGTCGATTGTCTGCGGTACTATGCCGGTTGGGCCGATAAAATCCACGGCAAAACCATCCCGGTGCGGGGTGACTTTTTCGTCTACACCCGCCGCGAGCCGGTCGGGGTGGCCGGCCAAATCATCCCCTGGAATTTTCCGATGCTGATGACGGCCTGGAAGTGGGGTCCCGCATTGGCTGCCGGTTGCACGATCGTGATGAAACCGGCCGAACAGACACCGCTCACCTGTCTGCGGATGGCCAAACTGGCTCAGGAAGCCGGTTTTCCCGATGGGGTGATCAACGTGGTGCCCGGATTCGGTCCCACCGCCGGTGCGGCCGTGGTCAAGCATCCGCTGGTCGACAAAATTGCCTTTACCGGTGAGCACACCACGGCCCAGATCATCCAGCGCGAAGCGGCCGACACGATGAAGCGGCTCACCTTTGAGTTGGGTGGAAAGAGCCCCAACATCGTCTTCGCCGATGCCGACCTCGACGAAGCGGTTGCCGGTTCGGACGCCGGTCTGTTTTTCAACATGGGACAGTGCTGCTGTGCCGGAAGTCGGCTCTACGTGGAAGAATCGATCCACGATGCGTTCGTCGAGCGGATGCTCGAGAGTATTGCCGGACGCAAGTTGGGCGATCCGCTCGATCCGTCGACCCAGCAGGGTCCGCAGGTCGATCAGGCGCAGTTCGACAAGATCATGAAGTACATCGGCTTAGGCCAGGAGCAGGGTGCCAACTGCGCGGCGGGCGGCAATCGCTTCGGCGATCGAGGCTACTTTATCGAGCCCACGGTATTCACGGGCGTAACCGATGAGATGCAAATTGCGACCGATGAGATTTTCGGTCCCGTGATGAGCATCCTTAAATTCCGCGACATGGACGAGATCATCGATCGAGCCAACAACACGATGTATGGATTGGCCGCCGCGGTCTGGACCCGCGATGTGCAGAAGGCCCATAAGATTGCCAACAGCGTGCGGGCCGGTACCGTGTGGGTCAACTGCTACGATGCTTTCGACGCGGCGGCGCCCTTCGGCGGTTTCAAAATGTCGGGACTCGGTCGCGAACTGGGCGAAGCAGCACTCAATAACTATCTCGAAGATAAAACGGTCACGGTAGCTCTCTCTTGAGACGGAAGATCGACAGCGGCGGTGGATGGCATGCAATCCGCTACGCGTGGCGGAAGGCCCGCGAGTCGGGCGGGGTGTGGCGTTTCTACCGCGCACTGAGGTCCAAAAACGCCTGCAAGACTTGCGCCCTGGGAATGGGAGGCCAGCGGGGCGGCATGGTCAACGAGGCGGGCCGCTTTCCCGAAGTCTGCAAAAAGGCGATGCAGGCGATGGCCGCCGATATGCAGGACGGTATCGGCGCCGAATTTTTTGCCGAGCAGAGCATCGCCCAGCTTCGGGCCATGACTCCCCGGCAACTCGAGGCGGCCGGTCGGCTTACCGTGCCGCTGCTGCATACCCGGGGCGAGTCGCACTACCGGCCACTTTCCTGGCAAGAAGCCGACGAGCGGATCGGCAAGCGACTCGGAGCATTATCGGCCAACGAAACGTTTTGGTACTTCAGCGGCCGCAGCAGCAACGAAGCGGGCTTTCTGCTGCAACTCTTTGCCCGGCTCTACGGCACCAACAACGTGAACAACTGCAGTTATTATTGCCATCAGGCGAGCGGCGTGGGGCTCTCGAGCGTGTTGGGGACAGGTACCGCCACCTTGCAGCTCGAAGATGTCGAACAGGCGGACTTGGTCTTTGTGATCGGCGGCAATCCGGCGAGCAATCATCCGCGACTGATGACCACGCTCAAAAATATCCGTCGCCGGGGCGGGGAGGTGATTGTAATCAACCCGGTCCGCGAGACCGGCATGATCCGCTTTCGCGTACCGAGCGATCTACGGAGCCTGCTGTTCGGTACCCGGATCGCCACCCAGTACATTCAGCCGCATATCGGTGGAGACCTGGCGCTGCTGACGGGAATCGCCAAGACGATTTATGAAACCGGAGCGATCGACCGCAAGATGCTCGAGCAGCACTGCGTAGGCTGGCCGGCCTTGGAGGATGTGCTCCAGAAAACCTCTTGGAATGAAATTGTCAACAAATCGGGCACCAGCCGGGCCGAGATCGAAGAGGCGGCAGCGACGTACGCGAAGGCGAAAAACGTGGTCTTCAGTTGGACGATGGGGATCACGCACCACGCCCACGGCGTGCAAAACGTACAACTGATCGCGGCGCTGGCACTAATGCGGGGCATGGTGGGCCGCCCGGGCGCGGGGCTCTTACCGATTCGCGGGCACTCGAACGTGCAGGGGATCGGTTCGATGGGCGTGACGCCGCAACTGAAGCAAGCGATTTTTGACCACCTTCAAAATGATCGGGGCCTCGTGCTGCCGAGTCGCCCGGGCCTCGACACGCTCGGATGCATGGAAGAAGCAGCGTCGGGCCACTTGCGGCTCGGCTTTGCCTTGGGCGGCAACCTGTATGGCTCCAACCCCGATGCGGCGTTTGCGGCCGACGCGCTCGGTAAGCTCGAGACGATGATCTATCTGAATACCACACTCAATACGGGCCATGCGCACGGCTTGGGCAACGAGACCATCATCCTGCCGGTTCTGGCGAGGGATGAGGAGCCCCAGCAGACCACGCAGGAGTCGATGTTCAACTTCGT
The DNA here is from genome assembly GCA_902630355.1 of Planctomycetaceae bacterium. Taxonomy (GTDB): domain Bacteria; phylum Planctomycetota; class Planctomycetia; order Pirellulales; family UBA7805; genus UBA7805. The sequence goes on from CACOUL010000024.1 coordinate 8,597, forward strand.
GCGGCTCAGCGACGGGGGACCACGGCGGCACGCGGGTCCGAGGAGCGAGATTGCGATTATCGCGCAGCTGGCTCAAAACGTTCTGGGCACCGGTTCGGGGATCGACTGGCAGCAGCTTCGCGATGCGGAAAACATTCGGCAGTTGATCGCCGAGGCGGTACCCGGCTACGGGGCGATCGGCACGATCACCGGAAGTGGCGGCGAGTTTCAAATTGCCGGCCGCACGTTTCACGAGCCGCAGTTTGCCACCAAGAGCGGCAAGGCGCAGTTGCACACCTTTTCGCTCCCCGAGCTGAAAGGCTCTGGAAGTGAATTGCGGCTGATGACCGTAAGGAGTGAGGGTCAGTTCAATACGGTGGTCTATGAAGAGGAGGATGTCTATCGCGGCCAGAAGGCGCGGGATGTGATTCTGCTGCATCCCGATGACATCGCCGCTCGCGGTCTTGCGGCGGGGGAGCGGGTGACGGTGAAAAGCAGCACCGGTGCGATCGAGCATATCGAGGTGGTGGCCTATGAAGACATCCGCGCGGGCAACGCGCTGATGTATTATCCCGAGGCGAATGTGCTGGTGCCGCGGACGGCCGACCCGGCGAGTAAGACACCGGCCTTTAAAGGGTTTGCCGTGTCGCTAAAAACAGAGGCATGAGAGACTGACTTTTATGTAGAAAATTAATTTAGGTTGAAACAAAGCTCACCGGGGGTTAACCCCCAGCGCCACTCTGATGGAATGGATTTTTTCGCCTGATATAACTTGCTTTTGATGAAACATCGTTATAATCAATCTTGTTTATGCGTCTGTCGCCATTTTTTATACAGGCCGTTGGTAGCTTTTCTTTGGGTGGGCATTTCTCATGTCGAATATTCGGCTCACCAAAGATCAACTTCAAACTCCTGATGGAGCGGATCTCGAATCAATTTGCCGGGCAGTTCTCCGCCAGGGCAAGTTAGATCTTAATGGCATCAAAGCCCTACGAAAGTGGCTACGTGCCCATCGCACCGCGACTGAGATTCCTGCCATCAATTATTTAACGGAATTGATGGAGCGGATTACTGCCGATGGGTTTATTAATCAGAAGGAACTGGCCGAACTCAAGGACGCACTGATTGCCGTGCTTCCCGAAAGCTCGCATGGGACTCGACATCCTCTGGCACCTTCTCTGCCTCCGGTACCTCCTCCGCCGATTCCACCAAGACAAAAACCTTGGTGGGCATTCAAGTGGATGCCGAAGTGGGGTTGGTGGGCAGGCGGTGGATCTATATCGCTTGCACTGCTGGGGATACTGGTGATAGCCGCTCTATCCAAGCAGGGCGATGACCGACCACCGTCTCAAGTCGCCCAAAGTCAGAAAGCCGCACAAGCAGAGGAGATTCGGAAAGAAGAGGCACTAAGACAGAGATTGGAGGAATTAGAGAGGCAACTTGCGGAACAAAAAAAACAAGCGGAAGAGGACGCAAACAATCGCAGTACACAGAAAACTATTCCGGAAAACTTTGAACAGCTCAAGGAAGCGGTGGTGCAAATCGACGCCAACGATCCTAGCGGTAATGGCGGCCTAGGATCAGGCTTTGTAGTAGCTGAAGATGTGATTGTCACCAACCATCACGTCGTAGGACATTCTTCAAAAGCGGAGATCACTTTTCGCGATGGGACAAAGGTGAAAGCGGATGGAAAATTGCACCTAGACAAATCGAAAGACATCGCCATTTTGCGAGTCTCTGCAATACCGCGATCGGTAACACCCATTCCTTTGGCTGCAAAAATCCCCGACCCCAACCAAGTAAATCGCGTGGTCGCGATTGGCCACCCCAGGGGCTTGGAACACACAACGTCTTTAGGCGGAGTGACTGCCGTTCGTAATGCTGAAGAAGTGAATGAATATTATGATCGCGATGGAGTCTACCAAGGCACTTGGATTCAGCATGATGCCAACATTTCCCCCGGGAACAGTGGCGGTCCGTTACTCACTACGCAGGGTACTGTGGTTGGAATGAATACGCTCGGCCCCAAAGCCGCGCGCGACCAAAATTTAAATTTTGCGATCTCCTCCCAAGACATTATCAATGCCTTAAATGACGCGCAGGCGGCACCAGTCATACCCTTTGGACCACACGATCCCAGTGAGGTCTTAAATCGATTCACTGGCAGTTGGGATATTGTAGCTTCCGGTTTCCAGGGTTTTGAACCTGCGCACCTGACCATTAAATACGAAGCTAAAGGCCAGGTGGAAGGAAACCGACTGCGACTTGATTTCACGCCACAGAAGTGGCTGCTACTTCGAGAAGAATATCACCCAACATTCGGCACGGCCGAAGATCTCGCCGTCGAAGCATCTGATTCGGATGAAATAGAAAACTTAAAAAAACAAATCGCAGCTAGTTTCAAACCGACACAAATCAAACTCAATGCTTGGCAGAAAGGCGATTTTTATACCATTCTGCTTGGCAAACTAAGGTTCGCCTGGGATCCAGACACCTCTCTTCTTCACTGCATAAATAACGAAGGTATAGAAAAACATTTTGTTTTTTTAGACTCGGATCGTTGGGTGTATATCAATGAACAGCCAACAACTTTTATATTAAACGTGAAGCGAAGCCGTGCACCGGCCAAAACACTGATTCCAAATCTCGTGACTCAGGATGAGTCGTCTGGTGGATTGCCTGCGCTCGAAAAAATTGAAGAGGCCCTTTTAACCCAAACCTTCTGGTGCGATCTAAGTTCACAAAGTGATGTCGTGACGCTTGATGGAAAACCTTTTTCTGGATGGGCACGGAGCAAGCACGGAGTTTATAGCAATTACTACGACAATTGTCTTCTCGGCAAGTTTGACGACGGCCGACTGATGCGATTGGTGCGATGGCATATCAGTGGCCTTCCAGAGTTCGACTTAAGCTTTTCGGGTGCGTTAATCGGCAATCCTGAGGATTGCCACAAATGGACGGTCGACCTCCAAGACTCAGAGGTGCCGTATTTCGGCGATCTTAACGGCATGTGTACGGAGTGGCACGCAAATGGGAAGAAACGTGAACAAAGTTGGTTTGCCAATGGCCAACCAAATCGAATGCATTACGGGTGGTATGAGAATGGGGAAAAACAATACGATTTTAATTGGAAATTCGGTGAACCAGATGGAGAATTCCGCCATTATCACGACAACCGGCAATTATCGGCCAAGGGGCAATACAACGACGGGAAACTTATTGCGGTGAAGGCTTGGCTTCGCGACGGCACCCCCTGCTCGTTGACCAAAATCTCTAATGGCACTGGTCGCTGGATCAATCGTTTTGACGATGGAAGCATTGAATCGTCAACAGAATACCGTGATGGTGAACCGCATGGCAAACACACGTCTTACTACTTCGGTGGACAAAAATATTCTGAAGGCGTCTACCAGGAAGGAAAGCACGAAGGTACCTGGATTTATTGGCACTCTAATGGACAAAAAAACGCAGAAATAAAATACGTAAAAGGTGAGACGGTAGGCGAAGGAAAATACTGGAATGAAGACGGTACAACAGAGGCAACACCGAATCAGAGACTGGCGGCCGAACAGGAGGAGGCAAAAAGTATCCGCACGTCAGCGCGAGGCAAAATATCTTCGGAACGAATTAAAGTCACTGTAGCGAAACAAAAAATACTCCTGCGGCTGAACGATCGGTATGGGTCGCTTGAGGAATTAACTCTCAATGGCTTAGAGAAGGAACTGAAGGCACCGCCACGGCAAGGAGGTGAGGACTTGTATATTTGGGATAATTACGGGCTCTCTTTTTTAACACAAGATGGGCCCGCCTTAATTTTGCAAGTGCAGGTTCAAGAAAATCACGGTCATGCCCTTCATCCCTGGACGGGAGAACTGTTCGTACAAGGCAAGAGATATACAGGCATTAGTCGTGAGACGAGTTTCCTAAATGATGACTGGAAACTCAGCGACGAATCAGATGATGAATGGCGTATATACGAGAAAGAGTATGGATATTTTTTGATCGGAGCGTGGTTCCAAGATGACGAATTACTATTTTACACAATAAAGGAAAAAAACTAGGAAAATACAATCTCTTAAAGCCCAGCAATGCAGAGAATGATTTCCAAGCTCATCAGTTATGCTCTGACGAGCGGTCTCCGTTGCCACGATTTTTTGTTAGCGTGATCAATCCATGCCTTATGAAATATTGGACAAATACGAGATGAGCATACCGTTTAGGTGCATTGCTACCCCTCGTCTGCACGTCGCTCTCCTGTTCCTTCTGTTCTGCCAACTGTTCTGCCAAACGGTGCAAAGTGAAGAAGACAGCCTTGTAGAACTGATAGATACTGTCCAGCCCGGTGTGTGCATTATCGAAACTGATGGCCGCCTCTCGGGCAGCGGATTCATTGTCGCTAATGATATCGTGATCACCAACCACCATGTCATAGAAGGGGCCAAACAAATTTCAGTTGTCTTTCACGATCGGACAAAAGCTACTGTTCTCGGATCCTTATTCATCGATCAGAGAGTCCCGAAGGGTCGGGATATTGCCGTTTTAAAAATCGATAAAATTTCACCGGACGCAAAGATTTTAGATCTTTTTGATGACCTCCCCGAGCAAGGCACCGAGGTCATCGCACTCGGCCAACCGGAGGGCGAAGAATTTAGCGTCACCAAAGGTATCGTGAGTGCCGTTCGAGGGGCTCGGGAGGCAGGTTTACCCGCTGGCACATGGATCAAACATGATGCCAGCATTTCCCCGGGGAATAGTGGCGGACCACTTGTGAATCTTGAAGGACAAGTGGTGGGCATGAATACCTTTACGAACCTTGGAAGCCAAAAAATTGCCCAAAATCTTAACTATGCAATCTCATCACTTGATCTTGGTGTCGCGCTAAAAACAGCGAAAATCAACCCCGTCAAGCCAATTGAGGACGGCGACGCAACGTGGCGCAGACAAGCGATCGCCACAATTAAAAAACAAATCCAAGACCTGGATGATTCAAAGTACAAAAAGATTCGCAAACAACTCGGTGAAGGAAAATTACAACATGCATTCCCTATTACCTTACCGACCAAAGTTAAAGTCGGAAGACTCTTAAGAATTCAGGGCCGGGTTACTTTTATCGAGGTGATGAACAATGGGGCAACAGCCGATTACACCCCTAAAGGCAGAGAATTCAGGGGGAAGAAAATACGCGTATATCTTGAGACAAAAAAGACGGGTGGTGGAGCCGATTTTCGGGCCGAGAATAACAACAGAGACGTTTATGGACGCCAAGAAGAAGTGGACTTTTTAGGTATACGTATGCCTGCTGCGAACTACATCAACATGCTAGGAGGCCAAGTCGCATTCATACCCATCCTCGATCACGAAAAATATCTGGGTGAAAATCATCTGCAAGAGATTGAGACTTTCCTAAAAGAGGAGGACGAACGCCGCGAAGAACTACAAAAGGAGAAGGATAAAAATTTGGCGGCCGAAAAAAAACAAAGAACAATTGACAACTTTATCAAATTTTACAAGCGCGAATTCGTTAGCCAACAAGGCAAAACGTTGATTGCTCTACCGATCAAGGTAACCGATAAAAAGATCACCCTATTGCGATGGAAAGACAAAAAAGAGTTTACCATCAGCATGAAGCAACTGAGTCAGAATGACCGTGACTGGCTGACAAAAGGGACAAGACCAGACAAGATCAACCGGAATGGCCAGATGGTAGCTGCGCATTTACAAAACAAGTGATAGGCTAACGCGGTTTGGCCTGCGCTTCTTCTTCGAGCTGTGATTGCCACTCACCGAGTCGCTGCATCGTCTCAAGCGGCGTGAGACTCTCTAAATCCAACTGGCGGATTTTTTCGATCAGCGGATGCTCCTCGGCACCGAAGAGGCTCATTTGCAAATCGCCCGCCTCGCTGCTGGAGAAATTGTGGGCGGCATTCGGCACCGACTCACCCGGCTGCAGCGCATCGTGATGCTCCTGCTCGAGATGTGCGAGAATATCGTGCGCACGCTGCTGCACCTCCTTGGGCACTCCCGCAAGACTCGCCACATGGATGCCGTAACTCTTGTTGGCCGCGCCCGGGGCAATCTTGTGCAGAAACACCACCTCGTTTTCCCACTCGCGGACCGACACATTAAAATTCGCGACGCCGTCGAGCCGCTCTTCAAGCTCCGTAAGCTCGTGGTAGTGAGTGGCAAAGAGCGCACGGCACTGCACCCGGTTGTGCAGATACTCGACCACGGCCCAGGCAAGGGAGACCCCGTCGTAGGTGCTCGTGCCGCGGCCAATCTCATCGAGAATCACCAAACTGCGGTCGGTCGCCGTGTTGAGAATCCGCGCCGTCTCGAGCATCTCGACCATAAACGTACTCTGGCCGCGGGCAAGCTGATCGCTCGCACCGACCCGCGCGTAAATCCGGTCGGCAATACCGATCTCGGCACTGGTGGCCGGAACGTAACTGCCGATCTGCGCCATGATCGCAATCAGGGCGACCTGCCGGATGTAGGTACTCTTGCCCGCCATGTTCGGGCCGGTGATCAGCAGCAGTCGTTGCCGCTCAAAATGCAACTCCGTGTCGTTGGGAACAAACGACCCCTCCTCGCTCAGTACATCGAGCACCGGGTGTCGCCCACCGAGAATGATCATCTCTCGCGAATCGTTGACTACCGGACGGCAATAATCGCGAGCCCGGGCCAGACTGGCGAGCGAACAGAAGACATCCAACTCAGCCAGCACCGCCGCAGTCCGCCGTAGCCTTTCAGCTGCCTGCGTCACCGCATCGCGAAGCTCCAGATACAGTTCGTATTCCAGTTCGTTGGCCTGCGAATCGGCCTGCAGCACTTTTTCTTCGTGCTCCTTGAGTTCAGGCGTGATGTAGCGCTCCGCATTTTTGAGCGTCTGCTTGCGAATGTACGTTTCGGGCACCTTATCGCGATGCGCGTGGGTCACCTCGAGGTAGTAACCGAACACGCGGTTGTACCCGACCTTGAGGTTCGTAATCCCTGATCGCTCTGTCTCTTCGGCCTGATAGCGGGCGATCCACTGTTTTCCGCCACTCGAGAGGCTTCGCAGTTCATCGAGCGGCGCATGAAACCCTTCGCGAATAAAACCTCCTTCGCGGCTGGTGAGCGGACAATCTTCCTGCAGCGCACTGTTGAGTCGGTCTTTGAGGTCGCTGCAGAGATCGAACTGGGCATCGAGCTCACTGAAGCGGGCGGTCGCCAACTGTCCGAGTTGCTCTTTGATCTCCGGAAGCGTCGCGAGCGTGCGGCCCATGAACTGCAAATCCCGGGGACTCGCTCGGCCGGTGGTCGCCCTCGCCAGGAGACGCTCCATATCGTAAATTTTTGCGAGCGATTCGCCGAACGACGCAAGGGTGGCCGGACCCTCGAGAAGTTGGCCCACGCTCTCAAGCCGCGCGTCGATCTGCACCTGCTCGGTCAGCGGATTTTCCAGCCACTCTCCGAGCAGCCTTCCGCCCATGGCTGTCACCGTCCGGTCCATCACGTCGAGGAGCGAACCATCGCGCTTTTCAGACCGCACAGTACGCGAAATTTCCAGGCTGCTCCGCGAGGCTTCGTCGATCTGCAGCGCCGAGCGACTCTCATACGGGGAGAGCCGATCGATGTGCGCAAGCTCGGTCCTTTGCGTCTCCTGTAAATAACTGAGTATCCCTCCCGCGGCACAGAGGGCCGCCGTGTCTTGATCGCCGAACCCGAATCCTTCGAGTGTCTTCGTGCCGAATTGTTTTTCGAGCATCGGCAGTGCAGATTTTGGGGAAAAGGTCCAACCGGCACGCGGCGTGATCGACCACTCATCTGCGATCCCCGCCTCGGACGCATCTTCGCTCAAAAGCAATTCTGCCGGACGAACCCGCGCCAACTCGTCGGCCAACTGATCGCTGCCAATCGAGGCAGCATAAAAGCGCCCGGTCGAAACATCGATCCAGGCCAGACCTCCCACTTCGCCCGGGACCCAGGCGGCCAAAAAATTGCTCGTCCGCGGATCGAGCAGCGATTCGTCGGTCAGCGTGCCGGGAGTGACTAACCGCGTCACCTCGCGCTTCACCAGCCCCTTGGCCTTTTTGGGATCTTCGACCTGATCGCACACCGCCACGCGGCACCCGGCGGCGATAAGTTTGGCCAGGTAGCCATCCAATTGATGGTGCGGAAAACCGGCCATCGGAATCGGATTCTCGCTCTTATCGCGACTCGTGAGCGTGATTCCCAACAGCCGATGTGCCTTTTCCGCATCGTCGTGGAACAGCTCGTAAAAGTCGCCCATCCGGAAGAGGAGCAGCGCATCGGGACAGGATGCCTTGGCATCCTCGTACTGTTGCATCATGGGCGTAGCGGCCATGGGCACATGCTACCGATTCGGTGCCGCAAGGATCAAGCCGCCCACGCCCTTTCGGACCATTGCTGGTCAGTAGAGGTGGCCTTAGAATCGAGTCTCTGTTTTTGCTCTTTTCTTGAAGGAAGTTGCGATGAACCAGTCGGTCGACGCGTGGCCGCAGCTCGACGTGATCGCCGTCGGCGCGCACCCGGATGATGTGGAGATTGCCTGCGGTGGCACCCTCGCCTGCCTCGTCGAGCAAGGCTATCGCGTGGGCATTATCGACCTGACCGACGGGGAGCCGACCCCGCTTTGTCCCGATCCGCAGGTACGACTCGCGGAGGCAGCCGCGGCGGCGACGGCACTGGGGATCGAAACCCGCGTCACGCTCGAATTGCCGAACCGCCGGTTGTTCGATTCACACGAAGCGCGATTGATGCTGGCCACCGAGTTTCGTAAATATCGCCCGCGGCTGGTGATCGGGTTTGGCGACCGGACACCGATGGCTTCCCCCGACCACTGGCAGGCTATGCAGATTACCGATGCTGCGATTTTTTATTCTCGACTCTGCAAGTGGGACGAGCAGTTTCAAAATCTCCCGGTCCATCGGATCGATGCCCAATTGCACTTCACGCTTTTTCTCGCTTCCTTGCAACTGCCGAAAGCGGGCGGGCATTTTGTGCAGGACATCACCGGCACGCTCGAGAAAAAAATGGCCTCGATCGCGTGCTACAAGACCCAATTCCCCGAGGAGAAAGCGGGCGTGCTCGAGCGGGTCCGCGCAGCGGCACTTTATTTCGGCTCCACCGCGGGCTTTGCGGCCGGCGAATTGCTCCTCACCCCGCGCACCATCGGAACCGGCGAACTGATGTCGCTGATCTTCGGCAACGAGTAGCAAAAGACACCGAAGGCTTCTGTGCGTTCAGGACTCTCGCTTCTGCAAATACTCAAGCGTGGTTTGCAAATCGCTTGCCAGCGGTGCTTCGAAGGAGACCCGCTCACCGCTGCTCGGATGCGCGACGCTGATTTTGCGGGCATGCAGGGCCTGACGATCGAGCAGCACCTCTTGCGATGCATCTCCGCTAAAGTCGCCCGCCATAAATTGTGCGGTGCTGCCGTAGAGCCGATCGCAGAGGACCGGATGACCGAGATGGGCGAGGTGGACCCGGATCTGGTGAGTCCGACCCGTTTTGGGAACCGCACGCACCACAGCCGCATCACAAAATCGCTCCAGCACCTCATAGAACGTCTCGGCCGCCTTACCCCGCGCCACCTGCGGGCCGGTCATCATTTTCTCGCGATGGTGCGGATGCGGTCCAATCGGCAAATTGATCTGATCGCGATCGCGGTCGGGAATTTTTTGCACAATCGCCCAATACTCCTTCTCGACCGTGCGGGCCTCGAACTGAGCCGCCAGATTCTGATGCGCCACGTTATTTTTAGCAATCAGAATCACGCCGCTCGTATCGCGATCGAGCCGATGCACGATGCCCGGTCGCGTCGCCCCCCCGACCGAACTGAGCGACTGGAAGTGAAAGGTCAGCGCACTGGTCAGCGTGCCCGACCAGTGTCCTTTGGCCGGGTGCACCACCATCCCGGCCGCCTTATTGACGACCGCAAAATCTTCATCCTCGTAGAGAATATCCAGCGGAATATCTTCTGGCTCGGGTGAGTCGGCAACGTGCTCGAACGGAAGTGCCGTCACGATTTGGCCTTCGTGCAAGCGATACGCGACCTTTGCACCGCGGTCGTCGACCAGAACCCTGCCGGCCATAATCTGGTTGCGGATAAACGTACGACTGAGCTGCGTATCGTGACCGGCTAGAAAAAGATCGAGTCGCATGCCGGCTTCGCCCGACGAGATCGTCCAGCGGCGCGGACTTTGCTCCGCGTCTGACTGCGAAGCGGGAGGGTCTGAGGAAGATTCCGTCACCGGTCACACCTATCCGTTGCGCCGTTGCGAACGCAAACCGCTCCGGCCGACACCCACGTGAGAAGCATTTGTTATTCGGCAGACTCTGAAGGCGAATCGGGATTCGTTTCGGACGGTGCGGCAGGCGACGGTGCGTCCGTTTCGGCGGGGTCTGCTTTTGTATCCTCCGCCGGGGGCGCTTCGCCACCGTCGGGTTCGGCCTGTTCCGCCGAATCTTCCTCGCCCGACCCACCGACTAGGGTCTGTAATGCCGCGTCGACGTCGTCCCCCGAAGGAGCCGCTTGATCTTCGAGTTCAAAATCGACCTCACCGTAGCGATTCTCGCGCGTCGGCTCCTGCTTAGGCTGCCACTCAGCAAACTGTTTGTAAAATGCCTCGGTATTTTTTTCATCGAGATTGCGAATCCGTGCCTCCGCGTCAGGTCGGTATGCGCCTTCCACCTTACCGTAAACGTCTTTGGCCTGATTTATCTTGAGTTGCCATTCCAAACTCTTGCCGAGACAAAAAAGAGCGCGGTTTGCCATCTCACTCGAGGCGGGATGGACGGCAGCCTCCTGATAGAAGCGGGCCGCCTCGCCAAAGGCTTCGCGGGCCGCCGTTTTGTTCAGCACGTATTGAGCCTGACCATTCTGCAGGGACAGATCTCCGAGCGTGAGATACGCAAATGCGGCAATCGGTTCCCCCGTATATTCCCTCGCCAACTCTTCGAGATCGCGGGTGGCATTGCTCAACGCAAGCGGCTGCTGTTGGGAAACGGCGACTAACCCCGCGTTCGTTCCGTTTTGCAAACGCGTCCAACCGATCGATTCCCTGCTCGCGAGTCGATTGTCGCGAATGAATATGAAGAGTACAAAAAGCAAAACAAGCAGCAAGCCGCCCACGATCCAAGTCGCGTTCGACTGTACAAGATTAATTTTAGCTCCCAGCCAATCTGCCAGGGCATTGGTCTGCAAATCGTGTCGTCGCTCTGACTTCATCGCCGGAACCTTTCCTTTGGGAGGGGCCTCACTCGCTCGTCTCCGGAGTATAGGTCGGCCGTCAAAAAAAGGTCAAGTCCGCAAATAATCGTGCGGGATCGAGCAAGCCAAACGCTCGTATACCCTGCGTCAACCTTTTCTCATCAGCGGCAACCCGGAATCACCGCGGGGGTGTCCACTCCCCGCCGGACGTGTGAGGCGTTAGAGTGAGGCGCATCGTGCGGGTACGTTTCGGACACAACGCGGTGAGGCGGTGAGGCCAACGACCCTGCATCCACCATCTACCATTCCGTTACCCGAGCCCGCCGTGCCCCGTCGAAAACCCCATCTCCGACTCAATCGCGAGCAGGAGTCGGCGGTCTGCGCCCCGGCCCAACCGCTCCTGGTTCTGGCCGGCGCCGGAACCGGCAAGACGCGGGTCATCACGACGCGGATCGCACACCTCATTCGCCAAGGCACGCCCCCCGAGCGGATTCTGGCAGTGACCTTCACAAATAAAGCGGCCCGCGAAATGCAGCAGCGGGCCGGCGAACTTTTGGGCAAAGGACAACCATCGAAACCGGAAATCTCCACATTCCATTCACTTTGCGTGCGGATTCTTCGAAGACACATTCAGAAACTCGGCTATCCGGCACGGTTTGCGATTTACGATCGGGCAGATCAGGAAGCCACCGCCCGCAGTACGCTGCGTGAACTGAAGATGCCGAGTCAATCGCTGCGACCCGGCGACCTGCTCTACTTCATCGGTCGCTGGAAAAATAGCGGCATCGATCCCGATACGGCAGAGAAAGAGTCCGAGTCGGAGAAAGAACATCTCGCAGCGATTGCCTACGCCCGCTACCAGTCGACACTGCTGGCGTCCGGCGCAGTCGACTTCGACGACCTCCTGCTCCTGACCGAAAAATTACTGCAAAGCAATGCCGATGCCCGCGAGGAGGAAGCTGGTCGATTCGACCATATTTTGATCGACGAATATCAGGATACCAACGGCAGTCAGTACCGGATCACTCAGATGCTGGCCGCAGGACATCGCAGTTTGTGTGTGGTGGGGGATGACGATCAATCGATTTACGGATGGCGAGGGGCCGAAGTGGAACACATCCTCCGTTTTCAACACGACTGGCCGGAGGCTGCGGTCGTCCGCCTGGAAACGAATTACCGGAGCCGTCCTGAAATCCTCAATCTGGCCAATCGCCTGATTGCCTTCAACTGCCAGCGGCACGAGAAGGAACTCCGGCCTGCCCGCGAGGGTGGCAAGGCCCCGCGGATCCTTCAATTCCAGGACGAGACGGCCGAAGCGAAAGCGACCGTTAAAGATATTTACAACCTGCTTGAGCAAACTCCCACGCAGCCGCGGCACGTGGCGATTCTCTTTCGCACCAACGAACAGCCCCGGGCCTTTGAAACGGCGCTGCGGCAGGCAGGTTTGCCGTACACGCTCGTCGGCGGAATGTCGTTCTATGATCGGAAAGAGGTTCGGGATTTACTGGCGTATCTCAAGGTATTTACTGCCCCGTCAGATGAGGTTTCTCTTTTAAGAATTCTCAATACGCCGCCGCGAGGTATCTCGCGACCTGCCCAGACCGCTCTGATCCAGGGGGCGACGGAGGCGGGAAAACCGGCGTACAATCTGCTTCCGCGCGCCGGAGAGATTAAGAGTGTTTCTCCCAAGGCGGCAAAGGCGATGCGGGCGTTTCGCGAGTTGATCGACAGCTACATCAAAAGGTTTTCCGAAGGTGGCGATCTGGTGGAGTCGATGCGGCACTTAATCACCGCTGTCGGTTACACCGAAGAGGTCAAGCGGCGGTATCCCGATGCCGGAGAGTGCGAAACGAGGCTCGGCGCGGTCGAGCAGTTGATCAGCGCGGCGGGTAGCTACCAGCAGGAGACCGGCTCCAATTCGCTAGCAGGATTTCTCGATGCCACGCTGCTCGATCAACGGGATCAAACGGAGGACGAAGAGCGGAACGGGATATTTCTGATGACGCTGCACGCGGCGAAGGGCCTCGAATTTCCCCACGTCTACCTGACCGGCATGGAGGAAGGACTGCTGCCGCACCAGCGATCGATCAAGGATGAAACGGGCCGCTCGATCGACGAAGAGCGGCGACTCTGCTATGTGGGAATCACTCGGGCCCAGGACCGACTCACACTGAGTCTCTCGCTGAGTCGACACAAATGGGGCAAGCAGCAGGAAACGATCCCCAGTCGCTTTCTTTATGAAATGACCGGCCAGGACAATCACCCCAATGCTAGCAGCACCCGCACGGCAAAGCGCCCGACCAAACGGCGCTCGGCGGCGCCTCGCAAATGAATACCGCTGCCGGGTGTTTTCTCGCGTTTTCTACCATTCGGTGCCGCAGGCCGCTTTCACTGCTGGCGGCAGTGAAAAAAGTTTCCACATAAAGTTTACCGGCTACGGAGTTTGGTCAAAGTCAGGTCGGTCGAAAGTCGATAATTGCGATGTCGATTGCCGTAAAAGAGGGCTCATTCCACAAGCACTGCTTGCGTGAGCCCGGCAAGCTTCCGGGGGGAAACACTGGTGTCGCTGACGGGCGACCGTGGTGTCCAAAAGACAATTAGACTTTGTCCTTCCCTGCGGATGCACAATTGATGAACCCCACTCTGCAAAAGATCGCACTGACGCTTTGCTTGGCGATCTCGATCGGCACCGGCTGTCACCCGACACAGCCCTTCTATTTTGCCGAAGATGGGGACCTCTCGCACTACGTAGGGCAAGCGACCAATATCGACTATCCGGTAGAGACCCAGCCGCCACTTTCCGATGCCCGCGAGACCGAAGCGCCTCTCACGCTCGACAATGCATCGTTTGACGATTTTTGGGAAGTCACGCTGGCCGACGCGGTGAAAATTACACTCGCCAACAGCAAGGTACTTCGCTCGCTCGGCGGGCGGGTCGATACGCTCTCCGGCATCTCGCAGCCTTCCGAGGCGCTACTGGCAAATCCCGATATCCTGCAAACCATTTACAACCCGGCCATCCAAGATTCGGCCCCCGGTTACATTAACGGCCTGATGACCGGCCCCGAAGCGGCCCTTTCGGCTTTCGATACCACGTTCAGCAGCGGTTTTTTCTGGGAACAGTTTGAAAATCCGATCAACGTGAATCCGGCCGAAGCCCGCGTTCTGGAATTGGCTGAGGTCAACGTCCAGAACATTTTGACGCTTCAGGCGCAACTGCAAAAAACAAACGTCACCGGTGGTACGACCACCATCAGCACTGAAACCACCTACGACAACAATAATAATCCTCGGGTTCTTTATCCGAATTCGTATCGGACCGATATCACGGGTGCATTCCGTCAACCGTTGCTCCAGGGTAGCGGTGCCGAATACAACCGGATTGCCGGCCCCTTCAGTAATCTCGCGGGAATCGGCACACGGATGTTCGATGGTGTCCTCATCGCCCGCATTCAAACCGATCGAGCCTTGGCCGACTTTGAGGGTGGGGTTCGAAATCTTGTCGCAGATGTAGAAAACAACTACTGGGAGCTTTACTACGCCTACCGCAACCTCGAAGCGAGAAAAGTGGGGCTTGCCAGTTCGCTGCGAACCTGGCAGACGGTGCAGTCGATTACGGCAGTGGGTGCTATCGGGGGCGGCAAAGAACGGGAAGCGCTCGCCCGCGAGCAGTATTTCTCTTTTCGCGCTCAGACCGAACAAGCCAAGAGCGATGTCTTCGCAGCCGAAAACCGTCTGCGGTTCCTCATGGGGATTGCGGCCACCGACGGACGGTTGATCCGTCCCTCGGATGATCCCACGATGGCCAAAGTGACCTTCGATTGGCAGGATATCCTCCAAGAGGCGCTCGAACGCAACGTGGAACTGAGAAAACAAAAGTGGCGTATCAAGCAGCGCGAGTTGGAAATCATCGCTGCAAAGAACCATCTGCTTCCTCGCCTCGATCTGGTAGGTAACTACCGCTGGCTCGGATTCGGCAAGGATCTGCTAGGCGATGGCGGACCTCCACCCTACCCGTCGGCCTGGGACGTACTGTTCAGCGGCGACTACACCGAAGGGCAATTGGGCGTTGAAATGTCGATGACCATCGGTTTCCGCGCCGAACTGGCCGCCGTTCGCAATGCACAACTTTTGGCCACGCGAGCGAAGGCAGTGCTCAACGAGCAGGAGCTGGAACTTTCGCACCTGATTTCCGACTCGGTAAGAAATCTGGACCGCAACTATCAGTTGATCGAAACCAACTTCAATCGTCGCGTTGCCGCTCAGGCACAGGTCGACACCTTCCAAGCCAAGATCGATGTCGGCTTCGGGCGCAACATCGAGCAGCTCGATCTGCTGCTCGAAGCGCAGCGGCGGTTGGCGCAGGCCGAGGCCGATTATTACCGCTCGCTGATCGATTACAACAAAGCGATCATTCAAATCCAATTCCACAAGGGTTCCCTGCTGGAGGACAACAACATCTTCCTCACCGAGGGTCCGTGGCCGAGTAAAGCCTACTTCGATGCGATCCGCACCGCACGCCAACTCGATGCGAGCATCTTCCTCGCGGACGAACCGAGTTCGCCCCCGGCCATCAGTGCGGGTGCGTACCAGCAATTCCGCAACGAAGACGCCCAATCGTTCATCGCCGATCCGATCGAAACGGGCCCGCAGGTCCCCGAGCAGGTACCAACTCTCGAACCTGAGTTACTGCTCCCGCCACCGGCGACCCCGGCAACACCACCTGCCCCTTCGCCGGCGCCTCCTCAAATCACCAGCAGCGGTCGATCAATCCTGCTCGGCAATCGAGCCGCGACGGAAATCACGCCGCAGATCACCCGCTCCGCTCCGTCGACTCTCCCATCCGGTGGCGACTCGCTCTCGGAAACCATTGCGTTGGCACTTTCAACTCAAAGCACCAACGCGTCTGCCGCGGCGCGTCCGGCACTACAACGGGCACCACAACCGGCGCCGCAACCGGCAACCTTACAACCCACCTCGCCCTTTGTGGCGAAAGGCCAGTCGCCGGTTGTCGCCACGAGTGCGACGCGGCCGGTTCGCCCGGTGGAACGATTCGGCCAAGCGGCAGGATCGACGCTGCAGTTGCGAGGGGCAAGCGGCCCCTCGGCCAGCGTTCCGGCAGTGGAGTCCCGCACAACGGCACCGCGGCCTGCAGCACCTCGCGGGGAGGCCGCCCCGATCCCGGCGCGGACTTTCCGGCGCTAAGGGGACCCCCGATCTTACGGCGGTCAATTTCTGCTATAGTGGCCTCGCGCCGTCGCACCGTTGCGCGGACCGCATTTTTGATGGCCCCCCACCGACCTCATGTTCTTATCCCTTGATGGCATCGACGGCGTCGGCAAATCGACCCAACTGAAGTTGCTGGCCAGCCAACTTGAGAGGCAGGGGCAGCAGGTCGTCACCTGCCGCGAGCCGGGCAGCACGCAACTGGGCGAAGCGATCCGCAATATTCTGCTCAACGACTGGGATACGCCGATGGGCGGAGTCAGCGAGATGCTGCTCTACATGGCTTCTCGGGGGCAACTCGTAGAGGAGATCATCCGGCCCGCCTTGCAAAGTGGCAAAACGGTGATCGCCGATCGATACTTGCTTGCGAGTGTGGTCTACCAGGGGCACGGTCGCTCGCTTGAACCGCAAGCGATTTGGGATGTGGGCCGCGTGGCGACCGGCACTCTGTTACCCGATTTGACCCTTGTGTTGGACTTGCCGCCCGAGAAGGCCGCTGCGCGGCTGGGTGAACCGGATCGCATCGAGGCCCGGGGCGAGGCCTACCGCGACAAACTGCGGAAAGGTTTTTTGGCGGAGGCAGAACGACAGCCCGAAAAAATCAAGATCGTCGACGCGAGTGGCACCGAAGCGGAGGTTGCGGAGCGGATTTGGTGTGAGGTCGAAGCATTACAGGCGAGTAAAACAGGCGAGTAAATCGAAATGAGCTGGCAAGGCATCTTGGGACACGACGAGGTTGCCGAAGCTTTCCGCCGTACGCTCGAGCGACAACGGTTGGCCAGCAGCTACCTGTTTACCGGCCCGGATGGTGTCGGCAAGCGGACCTTCGCGCTGAAGCTTGCCCAAACGCTCCTCTGTCATCGCGCGAGCCCTTCGGAGATGGCGCCCTGTGGCGAGTGTGCGTCCTGTCAGCAGGTCATGGCACTCACCCACCCCGATGTCGAAGTGATTGGCTGCCCGGAAGACAAATCGGAGTTCCCCGTGCGATTGCTCATTGGTGAAAAGGAACGTCGCAATCGGGAAGGGTTCTGCTACAACCTTTCACGAAAACCGCAACGGGATGGTCGGAAAATCGGCATTCTCGATGATGCTGACATGCTCAATGAGGAGGGCGCCAACTGCCTGCTCAAAATACTCGAGGAACCGCCCCCTCGCTCGCTGCTGATTTTGCTGAGCAACAACGTCTCGCGGCAGTTGCCGACGATTCGTTCCCGCTGTCAGATTCTTCGCTTTCGACCGCTGGTGACAGAGGATCTCGAGACTTTGATCAGGCAGACGGGAGTGGCCGATGAGCGGGCAAAGCAACTTGCCGGACTCGGACGATCCGGCCTGACCGAGACCGCGGCGTGGGCAGAAGAATCATTTTGGGATTTTCGCGGCGCACTGCTCAAACTTCTGGCGGAAACGCCGCCACCGGTCGAACGTTTAATCGATTGCGTGCAATCCTTTGTCGATCACGACAAGCCTTCTCCGAATGAACGCCGAAGGCGGATGCATCTTGCCTTCCGCGAAGCGCAGCGATTTTATCGCGATCTGTTGCACGCCGTGATTTCATCGCCCGAGAGGGTGCCGCTCGCAGACCGGGAAAACGACAAAATGCTTTCAGCAGCCCTCGCCAGGGCAACCGACGCGTTGCTGGCGTCGGGACGCGAGACGGCAACCGATAGTCTTACGCAGATCATCGCGCGATGCCTGGCTGCCCAGCAGCAAGTGAGCCGTAACGCCAACCCGGGAAGTGTCATCGGGTGCTGGGCCGATGACCTCGATGCATGCCTCTTGCAGCGGGCATAACAATCGCCGGCTCTACTCTTTCTGCTGGCCTTGCAGGGTCAGGATCAGATGTCGCGGTCCGGCTGCGTTGCGGTGCTCGCAGAGATAGACTCCCTGCCACTGGCCCAACAGAAGGCGGCCGTTGGCAATGGGCAACGAGAGCGAGCTGCCGAGGAGCGAAGACTTGACGTGAGCCGGCATATCGTCAGGACCCTCACAGGTGTGGCGGTAGGGAAAGTCCTCCGGCGCGATGGCGGTGAAAGACGACTCCAAATCAAGCGTCACGTCAGGGTCGGCGTTTTCGTTAATGGTTAACGAAGCCGACGTATGCTGCAAAAAGAGGTGCAACATACCGACCTCCACCTCCGATAGTGCGGGGAGTGCATCGACAATGCGGGTGGTAATCAAATGGAAGCCGCGGCCGAGCGGTGGCAATGCGACGGAAGATTGGTGCCAAACTTGATTTGTCATCAAAACGCGACTCGAAAGGTTGCGGAGGAGACCCGGGGGGCAGACAAAAAAAATCCATTTTTTAGCGAATTTGCTTGACATCCCTGTCAGGCCTGAAATAATAAGGGCACGTTTTGGTTGCAGATTAACCCACCTAGTCGGCCCCACGTCAACCCACCTTTGGCCGACGATTTGGACGTCGTCTGCGTCGTTCGATGTGTATGCTCCAGGCTGCGGGCCGGGCTGCGCGTTCACACCTATTTTTGCGAGAAAGTATACCGATGCGGAACGTTTTTCAAGCGATTGATAAGTTTGGGCACGACGAAGACTTTGCCCCCATGGAAACTCTGGATTTTGAGTCGACCGAGGCTCCAGCCGGTTCGGACGAGAAGTTGCGGATTCTGGCCGCTCGAATCGAGGCAGGGCTTCCCCTGTGGCACCACGATGATCGCCCCGATTACAGCGGGCTCACCGGTGTGGTGCGTCCGCGGGACTGATTCCCAGCGGACAGATTTTTCACCGCATCTTTGATGCGGGATGCGGTAAGTTAAAACGTCTCCGGCCGTCCTCTCGCAGGGCGGCCGGTTTTTTTTCGCCCGCCGGAGCCCCTTTTCTGTGGCCCCCTCACGTTGGCCCAGATCATCGCGAGCACAGGACCTGGAGATCGGGAGCAGCGCCCGAGGCCGGTCTGTGTTTCCCGCTCAGCTGGCTTCCTGCAGGCACTTGTGAGATTCCAACTCGTCGCGGAGGACCAGCATGTCGTCCGGGGCCTCGATGCCGATGCGTACCTTGTCGCCCCCAAGGCGGACCACGGTGACGACGATCGAGTCTCCTACGCGAATTCGCTCACTTTCGCGGCGTGATAGAACAAGCATGTTAGATCTCCCCTTTGAAATATTTGTCTCTGCCCGGTGGGGCAGATCGGTTTATGAAATTGGATATAAAAATCTAAATGAGGCCACATCGGATCAGGCCACTGCGGGTTGCAGCACCGGAGCATCCACGAGTTGGGTTTTGAGTGTGCGTTCTCCTGACGCACCGTAAAACAGGACCGTGTTGTTATCTGTTTCCCAAATGGCACTGAACTTCACTTGTCGCGGGCCATGGACACAAAAATAAATTCCGCATGGGTGACCGAGGCGGGTGAGAATTCGCTCGGTCATTTGAAAAGCTCCTACCTCCAGTTGTTCTTGGTAACAGATGGTTTCATTGACAAACGTGCGCAAATCATTAATTGATGCAAACGGTTCACCATGGGATACCATAGGAATCAGGGTCTCCTTGCTGGGCACACAGGATACGTAAAATGAAGTCCTGTCTGCGGGTCAGAGAAGATGGGTCGATTGATGATAGATTGTGCTATCGGCAAAATGGGAGGCTGCCTTGTATATCTTCTGAATGTCATTGCGGCCGATCGTTTTGCGCCGAAACGGTCCAAAACCGATAGAAGATGATCTGTTTCGGACCCAAAACGTCCCGTTCCGCCCCCACTGCGCTCGATCGAAAGTACCAAAAAAGAATTTGCGTTATTTTGCCGTCGGCAGCGCGTGGTGAACATTAAGCGGATCGCGCGCCGGTCGAAAAATTTTCTCAAGATCGCGCGCGGCTGATTTTCAATCACAGCCGCTACAACCCTCCACATGCGCGCAACTGTTGCTTTTTGCGCACAAACGGACACCACCGAGAGGAGAGAAAACGCGAGAAGGGGTTGGCGGCAGAGCGATCGCCGACTGACCTCAGAGCGAGGAAATTACTTTTTTTCTGCCCCGTCCTGCGCTTGGTATGCGACGAGTTCTACTTCCGAAAATTTACGCAGGCAACTCTCAAGCCAGGCAATCCGTTCCCGATCTTGATTCAGCAGTCCGACTCGTACCTCATGTCGACTCTCAAGTTCGAGTGGCGATTCCCCAACGCCGGAAGAGGAGCCGATCCGTAAGCTCACCTTTTCGGGAATCAACTTCTTCTGCGCCAGCTGTTGATTGACCATGAGCCGCGGAAAGGGCAGGAGCGACTGAGGTCGGAACATGGCATTGAGTCGGGCATACCAATCACTGAATTCGCGATACTCATCGGCGATGGCCGGTTCATCGGGGGTGGTTGCCTCGACTCGATAGGTCAGGACTGGGCTCTCGAACAACAGTTGCGTCCCTTTTTTCCCAGTGCGAACCTCAAATTGGGGTGCGGCACAAAACCGCAACATCGGATTGTTACTCTTGACCGCTTTTTCCTTCAACCAATCGCAGTAGTGAACGAGTTGCTCGAAAGAGACCTGAGTCTGCGTTTTTTTTGCCGTATTGACCAATACGAACTGCTTGTTGGCACGATCGAAAAAGGTGACTTGATCGCCGAACGAGGGGAGATCGTAAACTTTCCCTTCACGAAAAATGGTTCTGTTTTCGCCGATCGGTTCTTTTTGCGCAGAAGAGAATAACTTCGTCACGACGGTGAAGTCTTCAGCGGAAACGCGCACCATACCACCGGGAATAGTCGTGGCCCACAGGATGAGGCAGGCAACAGTGGCGCTACGGCGTTTCCAACATCGTCCGCACATCGACAGGGGCATCCTTTCCAAAAAACGTGCTTTCGCTCCTTCCGCGTGGCCCAACCTATCGGAGCATCAGAGGGGTGTAAATGCCATTTTGCCTGTCTGCTTTCAGACTGAAAACACGGTTCTGCGAGCCCCTCGCGAGAAACTGTAACGATTCTGCCAATCGAAACATGCGACCAACAACGTGAGTTGAAAACCCCACGATCGCTCAGGTCCATACATCCTCTTTATTTTAGCACCGCATCACCTCACCGCCCCCGCACGACCGATTAAACAAGAGCGAAACCCGGTGCTGTTTTTAGGCTTACCGGTCTTTCCCGATGGCAATACCTCACGCAAACCAGATTCCCACAACGTTCCATGCGATACATCATACTCCTTTTGCTGGTGTTGATTCTCACTCCCGTGCTTGCAGCCGCGCCGATTGAAATTCCCCGATCGCGCTCCGAGCGTCCAAAACTTAAAAGCATTTACGGAGTGACTCACCAAATGCAGGAACTCGTGGCCGAAGGCAAATCGGGCGTCGTTTTTATTTTTACTGATGTCGATTGCCCTGTAGCGCAGCTCTACCTTCCTCGGCTCAAAGAGTTGCATGAAGAGTACGGGCCCCAGGGAATCGCGTTCTATGCGATCTACCCCAACAATCGCATCGATATCCTCGAGATGGCCGAACATGCCCACGATACCGATCTACCTTATCCGGCCATGGTGGACATCGAGCAACGACTGGCCAACCTGCTTGATGCGGAAAAGACTCCCGAAGTTGTTCTGCTCGATGGCGACTGGGAAAAACAATACCAGGGCGCAATCGACGACCAGTTTAAAAGACAGGGCCGTAAACCGGGGGCCAGCGTTCACTACCTGCGCGATGCGATCGAACAGGTGCTTGCCGGAGAAACGCCAAAAATTCAATTCACCACTGCCTCCGGTTGTCCGATCGAGCGGATGAAACCGCCCGCCGCACGCACGGGAATCACCTACCACCGCGATATCGCCCCGATCATGCAGAAGCATTGCCAGGGTTGCCACCGGAGCGGCGGAGCGGCACCCTTTGAACTGATGACGTATGAGGATGCTTATTACAGTGCGGAAAGAATCCAGGAAAATGTCGTCGAACGACGGATGCCTCCCTGGCACGGATTCTTAAATCCCGAATACGGAAAGTTAAGCCACAACGCGCAGCTTGCAGAGCGCGAGATCCGCCTGATCGACGACTGGGTCCGAAGTGGCGCAGCGGAAGGCAATATCGCCGAAGCGCCGCCGGAAAAAGTCTGGCCCGATGAAGCAACGTGGACCATCGGCAAACCGGACTACATCTATGCGACCGACGGTTTCCTCGTGCCCAAAACGGGAATTCTCGACTATCAGTTTTTTCGCGTGAAGCTCGGATTCGATGAGGATCGCTGGTTTCGCGCCGTGGAAGTTAAACCGGGAAGCACCGAAGTGGTGCATCACGTGGGACTGCACGTGGTTCCCAGCAGCGATAAGGCGTTCACCGGGTTTTCGGGTATGGCGGAGTTGTACGGACTGGGTGCCGAAGGCGCCATCCTGATCAACGACTACGTCCCGGGCGACATTTACAACGCCAAGCACTATCCACCCGAACAGGCCGTACGCATTCCGAAAAACTCGGACCTGATTTTCGAAATTCACTACACGCCGAATCATCGCGAGGAGGTTTTCGATCAGTCACGCGTCGGCTTCATCTGGGCCGAAAAGCCGCCTCGGGAAGAAGTCTTTACCAAAGTCTTTCGCAAGCCGATCGGCAGGTTCCGCATTCCACCGCATACGTCCCACCACGCGATGCAGGATAGTTGCTACTTCGAGCACGATGTCTTGATCGATGCAATCCGGCCACACTTTCACTACCGGGGCAAATCGTTCCGACTCGAGCGGGTGAGCCGCGATCCGGAAACCGACGAAATCACTCAGCGAGAAACCATTCTTTCCGTCCCGGTGTGGGATCCGGATTGGCAGCGGACGTACGAACTGGAGACACCCATCTGGCTGCCCGCAGGAAGCGAACTTCTGG
>CACOUL010000025.1 GCA_902630355.1 Planctomycetaceae bacterium
GGATTAGCACGAACAGTTTCGGTAGCACCTTTTACACACTGATTGGCTTTCATGCCTTCCATGTTTCGATCGGTATCGTAGTGATGATGATCCTCTGGATCGTCGAAGCGAAACGCTGTCTGAAGATGGAGAGTGAGGCACCGGAATTGGTTTCCTGGTACTGGCACTTTGTCGACGGCGTTTGGATTCTCATTTTCACCTTGGTTTATCTCATCGGTCGCTAAGCACGATGCACGACAATACACAAAACGCACAGCAAGCACATCGCAACGGCATTGAGATGCCGCGACCCACGGCCGCACCGATCATCATTTCATTCGGCGCGATGTGCATGGCCAGTGGATTGGTTCTAAACTGGATGTTTTCCGCCGTCGGCTTAATCGTATTCTTTGCCGGGCTGATTCGTTGGATTTACATTCTCGCCACTGGCACCGGGGAAGAGTTGCTACCCATCGGAGCCCGACCGCAGCCGGTGCGGCAATCGAGAGTCCAGGTCGAACCGCTTCGGCCCGGGATGCCGGGGCACCGCATGCGGATTCCCGACAAAGTGCATCCGGTTTCTGCCGGCCTGAAGGGAGGTGCAATCGGGGGGATTGCGATGGCGGTCACAGCACTCTCGTATGGACTCTTCAGCGGGCGCGGGATCTGGTATCCGGTTAACTTGCTTGGAGGCATGATCATTCCGAGCATCGGCACCTGGACCGATGAGCAATTGGGGGAGTTCGATTTGCTCTCGCTGTTTCTGGGAACGATGATTTTTGTGGTGACCGCTCTGGGCGTTGGTCTGATGTTCGGTATTTTGCTGCCGACGATGCCCCGCGTGCCAATCCTCTGGGGTGGACTTGTCGCACCACTTTTGTGGACCGGTGCGATTTATGGCTTTATGGGTATTCTGAATCCTCCGCTAAGCGAACATGTGGACTGGAGTTGGTTTTTTGCCTCTCAGTTTGCGTACGGAATCACGGTAGGAATTGTGGTGATTCGTAGCGAAAAAATACCGGTCGGAGGGTTTCGATCGTGAACAAAACTGCACGCAACGATCGCCTGCTGTGGCTTGCCTGGGCGCTGGGTATCACCTGCCTTGCGATCCCATTGAGCGGATGCGGATCGGCCACCGGTTCCGACAATGAACAGCGTGTGCGCTTCGATGACTGGATGCCGGGCAAACCACGGGAGAGTGAGCGAGAGCGTCCCTATGCATATCAATTGAATGCCGAGAAAATTTTCGCCACCAGTTGCTCGGGATGCCACGGCGACGATGGACGCTTAGGGCCGGCACCTCCGCTCAACGATCCCCTATTTTTGGCGATCTACTCCCCCGATCAGATGCTCGCGGTCCTGGCCGGCGGGCGGAGCGATGGGCTGATGCCAGCCTTTAATGCGGGCCACGTCGGCGGGCTGACGGAACAACAGCGGGGGATACTGGTTAAAAGCATTTGGGAGCGATGGGGCGGGGCCAGTGACCTGCCGGCAAACATTCCGCCCTATTTACAGCAGGCGACCGGCGAGGCTGCCGCAGGAAAGGTGATCTTCGCCGCCGCCTGTAGCCGCTGTCACGGCGAGGATGGCAAGGGTAGAGCCGCCGGTGCGCTCAACGAGCGCGGTTTTTTAGCGCTTGTCAGCGATCAGCTACTCCGCCGAATCATGATTACAGGCAGACCCGATCTGGGATGTCCCGATTTTGTCCAATCGGGCAGTGAGAGTTCACTCAAAAGACCGCTTACAGGTGCCGATATTGCCAATCTGGTTGCCTTGATGAGTGCCTGGCGAAGCGGGGAAGAGAAAGCATTAGTCGACGGTCCGTAGCATGAATGAAATGAACGACGTAGAAAAATCGACCACTGAAGGGTGCTGCAAGAAAAACAGGCGCGCCTGGTTCGACTGGCTCTCCTGGTTTGTGCTCGGCGCGGCAAGCCTGATCATGAGTTTGCCCGTGATCGGATTTTTGATTGGGGGCGTGATCTGGAAAAAGAAAGACCAATGGGTTCCGCTGGGCAAAGTGAGCCAGTTTAAGCCGGGAACCACCGAGATGGTGACCGTAAAGAATCCGGTGCGTGGTCCCTGGGATGGGATCACCGGTGAGTTGGCACTCTACGTGCGTCATCTTCCGGAGGGCGAAGAGAAGGAATTTCAAATCTTCTCGCTCCACTGCACGCACCTCGGGTGTCCGGTGAGTTGGTTCGACGAACCGGGACTTTTCATGTGCCCCTGCCACGGAAGTGTCTTTTATGCCGACGGCGGCTACGCGGCCGGACCTGCACCTCGTGGACTTTTTGAAATGAAATACAAGATTCAAGGCGATCAATTGGTGGCTCTGGTGGGGCATTATCCAACGCTGCAGTCGCCGGGTTCGGCGAATGTCCAGGCGACAGAAACTTAGACTGGGAAGAATGCACGTGCTGAAAGGCATCAAAAATGTTCTGATGTGGTTCGAGCACCGGTTGGTGCTCCGTGAGACGTTTTGGCCGATCGTCCGCCATCCGGTCCCCCGCTCGCTCCGCCGCAAGGTCGGCTGGATGTATGTACTCGGCAGCACCGCAATGACCCTGCTATTTTTGCAGGTCGCGACTGGAATCGCGCTCTCGATGGTCTACGTACCTTCCGCGGGCGAAGCCTATGAAAGCCTTAACTACCTGAACTTTCAGGTTCCGCTCGGCTGGTTATTACGCGCGATTCATAATTGGTCGGCCACGATGATGCTGATCGTGGTCGTGCTGCACATGACTCAAGTCTTTTTAGCCGGGGCCTACAAGTATCCGCGAGAACTGACCTGGATGCTCGGGGTTGTTCTGTTTTTCTGCACCGTGGGAATGGCATTCACCGGACAGGTACTCCGCTGGGATGCCGACTCCTACTGGGGTCTCGGCGTCGGCGCAGCGATGATCGGAAGGATACCTTACATCGGCCCGGCCCTGGTCGATTTGATGATGGGTGGCCCGATGGTCGGCGGAGAGACGCTCAGCCGATTTTTTGCTCTGCACGTCTATATCATCCCCGGGATTTTATTTGCCGCCCTCGGCGCGCACCTCTACCTCGTGGTGCGTAAGGGCATTTCTGAGCCCCCGGAAGTAGGCAATGAGGTCGATCCTGAGACGTATGAAGAGGAATACGAAAAACTGATTGCCGATGGCGAGGGGGATCCCTTCTTTCCCGGCCCGATGGCACGCGACGCATTTTTTATCGGCTTCACGCTCTTATTTGTGCTGGCCATTGCAGTCGTTTTCGGCCCTGATGGCCCCGGCCTCTCGCCTGATCCGGCGAACGTGGCGGTCGAGCCGGTACCCGACTGGTACTTTCTCTCCCTGTTTGCTGTTCTCGCTCTCAGCCCTCGGTCGCTGGAAACCTATATCATTTTGATCGGCCCGATCATTGTGGTGGGTGTGCTGTTTATGCTCCCGATCTTTGCCGGTCGCGGTGAACGCCATCCGTTCCGTCGTCCGGTAGCGGTCCTGAGTGTGGTGTTTATCTTTCTGGCGTTGAGCGTGTTGACCTGGCTCGGCGTGACCGAACCCTGGTCTCCGCACATGAACGCCTGGACCGGCGACGCAGTCCCGGTCAATATTGTGAAGCGGCTCAGCCCGACCGAAATGCAAGGCGCAGTCGTCCTGCAGCTGAAGGCCTGTCGCAACTGCCACGCGCTCGATGGCATCGGGGGAAAGCGAGGGCCGGACCTGACGCATGTCGGCTCGCGACTCGACCGACCGGCCCTGGTCCGGCAAGTGGTGCAAGGAGGCGGCAACATGCCAGCGTACGGCAAGCAATTGACGGGCGCTCAAATCACGGCGCTGGTCGACTTTCTGCACGCCTGCCGTCCTGAGAATCGCCCGCCGGCCGTGGTGCCGACACCCGGTGACGGTGTCGAGGGGCCGGGTAAGTTAAGTCGCGCCGGTCCGTAACCGCCCGACGCGGGGCTCATCGCCTGCCATGATGTGAGGAATGCAATGTCGTCTGATTGGCAAGCCTTCTGGATTTCGTGGCGATTCGACCCGGGACTTTCGCTCTCGCTGGTGCTCGCTGCAATCCTCTACCTCCGCGGTTGGATGCGTCTGCGGAATCGCGGCGCGCGGCAATTCACGCCCGGGCAACCGGTTGCCTTTTTCGGGGGACTCGTTGTCATTGCACTCGCACTCCAATCGCCGCTCGAGGTCTTCAGTGGCTTACTCCTGCAGGTCCACATGCTGCAGCATCTGCTGTTGATGTTCATCGCCCCGCCACTCCTTTGGCTCGCCGCGCCCGAATTGCCACTGCTTGTCGGACTGCCGCGCGGTCTGCGGCGACAGGTGGCAGTACCGCTACTGCGCGATGAGGGGGTGAGAATGCTCGGCCGCGCGCTGACTAATCCGATCGTTGCCTGGCTCCTGTTCGTGCTGACCGGGTGGATCTGGCACCTGCCGGGCCTTTATAACCGTGCGCTCACCTCCAACTCCTGGCACGTGGCCGAACACGCGAGCTTTCTTATCGCAGCGCTTTGCTTCTGGCACGTGGTGGTGGCCCCCTTTCCGCACACCCGCCGTACGAGCCGCTGGGTGGTGCTGCCCTACTTACTCCTCGCCGGCTTGCAGGGAACGGCACTTTCGGCGCTGCTCACCTTTTCCGATCGCGTCCTCTATCCACACTACCAGACGGTGCCCCGGCTTTGGAACATGACGGCCCTGGACGATCAGGCGATCGCCGGCGCCATCATGTGGTGTGGCGGTTCTTTCGTTTACCTGCTGGCCCTCTCCTGGGCTGCCGTCGAAATCTGGAATGCCCCGCAGGCGCTTGCTGGTGGTGGGCGCGGCAGGGCAACGACTGGCAGCGGGCCCTCGCTTGCGGTCATTCGCCACAGCGAAACGCTCGGCGGACATGTGGCCGAGAAGCCATCACGGTGGGATCTGCTCGCGATCCCCGGAATCGGCACGCTGCTTCGCCAGGCAGCGACACGCCGCACACTGCAAACAATCCTGCTACTCACTGCCGGATTGATCGTACTCGATGGTGTGCTGGGCCCTGCCATCTCTCCGATCAACCTCGCCGGTGTGCTCCCTTGGATCCATTGGCGAGGCGTCTTGGTGTTGGGTTTGCTGGTGGCCGGTAACTTTTTTTGCATGGCATGCCCCTTCACGTTGCCGCGCAAAATGGCCAAGCACCTGCTCGGCGGAAATCGCGCGTGGCCCGCGTTTTTGCGGAGCAAGTGGCTGGCAGCCGGTCTGCTCGCACTTTTCTTTTGGGCGTATGAGGCGCTCGCCCTGTGGGATAGTCCCTGGTGGACGGCCTGGATCGTGGTCACCTACTTTGCCGCCTCGTTTGTGATCGACGGCTTCTTTCGCGGTGCGGCATTCTGCAAATATGTTTGTCCCATTGGCCATTTTCAGTTTGTCGCGTCGCTCGTCTCGCCGCTGCAGGTTGCCGCGCGCGATGCAAACGTGTGTGCCACCTGCACGACCCACGACTGCATCCGGGGCGGACCGCAGGGGCCGGGGTGTCAGAGCGATCTTTTCGTTCCGCAAAAGACGAATAATCTCGACTGCACATTTTGCCTGGACTGCGTGCGTGCCTGTCCCAAGGACAACGTGGGGCTACTCGCCTTTGTGCCGACCGACCAACTCGCGGCCACCGGTGATGGCACAAGGCTCTGGCAGCGACGCGACCTGGCAGCACTGCTGTTGGTTTTCTGCAGCGCTGCCTTTGTCAACGCGGCCTGGATGATCGCGCCGGTCGTGGCCCTCGAACAGAGCCTGATGCAAAGTTGGTCGATCGAGAACCGCCCGCTGCTGGTCGGCTGCGGCATTCTGCTCACCCTGTTTGCCGCACCGGCCGCCCTGCTGTGGGCAACCGCCGCTCTTTCGCGCGTTTTCGCACCGCAGCGGGCCGGTGATTCGACACTCTCGGCACTGGCGCGCAGTTACCTGCCGGCGTTCGTACCGCTCGCCTTCGCTCTCTGGTGTGCGCACTATGCCTTCCATCTATTTACCAGCGCAGGAACTCTGTTTGCGGCCGGCAACCGGATGCTTGCCGATTGGCACTTTGCTTCGCTCAGTGAGGCGGCCGCCGCCTGCGCGTGCTGCGGCGAGGCGGCCAGTTGGATCCTGCCAGTCGAAATTTTGCTGCTCGACGGCGGACTCTGCCTCTCGCTGTTTTTGGCCTATCGGACGGCCGAGCGACAAACCGACTCATCGGCCTCAGCCCTCCGCGCCTGGAGCGTGTGGGCCGTACTTCTGCTTGCACTCTTCGCCTTGGCGGTCTGGATTCTGATGCAGCCGATGCAGATGCGCGGCACGCTGGTGCTGGGGGGATAGGGCGATGCCGCGGGCATGGATCGTGTTGCTTTTTTGCGTGAGCTTCTTGTGTAGCGGTGTGACGGCGTTTGCCGACGGGGGGGCCGTGGTCTTCAGCGGTGAGTCGGGCCCCGTGCGGGCGACCCTGTTTGTTGAACCGGTTCCGCCGCGGGTCGGGCAATTCGACTTAAGCCTGCTGCTGCAAGACCGCGATTCGCTTGAGCCGATTGCCGCGTATGGGGCGCATCTCACGCTCACAAGTGAAGCGTTCGAAGGAGACCTTGTTGAGCAGATTGAAACGGGGATGGACCGAGACAGTGCGACGAACGCACTGCTGCAGTCGGCACTCATTGAAACGGAACGGGCCGGCAGGTGGCAGGTGACGCTGGTGGTCGACCAGGTGAATGGAGGCTTTCACGAATACAGCTTTTCGTTTCCACTCGAATTGGTACCACGGCGGGCGCGCTTCTGGGATGTGGCGATCTGGATCGCATTACCCCTGATCCCTCTGTTGCTCTTTCTCGCCGGCCGAATCCGCAGAGTTGCACGCGAACTCAGCGATTAAGTGGCGCGGTGCCACCAGCCGGTTGGATCGCCGCAGTTGAAACGTAGGCTTCGATACCATCGGCAGAACGCACCATCGAGTAGCTCCCCGCGTTGTGCAATACTTTGACTCGCGTGCCGGGCTCGAACTCTCCATCGGGCGGCCGACCCTGCTGAGGACCTCCCGTGTAGTAGACGGCGAGCGAGCCGATCTGGTCGGGATACTCACTCTGCACTGTCGAGGCGGCGTTTTCTTCGGCCGGCTCGGGGATGCCGCTCGGACTGCAACCGAGGCACAAGAGAAAAGCGAAAAGCATCGGCAGCAACAAGGCAAATCGCATGACAGATCTCCGAATCGATCAAGGGGTGCGTTATTTCGATCAACCTAATGCAAAGTGCCAACCCGAGGCAACGCGAATTCATTGACAGAGATTACTGGAACACATTGCCGGACGGCATACCCGAACTGCGGGAAGTTGCCCCGCTAGGAGTTTCACTACGGGAGCGATAAACTGGAGAAACTGCTGCAGATCACGAAGAACAAACCGCAGCGGCTCTTCGACATCTGGATCGAAATGGCATACCGCAGTCTTTGCCCACATGCAAACGTATTGAACGTCACCATAATGGGTAAATTTTCTTTCGCGAAAATTCGTCGCCATCA
Organism: Planctomycetaceae bacterium; assembly: GCA_902630355.1. Lineage (GTDB taxonomy): Bacteria > Planctomycetota > Planctomycetia > Pirellulales > UBA7805 > UBA7805. Next base: position 7,465 of record CACOUL010000025.1, read on the forward strand.
CGATCGCCTCCATACGGAGGCACTCTGCAGTGCCGATGTGCCCACGAGAGAAAATCGGAATTCTCGCGCCGAGTTGCGACGAGGCAAAAAAATGGTGCAAAGTGGGCTCAGCACAGCAGGGCTCTTCGCCAGTTTGGTGATCCTGGGCACGGTGATGATCACCCGGCCCGACGACACCTTCGGCAGCGCAATCCCGAGCGACAAGTCCCAAAGCGATAAGTCCCAAGAAGAAACATCCCAAACCGAAAGGCGAGATGAACCCCTCCCGGCGGTAGCACCAGAATCGAGCAGCGAGCAGCAGTCCGGGGAGAACAAAGAGCCACTGGACCCAGTCGAGCAAGCCGTGGTTTTACTCAACAGCCGGGAACTTCAAGAAGGAGCAAACTCCGTCTGGCAGCTCGAAAGCCGCCAAACCCAAAGCCTCAAGAAGATTCTCGCATCGTCCGGCAGGACCGGCGTCGCCGGCGGCCCGGTGTACCGGACGGAGTTGGAAAAACGAGTGCGGGCAAAGAAGACCGAAATCATCAATCGCTGGCTCCACCTGGGGCGCAAACCCTCGGATAACGGCGGGCCCCGCGATCGCGAATACCGTCAACTCAACAGTTGGATCTACCCCACCGGCCTCGGCCCCAAGGTGAAAGATGACATTGAGGTCATCGAGGCCATTCGCCGGGAGGTGCAACGCGAGTTTGCCGCGCAGGCCGAGGCGAATCCGGCGATGATCGGTTTGATCACCGACATCCGCCAAAGCTATGCCGAGCTTGCCGAAGATGCCGAGGTGCAGCAAGCACTCAAGCTGGTGGGCGGTACATTGGCAGCCCCGCCGCCGCTCCCGACTCCGCGCAGCGAGCGGGCAGGGGCAAAAGAGCAGCCCGATCAGACCTCACCGCAGCAATCGGCCGTTGCGAGCACCAACTACCGTGCGTTGGCCAGCGAACTCGACGAGCTGAACAAGGCCACCAAAAAAACGCTCGGCGTCTGGTCCAGCGAAGTCAAACACTATGTGGCAGAACGCAAGCGGATACAAAAAATCATCGCTACGCTCACACCGCAACTTGATCGAGTGCGGCCGCAAATCGAGCAAATGCAAGACAGCCCCCGAAAGAGTGAACTGATCGAAACCATGAATCGCCAGTTGATCGGGCCCATCAAAGCAGCAAAGGCTCAGCTCAAAAGCCTGCAGCGTCCCGATCCGGTACCGCTTGAGAACAACGTCAAAAAACTGGACACTCTGCTGCGAGAAATCCAATCGCTCCAAAAAAATGAAGAGGATCGTCGCCAGATCGATAACCTCGAAAAAAAAGCGACTCGGGAACTTTCCCGGTACCGCAAAGCACTGGCGTCCGGAAAAAAGAAAATCGTACGAACCCGGTAACGCGACCGCCTGCATCGAACCGACGCCGGCGCCACTTTTCTCGGCCCTTCTCGGCCTGAGTGGGCGGAATGTGCGTATTTTTGCTCGATCGATTGCCGATAATGATCCCTAGCGTCCTGCAAGCGGTACCATGAACCTGGAGGCGGATTGATGAAGCGCTGGCAAAAGATCGTGGGCATCGTCGCCATTTCTCTGTTTGGCGCCGCGCTGCTGTTTATTCTCTACTGGCTGCTTGCGACCAAAGTATTCAACCATCGCTACGTGGTCGATCTCACCCGCTCGCGTTCGTTCACCCTCGATATGCCATTCGTGCCACTGCGCAAGATTCTGGTCAATACGGATGCGGCCAAGGATATCATCAATGCAGGAGAACACAGCACACTCATCTCCAAAACAACAAACAGCCGCGAAGGCCACCTCAATAATATTCTCGCACCGCTTCAGTCGTGGGAAGGAAGCGAAGTCAATGCCCTGATGCTGCGGATCACCGATCCCTACATCGGCACCCGCGATGCTGCCTTTACGCAACACGTTTCGGTCACTCCCGGCAGCATCCACTCGGTGATCGAACTCGACAAACCCGAAGGCCCCTTGCTTTTCTACAAAATCACCACGCAGATCTCGGGAGACGGCAGTGGTTCAAAATTCGATACCACACTGGAAATGAAATTCGATACCCCTGCACCCTGGCTGACGCACTGGTATGCCCGCATGCAAGTCCGCAGTGCCATGCGGCGCACCCTCCGCGCACAGGAGGCACAAATCAAAGGGGCCGTAGAAAAGCATCGCGGAGAATTTTAGTCTTTTTGCTTAGTCGATGTGCAAGGAAGGGCCGAAATCGCAAGCGCCCGCCATCGCTCTCCCCGCTACAGTGGGAGTTTGCCCGGCAACGTGAGCCTGCAGGCAATGAACTCCCGATTTTTGTCATTGCCTGCTATAATGGAAGCGAACACACAAGCATGTGCCGATGCGTTGAGGGGCGTCGTTCGCTCCCGTGTGGTCCCCCGCCTCGCGTTAGCTGAGAATTGAACCGATGGTCGCGCCCTGGTTGCTTTTGCTCACTCTCTCCGCCACACCCTCTGCCGGTGTGCAGAATGACGATGCGATGGCCGTCGACTTCGGTCGCGACATCCGTCCCATCCTCTCCCGACGCTGTACGCAATGTCACGGGACAGCCGATCAGGAGGGAGGGCTCAGCTTCGGCGATCGAGAGACGGCACTGGCCGAACTCGACTCGGGCGAGCGGGCCATCACGCCGGGTTCGCTCGATGAGAGTGCCCTCTGGGAGCGGATCCACCTGGCGGATGACGACGAGATGCGGATGCCGCCCGAGGGCGATCCACTCTCTGAAGATGAAAAAGACAAATTGAAGCGGTGGATTCTTGCCGGTGCGCCGTGGCAGGATCACTGGGCTTTCCTGCCACCGGTCGAAGCGGAGCCCCCGTCGCTTCCGGCAAACACCGGGGGCACGAGCCCGATCGATCGCTTCATTCGCGCCCGGCTTCTTTCGGCCGACTTGCCGCCCGCTCAATCGGCGCCCCGACGTCAGTTGATCCGGCGATTGCACTACGACTTGACCGGTCTGGCTCCTTCTCCCGCAGCCGTCGAGGCCTTTGCCCGCGACACGGCGCCCGATGCCTATGAACGCTTGGTCGACCGACTGCTCGCTTCACCGCAATTTGGCGAACGTTGGGGTCGGCACTGGATGGATGTGATTCGCTACGCCGAAACCAACAGTTACGAACGCGATGCGGCAAAGCCCTTCGTCTGGCGCTACCGTGATTACATCGTCCGTGCCTTCAATGAAGACAAGCCCTACGATCAGTTTATCCGGGAACAGGTCGCCGGCGATGAACTCGACCAAGTGACCCCGGAGTCGATGGTCGCCACCGGTTTTTATCGACTCGGTCTTTTCGATGACGAGACGGCCGATCCCTACAAGCACTATTTCGATCAGCTCGACGACATGCTGACGACCACCAGTCAGGCATTCCTGGGGCTCACGATCAATTGCTGTCGCTGCCACGACCACAAAATCGATCCGATGCCACAGGAAGATTATTATCGGATGCTGGCGTTCTATCGAAACATTAAGCGCTACAGCAAGGACCGCACCAATATTCTCCAGTCGGTTCGGCTTCCGGAACACGAGAGCGAAACGCTTGCAAAAATCGACGCCGAGAAAAAAGAAATCTCGGAAAAGATTGCCGCAGTCGAACGCGAAGCGCAACCCAAACTCGAAGGCGTCGATCGGGATGACTTCAAGTACGAAGAGTACCGCCAGCAGGTGCTCCGTCGAAATATCCCGAAGGTCATTTCTGTCGATGAATACCGCCGGTACCGCGACCTGGTGAATCGTCGCCGCGAACTTTTGCTGACCGACGTTCCCGGCAATCAACTCGCACTGGCGGTGGTCGAAAACGGCAGGCGTGCTCCGGCAACGCATCTGCTCGGCCGCGGGAACCCGCGAGTCGAGGTCCGAGAAGTGGAGCCCGGCTACCCGTCACTCTTTGCTGCGGCCGACCCCACATTCAAAGAACCACCCGCTGAAGCCCGCAGCAGCTATCGACGCAAAGTCCTGGCCGACTGGATTGCTTCGGAGGGAAACATGCTGACCGGACGCGTCGTGGTCAATCGACTCTGGCAGCACTTGTTCGGTCGGGGCATCGTGCGGACTCCGAATAACTTTGGCCTTGGTGGGACGCCCCCCACGCACCCGAAATTGCTCGATTATCTGGCGAGCGAACTGATCCGAGGCGACTGGCAACTCAAGCCGCTGATCCGAGCCATGGTACTCAGCGATACCTACCGCGCCTCCTCGCGACCGAGCGAAGCGGCCTTGGCACGCGATCCGCTCAATCATCTGTTCAGTCACCAGAACATGCGAAGGCTCAGCGCCGAGGAGGTGCGCGATTCGATCCTTCAGGTGACCGGTCAATTGAATCTGCAGCAAGCGGGGCCGAGTATTTACCCCGAGCTTTCCAAAGAGGTACTGCACAGCCAGTCGATGCCGGGCAAAGGGTGGGGACGCTCCGCGCCCGATCAGGCGGCAAGGCGCAGCATCTATATCCATATCAAGCGGACGCTGGTAGCTCCGATCTTAAAAATCTTCGACTTTGCCGAAACCGACCTCTCCTGCCCGGTCCGCTTTGAGACAACGCAGCCGACACAGGCCCTTCCTATGCTCAATGGAAAGTTTGCGCAGGATCAGGCCCGGGCACTGGCAAGGCGGGTAGAGCGCGAGCATCCCGACAACAGTGCGGCGCAGATCAAACGCATCCTCGAGTTGGTATGGCAGCGTCCGATTCAACCCGCGCAAATCGAGGCAGGCCTTGCGCTCCTCGATCAGCTACAGCAGCAAGACGGCGCCTCGCTCCGGCGGGCAATGGAAACATTCAGTCTTGTGGCCCTGAATTCAAATGAATTCCTTTATTTGGACTAGATAGACCGCCCTGTGATACAATAAATTGGCGACGATGCGAGTACCCCAGTTATGAAACAGCCTCCTCGAAATCAATTTTGTCATCAAACCCGCCGCCAGTTTTTCCATCAGGCGGGCGGTGGTTTCGGTGCCGTAGCGCTCACAAGCATGCTGGCCCGCGATGGCTTCCTTGCTTCGCAGTCATATGGCGCCGACGGTGTCACACCCTTTGCGAACCCGCTCGCGCCAAAGAGCCCTGCCCGCGAGGCGAAGGCCAAAAACGTTATTTTTCTGTTCATGTATGGCGGTCCGAGCCAGGTCGACACGTTCGACTACAAACCCGAGCTCTATAAACTCGACGACAAAACGATCAAAGTCAAAACGTTCGGCCGCGGCGGCCACAAAAACGAAGGGGTGATCGTCGGGCCAAAGTGGAAGTTCAAGCAGTACGGCGAGTGCGGCAAATGGGTGAGCGATGTGTTCCCGCACCAAGCGCAGTGCGTCGATGACATTGCCTTCATTCACAGCATGACCGCCGATTCGCCGATCCACGGCTCGGCGATGGTGATGATGAATTCGGGGAATATTCTCAGCGGCAATCCGAGCATGGGATCCTGGATCAACTACGGCTTGGGAAGCGTAAATGAAAATCTGCCCGGTTTTCTGGTGATGCTCGACCCGACCGGCGGACCGATTGGCGGTTCTCGCAATTGGTCGAGCGGATACATGCCGGCGACGTATCAGGGAACCGTGCTGCAGAGCAAAGGGCCCCCGATCCTGAATCTGAATCTCCCGAAAGGCACCACCCCCGCCATGCAGCGGCGGCTCCTCGATCAGCTCAAGGCATACAACGAAGAACACCAGATTTCGCGGACGGACAATACGAATCTCGCTGCGAGGATCAACAGCTACGAGCTGGCCTACAAAATGCAGCAACATGCTCCCGAAGCGGTCGATCTTGCGCAGGAGACCGATGCGACGCACCGCATGTACGGCCTAGATAATCCGCAAACGCAAGACTTTGGGCGCAAGTGTCTCCTCGCTCGCCGACTGGTAGAACGAGGCGTGCGATTTGTACAGCTCTACTCCGGAGGCGCGCACAACAATGACAACTGGGATGCGCACGAAGACGTTTACGCGAATCACAGCTACCACGGGGGGCGAACCGATCAACCGGTTGCCGCCCTCATCCAGGACCTCAAGCAACGCGGCATGCTCGACGACACGCTCGTCATCTGGGGCGGTGAGTTCGGCAGACAGCCCACCGCCGAGTTCAAACGCCAACCGGGGCGCGATCACAATGCCTATGGCTTTACGATGTATTTGGCGGGCGGCGGAGTGAAGGGTGGCGTGAGCTACGGAAAAACCGATGAACTCGGCTCGGCAGCGGTCGAAGGTAAACTGCACGTCCGGAATCTCCATGCGACAGTCCTGCACCTGATGGGCCTCGACCCAAACCACCTGACCTACTTCCACGACGGGCTCGACAAAAAACTGGTCGGTGTCGAGGAGGTCGAGCCGATCCACGAGATTCTGGCGTAGCGTCCCCCGTCTCTCCGACGATTGCTGCGGCCTGTTTTGCCGCGGTGCGGAATGATAAACTTGAAGCCATGAGTGAAGCCGCCACCGAAACACCGCTCGTCGACCTTTCGGTCGAAAATGCCTCCGCTGAATTTTGTCGCGCAGCGATTCGCTGGGGATTTGTGCAAATCGTCAATCACGGCATACCGACAACGATGATCGACGATGTCTGGAAGCGAACCCACGCCTTCTTTGGCCTGCCCCATCAAGAGAAGCGCCAATTGCTCCGCAGCAAAGAGAATGCGATGGGCTATTTCGATCAGGAACTCACGAAGAACAAGCGGGACCTGAAAGAAATCTTTGACTTCGGCGCGGTCTCTTCCGCAAACCTCGCGGCAGGAATCGAACAGGTCAACAGTGGCGACGGGGTCAACCAGTGGCCCGCCTCGATGCCCGATTTCAAAAAAACGATGTGCGATTACTTTGCCGCGTGCGAGAAACTGGGCCATCAACTCCTGGGAATGCTCAGTGAGGGCATGGGACTGCCGTACGAGACCTTCCATCCGTATTTTGGCGATCGCCATACGGGCTTCATGCGATTGAATTACTATCCGCTCGAGGATCCGCTTGCCCAGAGCGAGTCGGCCGATGCCACCCCACTCGGCGATATGGCACTGCATCATCATACCGATGCCGGAGTACTGACCGTGCTACTGCAAGACGATGCGGGAGGACTCGAGGCGATGGTCGATGGCGATTGGATTGATGTGACACCGATCGAGGGCGCGCTGATTATTAATGTCGGCGATATGATGCAAGTTTGGTCAAACGATCAATACCGGGCATTGCTCCATCGCGTCCGTCCGGTCCATGGAAGAAGTCGCTACAGTATCCCCTTCTTCCTCAACCCCTCCTACGAAACCGACTGCACACCGCTCGGCTCGGAACCGGCTCGCTACAGGCCGGTGAATTGGGGTGATTTCCGCCGCGCTCGCGCCGATGGCGATTACGCGGATTACGGCAAAGAAATTCAGATCGAAGACTTTCGCATCAGCTAGCACCGCACCCGCTAGCATCAGCTTTCCGCAGTGCCTTCTCCCATTGCGTATCTCGGCGGCAGCAAAAGTCGCCTTTTCAGCGTGATTCGATTCTGCTAGAAATCCGCCCCTCCGCAAGGCGCGGAGACCACCTGTTGCAACATAAAGATGCGGGGCTTTCCAAGGACAACGCGTCCGTCTCAGGGAGAAAAACATGATAATGGAATTGATGCGTAGCAAAATGCTCTGCACCTTGGTGTTAATGGCCCTCGTGCCCCAGCTAACCCTCGCCGCCACGCCGGAGGTCAAAACAGAAAATCCGGAACAGCGACCGATGCTCACCGACATTGCTCTGCAAGAGGGCGGCATCCTCGTCGGCCGACTCGCCAATCCCAACGGAAAACCTCTCGATCAGCAGAAAATTGTCGTACGTCAGAATCAACAAGTGGTTGCGGAAGTAACCACAGGAAAGAATGGACAATTTGTCGTGAGGGGACTCCGCGGAGGTATTTATCAAATTGCCTCTGAGAGAGGTGCGGGCAACTTTCGAGCCTGGGCCAACAATACGGCACCCCCCTCCGCAAAACAATTTGCGTTTCTGGTGGAAAACGATGGCGTGGTCCGTGGTCAATTTGGAATGATGTCTCCCGGTAACTTCCCCAGTGCCAACTTCACCGTGGGCGAATGGCTCGGAATCACCTTGGGCGCTGCAGGCCTTGTGGTCGGCACCATCGCTTTGATCGATGATGATGACGCATCCTAGGGAGAAAATGATTATGCGATTGATGCGCAGTAAAACGCTCTGCACTTTGGTCTTGCTCATCGCAACGCCACAATTTTCCCTTGCGACTGCACCGAAGGCCGAAAAGAAACGGTCTCCCCTGCTCACCGATATTGCCCTGCAAAAAGGTGGGGTGCTGGTAGGTCGGCTCACCGACAAAGAGGGGAATCTTCGCGACAAGCAAAAGATCATTCTGCGTTTAGATCAAGAAGTGGTCGCCGAGGTCACCACCGGTAAGAACGGTCAGTTTCAAGTGAAGGGACTGCAGGGTGGTATTTACGAAGTTGCCTCCGAACACGGCGCCGGAAGCTTTCGGGCCTGGGCGGACGACACGGCCCCCCCTTCTGCAAAGCAGTTCGTCGTCCTCATCGAAAACGACGATGTGGTTCGCGGACAATTCGGCCTGGCGCCGGATCCGAGTCAGTTCCCGCGCATACGTCTGAGCCCCGCTCAGTGGGTGGGAATCGGCGTCGGCGTCGCAGGTCTCACCGTCGGTACCATTGCGCTAGTGCGGGATAACGACGCCTCTTAAGGTTCCGACCGGCAGTTTGCCCAACGTACATTTTCATTCACAGTAAAGGCAGAACCGCTGGCACGTTCCTCTCGGGGAGCGTGCCTTTTTTTTGGAGTCACCCCCACGATGCAATGGATCGATGCCCTGATCCTCTTCAGCGCCGGGCTCGCTGCCGGATTCATCAACGTGATGGCCGGAGGAGGGTCGATGCTGACGGTACCGGTGATGGTCATGATGGGACTGCCCGGATCGGTCGCCAATGGAACGAACCGGATCGCGATCCTCGTACAGAATCTGGTCGCGACGATCACCTTTTTCCGCAAGGGCCTTGCCGATTTTCGCCTCAGCATTGCCCTGCTGCTTTGCGCACTGCCGGGAACGATTTTCGGGGCTTTGGTTGGCACCGAACTGGACGGACCCTGGTTCAATCGGACCCTGGCAATCGTCATGGTGGGTGCCTTGGTATTGATGTGGTTCAAGGATAAAGCAACCGCCTCTGCCGAAACCGAACCTCATAGCTCTCTCTCCCTCTCGCGCCGCATCCTCGGTTATTGCCTGATGGTCGGTATCGGTTTTTATGGCGGGTTCATCCAAATCGGAGTGAGCTTGATCCTGATGCCCGTACTGGCCCGGGTCTTCAAAATGGATCTGGTTCGGGTCAACATGCACAAGGTGTTCATTATCTGTGGCTACTCGTGCGTTGCCCTGGCAATCTTTGCCTTTCGCGTGGAAATCCGCTGGCTCTTAGGGGCCACCCTGGCGACCGGCACCGGTATCGGAGGCTTCATTGGCGCCACGCTGAGCGTGAAACACGGCGAGAGATTAATCCGCTGGCTGCTGCGGATTGTCTTGATCGGCTTTGTGCTCAAACTCCTTTTCTTCTAACAGCTAATAGCCAGCAATTCAAATCCCGCTGCTTCTTTACACGGCTTTCCTTAGTCGCTTCAACCAAAGGACTGAGACGCGGGGAAGGCGAATCTCTCCGGACGCCAGTCGGCGACGAACTACGAGAATGAGGGCAATCACCCCGATCGCCACGAGGATGCCCACGCCCAGTGCGACCTTCTGCCAACTCCCCTCCGCCAGCAGACCGCGGGCCGCGTAGTAGCCCAGGGCGAGTTGAACCGTCACTGTCATCGCCACCATCGGCAACTCCACGGCCAGAAATATCCACCCGCTCAACCGCATCAAGCCACCCACTGTCAGCGCCGGCGTACGGGCTCCGGGAAGAAAGCGGCAGACCACCAACACCCACGCCCCATAGCGGTCAATCAAATATTTGATTTCCAGTATCCGCCGGGGGTGGACGGCTCGCAGCAGCCACCGCGTCCTCAATAAACGCTTTCCAAAAAAGCGACAAAGAAGAAACCAACCGGCGTCTCCCAGCACCACCCCGGCATACGCCGCCAAGAAGGTTCCCGCCAACGGAAAGTCGCCCGTGGCGATTTCCCACCCTGCCGGAATAATCACCATGTCTTCTGGAAAATGGAGTCCGACTCCCGACGCGATCATCAGGAAAAAGACCGACATGGGACCGAACTTCGTGAGCAGCTTCTGCACCGCCCTGCCAAACGCCGAATCGTTCTGCGGCGCCGAATCGGCTTGACTCTCGATTGCTCCACTCTTGCCCCTCGATACATCATCGGCAGTGCACACCGCGACATTCAGCGCGCTCACGATCATGCTGAACGCACAAATCCTGGCTGCGACCATCGCGAGCGAAGTTGGCCGGGCCGATCTTTTTCTCTGTGGCAGCACATGAATATGTGATGACACCATCAGATGGCATTTCGCAGTGAAAGATGCGTCGGCGCAAGCGAGGACATGTAGCGAATCAACCGCCCCCAGGCGGCCGGTGAACCGGGAGTCAGTTGACCGAGAACCCGCGGCGCCGAGGCCCCCGATACCGCGGGGCGACTTGCCGCTACGCGGTCGAGGTGCATGCCAGCCAGAACCGCCACGGTGGCCGCCTCAAGTTGGCCTCGCGGCCAACCCAGATCTGCGATGCGCGTCAGCGGAAGAGGGCCCATTTGCAAGCCGATTTCCGCGAGCAGTAACCCGTTGTCCTGGCCCCCGCCACTGATGAGAACTTCGTCGATGCGCGACAAACCCCCGGGAATGTACGACTCGACGGCAACCGCAATGCAACGAGCGATAAAATGAGTTGCCGTACACAACAAATCGCGAATCGCCCAACCCGATTCGATCGCCATGCGAACCGTCGTCTCCAACGCCTCCTCGGCACACACGCCGCCCGGTTGCCAGCGCGGAGGGGGTTCTTGGAAATAGGGTTCCGCCAACCAACGGTCGACAAGTTCGTGAATTTTGGTTCCCTGAACTGCCAGCGTCCCCCCGGGATCATACGGTAGTCGTCCCTCGCTGAGCCGCAGACTCAGTCGATCGAGTAGTGCCGTTCCGGGCCCCACATCGAAAGCCAGAATACGATTGAGGTTATCCTCGCTCCTGCCGCCCGGGATGAGGGTCAACCTGACAGATCGCCCGACATCGAGAAGCAGTCGCTCGGTCCCACTCTCCGCGAGCAGCAGCCACTGCGGCACGGCCATCAAAGGACCGCCAATGCCACCGGAGGCAAGATCGCGCTGCGCAAAATTGCTGATCACATTGCAGCCGCACTCTTCGGCGAGGCGCGACGGATCGTTCAACTCAAAATAACGGCGTCCCTCACGGAGCGAACCGGACCAGATGCCCGGACCCAGCAGGCCGACTGCCAGTACATCATCTTGCGGCACGTCTGCCATACTCGGAAGTCGACGAATCATATCGGTGTGGTGTGCGGCCAGCTGCATCGCAAACGCCGCCATCGCCGTCGCGCCGCCCTCTCCCGTCGCCAGACCGCGAAATAAATCGCAGGTCGGCTGGGGAAGGGAAACCTGATGCACCACCAGAGGCCGATACCTCGCTTCGAGTCGATTTCCACTCACCGCGATCAGCGCGCCGACCAATTGGGTGCATTGGCGGTCGACCTGCAGGCCGATCGCATAGTGATCCGCATCTGCCGACTGCCGCTGCCGCGCTCGGACGCGAGGCTCGGGAGGAAATCCTTCGAAAGTCTGCATAGCCGAACCCGCGCTTTAGGCGACCAATCGGACCGGGCCCGCGACGCGCACTGCATCAACAAACTCTTCGAAGATACGCTGATCCAACGCCGATGCAGAGTGGCTCTCCGGGTGGAACTGCGTCCCGATGGCAAACCAGTCTTCCATCGTGCTCTCGATCGATTCGATGATGCCATCGGGGGCCGTTGCCGTAACCCGGAACCCTTCAGCCACCTCGTCGATCGCCATGTGATGCATGCTGTTGACGCGAACTTCGCCATCACCGTATATCCGTCCAACGAGCGAATCCTGAACGACATCCAAACCGTGCCGGTGTGCCACATCGCTCGGATCGCTGTGCGGCATGGCCAAAGGCCGGTCCTCCGGAATGTGGAGCATCAAGTTACCACCTTGCTGTACATTCAAGAGTTGCATGCCGGAGCCGATACCCATCACCGGGAGGCGCCGCTCCGATACCATGCGGGCAAGCAATCGATCAAAATCTTCGCGGCGCTCGTCCATCAGGCGGACCGAAGGATGCATCATAAAGCCGTCATTATTCGGGTTCAGATCGGCGCCTCCGACCAGGAGCACACCGTCGACAAGGTCGAGCAATCGGCTCAGATCGTCGCGACTCGCAAGTGGCGGTAAGACAATGGGAATGGCACCGGCAGACGCCAAGGCATCGAAATATCCGTCTGCAATAAAACTGAATGAAGCGGTCCCCTTACTGTTTTTTCGAAAATCAGTGTTCAGGGCAATCAACGGCTTGGTTTGCATCGTTCTTCCTCTCTCGGATACTTCATGTAACCGACTCGGTATGAAACGCACCGAAACTGAAACCCGTAGCGGCATCCGTCTGGATATCGCACCGCAGAGGGTGTGACGACTTCACTGAGAGTGAAAGAACTTCCGACTATTTGAGTCGCAAACGCGTGAGAGACCAGGAATTCCTAAACCTGATACTCAAACGCACTCGGCTACGAACCACGCGGGTGAACCACGCAAGCCCGATAACCGGGAAGCCTTTGCCCCTAGCGAAACGCCATCCAGTGCGATTTCGACCAGAGTGATGTCCATATCCAGTGGCTTCGAGTCTCCTTCAAAGTGCGCGGCCCGCACCGCCACGAAAGAGGAATGTAAGTCACGGGCGAGTGTAGAGGAGAATAAGCGGTTAGCAAGTACCCGCCTCATAATTTTTTGATTTTGTTTACATCAAGGCCCGTCATCGCAAGATATGGTAGATGGATAAATCTATACTTGTCGCTTCCTCTATGCACGCGGCCCCGATGCTGGGAGCATTTGTCGCTGAATGAAGCATTTCCGTCGACCGCGACAGCGATGCTATCACTCGTCAGGCCCGCATCGTATCGCTACGGATCTCTTGGGCCGCCTGTGACCGAAACGCACTGCCGCAACACACCCTCATACTTTGCGCCCGCTCTGGCAGGACTCGGAATATAACGGTCCTGCCGATCATGCGGGATGACCGGTTCAGAGCGGAACGTGTGTGCGGATGATGTCGATATTTCCTTCTGGAATTCCATTTTCGCCAGGTGCCCCTCATGTTGTCCCTCGTTGCCACCCGCAGCACGGGTACGGTCGTATTGCTCTGCGCTACGATCGGCCTCGGCATCGTCTCCGCAGTGAGAGACGTGGTGGGAGATGACGCCACGGTCGTGCAAAGGCTCCCTGAGATTGCTCCCGACGATGCCGTCTTGTCGGAACCGCCCACGCCCGCCGATCTACCGCCGCTGCCGATGGCAACCGACTGGGATAACGTGTGGGGTTGGCATCTCCTACCGAATCGCTTGATTTACCGACCCTATCTGGCGGGTGTGTATCAACCGCGGATGGCTGCAGTCTTCAATACCGATCGACGCAGCGAATGGAAGTGGGACCTTTCGATCGGCGCTCGCATCGGCCTTCTGCGCTATGGGTCGGGCGATGAAATCATGCCCCAGGGCTGGCAACTCGATGTAGAGGGTGCGGCTTTTCCGCGACTGGCACTCCCCGGAAGGATTTTAGAGGCAACCGATTACCGGTTTGGCGTTCCCCTTTCCTATGGCCGCGATCGATATCAGATGCAAATTGCCTACTGCCACATCAGCTCACATCTCGGTGACGAGTGGGCCCAGAAACACGGCATTCTCGACAATCGCATCAACTACAGTCGAGACGCGATTGTCTGGGGACACGGGTACCTTCCGAGCGATGACTTGCGGTTTTACGGTCAGGTCAGTTATGGATTTTATACCGATGTAGCCGAACCGTGGCATCTCGAATTCGGCGTGGAGTACAGTTCGCTCGCGCCCACCGGATTCCGCGGTGTGCCCTTTTTCGCCACCAATTGTCAACTCCGCGAAGAGAATGATTACGGTGGCTACATTGCGATTCAAACCGGTTGGCAGTGGACCGGCGACGAGAGCGGACGGCGGCTACGACTCGGCATCCAATATTTCAACGGACAGCACGAGAAGTTGCAATTTCTCGAACAGAGCGAGCAAAAATTTGGCTTTGGCATCTGGTACGACCTGTAAGATTGCGGGAGCCTAGGCGAGTCTCGCCTCCTGGCGTAGAATCGAGAGTCCACCCTGCAAGACTGCCCGCCTGCCACGAAGCCCCATGCAATATCGCGCCGTTTGCCTCGAATCGTTCGGTTACACACTTCCGCAACAGATCGTGACCTCTGCGGAGATCGAGAATCGTCTCGCCCCGCTCTACGAGCGGCTCAAATTACCCGCCGGGCGACTGGAACTGATTACGGGCATCCGCGAACGTCGCTTCTGGAAGCCGGGCACGACGGCCAGCGACATCAGCGCCCAGAGCGCGCAAAAGGCGATCGATCGCGCCGAAATCGATCCTCAGTGTATCGGTGCCCTCGTCCACGGTTCGGTCTGTCGCGACCACCTGGAACCGGCGACCGCCTGTCGCGTGCACCACCTACTGGGGCTCTCCTCCGATTGCCAGATATACGACGTGAGCAACGCCTGCCTGGGCCTCCTCAACGGAATGGTGCAAATCGCCAACATGATTGAGTTGGGGCAGATTCGCGCTGGGTTGGTGGTGGGGACCGAAAACAGCCTGCCACTCGTCGAACACACCATCGATACGCTCAATCGCGACGACTCTCTGACCCGCGACGCGATCAAGACCGCCATTGCATCGCTCACCATCGGTTCGGCAAGCTGTGCGATCCTGCTGGTCGACCGGGAACTTTCCCGCACCGACAATCGTATCATGGGCGGCGTGAGCCGCGCTGAGACCAACTTTCACAACCTCTGCCAGAGCGGTCGCGACGAGGCGGGCGCCACGATGCAACCGCTGATGGATACCGATTCCGAAGCCCTGCTCGAAGCGGGGATCGCGACCGGACAGCGAAGTTTCGAAGAGTTCCTCCAGCGACTCAGTTGGGATCGCACGATCATCGAAAAAACATTCTGTCACCAGGTGGGCACGGCCCACCGCAAGCGGATGCTGCAAACGCTCGGTCTCGAACTGGAAAGAGACTTCTCGACCGTCGAATTCTTAGGGAACACCGGGTCGGTAGCGTTGCCGATTTCCATGGCGATGGGGATCGAGAGCGGACATCTGAAGAAAGACGATCGCGTCGCCCTGCTCGGCATCGGTTCAGGAGTAAATTGCCTCATGCTGGGCGTCGAATGGCAGGAGCAACAAGGCAAAACATTCTCGCACGCGCAGCCCACCTCGGCCATTTCCGAATCGCGCTAGTCGGCCGGTAAATACTTCACTTCAAAGGATGGTAAAGATGCAATTTCTCCGCGAGAGAAAATCTCCTTATGGTTTCATATTCATGCTGTCTCTCGCAGGCTTTGTGGTTGGCACAGGATACGCCGAAGATGCCAAACCGAAACATCGCGACATCTCACTACAGGGCGAGTACATGGGAGTCGTCGAAGGAAAGGAAGGTCCCAAGAAATTGGGGGTGCAGGTGATCGCACTCGGCAGCGGCATATTTCGGGCCGTAGGATATACGGGCGGTCTGCCGGGGGATGGCGCGGACGGTGGACCGGTCGAAGAAGTGACCACCAAGGCAGACAAGGGCAGGATTCGCTTCGAGGGAAAATATGCCGATGGCACGCTCCGGATGGGAAAGATGGAACTGGTCGACAAGGAAGGAAAAAAAATCGGTGAGCTAACTCGCCTCGAGCGAAAGAGTCCTACGCTGGGGAAAAAACCACCCGCCGGTGCCCGCGTGCTTTTTGACGGAAAGCACACCGATGCCTGGGTGCGCACGCGTGACCGTGGCGAGGGTCAAATGACTGCCGACGGCCTGCTGATCGAGGGCCACAACAGCAAGGACCGGTTCGGGGACCATCAACTGCACCTCGAATTCCTTCTCCCCTTCGAGCCTCATCATCGCGGACAGGGCCGCGCCAACAGCGGCTGCTATGTACAAGGACGCTACGAAATCCAGATCCTCGACTCCTTCGGGCTTGCGGGACTCGATAACGAGTGTGGAGGAATTTACAAAATCGCGCGGCCTAACGTGAATATGTGCTACCCGCCCGGTGCGTGGCAGACGTACGACATTCTTTTTCGCGCTGCGCGATTCGACGACGCGGGCAACAAATTGGAAAATGCGCGAGCCACGGTACGGCATAACGGGGTCGTCATCCACGAAGATCTGGAACTGCCACAGCGAACTGCTGCCGCCCCTCTGCAGGAAGGCCCCGAAGATGGCTTCCTGCATCTCCAGGACCACAGCAATCCCGTACGGTTCCGCAATATCTGGGTAATCGAAAAATGAAAGAATCAATCCACTCCCAAGGCCTTCGGCGGTGCGGAATCATGTTTCTCACCTGGGCGATGCTCTCCTTTCCCGTCATGCCGGGTTGGGCCGATGATGCGGCGGCACCGAGCGACACAAGTCGACTCAAGGAGATGATTCAAGCGGGAATCAAATTACTGGAGGCGAAGAAGTATGAGGCTTTTCTAAATCGCTATCCGGTACCGGAGGAGAGGGCCAAGATGCTCAAAGAGCGTTCGCTGGAAGAAATGGCTCGCAGTTTTTCTAAACGCCACGCCGAGAGGCTGCTCGCGATATTCCGCCAGATCGAAGGCGAGGTGCCGACGTTCTCGGAGGACGACCAACGCGCGGATTACAAAGTGGAGCTTGAGAATTTTTCGCGTGATCGACTCGTCTTTGAGAAAATCGACGGGCACTGGTACTTGCGCAATTGACGCCGCGCCGAACCGGCTATTCGATGGCCTTGGCCACCAAATCGCGATCGAAGTAATTAATGCTCATTCCCGCATCGATCACCACCTGCTGGGCATTGATGCCGCTCGAACGGGGACTGAGTAAAAAAGCGACCGTGTTGGCCACCTCCTCGGTTTGCACTGCCTGACCACGCGGAATGACGCGCTCGGCGTAGAGATAGGAGTCAACGTATCCGGGAATCCCAGCCGACGCCGATGTTTTCAGCAGCCCCGGCGCCACCGCGTTGAATCGCACCCGGGAAAAGCGACTGAATGCCTTGGCAAGAAAGGCGAGCGAGGAATCGAGCGCCGCTTTGACCGGCGCCATGTAACCGTAATTTTCGCTTGCCATCCTCGTGGTCGAGATCGAAATCGTGACCACCGAGCCATCTTCCTCGAGCAAATCCTGAAAGGCACGACTGATCGCCATCAGCGAAAAACAAGAGATATCGATCGCGCGGAGGAACTCGCGCTTCGAAGTCTCGTGAAACGGCTTCACACCATCTTCGTATTCCGCAAAGGCAATAGAATGCACCACTCCGTGAATCCGCGACCACCGTTCGGAAACCGCTTGCCGAAGGTTTTCTATCGCCTCTTCACTCTCCACATCGCAAATGAAAACGGGCGCATCACCCACCAATTTTTCGACACTCTCCCGCCGCGCGGCACTTCGCACCACCCAGATCACCTCGGCGCCGACGGCCTTAAGGACCTGTCCGACGTGCCAGGCAACGCTTTTACGATTCGCCAATCCAAAAATGAGAACCGGCTTGTCTTTCAGTTCCAGAAAATCCACCCACTGCTCCTTCGAGCCTTCGCTCAAGAGGTCGTTTCCGTTGCCACATCTGCCGCGTCGGCGACCAAAGTGCACGCAAATTGCATGCGGACTGCCAGTTCCTCATCGACTTTGACCCTTGCGGTGAGGAAAAAGGCGCCGCTCACTTTCTCGTCGAGCGTGATATCGAGCGTGATTGTCTCACCCGGTCGGACCATCCGTTTGAAGCGGACATCGCGCATCCGCGTCGCCACCGGGACTCCGCCTCCCTCGGCATGGCTTGAGAGCAAAACCGCCCCCGCCTGCATTGCCGCCTCGCAGAGCAAGACGCCGGGCATCAAGGGAAATTCCGGATAGTGTCCGCGAAACCAGAATTCATCGCCACTCAGGCGTTTGCGGCAAACAATGCGATTTTCTTCGCGGAGTGTGATCTCATCGACCAGAAGAAACGGATCGCGGTGGGGAATGGCCGCCTGAATCTCAGAGAGTGACATTGAACATTCTGCCTTTCAACCGACCGGTGTTGTACTTTTTGAAAGCAGGAGAGCATCGACTTCGTTGGCCACGATGACGCCGTAGTTGATTGCCCCCAACCAGCCTGACATGATAATCCCGACGCTGCCGGCATGAAACAGGCCCTGTACCTGTGCAGGCAACGAACGACTCACTGCGAGTCCCTCGAACTTCGTGCCGAAGCTTGACCCTTGCGCGTGACGCGTATAGTGGCGGAAGGTCCGCGGTGTCGCCGCCTCAACGTGATCGAGCTTTTTCCTTACACCCGGAACGTAACGATCGAGACTTTCGAGCGTCGTTTCGATGAGATCATCTTTACTTGCCTGATAATCCTCATCTGAGAGATTGATCCAGTCCTCGTATTGTGCATTGGTACTGGAAACAATCAAACAGCGAGGCTTACCCTCGGGACGGGTCCGCGGATAGTAAAAGCTGAACGTCCGACTGGTGATATCGCGACTGAGGAGCAGATCGGTCTGGAACGAGGGTGCCGTCGAACTGAAAAGCAAATCTCCGGTCGATTCATCGACCCGCTCATCCGGTTTGAGCGCCATATAGACCTGCGTACTCGAATTATTGAGCCGAATGCTCTCGGTCTCCGCAACGTACTCCGGCGTAAAATTTTCCCGACCGGCAAGTTTCAGAATAGTGGTCTTGATATTTGCATTGGAGACGACCGCCCGCGCCTTAATAAACCGACCGTTGACGGTCACCCCAGCGACCCGACCCCGCTCCACGTGGATTTGCTCGACGTCGGCGCGAATTCGCACGTCGACGCCACTGCGGATCAGATCCTCGTGCATCAGTTGAATCAGCCGATCGGTGCCCCCCTGGAAGGTGAACACTCCTTTGGACATAAAATTCGAAAAAACAATGCCGTAGGTGATCGCCGGATCTTCGAGAGTGGATCCGTTGGCATACGTAATCGGCTCCATCAACAGTCGCACGATATCCCCGCGCCCTGGAAAAAACTTTTCAAAAAATTCCCCGACCGTCTGCTGTTGTTCATCATAAAAATTCATCCCGCGGGCTGCCTCGAAGAACGCTTCCACCCGCTCTTGAGAAACGCCGAATTGACCGGTGAGCAGTCGGGTGAAGTCTTCGCGGTTATAGAGTGTTGTGAGGGAGAACATGGGGTTGTCGAAACGCACGTGCTTGAGTTGCACGATCGAGTCAGCAATCTCGCGGGTCCAGTACCTGCGACAACTCTTCACCATACCAATCGGAAAGCCATGAAGAGAGACATCAAAAATATGCCCCCCCGGTCGCTTGAACCAGGTAGCCATCCCGCCGAGTTTGTAGTGTTGCTCGAGCAACAGCACCCGGTGGCCACTGCGGGCAAGCGCGTTGGCCGAGGTAAGGCCGGCAAGACCGCTCCCGATGACGATCACGTCGTACTCGCCGGAAGCACCTTTAAGAAAATCGCGAGGCATAATCAGGCTCCACCTTCCAACGCCGGTGACTCGCGCCCCCGAAGGCACCGATTGGCAATCGATACGCCTCCCATCATCGCGCCAATGATCCCGACAAACCCCTGATCGGTTCCACAGAGATGCAAGTTCGACAAATGAGTGCTTCCATCGAGCGTCTTATGCGTCGCCCCGTAAACGGTGCCCTGATCGTGTCCCGTAAAACGACGGATCGTCGTGGGAGTGAACACATCGGTCGCAATCACGCGACTGCGAAAATCGGGAATGAATCGCACGGCGGAGGCCACCACTTCACCGTATCCCTTGAGTTTGGCCGCCGCGTACGCCTCCTCATCCAAATTGTTCCAGTGCTCGAAATTCGCCTGTGCCGTAATCCGAATCATCCCTTCGGGCAAGGTTTGTTTTTCCCCAGAGTAGGCATAATTATTGGGCGAGCAGATCACGCCGGTCCGTACATCGAGCAGCGAATCGGGACGCTCCCAACAGAAGTTCTCCGAATCGTTATAGAAGATAACCGTTTTGTCGAACCCGACCTCTTTGGGCTCCACGTCCAGCACCGACATGGCCTCGAGAAACGAAAGCCGACCCGCATGCCGCGTATCGACCTCGGAGACATCGTCGCAGAGACGCATCGTTTCGATGAGCCCCGCCGACGAGATAATCTGCCGCGCTTCGATTTCCTGACCATCGTCCAGCACCAGACCGACCGCCTTCCCCTCCTCGACGTGAATGTGATCCACCCCACTACGGAGTTTCAATTCACCTCCCAGACTGCGAAACCGGCGGACCAGGTTTTT
Source organism: Planctomycetaceae bacterium (assembly GCA_902630355.1). Taxonomy (GTDB): domain Bacteria; phylum Planctomycetota; class Planctomycetia; order Pirellulales; family UBA7805; genus UBA7805. Next base: position 27,908 of record CACOUL010000025.1, read on the forward strand.
GAGAATCAGCCTCACTCCCGCAAAAGGACGACAAAATCCTTCGCAAAAAATACTGCGGAACATGATACAGAACTGGCCGAAGTCCATGTCTCGCTCGCGCGGATTTCCGTACCACATGAGCGGACAGAGCAACATTTCAATCAGAAGCTTGTCGCAAAAAATTTCGTTCAGCACGTCGCGAGTCGACAGTTCATAAAGTTCCTGATTCAACTCGTCGTAGTCGACCAACCTCTCCAGTAAGGTGGCAAACGCATCTTTCTCAGAAGGAAAAGCCCGGGCAATCTCTGACTCGAGCACCTCGATCCCGTTGCCGAACTGCATCCGCACTTCGGGGAATGCAATTTCGGAGCCGATTTGCGGCGACAGCGCAAAATCATCCCAGCGAAATCGCAACTGTCGCAGCAACCGCGCGAGCGGACCTTTGCGAGCTCCCTTCGCCGTGTAGTTGGTCACCGCATGCAACCCGACATCATAGTCGCGACCGGCAAGTCGATAGAAAGAATTCAACCCGCCAATCGTGGTGTGGCGCTCAAGAATACAGACGCGCCGGTCGTAGTGGGCCAATCGGATTCCCGCAGCCAAACCTGACATCCCTGCGCCAATAATGACCGTGTCGTACATGGAGCAAAGTCCCTGCGGACCGTTCAGGCCTTTTCGAGGTCCTGCATCTTCGGTTCGAGATAGGCAACCGTACTTTGCATACTCGCCAACTCTCCATAGTCCTCCTCAGGAACCTGCACCCGATAGCGCTTGCGCAACTCCATGACGATATCCAGGAAATCCATACTGTCGAGTTCAAGCTGGTCCCGGAAGGCCACATCATCCTTCAGATCGCCTAGCTCTTCGTCTGGCGCGATATCAGTCAAAATATCGATAATCACTTCTCGAATCTCTTCACTCGTCATCCTTTTTCTCCGGTCTTCTCCCCAATCCTTAAAGCCTCTTGATGATGACGGCTGAGTTGATGCCGAGCATGCCAAAAGAATTATTCAAAATAAAATCTACCGTTCCCAGTTCTCGCGGCTCTCCGCAAACCAGCCGATCAATCGCACACTCCGGGTCCAACTCGTCGACATTGATTGTCGGATGGCATACGCCATCGTCGAAAGCGGCGAGATTGCCTGTTAATTCCAACGCACCTGCCGCTCCCATCGCGTGACCGATAAAACTTTTTGTGTTGTTAAAGTGCGTTCGCTCGCTGCTGGCAAACACCTTGCGAAGCGCCGCGCACTCCTGCGCATCTCCGCTGCTCGTTCCGGTGGCATGCGTGCTGACGATGTCGATCTGCCCCGGTTCGAGCCCGGCACGTCGCAGTGCCAGTTGCACGCACTCTGCCTGTCGATCGGGGTTAGGCAGCACAAAATCACTTGCATCGCTATTGATGGCGTAGCCGACCAACTCACCATAAATTTTTGCGCCGCGGCGACGGGCATCGGAAAAACGCTCCAGCACATAAAGGCAACCACCCTCTGCGACCACGATTCCGTTGCGGTTCACATCAAAGGGTCGAGACGCCCGCGTCGCATCTTCGTGCTCGGCAAGTGCCCCCTGGCTCTTGAAGCTCGCAAAGATGCCGAACGTTCGTACGCTTTCGGACACGCCGCCACAAATCGCCAGATCGCAGTCGCCGAGCCTGAGCATCTGGGCACCTTGGATCAGCCCCGCATTCCCCGCCGCACATGCGGCGCCGATGGAATAATGGGGGCCGGTGATGCCCATATTCAAAGAAATTTCTCCTGCCGGGTTGTTGGCCACCGTCCGTGGATTGTGGTGGTGAGACCAGAACTGGGTATCGTAATCGTACCCCTTCAACTCGTAGACCTCATTTTCGGTCTCGACATTCCCGTGTTCGGTGACCCCTACATAAATCCCGACGCGCGAGCGATCCGTGTTCTCCCAGTCGACTCCGGAGTCGAGTACCGCCTCGTGACCGCAGTAGATGCCGACGCTTCCCGCCCGGGTCCCCCGACGCACCTCCTTGCGCTTCTGATAGCGCAACTCGTCAAAATCGCAGACGCCGGCGAGCGTTTCACCCACGTAGCGAATCTCATAAGGAACGACCCCGCTGCGACCGGCAAGCAGGCTTTCGCGAAACTCGCCCATGCTGTTCCCGTTCGGTGCGGTCAGACCGATACCGGTAATTACGATCCGCTGTTCGTCTGCCGGGAGGGATATCATCAAACGGGCCTACGTTCCGGAGGGTTTAAACCGCCACAAACCGTCTGAGCCTATCGGTTTTCGTCGAAATTTACAAGGACTCGGGCCCTCCGTGGCGGTCACCGCAGATTGCCATTTCAACCGCCACGGGGAGCCAAAACCGAAGCGAGCCGCTGCATTCCCTCCTCGGTTGAGACGCGTGGTCGAAAGCCCAGATCGCGCTCGGCCCGGCCGATATCAAAGTAGTGCGAGGTCCCCAATTGGGCAGCCAGAAAGCGTGTCATCGGTGGTTCCCGGGTGATGCCGAGCGTCCGATAGACCGCTTCACAGCACCAACCGATGCGCCACGCCCGACCGCACGAGATCGAGCGACGGACCGGGGGTTCTCCGGCACAGGCAAGCAGTTGATCGATCCAATCCCAGCAATTGACCGGCGACCCCTGCGAAATGAAATAGGCGCGACCGCACGCGGCGCCGCCCGCTCCGAGAGCCTCGGCCGCCAGCAGGTGCGCATCGGCCGCGTTGTCGATGTAAATCATATCGATCAAATTCTCACCATCGCCGACCCGACGCAACCGGCCCCGCCGACTCCTCTCGATCAAGCGGCCCACCAGGTGGCGATCACCCGGACCCCAGATCAAATGCGGCCTCAGTGCGCAGGACCTCATCTCGCCGGCCCGATCTGCAGCGAGGACCGCCATCTCCGCCAATGCCTTGCTCCGCGGATAGTGACACAGCCACTTGGAGGCATACGGCGCACTTTCATCGATCCCGATCTGATCCTCTGCGGCAAACGTCACGCTCGGACTGCTCGTGTAGATAAATCGCTCGACCCCGGCGCGTCGACCGATTGCCAACAACTTTTCGGTCGCCAACGTGTTGACTCGATAATAGTCGCGCCATCGCCCCCAGATACCGGCAATCCCTGCGACGTGATGCACAATCTGCACGTCGCGGCACGCCGCCTCGAGCGCCGCATCATCGCGTAGATCACCGAGGGCGATTTCCGCGCCCCACTCACGAAGTTCGGTATCCTCCCGGCGACAAAACGCGCGGACCCGCTCGCCCCGGGCGAGCGCCGCTTTGCAGACCGCTCTTCCCAGAAAACCACAGGCCCCTGTCACCAAGGTCACCCTCTCCATCACAACCGCCTCTCTGCCCATGGGGCAATCTGCTCTCTGAATATTTTTGCATTGTGGCGAATGTCGACCGGAAGGCCCGGCGAAAATAGAAAATCGGTAATCGTCTTCGTGTGCCGGTGAGACGCAGCGAGGTGTTTGAGTGCATCGATAAACTCGCGCCGTTGCTGTTTACCACGCGGGAAATGCCGGGGATACGGTTCCACGACCAACACCGGTCGCTGCTTACCCTGCGGTCCGATTCCTACGAGCGCCGAGCGGAAAACTTCGGGGTGGGTATTAAATACCGACTCGCAAGGCACAGTAAAAAGAGTCCCCTCGGCGGTTTGCACCCGGTGCGCCATCCGGCCACAGAACCAGAACCGGTCCGCCTCGTCGAGATACCCCACATCCCCCATCCGGTGCCAGATCGTATCGCCCACCCTCACTTTCGCCCACCGGTTGGCCTCCCGGCGCGTGACATACTCTCGGGTAACCACTTCTCCTTCGACGACTAATTCGCCGATCATTCCCGCTCCTAGCGGTTCGGGAAGTTCTTCGAGCGGCGCATCA
>CACOUL010000026.1 GCA_902630355.1 Planctomycetaceae bacterium
CCGAGGCGATCGCCGAGAGCGACGCGGTGAGCATTATCGGTGGCGGCGACAGCGCGGCGGCGATCGAGCAACTCGGGTTTGCCGACCGGGTCTCGCACGTGAGTACGGGTGGTGGTGCGAGTTTGGCGATGCTCGAGGGTAAAAAATTCGCGGCGGTCGACCTGCTTGATGAAGTTGCGACAACGGCATCGTGAGCCGCCGTCTGCAGGGATTAAATTTCGGTTTATTTGCCAGTTTTCCTGCTTCCACTGCAGTGCCCGTACTGTTGGATCGTCCTCTGAGGCGGTATGCTGGGGCGTGAGTGAAAAACACCCTCCCGCAGCGATTCTCGCCGCCTTAAGGAAACCCCATGAGCGCCTCTTCCGCCGCCGATCCGACGACCTTTGCCACCACGCCCTTCAGCGTGGGAGGCCGCCAGTATGACCCGCCCGCCACACCGCTGGTGGTGATTTGTATCGACGGCTGTGGACCTGAGTATCTCGATGCCACGATGGCCCGGGGGCGGATGCCGCGGACCAGTCAAATGATCGCCCGGGGTTACCGTGGATTGGTGCGAGCGGCACTGCCGACCTTCACGAACGTCAACAATGCGGCGATCGCGACCGGGCTGCCCCCGAGCAAGACCGGCATCAGCGGCAACTTCTTCCTCGACCCCGAAACGGGCGAGGAAGTCATGATGAATTCAAAGGAATATCTGCGGGCCGAGACGATCTTCGCGGCGGCGGCAGCAGCGGGCCGAAAGATCGGCATCGTCACAGCGAAAGAAAAACTCCGCGACATGCTCTCGGCCGGTCTGGCCATGAGCGAGCCGGGTGGTGGCATTGCCTTTTCGAGCGAAAAGGCGAATCAAGCGCAGCTGGCAACCCACGGAATCGACGATGTGGAAGACCTGGTCGGGGAGCCGACCCCGGAAATCTACAGTGCCGAGGCAAGTCTGTTTGCCTTGCGGGCCGGCGTTGCTTTGCTCGAGTCGCAGCGGGCCGACTTTTTGTATCTTTCGCTCACCGATTACATGCAACACAAATTTCCGCCCGAGGCAGAACCCTCGCTGGCGTTTTACGAGGGAATCGACCGCGAAATAGGCCGCCTGCTCGATGCGGGGGCCGTGGTGGGGGCAACGGCCGACCACGGCATGAATGCCAAGTGCAACGCCGCGGGCGATGTGAACGTACTTTACCTCGAGACGCAACTGGGCGAACACTTCGGTCCGGGCCACCGCGTGATCTGTCCGATCACCGATCCCTACGTCGTGCATCACGGTGCACTCGGGTCACTGGTGATGGTGCACCTTGCGCCGGGTAGCGATGAGCAACAGATCGCCGCATGGATATTCGCACAGGAGGGGGTGACCGAGGTTTTGAGCCGAGCACAAGCGGCCGAGAAATGCGAACTGCCGCCCGAAAGGATCGGCGACCTGGTGGTACTCGCCGGGCGCGATTATGTGATCGGCCGCACCCCGAATGATCACGATCTTTCACAACTCGGTGGCATGCTGCGATCGCACGGAGGGCGTTACGAGGAGATGGTGCCGATGTTGCTCTCCGAGCCGCTGAGTGACGAGTACTACACCCGTGCCGCCGGCGACCCGCGTAATTTTGATATTTTCCAATTTACCTGCAATGGAGTTCAGCGATGAGTGCGACCGTACCGACCGAGAGTGCGTTGGAATTGCCCTGCTATGTAGCCGGAGAGCCGGTGCTCGGCACCAGCAAGTTGGAAGTTCACTATCCCTATACGGGGGAAGTTTCCGGTGTGGTGCCGATGCTCGGCCGGTCCGAACTCGATGCTTCCATCGATGCGGCGTTGAATTACAAAGAACAACTCACGCGTTACCAGCGCTACGAGATTCTGGAGCGGGCGCGGGGCTTGCTCTCGGAGCGGGCCGAAGAATTTGCCCACCTGATTCGCAGCGAAGCGGGTCTCTGCATGCGTGAGACGCGGTATGAGGTGGGGCGCGCTCAGGATGTGCTGCAATTTGCTGCCATGGAATCGCTGAAGGACGACGGCCAGATTTTTTCCTGCGACGTTTCGCCACAGGGGAAAGCGCGAAAGATTTTTACGATTCGCGAGCCACTCAATCTGGCGGCAGCGATCACCCCGTTCAATCATCCGCTCAATCAGGTTGCGCACAAACTGGCGCCCGCAATTGCCGCCGGTGTGCCGGTGATCCTCAAACCGGCGAAGAAAACCCCGCTCACCGCGATTCGCTTCGTGGAGTTGCTCTACGAAGCCGGTCTGCCCGGCCCCATGCTCAGCGTGCTGCTCGGCACGGTCGATGAATTACTCGATCCGCTGGTAGCCGATGAGCGGGTCGAACTGGTCACCTTCACCGGCAGTACCCGGGTCGGCAAACAGTTGCCGAAGGTGGCCGGCTACAAAAAACTGTGCCTCGAACTCGGCGGCAACGCACCGCTGATCATTATGGACGATGCCAAAATGGATTTGGCCGTGACGCTCGCGGCCGAAGGCTGTTTTCGCAATTCGGGCCAACGCTGCACGGCCGTAAAGCGACTTTTGGTGCACGAAAAAATTCTTCCCGAGTTTACCGAGCGGTTTGTCGAGAAGGTGAAAGAATACCCCGCCGGCGATCCGGCGGATGAGGCAACGCGGGTCGGCACAGTAATCGATGAGCCGGCCGCGGTGGAACTGGAAGACCGCGTCAAGGCGGCGGTGGCCCAGGGTGCCAAAGTGCTCGCCGGCGGCAAGCGCGACGGAGCGCTGCTCGAGCCGACCGTGATTGCCGATGTACCGCGGGATGCGGAGATGGTGGTCGAAGAGTCGTTCGGACCACTTGCACCGATCCTCTCGGTGCGGGACCTCGATGATGCACTCGCAGTGGCCAACAGTTCTCAGTTCGGTCTCTCCAGTGGTATCGTCACGGAAAGCATGGATGCGGCCCTCACAGCGGTGAAGGGAATCCGCAGCGGTACGGTGAATATCAACCAGGTCCCCGGTTACCGCATCGAATGTTCGCCGTTTGGCGGCGTAAAAGATTCGGGACTGGGCATCAAAGAAGGTGTGATCGAGGCGATCAAGTTTATGACCACGGTCAAAACCTTTTCGCTGCCTTGGTAAGGCGATTGCCGATGACATCCCAATCCGACTCGTCGCGCGAGCTGTTACCGCTGCTGCTGCGGACCGACGCCGAATTGGAGATGGGCGGTCACGTGCTTTCGGAACTCGAATCGCTCTGCCGGATCAAAACGGCCCCGAGCGATGCCGAGGAGGTGCTCATTCGGGAGGCCGCCGATGCAGAGCTGATCTACACCTGCTACGCGCCGATCACGGCCAAGGTGATCGAGGCGGCCCCCGCGCTGCGGGGGATCGTGAAATATGGCGTGGGCGTCGACAGTATCGACCTGGAGGCGGCGGCCCGGCGGGGAATTCCGGTGGTGCACGCGCCCGACTACGGCACCGAGACGGTGGCCGATCAGGCCTTTGCCCTGTTGATCTCGCTCGCCCGGCAGATGCCGCGGGTCAATCGCGATCTGAAGTCGGCCGGTTGGCTTTGGCCGGAAACAAAATATCAGGGCGTCGATCTGGCGGGCAAAACGATCGGCATTGTCGGTTACGGCCGCATCGGCCGCGCGATGGCCCGGCGGGCAAGTGGATTCGGAATGCGGCGGCTCATCCACGACCCGCACGTTTCCGCTCCCGAGCATCAGGAGGAGCTGGAGTTTGTTTCGCTCGAGCGGCTCATCGAGCAGGCCGACTTTCTTTCGCTGCACTGTGTGCTGACCGACGAGACGCGGGAGATGATCGGCGCGGCGGAACTCGAGAAGATGAAACCCACTGCGATTCTGGTCAATGTTTCGCGGGGACCGCTGATCGATGAGAAGGCGCTCGTTGCGGCGCTCGAGCAGGGGGAGATTGCCGGTGCGGGACTCGATGTTTTTGCCCGCGAGCCGCTCACTGCCGACCACCCGCTACTGAAAATGGATCAGGTGGTCCTCTCACCACACTTTGCCTTTTACTCGCGCGAGGCGTACGAGCGACTCGAGGCCGACTGTCTGGAAAAAATTCGTCTGCTCACCGAGGGCAAGCTTCCCCGCGATGTCAAAAATGCCGACCTCTTGGCAACCGCCGCAGTGCAACCGCCGCAGGCAGCCGGCGGCGCGACAAGGGGCGACGAAGTACCGGCCGATGACACGGCCGATGACACGGCCGGTTACCAGCCCGATGTGAGTGAAGGTGATATGAATACCTCACCGCACCGCGGCGCCTGGCAACAGCAGACGGGCGAGGCGAACCGGCAACTCTTGGCCCGCGACGCGCAGGCGTTTGTGCACCAGGCACTCTCGACCCCGTGCCTCAGTAGTCTTGTGGCGACCGACGGGGTCTATCTGGAAGATTTGGATGGTCGTCGCTATTTCGACTTCCACGGCAACAGCGCACACCAAATCGGCTACGGGCATCCGCACGTCAAGGCGGCCGTGCAAAAGCAGCTCGATCAGCTGCCTTTCTGTCCGCGTCGATACACCAACGAGACGGCGGTTCGCCTGGCGGAAAAATTAATCGAGATTGCACCGGCCGGTTTAAATCGCGTTCTCTTTGCACCTGGCGGTGCAGAAGCTGTGGGAATGGCGATGAAACTTGCCCGCTATGCCACTGGCCGGCACAAAACAGTTTCGATGTGGGATTCGTTTCACGGCGCTACGCTCGAGACGATTTCCATCGGGGGTGAAGCCCACTTTCGCGACGGTCTCGGACCGCTTTTGCCCGGCGCACTGCATGTTCCCTGGCCCCATGCGGTGGAGGATGCGGGTGCGATCGAACGCTTGCTTTGCGAACAGGGCGATATCGGGGCGGTGATCGCCGAGCCGATTCGCTGCACGACACTCGAAATGCCGCCCGCCGCCTACTGGCAAGCAGTGCGGAAGTTGTGCGATCGATACGGGGCACTGCTGATATTTGATGAGATTCCGATCGCTCTCGGGCGTACGGGGAGCTGGTTCTATTGTGAGCAACTCGAGGTGGTGCCCGATATGCTCGTGCTGGGCAAAGGTCTTGGGGGGAGCCTTTTTCCGCTCGCGGCGGTACTGGTGCGCGAGGAACTTGCCAATGTGTCGCAGCGTTCGGTGGGACACTACACGCACGAAAAAAGTCCGCTCGCCGCGGCCGCCGGTCTGGCGACGCTCGAGGTGATCGAGCAGGGGAATTTGCTCGCCGCATCCGAGTCGCTCGGTCGCCAACTGCGCGAGCAATTACAGCAGCTCGCCTCGAGTGAACCGATCATCCAGCAGGTGCGTGGTGTCGGTCTGGCGGTGGCCGTGGAAATTGCGACCGACCGGGCGGGCAGCAGCGATGCGGCGGAGCGGATCATGTTCGAGTGCCTTCGCCGTGGCTTGAGCTTTAAGGTGTCGGCGGGCCGTGTGTTGACGCTCACGCCGCCGCTGACGATCACCGCCGAGCAACTCGGCGAGGCGGTGGCGATCTTAAAACAATCGATCGTGGCGGTGGCTCGGCAATTGAGTAGCGAGACGGCCCAATCCCCCCTGCGAGAAACCGAGCCGATTGCCTAAAACCATAGTTCTGCTTTGAAAACGAAAAAACTTACTACGGAGAGAGACCGCATGGATTCCTTGCCCAAAGATAAACCGCTGTTCACCCCCGGACCGCTCACGACGAGTTTGAGTGTCAAGCAGGCGATGCTTCGCGATCTCGGTTCCCGCGACACCGAGTTTATCGGTGCGGTCCGTGAACTGCGCGACGAACTCCTTCGAGTCGGGGGCGTTTCTCAGCAGGGCGGTTACGAAGCGATCCTCATGCAGGGAAGCGGGACCTTCAGCGTTGAGGCGGTGATCGCCTCTGCCATGCCTCCAGCCGGTAAGCTTTTATGCGTGGTGAACGGTGCCTACGGCGACCGGATTGTCAAAATTGCCCAGGTCCACGGGATCGAAACGGTGGTGCAGAAGTATCGCGAGAATGAACTGCCGTCGGTCGAGGCGGTCGACGAGGCCTTGGCCGCCGATCCGGAAATCAAAATGGTGGTTACCGTACACTGCGAAACGACCTCGGGCATCATCAATCCGATCGAAGCGATCGGTGCGCAGGTGGCCAAACACGGCCGCTGTTACTTCGTCGATTCGATGAGTGCCTTTGGCGCCGTGCCGCTCGACTTTGAAGCCGCGAAAATTGATTTTCTCGTCTCCTCGGCCAATAAGTGCATCGAAGGGGTTCCCGGCTTCGGCTTTTGCATCTGTCGCCACGAGGCACTGCTTGAGACGCGCGGCTGGTCGCGAACACTCAGTCTCGATTTACTCGCGCAGTGGGAGGGACTGGAGAAGAACGGGCAGTTCCGCTTTACGCCACCGACGCATACGATTCTGGCCTTCCGGCAGGCGCTCCAAGAACTCGAAGAGGAAGGGGGTGTGGCGGGTCGCGCGGCACGCTACGAGGAAAACTATCGCACGCTCGTAGCTGGCATGCGTTCGCTCGGGTTTGTCGAGTACGTGGATCCCGAGCTACAAGGTTACATCATTACCTCGTTCCGTTATCCGGAAGATCCCAATTTTCAGTTCGAAAAATTTTACGATCTGCTCAACGAAGCGGGTTTCGTCATCTATCCGGGCAAGGTGAGCGATGCCGATTGTTTCCGCATCGGCAACATCGGCCGGATCGATAAGAGCAATGTCGAGGCGTTACTTGAGGCCATTAAGGATGCACTTGCAAAGATGCAGGTTTCCCAGGTGGGCGCCATGAACGCCGGTGCCTAACGAGGGGAGTCGAGTCAAGGATGGATCGATGCGTCAGGCCCGTATTGCTCACCGTCCGAAAGGACTAGGTTCTGCACTTCCAGGCTTGTATATGCCATTTCGGCTGCCTTGCTAGCTAACTTGGGTAGCAAATTGGCATTGTTCGATTTGTTGTTTTCCCCGAGGATGCGCCACCTCGTCGTACATCTCTTGGAACGCATGCGGTCTTTAGTACGGGAGGCTCGCAGTGCATCTTCATGCAAGAATGACAACCGGAAATAATACCCCAACCTGTTGTGGATTTCATCACGCTTATCCACCAGGAAGAAAGAACTCGAAGGATGCGCGACGCCAAGCAATTATTTCAAGCAACGAAGAAGTACACCCAAGAAAACGTGCTGCTTAGTTGGTGGCATGTTGCATCGACGATTTTTATTCTCGCAAGTTTGCTCACCTTGGCCTGTGTAGGGCAGTTTCTTCCTTTACGGATCATTGCCAGTATCTTAGCGGGATTTGTCACCACGCGGCTTTTTGTGCTCTATCATGATTTTCAGCACCATTCAATTTTGAAGGGCTCAAAAGCTGCACAAGCCATTTTTTATATTTTTGGGGTGGTGACGATGAATCCCCCGAGTATCTGGAATCGAACGCACAATCACCACCATAAAAATAACGCCAAGACGTTTGGCGCAAGTATTGGGTCTTATCCGTTGATGACGATTGAATCGTATCAAAGGTCTTCCGCAAAAGAAAAGATTCAGTATGCCGCGTCACGACATCCCCTCACCATTGCCTTAGGTTACATTACAATTTTCTTCTACGGGATGTGCTTGCGTTCCTTGCTTACGAATCCAAAGCGGCATCTTGATTCAGCATTCGCCCTAGTCGTACATCTCGGACTGATCGCGTACCTAGCACTATGTTCCTGGGAGATGGTTTTATTAGGAGTTCTTGTTCCGAGCACAATCGCATCGGCTTTAGGGGCCTACCTGTTTTACGCACAGCATAATTTTCCCGGCGTAAAAATTCGTGAGCGCGAGGAATGGAATTATATTTTTGCGGCATTGCATTCCTCAAGTTATATGAAGATGAATCCGGTAATGCATTGGTTTTCTGCGAATATCGGCTACCATCATGTACACCATTTGAATGCTCGGATTCCGTTCTATCGTTTGCCGGAGGCAATGGCAGGAATCGAAGAACTGCAGTCTCCCCCAACAACCACGTTAAATCCGGTGGATATCCACCGCTGCCTGCGCCTGAAACTCTGGAATGTCGAACAAGCCAAGCTTGTTACCTTTCGCGAAGCCGCAGCCTAGGTGAGAGGCTTCTTTCGCGATCGGGCCATCGGCAGTTCTCCTTCAGAGCGATAAAAGAGCAGCCCTCAAAGGCCATGCTGAGCAGCACCGTCGGATGAATATCTTTCGTTCTCTCTCCAGGGGCTTATTCTTTATTTGTCGTTCCTTGGTAAAAATAAACAACCGGGCGAATGAATGAGAGAATAGGCAAAGCATACGTCACATGGCATTGGATCTGATTGCTACCTCCACGATGGGGCTTGAGGCGGTGGTCTCGCGCGAACTGAGTGCGCTGGGCTACGATAACCGGATCATCGATACCGGGCAGGTCGCCTTTCAGGGTGAGATCGGCGCGATCTGCCGCACCAATCTTTGGTTGCGGACGGCCGGGCGGGTGCTGCTGCAAATCGGTTCGTTCGAGGCGACCGATTTCGACCAACTCTTTGAACGCACGCGGGCGATCGGTTGGGAGGATTGGCTGCCGGCCGATGCGGCCTTTCCGGTCAGCGGTCGCAGTCGTAAATCGAAGCTCACCAGCGTTCCGGCCTGTCAGCGGACGGTGAAAAAAGCAATCGTGGAAAAATTGTGTGCGGCGCACGGGGTCACTACTTTGGCAGAAACAGGCCCCACCTTCGAGGTGGAGGTCAGGCTGCTTGAGGATCAAGTCCAGTTGCTTATCAACACGAGTGGGGCGGGCCTGCACAAGCGGGGATACCGGCCCCTCCGGGGTACGGCGCCGCTGCGGGAGACGCTTGCGGCCGGGCTGGTCCTCTTGAGTTTTTGGAAACCGGGACGACCTTTTGTCGATCCGTTTTGCGGCAGCGGCACGATTCCGATCGAAGCGGCCCTGATCGGTCGTAACCTGGCCCCTGGTCGCAACCGGCAGTTTGCGGCCGAAGCGTGGCCGTCATGTCATGGCCATTGGGAGGAGGCCCGCAGTGAAGCGGCCGACTTGGCCAAAGAAACGCTCGAAGAAGCAGTGATCGGCCAGGATATCAGCGGAGAGGCGCTTTCGCAGGCGCGGCATCATGCGAGCCTTGCAGAGGTCGCTGGCGATGTCCACTTCCAACGGCGCGCGTTTTCCGAACTTTCCAGCAAGCGGCAGTACGGATGTCTGATCACCAATCCACCGTATGCCCACAACTTGGGTACCGATCGCGAAGTGGCCGCCCTCTACCGGTCGATGCCCGATGTACTCCGCCGCCTACCCACCTGGTCGCACTCGATCCTCACCGCGTATCCAGGTTTTGAAACACTGGTAGGGCAGTCGGCCGATCGTCGTCGTAAACTCTACAACAGCCGTATCGAGTGTACCTACTTTCAGTTTCACGGGCCTCGGCAACCGAAAGCGGGTGCCAAACCGTCAGAGACGCCTGCGCCCGCGTTTGGCGGTGTGTCTGAGAAGGCAGAGGGACAGGCGGAAATTTTTCGCAATCGGCTTACCAAACGCGCGCGGCATTTGCGACGTTGGCCGACGAGGCGTGGAATCACCTGCTATCGCCTCTACGACCGCGACATTCCCGAGGTGCCGTTGGTGGTCGATCGCTACGCAGACTATTTGCACGTCGCCGAATACGAGCGTCCCCACGAGCGGACACCGGCAGAGCAGGGCGATTGGATCGATCTGATGCTCGCCACCGCCGGTGAGGTACTGGAGATTCCCCGCTCTCAAATCTTTTTTAAAAAGCGGATCCGTCAGCGGGGCACGCTGCAACACGAACAGGTGGCGGAAAAGAAGAAAATTGCGACCATCGAAGAGGGGAATTTAAAATTTCAGGTCAATCTTTCGGACTACATCGACACGGGGCTGTTTCTCGATCACCGCACAACACGCAGTTTGGTGCGAGAGGCTGCGGAGGGTTGCCGGTTTTTGAACCTCTTCGGCTACACCGGCGCATTTACCGTGTATGCGATCGATGGTGGTGCTGCCGAAACGACGACGGTCGATCTTTCGCAGACCTACCTCGACTGGACCGCCCGGAACCTGGCGCTTAACGATATGCAGGGACCGCCGCATCGGATGATCCGTAGCGATGTGATGTCATTTTTAGAGGGTTTACCACTCGATACCTGTTTTGATCTAGCGGTCGTTGACCCGCCCACTTTTTCCAACAGCAAGCGGACCGAGAACTTTTGGGAAGTGCAGCGGGACCATGCTGCCCTTTTGAATCGGGTCCTCGAGCGCTTGGTGCCTGGTGGGGTGCTCTTTTTCTCGACGAACTTCCGCCGATTTCAACTCGATGAAGCGGCCCTGACGCAGGCGAGTATCCGCGAGATCAGCCGCCAAACGGTTCCGGAAGATTTTCGCAACAAGCGGATCCACCGCTGTTGGCGAATGGTCCGCACAGCCAACGCTTAGCCGCGGGGATGTCGGGCGTTCAAACAGAACTTATAAGTCGCTCACCCGGCAGATCTCAATCTCGTCCCGGGCGTCGTAACTCAAAAATAAGGTTTCCCGACTACCAAATTGTTGCATGATGGTGCGGAAGAAAGCATGCTCTTCCGGCCAGGGAAATCCATACACGAGATCAAAGTCTCGAAGTTCCATGTCGATAGCATCGTAGCCGGACGGCATGTCGATTACGGTGCGGTTGATTTCATATTCATCGGAAAAACTGATTTCAAATCCGTCGGGGATAAAACTTCCATGCGAAAATGTTGCGTCGCTGTTATACCGATGCGCTAAATCCTCGGCATGCGCAATGAGTGTTTCTTCCGTTTCAATTCCATATGCCTCAAACCCCATGCGGCTCGCCATGATCGTGAGTACCCCGAGTCCCGAGCCCCATTCGAGAAAAGTCCATGCCTGCCCCTGCAACTCTACTAAGGCATGATACAAGGCAGCGTAATCACCACTGACATACCCCTCGAAGGCAGGCGTGTGCCGATGCTTTTCGCACAGTGCCGTTGCTTCCTGCCAGAGATCTTCAAATTCCTCAAGCAGCGGCCGCGCGCTGCCAATCGAATCATTCTGCCGGCTGTTTAGATTCTGTGTCATGCGAAAGGTTGGTAAAATTTCGACATGATGCGTGAAGGCTTCAGATCACCGTGCAGCGTGACACTCGTTGGTCGACGGTCAAATTCCCAATAATACCAATAATAAAGGTTACTTGCTGGCTTGCTTGATACGTAGCCTTGCATTGCGACCTTTTCGCTGCTTGCGTTTGTTTTTTGGCTTTCCGTTCGAGGTGCTGGCTTGTGCAAAAGGGCGAGTCGAGGAACGACGTGAAGATGGTCGTCTCGGTGTCGATCGGGGTGTCGTACTGCCCTTCGCATGAGGCATCGACGAACGAGGATGCTGCTCGGAGGGCGAGTGCGAATGATCGGTGATCAAGCGAACTTTATTTCCTAATAATTTTTGAATCTCTCGTAATTCTCGTCGCTCACCATCCGTGCAAAATGAAATAGCAATGCCGCTCGCCCCCGCTCGCCCAGTACGGCCAATGCGATGCACATAACTTTCCGGATCAATCGGAAGGTCAAAGTTGACGACATGAGTAATACCGTCGACATCAATCCCTCTTGCTGCAACGTCGGTAGCGACTAAGACTTGAACCCGGTATGCGCGAAACGCATCGAGTGCACGTTGCCTGGCATTTTGCGACTTGTTGCCGTGGATTGCCGCTGTTTTGATTCCGCTTCGATCCAATTTTCGGGCGACTGCATCGGCCCCTCGCTTGGTTTTTGTAAATACCAATACTTGACCCGCGTCATCCGCAGTCACAATGCTTTGCAATGATTCTTGCTTTTTGTCGCGCTTAAGAAAAAGAACCTTTTGTTCAATTTTATCAACACTAACGGACTTTGATTGGATTTGCACCTTTACCGGTTGAGTGAGCATGCGCTTCGCAAGGTTGTCAATGCTCGGCGGCATCGTTGCCGAAAAAAAGAGTGTTTGACGATTGCCGGGCAGTCGACTGAGGATTCGTTTCACATCGGGCAAGAAACCCATATCGAGCATTCGATCGGCTTCGTCAAGAACGACCATCTCAATTTGATCAAGATTGATGTGGTCTTGGTTCATCAAGTCGAGCAATCTTCCTGGTGTGGCTACCAGGATGTGTGCGCCACGGTTCATGGCCCGTACCTGATTGCCTTGTCCAACTCCGCCGTAAACGAGTGCTTGGCGCAGCTTCAGGTGTTTTCCATAGGTGGAAAAACTATTTGCGATTTGAATTGCCAATTCGCGCGTGGGTGCCAAAACGAGTACAAAGGGACGTCGCGAAACGGCCTTTCGATTTCGTTGGCCAAGGTGATTAAGAATAGGCAACGCAAACGCCGCAGTTTTTCCGGTTCCGGTCTGGGCACAGCCGAGTACATCCCGGCCGGAAATGGCGACGGGAATCGTCTTTGCTTGAATCGGTGTCGGGGTTTTGTATTGTTCGTTCTTCAGTGCCCGCTGCAACGGAGCAATCAAGTTCATTTCCTCAAAAGTCTTCAACTGCATCTCCTCGGTAAGTTGTGTTTTATCATTCAGGTCGTATTCGACCTTTTTAAGTATTTTGTTTTCAAAAGTTATTTCGACAAAGTGATAAAGCATTGCACTCCAATTTGGAGCGAGTGGCCCTTTATCACCTCGGTGATGTACTCATAGAAGTACTGCACGAGATCGCGCAAAACCGCCACTGAATCATCACAGGCATTTTCCGAACACAACGGTAGAAGCACGAACAAGGCTCTGCGCGATGCGATTCCCGTAAAATGCCAATTCACGGGGAACTCTGGACAAGCAAGAAATTCACAGAATTCAGTGCGTTTTTAAAACGCCTGCAGCTTTCCAGAGCGGTTGATGCAACCGAATAGTTGGCAGCAAAGTGCACGCATGGTTTACCTAAAAACCAGCACGACAAGAAAAACGCTTGTTGCTTTTCGCCAAAGCGTTTCTCGCTTAACTCTTGCCACAAAGAATGAAAGCACCTTTGTTGCTCTTTCACATTACGCGATCAAAATACGCTTGTCAAGGTAACGGAAGACAATCGTTTGCGATATTTGCTGCGGTGGGTGAGGTACTCGAATCCGCGAGATCAGCCGCCAAACGGTTACGTAAGTTTTTCGCAATAAGCGGATTCGCCGCTGTTGGCGATTGATTCGATTTACTTGAACCGAACAGTGAATCGCAATCAAGGAGATTCTGCCAGATCGACGCAGACGAGTTCCTTATCGTTGCGGACGAACATACAACGCTCGGCAAAGGCGGGATGGTTCCAGACCACCGCACGCCCGAAACATTCGCCGGTCGGTTCTAAAACGTGGAATCGGCCCAACTCATCGTAACCGTCCGGGCTCAGTCGCGCGAGAATCAAATCGCCCGTTTCGCTGAAGAGAAAAAAGCGGTCCTGGTGCTTGATGAGAAACGCCGTCGCCTGCCTTTCGCGGCGTTCGGTTCCTGAGGTCGGAGCGTTTGTCGACCAGAGCCGCTTGCCATCGGCAAGCTGTGCCCCGACCAGGGCGCCCGACTGGCAATCGACACCGTAGATCATTCTGTCCTCCACAAACGGAGTTGCATTAACGGAGTAGAGTGCATTCTTTGCCTTGCCTCGCCAGAGGACCTCGGCCGTTTCTTTTGCGGGATCCAATTCGAGTAGCACGCCTACCTGACCGATGCCGCTGGCAAAGAGCTTATTCTCAATAAGCCTGGGAGCGGCGATTGACATATCGTAATCGGGCTCCAGCGGTACCGACCACTTGAGCTTTCCGGTCGCCGGGTCGAGTCCGTTGATCGATTCCGGGTGCCAGATCACAAGCTGTTTTTTCCCTGCGAGGGTAATCATCGTCGGGGGACAGTAGCCTTGCGAGCGGGCCGAGAGAGATCGCCAAACTTCCTTTCCGGTATTTTTATCGAGTGCGACCACTAAACTGCCCTCGCCGCCAGCAAGGGTGTAGAGTAGATCGCCGTCGATCAGCGGATGGGCCGCATAGCCCCAGATGGGGCTCGTCGTGCCATAGTCTTCGGTCAGTTCCCGCTGCCAAATGAGTTTGCCGTTCTCTGCGTCGAGGCAACTGAGCGTCCCCTCGGCACCGAGCGCATAGACCCGTCCTTTTTCAACGGTGGTCGTGCAACGTGGGCCGCTCGGATAGGACAAACGGTAGGGGCGATCGTACGCATACTCCCACACGAGTCGTCCATCGGCCGCATCGAAACAGAGGACGCGCTCATCGCCTTCGAGTTGCGCTCTGCCGCCCGGATTATTGGTCACCGTTCCGGAACGGGGCACATAGTCCATCACAAACACTTTGCCGCCGGCCACCGCCGGACCGCTGTAGCCGAGTCCTACCGGTTTACGCCACTTGATCGGCAAACCTTCTTCGGGAAACGTTTTGAGGATGCCCTCTTCTCGCCACTCACTTGCGCGGTCCGGACCCATCCACTCCGGCCAGTCGTCTCCACGTGCGATTGAATCAAGCAAGCAGAGGCAAAAACATAAGAGAGTAAATAAGACAAACCGCATCCTCCAACCTCCCATTGCACTTTTTATATCTTATTTTTTTGGCGTTTTTTTAACCGTCAGCGGATCGCCGACCGTGCCGGCGTAAAAGACGATGATTTCTGCCGGTTCTGCGCCTACGTTCGTTCCGCGATGCCAGTGATCGACCACTTCGATAATCGGATCACCCGCCTTGAGTACCAGCTTTTTACCCTCCTCTGTTTCAACCGCAAGTGTGCCCCGCAGCAGCACGCCGGCATTGATGACAGGATGTTTGTGCATCGGCAGACTCGTTCCCGGAGGAATCGTAATCCGCTTGATTGTGATTTCGGGTTGTCCCGTACCGTACGCGGGGAGGCAGGTGCCATCCCAACTCGCCGTCGCACAGCAGAGCGTTTGGCTGGTCACCGTTTTGTCTGCCACCGCGGAGCCGATCACCAGGGCGGCGAGCGATGGGATAAAAATCGTTTTCATAAGTTCGTGCGGTTCCTGTGCTTTGGTCAGCGGGCGCGGCGATCGCACAGGCCGCATTATAGCGAAAGTGTGGATCGGTAGCGTGGAAAAACCAGTGGGGAAAACGAGTGAAGAAAGTGTGCGATTCAACAGCACGGATGAGACGCCGCCGATTCGCGTTGCCCGAACGTACGTTTTACGTTAGACAAAGTGTCCGCATGCTCTGAAATACTTTGCGCAAATAGTTGAAAGAACGACCCGCATGACGAAGCCGCATCACCTGAGCGAGCAACGAGGACCCCGACCCTATTCCCATACGGCGACGACCGATAAAGTGCTCTCGCTGCTCGAGAAGCATCCGCTTGCCGGCAGACGCTTTTTAGACCTAGGAGCAGGCGAAGGTTATTTGACCGAAAAGCTTTGTGGCCTGTTGCAGTCGCATGGCGAACGCCCGGAGGAACAAATCACTGCCTGCGATCTATATCCGGAAACCTTCCGGGTGCCGGAAATTGAATGCGTGGCGGCCGATTTCAATGACCGCATTCCTTTTGCGGAAAAAACGTTCGACTTTATCGTCTGTCAGGAGGTGATCGAACACGTTCCCAATCAGCCGCACCTGGTGGAAGAAATTTTTCGCCTGCTGCGACCGGGTGGAACCGCCTGGATCACCACCCCCAATACGCTTAGCAGCAATGCCCGGATTCGCTCGCTCTTTACCGGCACCATGCCGCTGTTCGATATTTTGCCGATCGGCGAAAGTGATGTGGCTCGTTCGAGCGGGCATATCAATCCGATCTCGGTTTACTATCTCTGTTATTTTGCCAAGCGTGCGGGTTTTGACCGGGTCGACTTTTCGATCGACCGAGTCAAACGGTCGGGGGTCTGCCTGAGTTTACCGATCTATCCGCTCGCGCGATTCTGCAAGTGGTTTCACGACGCGCGTCGCCGCTCGCTCCCTTACTGGAAAGAAAATAGATTTGCCGCCGATGCACTCTATGCGTGGCGTACATTTGTGGGCCGCACGATTATCCTTGAGGTGACCCGTCCGGCCGAAAATGTGGCCCAACGGCGTGTCGCTTAAGCAGCGGGGCGCTACAACCCGTAGAGCGCCGTCCAATAGCCACCCACACGCCCCACGCCGCAGCGGGTCATTTCAGGATGCAGTAGATTGCTTCGGTGTCCCGGACTATCGAGCCAACCCTGCACCACCTCGGCGGGCGTCACATTTCCGGCCGCAAGATTTTCCGCGTTGGCGGTCGTGCCGAAGTGAGTGGCCCGATCGAACGGGGTCGCTTTTCCTTCGACAGGCGACTCGTGCGCAAAGAAATTGTGCGTTTGCATATCGCGGCAGTGATCGCGAGCGGTAGCGATGAGTTTCGGATCGATTTTCAGTGTTTCCAGGCCATGCTGCTTACGTACCAAGTTGGTGAGCTTGAAGACCTCTTGCTCAATCTTGGTCATCCGGATCGATATTTTTCTTCGCTTGGCCGTGCCTTGGATTACTTTTTCTTCGCGGGAGAGAAAAGATTCTTTCAGTTTGTTCGTCTTCTCCCCTCCGCCCGATTTTAACTGATCGCAAAATTCCGCAAGTTGCATAATCGTAGTGCGATCGGACTTGGTTTTCGCATCGGTTCCCAGTAGCGTATCGAGTGAAGTCTCTTTCGTTTTAATCACCAGCTTGCGCAATTGGGTCCAGTAGGCGGTGGTCTCTTTGCTGTAGGTGGCATAGATCGTGCTCCGCAGTCCCTGCGGGACCCGGCCACCGGCAGCCAGAGCGCGTGCGATGATTTGCTGCTGCGCTGCCGGGTCATCCTGTGCCGCCTTGAAGCTTTCGGCCAGTTCGCGGATTGTTTTGCTCTCCGCTTTGCGCTCGTCGGTGGAGGTCGGCGCGGCTGTCGCGGCGCAGGCGAGGAGAAACAGGCAGAGGGAGAAAAGGGGCAACCGCGACATTATTTCGTGGGAGTTTTCTCTGGGGACTCGGGTGAAGGAAAATCGCTGCGGACCGCATCGAGTTGCGCTTGCAGTTCGCGTTGGACTGTGGCGTAGGCAACACGGTCCGCAAGATTCTGATTCTCGCCCGGGTCGGCCTGCAGGTCAAACAGGGCCTTGCCCGTTAGTTTGCCGCGTCCGCCATCGGCCCGCATCTCCATGTACCGATAATGGTCGCTGCGGACCGAATCGCCACCTCCCCAGCGGGTGAAAACTAACCCTTTGTGGACTGCATCGGGTTTGAGCAGCAGCGGCACGAGGCTCTTGCCTTGCACGTGGGCCGGTGGGGGAATGTGTGCCAACTCGCAAAGCGTGGGGTAGATATCGATCGTTTCGACGAGACGATTGCAGGCCACGCCACGCGACATGCCGGGTGCCGAGATGATCAGCGGCACGTGAGTGGCGACTTCGAAATTGGTATGTTTGCACCAGAACCCATGCTCGCCGAGTTGCCAGCCGTGGTCGCCCCAAAGCACGATGATCGTATTCTCTCTCAAGCCGAGTCGCGTGAGGGCGTCGAGCAGGCGGCCGATCTGGGCATCGACAAAACTTACGCTCGCCCGATAACCGTGCACAAGTTGCCTCGCCGTTTCCTCCGTGACCGGCCCCTTTCCGGGAATCCCGCGATAGCTGCGCAGTTCTCCCCACGTGTAACGAAAGACGCGGGAAAGGTTGCGGGGAAAATAATCGTTCGCAGCAAGGGGAATGCTCTGTTCGGGGTAAAGCTCCCAATATTTTTGTGGAGCCACAAAGGGCAAGTGTGGCCGGTAGAAACCGCAGGCGAGAAAGAAGGGGGTATCTTGCATTGCCAACTGATCGAGATCGGCAATCGTTTTGCTGCAGATTTGATAGTCGGGATACTCCGCATCGGGTACATCGGCCGCCTCTACGGGAGGGCCGTTTCTCCGGCGGCCCTCTTCTTGGGTCGGTTGGTTTTCTTTTTTCATCCAGGAGATGCTGCGTGTCTCCGGTCGCCACGGTGGTTTGCTCCAGCCTTGCAGATCGTCGTCCTGGTGGTGGTAGATTTTACCGTTGCTCAGCGTCGTGTATCCGTCCTCTTTGAAGAGCGCGGGCAGAGACGTCACATCGGGCGCATCGTGATCGACGCGAGTCAGATAGTTGCGAAAACGATCGGGTGTGGGCCGGAGACTGGTCATCAAACTGGCCCGCGACGCGCCGCAGGTGGCAATACTGCAATACGCCCGTGTGAACCGTACGCCGCTACGGGCCAGTCGGTCGAGGTTGGGTGTGACCATTCCCAGCGAATCGAAACTGTTGATCTCAGGACGCAGATCATCGACTGCGATAAACAGCACATTGGGTCGGGGGGCATCGCCCCAAAGCGGGCTGCTAAAGCAAAGCGTAAACAGCAGAAAAATTTTAACGCGGTTTATCATTTTTCCACCAATCGGGTCCATCGGCGAGCACGCTCCGGTCGTGCGCGATCAGTTGTGCCCGCATTGCCGCGAATCGCTCGGGATACTTTGTTGCCAGATCGGTCGTTTCCCGGGGATCCTCTTTGAGGTTGTAGAGTTCAAATGTTTTCAGGTTGTCTGAGCCGACAATTTTCCAATCCCCCTCGCGAAGCCCCACTTTGTACTGTTCAGGTGCAAGGTGGTTTCGCCAGTAAAGAGGTTGCTCGCGCTTGATGGTGCCGCCCAAGAAAAGTGGAAGAATCGACGTACCATCGATCACCCGGTCGCTGGGAAGCGGGATGCCGACAATTTGACAAATGGTGGGAAAAAAGTCGGAGCCGATGATCGGTGTATCGCAGACGCTCTCCGGCGCAATATGGCCGGGCCAGCGAATGATGCCCGGCACACGGATGCCCCCTTCGTGCGTGTGTCGCTTACGGCCTCGCAGCCCACCGGTCGAACCGCGGGTACGGCTTCCGGTGCGCGTGCCGCTGCCTTCGGGCCCGTTGTCGGAGGTAAAGATCACCAGCGTATCGTCGGAGTCTCCCAGTTCATCGAGCGCTCGCATCAAGAGGCCAAAGGCGTGGTCGAGCTGCGTGATGTTGCCGTGGTGCTGGCGGAGACCGGCGTCTTCGATGTCCTGATACGGCTGCATGAATCGTTCGGCCGATTCGATCGGCTGGTGCGGTTCGTGCGTCCAGACGGTGAGAAAGAAAGGCTTGTCTTCATTCTTTTCTTCCTTCAACCAGCGAATTGCTTCTTCCACCGCCACCACGGCCGAGGGCCCTTTCAGTTTGCCGGTCGCCTCGCGATTGCGAACGTAGTTGGTCGGGTTGATGTGGTTCGGGCGTGCATTGTTCTGGGTAGCCAGCCACCACTCGTAACCGTGATCATCCGGTTGCGGTTGATCGGGCGAGTTGAATTTGCCGTTGAGGTGCCATTTGCCGACGTGGCAGGTGGCATAGCCGCGCTCGCGAAGCAGCCGCGCGATACTGATCTCACTTTGCCGCAGGTGGTAATCGCTCCCATCGGGAATCCATCGCCAGACCCCGTTGCGATAGGGGGTGCGGCCCGTAAGGATCGCCGATCGCGAGGGAGAGCAGACCGCACATGCGGCATAACACTGCGTGAATCGCATACCCTCATCCGCAAAGCGGTCGAGATTCGGAGATTGGATCCGCGGGTGTCCGTAGCAAGCCAGATCGCCCCACCCTTGATCGTCGGTGAGAAAAATAACGAAGTTCGGTCGCTTTTGCGCGTCATCGGCAAGCGCAAGATCTGCCGAGCCGAGCAGCATCAGCAGCAAGCAGAGGGAGCTGGGGCGAGTCATCGGTTGCTCAGTTTCTTAATGGGGATTCGAGGGCATCATGTCCCAGGCTTCAACCAGTATGGCCTTGCTCGTGCCA
Source organism: Planctomycetaceae bacterium (assembly GCA_902630355.1). GTDB lineage: Bacteria > Planctomycetota > Planctomycetia > Pirellulales > UBA7805 > UBA7805. The sequence continues at coordinate 19,682 of CACOUL010000026.1, forward strand.
CCACGAGAAAAGAGTTTCACATCAACGCTGTCTTTTCGCGACGGATAGATTCTCCGCATCACTGCCTGCCGGTCGTTGGCGAAGACTTCGACGATCGACTTGTCGATGAAAATCCGCAGCGTCAGCAGTTCGCCGTCGTTTAATTCAAACGGCCCTCCTTCGACTGCTTTGATATCGCTTGTCAGGCTCGATTTTGTCGTGTCGATCTTGAGCTTCTTTTCTTCCGCATCATAGTAGATGAGCGTTTCTTCTTCTCCATCCGGAGAGCAGCGAACCTTCACTCCGCACTGTTTCGCGGTGCCCGGATCGATCAAGACCCGCAACTCCAGGCTGTCGCCCTGAAGATCGAGCTGCACCTCACCGTCGACGTCGATATTTTCTTGTTTTTGCCCGTTGTAGCGGAGCCGCTCAAATTCTTGTGGGACCTGCATCCGCATGGTTCCATCCGGAGCGAGCGAAAGCACGCGGGGCAGGCTCATCGTTCCCGACCAGTGTTGATCATCTTTGATTTTGAAGTCGGGTCGATCTTTGGCCCAAGCCCACATGATGCGTCGACCGCGATCATCGAGCAGGCTCTCGGGCGCGAAAAAACTATTATCGACCCAGCTCATCTGCGCGTGGTCTGTCGGATAAAACTGTTCGTCGAGCCATTCGCCCAGGTAGTAGCGTGCGCCCAGATCGTGGCTGATGCAGAGTAGCACATCGCGACCGTCGAGCTTAAAAAAGTCGGCGCACGAAATATCTTCGTTGATGTCGACGCCTTCGGCCGGTCGGGCCAGCAGATCGCCTCGATACTCCCAGGGGCCATCCAAGGAAGGTGCGCGAGCGATAGCCGCCCGCTTGCCACCAAAAATGGCGTAGTAGTTTTCTCCCTCGAGCCAACCGTAGGGATCCCACGATTGATATTTTCCGTGATGCGGATCGCCCGGTTTCGTTTTGGGGGTGATTGGATTGGAATCGAGTTTTTTCCAGTCATCGAGGTCGTCATCCAGGGCCACGGCCATCGCATTACCCTGGCCGACCTGGTGGTAGCACATAGTAGGAACTCCGTCTTTGTTGACGAAGCAATTGCCGCTGAACATGCCGCTGACCAGTTTGGTGGGGTGATGTCGCCAGTGACACAAGTCGGTACTTGAAACGTGTCCCCAATTGTGTCCCCGCGCATCCTGGAAGATATAAAACATGTGGTAGCGGCCGTTCCAGAAGATCGCTCCGTTCGGGTCGAACGGCATGCCGGTCCCTTCGGGAATCACAAAGTGATAGCCGGGGCGATGCGGATCGGAGAGCAATCGCTCCCGGAGCGCCCGGGCGGCAGCCGCTTCTTGTTTGGGCGTAAGTTTCACCGTGACCGGCTCGGGGCGGTCGGCTATTGCAGCGTGCCAATGCCCGGTTGCGGCCAACACGAGGAGTCCACAGAGTAATTTCACAGCAAATCGGTAGCGCATCGGATGTACCTGAGTTGGAGGTCACGCGTCAGATAAGAATTGCCCATTGTCCCACTGCTGATTCGGTTCCGTCAAGGTCCGCAATTAACCGTTGGTGGAGAGGCCTCTGGAATCGGCACGAGTCGATTCTTAGAATCCAGGTTACGATACGCGGCATTTTCCGTCATTCGATGTTTGGTGCCATCGCCCTACATTCTATTGATCCATGAAACATAAAATTTCCCGGATTCTCTATCCGTATGGTGCTGCTCGAAGTGTTTGGCGAGGTCCGCTTCGGGGATATCAGTTTCATGTCGCTCCGGGCTTCGGTCTCACGTATGCGTTTGCGTCGAGCGCGCTGCATCTGGATGTCTTGGCAAAGTTGGTCGATCCCGGAATGACCGTGTTGGATATCGGTGCCAATCGTGGTCTGATCAGTCTGCTGTTGAGTCATTGCGCCGGCGGACAAGGCAAGGTGATTGCCTTTGAACCGATTACCGAATTGCATGCGGACTTCACCGCAAACATGGAACTCAATCGAGTGAGTAATGTGAAGTTGGTTGAGGCGGCCGTGAGTCAAGAGACCGGCGAAACGCTGATGGAATACTCGCCGGAAAAATCGACTCAAGGAAAGATTCAGATCGCTGAACCTGAATTAACGGTGGCTCACAGCGATTCGATCAAGGTTCGCACGGTGGCACTCGATGATTATGTAGGGGCAGAACAAATACGTCCCGATATGATCAAAATCGACGTTGAGGGTGCCGCTGGTTTTGTTTTCGCGGGTGCCGGGAAGGTGCTTTCGCAAATGCGTCCCAAGCTTTTCGTTGAGTTGCACGGTCCCGAAGAACAGGCTGCAATGGATGCCGCAGTGCGGCAGTATGGCTATCAGGTAGTCGATGCGGATGGCAACCGCGTTGAAAGCGTGGTTCAGGGTTGGCACAGTCCGATCGTGTGTCTTCCGGAGTGATGGTGCAATTATTTTGCACCGTCTCGTTTTAGCCAGAGATCCTCCGCCTCGTACTTTCTGTGATCCGGTAGGCCGTGAGTCGTCTCTGCGGTACACTGACACTGCTTCAGGCCGCTGCCTCAATTTGCACATCACATTGCGCGGGAGAATCTTATGCTGAGAACCTTACTGTATTTTCTCATGTTTCTTGCGACAGGTTTCACCTCCGCGCGGGCGGAAAAGGTGATCTATGCGGCCGACCACAACACCGGCAAGGTGGTCAAGTTCAAGGAAGACGGCACGCCGCTCTGGGAGTTTCCCAATCGTAGCGCACACGATGTGCAACTGCTGGCCAACGGCAATATCTTGATCAATCCTCGCAGCGTTCAGGAAGTCACGCCAGAAAAAGAGATTGTCTGGGAGGTGGGCCCGCCGCTGGTGATGCATGCCGAAGCGTGCCAGCGGCTGGCAAACGGCAACACGATGATCGCCGACAATGGAACACATACCGTGATGGATATCACGCCCGACAAAAAGGTGGTCTGGAAGTATGACGTACCGGGCGGGGCGAACATGCGGATGGTCCGTCGCTTAGAGAACGGCAATACCTTGATTTGCGCATCGAGCAGCAACGTGGTGATTGAGGTCAATCCACAGAAAGAGATTGTCTGGAAATATAAGGTGCCGTTCCCCTATCTGGCCGAGCGGCTCGAGAACGGCGATACGCTCATTTCCAGTGGCGATGGGGCAGGGCAGCGGGGCTACTTTTTGATCCAAGTCGATAACGAGGGCAACACGGTCTGGAAGTACGGGGGCGAGGACGCTCCGAAAGAGGAGCGGCTCAACTGGCCCTCCGGGTTTTCGCGGCAGGCCGATGGCACGATCTACGTTTCAGAGTGTCGCTCGGCGTTGATTCGCGTGATCAGCCCCGATCGCAAAACGTTTCATTTCATCAAAAGCCCGGTGATGGAGCATGCGGCCACGATTGTGGTGGTCGATGAGGAACCAGAGAACGCAGACGGCAACTCGCGTTAAAAGAATACGACGAAGCGACGCTTCTTCGGGCATCGTATTGATTGCCCGTTTTATGGTAGGGCACGCCGCGGATTGGCACTGTTGGCAAGTTTGCGGATGCGGAAATCGGAGAAGACCATCCAGTGTTCCGCGTCGGGTGGTCCGTGGTAGCACTGAATACTCACTTGCTCTTTCTCACCCGGTGGCAACTTTCCACTTGCCGCAACCTGAAAATCCTTTTCGCCCTTCTCGCGGTAGAGGGCCGTGTACGAGTCTGCTGTGACCACGAGTCGCAGGTCGACCGTCGGGCTATCCACGAGTTTGCGGCCCGGGATAATCATGACCTTGCCATCGACCAGTTCTTTAACAAGTTTGAAGATCGGTTTGCCATTTTGGTACCAGGTGATGCCAGCTTGTTCCCACTGTTCGGTGGGCACGGAGTCGTTAGTGACCGTCAGGTCAATCGCGAAACTTGCTTCGCTCCGCAGAGGGGCCGGACGGACGAGCGCGTTTTTCACCGTCTCAGCGCTGCCGGGTACGACGCGAATCTGCAAATTGCCGTCCCGAACGTTCCAGTGCGCCGGGTTCGGGCGAATCCAATCCCAGCCATCGGCCAGTTGGCCCTGAAAATTATCTTGGAAGACCAGTTCCGCGTTTTCTGCAGCCGATACAACGGGATTCTGGAGTGCAGCGGAGAGAAACACGATAGAGTTAAGGAAAAACAGCTTCACTTCATTCCCCTGATGCATATGCTTTCGGTCATTTTTTATCAAAACTTCCACCACGGCTTGCGGCCGCGTCGATTGCCGGTTTTAGAGGTATGGATTTGACTGCCCGCACCCCACAACTCGCGGCGGATCGAGTGTGTCGATTAGACAGGACAGATGTCGAGAGTCGTACCCCCCGGGCGGCAGACCCGAACCGCTCGCTGACGTTTCGCAGTTGTTTTTGGCATTCATTCAGCCAGCGCAGCACGAGCATCAGGATTTGCGCAGGGGGTCACAACGCACGGCTCGATTTTACTTATTCGAAACACAAAAAGAATCCTTGCCATCGCCGCAGCCACTTCTCGATCGAGCTTAACTTCGATAACATCCAGGGGGGAGTGTGAATGTGGGCAATCACGAAGCAACGCTCTGCGAAGAACCATGCGCAGTCTTTGTTTTCTGTGTAAAAGTGTTGTCTGTGTAAAAGCGGGGCAAATTCTAAAAAAATCTCTGAAGGAATCCAGCATGCGCAACTCTGCTGTAGACGCGAATCGGCGAGTTCTTTTTGTGGTTGTTGTGGCTTGGATCGTCACCACTGCAAACAGTTTCGCGTATGGCCAGGAGCAAAAGCAGCTCTCGTCTGAAGAATCTGCAGACCAGACCCCTGTGCTGCACGAGTTCAACTTTACGGCCGAGGCTTTCGCCGGACGGCCCGATGGTCGCCCCAGAGAACTGTGGGGCTACAACCGTCAGTTTCCCGGTCCCGAGATTCGGGTCCGGGAGGGCGATCGGATTCGCGTGCATGTGAAGAATGAATTGCCGGTTCCCACATCGATTCACTGGCACGGCATGAAACAAAGGAATAACTGGCAGATGGATGGTGTGACGCCCGTCTCGCACGTGCCGATTGATCCGGGCGGTAGCTTCACTTATGAATTTGTGGCCGAACCTGCGGGAACGCACTGGTATCACTCGCACACCGGCGTGCAATATTCCGAAGGATTGTACGGCCCGTTGATCGTCGAGGCGAAGAAGAACCCATACGATTACGATCGCGAAGAGGTGTTGATGGTCGGCGACTGGTTTGTCGAAAACGGCGACGACATTTTTAAAAACATCAAAAACGGGGTGTACATGGACGCGGAGAAATCGGGCCAAGGTGCCGCCAAGCCCGATTATGGCGATGTGCCGTTCGAATCGTTTGTCTTCAACGGCAAAGGGCGATCGCCCGATGGGTTGCAAGGCGAATTCAACACGTTTGTGGTGGAAAAAGGTGAAACCATTCGGTTCCGCATCATCAACAGCTCGTCGACATATGCCTTGAAGTTACAGATCGACGGGCACCCGATGACGGTCATCGAAAGCGACGGGCATCCGGTCGCTCCGGTCACCGTCGATGGCATCACGATCGACATTGGCGAACGGTTTGATGTGTTAGTCGAGGCAAACGGCAGCGGCACGCATGCCATTCGCGCCGCCACGCTTGGCGGGCAAACCGGCCTGGCGCTATTCCAGTACAAAGGCGACCCCGTGACAAAACCGGTCGAAAATCAGCCTTGGGGTTCGACGATTGCTGGTCCCGCGCTGGTTGCGCCGCAGCGGGTCGATCTCCCGGCGACCGGAGAGCGGAGTGTGGAGCTGAATTTTTCGGGCAGCATGAAGCCCTATGCCTGGCGGATCAACGGCAAGGAATTCCCGGACCGGCCCCCGGTCGGTGTGAGGAAAGGGGAACGGGTCCGTTTTGTGATGAAAAATCCGACGATGATGGCCCATCCGTTTCATTTGCACGGACACTATTTTCGCGTCCTCGGTCGCCCGGGTGAACTCAATCTAAAAAACCCACCACTCAAAGACACGATCACCGTGCCGGCGAAAGACGACTTGGTGATCCAGTTCGATGCCGACAATCCGGGCAAGTGGTTCTTCCATTGTCACATTGAGTGGCACTTGGGCATCGGCATGGCACTGGTGGTCGAGTATCCCAATCTTTAAGCAGAGCTCGGCCGATCTGGCGAGCTATGGCGTAGCGCGATCAGACGGCGTAGCGCGATCAGCCGCATCCTCGGTAACGTCGTCGGTAATCACCTCTGGAAGTTTCATCGGGGGCACTGGGAACCGGAGGACTTGGTCGAATTCATCATGGTCGAACTCGTTGGAAGCCTTCTCGCGCCACTCGCCATCGACGATCCAACCCAAAACTTCAGTGCCGCCGTCGTCCACGCCATTTTCACCTACGCTGTAAAGCAGAAAGCCCGCGCGGTCATCGTCCGCCTTGTAGATTGGCGGCTTACCCGAAAAGATGTCGATCGGTAGTGCCGCAACGATTCCCGGCACTAGCTCATCGAGCTTTTCTGGATAGTGACCGTTTTCGGCTCGAAATACCAAGAGCGCGGCGGACAATCGCATCAGCTCCAGATTCACATTGGCCTTGTCCACAGAATCTTGAACTGTCCCGATAGATGGAATCAGCATGGCAGCGAGAAAGTTTGCAATGAATTCACCTCGCCCACGGCGACTGATCAGTGCCCATGCGATTGCTGGTGTCCGCTGCATGGCGTTGGTGCGCATTTTCAACTCGGCGTCCAACTCGGCAAACGCCGCCTGACGCGCGGCGCGGGTCGGTAGCTCAGCGGCCGCGCCCGCCCGATCATAAAGCCGGTTACCCTCACTGAGTACAAAGTTCCAATCGATCTTCACCAACCTCAATCCGGTGGTAACCTTTGGGGGAATCCCAATTTCTTCACTGGGGGCGCGGGCATCGCCCTCCACTCGGTCAGTGGCTAGATTAATGACCGTGTCGAGATATAACATCCGCTCTCCTCGGTTGATTGCATTGGCTATCGAGCTGAGGTTCGGGAGTGCGTTCAGATCGCGCTCGGCGCGTCGCGCCTGCTCGGCGGTCAGAACCCCGCTGCCCAAGTAGGATTGACAGGCCCAATGGGCAATTCCTTCGAATGAGGTGCCGATGAGAATATTGATAAGTGACTCTCCGCTGGCAAAAAGACGCGCCAGGCGGTAGAGGGCAATGATATCTTCCCACGCCGCGTCAGGCCGGCCTTCGTGGAGGTGCCACATCGCCCGGATAGATAACGCCGAAGCAGCGTCTTGGCCGGTGCCAAGAAGCGGCAGGTCTAGGTTTGTAATTAATAACTGTTCGTCAAGACTTCGCGGTTGCGGCGAATAAAAGCGAGGTCGTCGCGAAGCAGCCACCAACAAATCGAGCGGCCGTTGATTCTCGCGGGCCCAGTCTGCCAGCGGCGCAATTCCCTCACTTGGCCAAGGTCGCGATGCCGCTTGCTCAACGATCGGATCGGTGACAAACCACATTTCATCAGCGTCGCCTCCCAGATCCCAAGGATTCCCCTCCAAACTTGCGAGTGCTGCGATCGCTTGGGCGGTGGGAATGCGGCCGTCGACACTCAGTCGTCTTTGCTTGTAAAGCCAGGTGGCAAGCCGCACGAAAGTCTCCATGTCGTCTACGCCTTGCAAGCAATCCTCTTTCGCCGGCACAGGGTCGATTCCCAGTTCGTCGCAGATAAACTCATAGTGCTGCTCCTCCATATCCATATCGATAGGCCGCACCGCTTGCTACAACAACACTGCTGCATTGTTTTCGGCAGTCACATCCTTACGCTCGTGATCGTCTAGCCACCGCGGATAGCTGGGCATCCCATCGGCACGTAGTGGTTCCGTGATGAATGTGGTTTGCGGGGAGATGACGATTTCATTTTTGCCCACCAAGAGCTGCCACAAAAATAGAATGAACAAGACGATGCCAATAAAACCAATGGTCCCGGCAGTTCCCAGGAACCAATACAGCAGGCGATGCTTCTTCTTTTTGGGCGGCGTGATCGGAGTTTCGGTTGCGTCGTGCATGCGATAGGCAAAGGGGTAGTGCGGATCGTGGGGGATGAAAAAGATCGCCCCGGATCATTCTACGGCAACGCAACGATGTTGCCAAACTTTGAAGGTGCCAAACACAGTGGTGTCAAACACCGAAGCGATAAAGCGGGCTTAAGCCGATTTTTGCCGCGCTACGAAGCGGGCGTAATCCTCGGCCGTGTCTATCCCGCAGGTTGCTTCGTCGACCACTTCGATCGCGATCGTAAAGCCGGCCTCCAGTGCGCGCAGTTGCTCGAGTCGCTCACACTGCTCGAGCGGCGAAGGCGGCAGCGCCGCAAATCGCAGCAGCGCCTCGCGCCGATAGGCATAGATACCCAAGTGCATCAGCGGTCGATTTTGCAAATCTTCATCGGCCGCGTCGCGACGATGGGGAATCGGGGCCCGACTGAAATAGAGTGCCCGACCCGCGGCATCGCAAACCACCTTCACGCATGCCGGATCGAGAAAGTTTTCCGGCTCCGCAATCGGCGCAGCAAGTGTGGCCATCTCGGCGTCAGGATGATTTTCCAACCGCGCGATCAGGCGGTCGATCACTGCCGGGTCGATCTCCGGTTCGTCGCCCTGTACGTTCACCAAAATATCGAACTGCTGAAATGCCTTGCGGCGGGCAAGCTCGGCCACCCGATCGGTTCCGCTCGGCAGTTCAGGGTCGGTCCGCTCGACCCGGCCGCCGAACCGGTGCACCTCG